>NZ_JBUESO010000004.1:0-518571 GCF_055502545.1 Bacillus sp. CZDM1 | reverse complement strand
AAGTTTTTCACCATATTTTCCCATAAATAAACACCCCAAAAGTCAGATTTTCACTCTAACTTTCGGGGTGCAGTACATTCTCCTGGCCCAATAAGGCCAGAAGAACCGTCCCCTTGGTTTTGAAATTTCATTTACCAACCATACCGTAACTAGTTTATAATAAAAGGATGTCCAAATTGGACAATAGGAATAGATCTCTATGAAATTAGGAAGATTTAAGTAGGTGAGTACAATCGACATCATTGAAACACGGGTGAGAGGTTTTATTGAGGATATTCAACACCCTAAACAGAAGAAGAAGATAAATATTAACGATTTGGAACTTCAGCTGCGTAAGCTATTGGAGGATTATTTTGAGATGGACGGGTATTCTTTGTTTTACCATGCCATTCAAACATTGGAGGCTGAGGGACAGCTCATCCCTATTCTAAATAATCAATATAATGGAAGAACTCCAGCGCTTAAGCTATTTTATTGGGTTAATATAAAGGTTCAGGAAAACAAATGGGATCGTCTTGCGATGATGAAATTAAGTGATCAGTTTGATTTTTCCTATTATGAACGGCATCCTGAATGGCAGACACAAGACGAATGGGATCGCATCCAGAATGTATATACATTTTTACAAACTAGCCAGGAACGAGAAATCGTGTCATTTGAGGAAAGAAGTCTAGAGCTCTTTGGTCATGAAAAATTCTTATATGATGGTGATAGCTTTCCTGAGGGGAAAGGATTTTTAGCTAGAATTGGAGTATCAGAAGAGCAGCTTAAAATGGTGAACTACGGGGAGCCGTTTGTATTTTGGATGAAACAAGGGAAAGAGATAAAAGATATTCAGCGGGTCCTGATTGTCGAGAACCTATCTTTCTTCCATACTTCCATTAAATTATTAGAATCCAATCAACTCGATTATGAACCTGAACTGATTATTTATGGGGAAGGAACGAAAATTGAAAGAAGCTTTTCTTTTTTCTTCAGAATGTTTCCACACAACAACTATCTTTTCTATTACGCGGGAGACCTAGATGCAGCGGGATATGGGATTATTAGCAGGCTGGTAGAAAAATACCCGGATTGCTGTATTCAGCCTGCCTTGAAAATCTATCGTAAAATGCTAGAGTGCATAGCTCAAAGAAATGATCAAAAACAAGGTCAAACACAAAACATTAAATACCGTGATGCATTCTTTCAATGGTTTACGGAAGAAGAGCAAGCACTATTACAACAATTATGGCAGGAAAATAAACGGATCCCGCAAGAAGTCTTAACAATTGAAACATGGAGGAGATGGCAGTGAACGAATCATGGGAAGGCTTCGCCCAGAGAATGCAACGATTAAATCCACTGTTTGAGCTTGGCCGGGGAATGGAAGTAGGAGAACTGAAACCTCATATCCAATCCATTCTCATGCAGGTACTCCTCACCATTTTTTATAGAGAATTAAATGATGATGATCACAGGCGGAAATCAGATATCAAATATATGGTTGAAGACTCTATCAAACAAATGAAGCTTCTAGCAGACGACAAGCAAATTGAACGGATTACAAGCGGTCTGTTGTATCAGGGAAAGGAAGAGTACAGCAAACCATTTGAGGCATTATATTACGATGAAATCAGACAATCCTGGGAAACTCAGGTCTTTCGCTATGTCACGATGGATGAATTATATACGAATTTAGAGATGGGTGGTTCGATTGTTTATAAACTCACTGATGTCTCACAGGAAATGATTTTTATGAGCAGGGAAATGGCTGAGGAATTCTCCATCACCATTGAACAACTTTATAGTATGCAGCTGATTAAGAATGGTAATTTTCGAAAAGCTACCCGAAACCTCGATCACCTCATTTCACGCGTGAACCGCTTAATGGCAAATGAATTCTCTTTTCAAAAGGAAATGATCAACAATCCCAAAATCTTATTGATTGATGAAGAATGGCAAAGGGCAGACAATCGTGGTGAAATTGAAAAGCAATTTGAAGAAGAAAAAAATCACTTTCGTACGATTACCAGTATGATCGATAAAACAAAACGCAGAAATGAAGAAGATGATTCCATTCAGAAAGAATTAATTCTTCTCCAAGAGAAAATTGGACATACAAGGCAATTGCATGATCGTTTTGCGAAGCTAGTCATTCAAAATATTTCCTATGAGATGAAATTAAAAGCGGAAAATCCTTCACTATTTTGGGAAACCAGTCTCGTTTCATTTCGCGAACATTTTTATGAAAATTTGTTTATGAAGGAGGGAGTTCAAAGTTTTACGGAAATAGAAAGAGTTCTTTCTCCGTTATTTTCACCGAAGAATGAATTTATTTTGCCACTCGATTGGATCTGGGGTGAACAAGAATTCGATGAAAAACAGATAACCGAGACGGTAGTCGAAGAGGAGGCAGAAGAAAGTATTACCCGACTGCGAGTGACCAACTGGGATTCTGTTATTAAGGCATGGAGTTATGTATTTCAATTTTTACAAACGAACGGTGAATTTTCATTAAAGGATTTAAAAGAGCTGCCATTAGAAGTACAGGATTTATGGTTTGAGGAATCTGAAACAATAGATTTGTGGATGATGTTCGATAAAAAGCCGTTGAAGGTTCAAGTACTGCATCGAAAGGAAGAAACCTTAAGCGATGAGAGGGAAATTCTTCTTTCTAAACTAATGAAAGAATACCCGCAATTTCAAGTGTTTGAAGGCTCAAAGATTTTTACCAAGTTTGACCATCGAGCGGAGCCGCATCATTGGTATCAAATGAAAATCACCCCATTTAAGATCTGTGTACAGGAGGGAAAATGATGAATGCAGAAAGTATTAAAAAGGCATCCGCTGTCTATTTCACTCTATTAAAAGATAAAGTAATCGACGAAAATAGTGAACACTTCCAGACATATTTTGATCCGGATGTGAGACAGACGGTTCTTTTATTAGCAGACGAATCCGGTACATATATCATTGAAGCACCTAAACGCATCCATTTAGTTGTTCAGCCAACCGGCTCCGTCTTTGCAACGAATTTTACCCATTTGAAAGATAAGCATAGGCAAGTGGAAACGAAAAAACACTTTCATCTTATTAGCATTGTTATTATGTCTTTTTTAGCAGCCATCGATCGCAATCAGGCTGCGAAAATCCGCACGAAGCGGGAGGGCATTAGCTACTATGCACTAGAACGGCAAGTCAATGATCTTATCATGAAATGGGAGAGTATTCTTAAAACTCAACCCACCTTCGGGGAAGAAGAACGAATTGATATGAAGGAAGTTGTAACCACATGGAAATACATGGAGGTCGATAGTGATGATTTTGGACTAAAAAAAGGAAATCGGCGAACCCGCATCGGTTTAATTGCTGGGGCTATGCGTTTATTAGAAACTGAGGGGCTGATCGTGATTCTTGATCGGGACGATATCGCTAAGGTGATTCCTAAGAGTGAGCTTTTTGAGCGAATTGAATACTTGTATCACGATTATGATCGCTATGAACTATTCAAAAAGTTAATGACTGCGGAGGAGAATGAGCATGCCGAAAATCAATCGAATTAGAATTGTCAATCTGAAGTATGATGGCATGCAAAAGCAATATAAAGATACCACGTTTAATTTCCATAATGAGGAGACCTCAACAAATGGGCTCATTGCGATGATGAATGGTGGCGGAAAAGGTGTGTTCCTACAAACGATTTTCCAAATCCTTAAACCTGGAACCTCGTGGGGAAAGCAGAACAATCGCTATTATCAGCAGTTCTTTTTTAATAATAAAGAGCAATTTATTCCCTATACCTTTCATGTTCTTATTCAATGGGAATTGGACGGTGCAGACCGTCGCCATCTGATTACAGGAGGTATGTTTTCAGCTGAACAGCGGATTTCAATGAGTGAAGAAAGTGGAAATGAAAATAAAACCTTAGAACAGGAAGCAAAGATCCTCCCAAATATTACCTTTTACACAAGAGAATTTGAGCGTAAAGAAGAGGCAGCACTTGAGCATATTCCACTTTATGAAAATGATGAGGCTGCTGATAGTGAAAGCTTGAAGGACTATCTAAAATGGAATGGGTTTGACGTTTACCGAGATACGAAGAAGCACTATCGCATCCTTGATACATACGGAATTAACCGTAAAGACTGGGATATTATGAAGGATATTAACAAGGATGAAGGCGGTGTTGGGAAATACTTCGAGGGCGCTGAGGATGACCATTCCCTGTTCCAAAAACGAATCATTCCTACTGTGAGTCAAGTCTTACATCGAACCGAACATCAAAAGGACGATCTGGTGGAGATTTTCAAAAGTCAGGCAAGTATCGCTAAGGACTTGCCTGTTCTATTAAAAAGAGAGCAAGCCCATAAAGAGTTTTTAGAAGATATTGTTCCATTCGAAGAGCACTTAGCTAAAGGAGTGGAACATAAAGAAATCGTTCATGCAAGTACACAGACAGGAAGACAACTCCTTGGTGCGCTGAAGCATTTGAAGCAATCGGAAGAGGAAAGTTTACTAGCTATCGAGAAAGAAATGGAAAAATTAATCATAAGGCAAGGAGAACTTCGCTTTCAAAAAGATAATTTAGAGTTTGCAAAAGCTCACCGAGAGGTCATGGATTGGGAAAAGAAATTAGTAGAGGAAAGAGCTAAACATACTTCTTTACAAGAGATTGTTAAAGTGAAGCAGGAAAGAAAAGAACAATTGGTCTTTCTAGCTTTATTAAAAGAGTGGAGTGAAAATGAACAAAGTATCACCTCGCTGTCACAACAGATTGCGACATTGGAACAAAATAGCGGCTTAGAGCAAGTGAATCAAAGAATGGCTGAAATCAAAGTAGAAGCTAGAAAAGAGTGGGACGAGTCCTATCAATCCATCCAAGATGGTGTTAAACAGTACTTGGGGTATCAAAAATATTTAAAGAAAAAAGCAACAGAGCTCGCGCAGCAAGATAAACAAAAGACAAAAGACATTGCCCAGCTTAGTACTGAAATTGATTTTCTTTATAAACAAATGCATAACTTTGAGTCTATGGAAGCGGCACTCATCCAAACATTTGGCGACCGCTTAAGCTATGACTTTAAGGGCTTGAACGAGGGAATTCTTAAACAAATTGAAGATAAAAAAGCTAGAGTAGTAGAGTTGCTTGCAAAAGATAAACAATCTAGTGAACTGCAAAATCAGCTTGCTGCTTCACATGGTACGCTCGTCCAATCGATTCAGTATTCAGAAGAAAAATGTGAAGAACTAAGCGCAGCAAATGAAGTGCAAAAGCAAAAAGAAGCAAAACTACTAGATAGGCTTCTTGGTATATTAGATGACGTCACTGCACCGTTTACTCCTTCTCTTTTATCAAAGTATAGCTTACAGATTGAAGAAACACTGAACCATAACCGTCAGCAAGCTGAACAAATGAAAAAAGAACTTTGGGAAACACAACTCGACCACACCTTAAACGATGAGCCTTTCTGGGTCGCAAATAAGGACGTGAAAGAATTAAAGGAATGGATTGATGAAAAGACTGGGATTGATGTGTTTTATGGAACTCAATTTCTTCAATCCTTAGGGACAGAGGATATGGCGAGCTGCCTGATGTCAAATCCGCTTCTTCCATACGGTTTGGTCGTAAGTGGGCAGCAATGGAAAAAAATAAATCATCAGGTTCTTTCAGGCAGGATGTTTAAAAGTCCTGTTCCGATTTTCTTGCGCGAGGAAATGAATAGTGAACATCCACAACCATCTTTTGTGATCATTAATGGAACGGAGAAAGAACTTTTATCGAATAAAAACCAATTCACGGACTGGAAAATAAAGATTGCTAAACAAATAGAAGAAAAGAAAGATGCTCTCCTTGAAATTGAAAAAACAGAAACCTCATTACGTCGAATTTTAAAAGAAATTGATCGTTTTTTATCTGGTGAGCTTGCTAATGATCTTGAAAAAGCTTGGAACCATGAGCTAAACGCTCTATCTTCCAAGAAAATGAAATTACAGGAAATCAAAACACAAGTTGATAAAGAAAAAGAATTACAGCTTGGGATAAAAGAACAGCTGGAAAAGGCAAACGGCAAGATAGAAAAGCTGACAAAAGATGTAGAAACATTAGAGGCTTTTGATCAAGAAAAAACGCTTCAACAAGAAAATAAACGGGTCAAACTTGAGAAGGAAAAACAAAAGGAAGCCTTGACTATTCAGCAGCAAGAAATAGGAAAAGAATATCAAACTATCGTTGATTTGCAAAACCAGTGGAATCAAACGTATGTTGAATGGAAGCTTACAACTGAACAAAATATCAAGGAGATATCCTTCTTTATTGAAGAAGCCGTTTTTCCTCCTGACCAAAAAGCGGACCAAAGCGAAGAGGTTCCTCATCTATCGCTGCATTTACTACAGAAGATAAACGGTAGTATCGAAGAGCTAAAGCAGCTGCAAAAATCTAAAGAAGAACAGGCTAGAGAATTACTCGTTCTACAAGCAAGAAAAGAAACCGAACAGAAGCAGCAAAAGAAATTAGAAAAGAAACTCACAACTCATAATGAAGATTGGAAGGATGCTCCGGAACCATCTGAACCAATCAGTATTTTAGAAAATATGCTGCAAACTGCACAGAAGGAAGCAAAGGCAGCGGAAAAAGAAGAACGGGATCAAGGAACGGCTGTAACCGTCGCCGAAACGTCCTTAAAGCATGCAGCGGAACAACGTGGAAAGTCAGGGAAGAAAGTTGAGAAGCATGAAAAACAGCCAGAAGAATGGGCAGATCTTGACTTAGTGGTTAAAGAAGTAGAAATAAAAGACCAAACAAAGTTAACGAAAGAGGAAGTAAAGCAGGCGGAGAAACGCAAAAAAGAAACTGAAAATCATATTACTGGTTATGAAGGAGATCTCCTAACACTATCCGTCATCCTAAAGGAAGAAGCGGGAGTATTTACGAATGAGGATGTAGAACAAATTAAGAGTCAAGGAAAAGCATGTATCTTATCCTGGTGTGAAAAACATCAAGCTATACAAGAAGAAGGCCAAGAGAAGCATGCGAAAATCGATCAATCATTACGAAATTTAAAGCTGACAATTGAAGGCAAGGATTGGGAGATTCGCTTTAAAAATGAAGTATTAACAACACTTGACCATATGGATACAAGGCATTATACGCATATCCAAAGCGTTGTTAAAAATATGAAGCGTTTTTCACAAAGTGGATTGGAGCAATTGGAACGCGATAAGGAAAGAGCAGAAAAGGCGCAAAACTTCTGGGCTAGCCGTGCCAGCATGAAAGTGATGAGCATTTCAGAGGCAATTCGTTCAATGGTTTCAAAAATGAAGTTGAAAAATGAACGAGGGTCCTTTCCGCTCGTCCAGCTTAAAGAAGACATCTTACCTAAAAAGCCTGAAGATATCGAACCATTGCTGAAGCAGCATTTCGTAGCTGCAATTAATAAAATAACCAAACAATTTGATCTAATCGATGATCATAATCGAGCATTAGATGAAGAAGTCAAACAATTGATTAGTGATGAACAAATTTTGTTTGTTTCACTTAGAAATAGGTATCCTGAACTGCTTGTCTATAACATGCGGACGGATAATGCCTTTATGTACGGAAAACCGCAAAGAGAACATTATTCAACCTGGCAGACGATTAATCAAGGTTCTAAGACGAAATCAGATGGAAGCGGAGGGCAAAAGTTATCAGCCCGAATGGTGATGATGATGATGTTACTATCTGTTAAAAGTGAAACCGACCAAAGCTGGGTTCCATTAGTCTGTGATAATCCGTTCGGACAAGCAGCCTCAGCACATGTCCTTGATCCAATATTTGCCGTTGCTGAAAAACTGAAGTTCCAATTCATCGTCGTTACTCCGCCCGAACTGGTGAAAACGGAAATTAGCCAAAGATTTGATTCCTATTATAAATTGGATTTCATTCGTGAAAAAGGAAAAGAAATTGTTTCCGACACGATTGTTCCCGCATTTCGGATATATCAAGGCGAGGAAGTCACTCAATAAGGTTATAAAGGATTTCAACATAAAAATCTCACTTTCTATATAGAAGGTGAGATTTTTTGTTTTAGAAGGCACCCTTGATGGTCAAGGAAGGTAACGTGCACATTATATTGAAAAGATAGTTTGTAAGATTTTTATGAAAATAATATTAAGAAAAACAGGAAAAAAAGGCTATGTAATGTCGATAGAAATTGCCGTTGATTGGAAGAAATCCGAATTATTGTTGTGAATTTTTTCTTCAACTAAATGGAATGGCCTATTATAAATGAACCATTTAATGCAAACTATACTATTTTTCTATTTACAAACTTCATATTTTTTTAATAAATCCTAGTTATAATCAAAAACGTGGTGAAAATATGCTAATTTGAGAGGGGATAAATCATGACTAATTTGGACGAAATGATTAGGAAGTTTAACGAGCAAAATTTGAAAAAGAATATAGATCGCCGCAGTTTTCTTCATGGAGCCGGCAAGATCGCTGGGCTCTCACTTGGGCTGACCATTGCTCAATCATTGGGAGGATTTAAAGTAGATGCAGCTCCGAACTTCAGCGAATATCCTTTTACTCTTGGTGTTGCTTCCGGCGATCCTCTGTCTGACAGTGTTGTATTATGGACAAGGCTAGCTCCGGATCCATTAAATGGCGGCGGAATGCCAGCACATATCGTTCCCGTTAATTGGGAGCTTTCCACTGATGAAAACTTCCGAAACATAATCAAAAGAGGCACGGAACATGCTTCCCCTGATCTCGCACATTCAGTTCATGTAGAAGTGAGCGGCCTGCAAGCGAATAGTGTTTATTTTTACCGTTTCAAGACCGGAAATGAAATAAGTCCTGTCGGAAAAACAAAAACCTTACCGGCAGCAGGTGCCAACGTAGCAAGCATGACGTTCGCATTCGCTTCTTGTCAGCAGTATGAACACGGCTATTTTACTGCATACAAGCATTTGGCGAAAGAGGATCTGGATCTTGTATTCCACCTTGGCGATTACATATATGAATACGGTACGAACGAGTATCTTTCATCAACGGGCAATGTCCGTGCCCACAAAGGTGATGAAATTATCACAATTGAAGATTACCGTACTCGTCATGCCCAATATCGTTCTGATGAACACCTCAAGGCTGCACACGCTGCATTCCCGTGGGTTGTTACTTGGGATGATCATGAAGTTGAAAACAATTACGCAAATATCATTCCAGAAAAAGGCCAGTCTATTGAGGCGTTTATAAAGCGTCGTGCTGCTGCGTACCAGGCTTATTATGAGCATATGCCACTCCGCAGGTCGTCATTGCCCCACGATGGCGGCATGCAATTATACCGGGATTTTACCTATGGTGATTTAGCGAACTTCTATGTTCTCGATACACGTCAGTACCGAGATGACCAGGCGAATGGTGATGGGTCGAAAGCTCATACACCGGAATCCTTGGATCCAAAGCGCACTCTTCTTGGAACAGAACAAGAACAATGGCTCATTGGCAATCTAGGAAACTCAAAATCTCATTGGAACGTCCTTGCCCAACAGATTTTCTTTGCGCAGCGCAAATCGGGAAGCATCACAGCACCAAAATTCAGTATGGATTCATGGGATGGATATCCGGCGGCACGTCAGCGAATCACTGATTTTGCTGCTGGCAGTAACATCAACAATGTTATCGTTCTTACTGGAGATGTGCATGCAAGCTGGGCTTCAAACCTTACCACTGATTTTAACAATCCAGAGGCTCCGATTTTTGGAGCAGAGTTTGTTGGAACATCGATTACTTCAGGAGGAAACGGATCTGATTGGCGTGCAGACACGGCCAAATCTTTGGCGGATAACCCGCACATTAAATTCTTTAATAATTACCGCGGTTATGTTCGCTGCCAGGTCACTCCAGAACAATGGCGTGCAGATTACCGTGTCGTTCCTTTTGTGACTGAGCAAGGAGCTGATATTTCAACAAGAGCATCATTTGTTTTTGAGAAAGACCAGAACGGGCTCAAAGAAATAGCGGCTACCACAGTCCCTATGGGTATACAAATGTCTGCTGAAGTTGAAGAAGACCGCCACCGTGCCCACGCTCGGGCGCACGAAAAGCAAATGGAGAAAAAGCGCAAACGCGAAGCCGTTACGAATTAATTTTGTTAGAGTAGAAAGAGTGCTGGTGGAATTACCCAGCTCTCTTTTTTGTATAGTTATTAAAAATTATTCAAGAATTCACTAATAATGGTCTTTTCGCTTGCAGCCTGATGTGGAAGTACGACTAGTAAAAAGTGAAGGCGGATATAAGACAAAACAAGATGTTAACGTTAACAATTTATTTACAATGTTTTTCAGATTTGTTAGACTGAAAATAAAGAATTTTGTTAACGTTAACATTTTATATTAGGATGGTGCAAAGTGGAAAAATTTATGGATGAAAACTTTTTATTAAAAAATAAAACCGCTATCTCTTTATTCCATGATTACGCAAAAGACATGCCAATTATTGATTACCATTGCCATTTAAGTCCTAAGGAAATCTATGAAAATAAGAAATTTAAAAATATTACGGAAGCCTGGTTGTATGGTGATCATTATAAATGGAGAGCAATGAGAGCCAACGGAATATCCGAAGAATATATAACAGGGAATTCCAGTGACTATGAAAAGTTCCTTGCATGGGCTAGAACCGTACCTATGACAATAGGAAATCCATTATACAATTGGACTCATTTAGAATTACAGCGGTTCTTCGGTATCTATGATTTGTTAAATGAACAAAGTGCACCAGTAATTTGGGAAAAAGTAAATACCAAACTTAACGAAGAGGGATTTAGTGTAAGGAATTTGATTGAAAAGTCAAAAGTCAAGGTTGTTTGTACTACAGATGACCCTGTAGACAGCCTTGAATACCATCTAAAGTTAAGAGAAGAAAATTCATATTCAGTCAGTGTTGTACCAGGTTTCAGACCTGATAAAGGATTAGAAATAAACCGTGAAGGATTTATGGAATGGGTCGCTAAGCTTGAGAAATCTGCAGAAATAGATATTGAGACTTATGAAGATTTCCTTGCTGCGCTTGAAGCTCGAGTGCAATTTTTCCATTCTGCTGGAGGCAGGGTATCGGATCATGCTTTAGATTCTATGGTATTTGAAGAAACAACCTTCGAAGAAGTGAATGAGATTTTTTCAAAGAGATTATCGGGCAGCAGTATTTCTCTTCAAGAGGAAAAGAAGTTCAAAACGTTCACGTTAATCTATCTTGGTAAGCTGTATTCCAAACTAGACTGGGCCATGCAGTTCCATATTAATGCCCACCGTAACAATAATACGAGGATGTTCAAGATTCTAGGTCCTGACACAGGCTATGATTCTATGAATGACGACCAAATAGCAAAGCCGTTAGTCCATATTCTGAACGCACTGGAGAAGGATAACCAGCTTCCTAAGACGATTATTTATTCATTGAATCCTGGAGATAACTATGTAATCGCAAGCATCATAAATAGTTTCCAAGACGGTAAGACGCCTGGGAAAATTCAATTCGGTACAGCATGGTGGTTCAACGATACAAAAGAGGGCATGCTTGAACAGATGAAGGCATTGTCCACAGTTGGTCTTTTCAGCCGATTTATCGGTATGCTTACTGACTCAAGAAGTTTTCTATCTTATACAAGACATGAATATTTCCGAAGATTGGTTTGCAATTTAATCGGCGAATGGGTGGAAAACGGCGAGGCACCTAATGATTTAGAGTTACTAGGGCAAATTGTTCAGGGGATCTCCTATTACAACGCCAAAAACTATTTTGAGTTTCAGGAAGCAGAAACCGTTGAGTACAGCTCTTAAAAGCAGTAGCTAAAAAGTTTTATAGCTGGAGAGGCAGCAAGGATAAGGTATAATGAACTTAATTATTCTTTGCAAAAGGCAGGTCAAGACAATGGTTACTATAAAAGATATTGCAAAATTGGCCAATGTATCTCATACAACTGTATCAAGGGCGCTAAATAACAGCCCTTTTATTAAAGAGCCAACGAGGAGGAAAATCCTTGATATTGCCTCCCAGCTAAATTATACGCCTAATTACAATGCAAAAAGTCTGGTCATGCAAAAGTCGCATACGATTGGTTTATTTTTAACAAGTATTAGCAATGGCACATCGCCAAGCTTCCTAGCAGACACAATTAAGGGAGTAAACAGTACCATTAGCCAAGAATATAACCTTTTTATTAGGGGTATCGATGATTATCAGGATTATTCGGGTATTAATCTGCAAAGATTTGACGGGATCATTTTAATGAGCCAAAGTGTACGGGATCATTCTTTTATTTATCATGTACTCCAAAAGAAAATTCCCCTCGTCGTGCTTAACAGAGAAATTGAAGAAGATTACATCATCAACATTCTCTCTAACGATACAGAGGGATCGAGACAAGCTGTGCAGTATTTAATAGATTGCGGTCATACAGATATCGCAGTCATTGAAGGAATTCCAACCTTTAAATCAACGCAAATGCGTAAGGACGGTTATCTTACTGCGCTGATTGATAATGGCATTACGATTCAGCCGGATTATTCCGTGAGTGGAAATTATGATATGGAAAGCGGATATCAGGGAATGGAAAAATTACTATCCTTGAAAAAGCCTCCAACAGCCGTTTTTTGTTCCAATGACGACATGGCCATTGGTGCAATGAATGCTGTGTTTGCTAGTGGGTTGAATGTCCCCAATGACATTTCCATTGTTGGATTTGATGATATTGGTTTCGCCCAATATACAACACCAAAGCTAACAACGGTAAAGCGGCCGTTAGAAAAAATCAGTGTACTTGGTGCGGAAAAAATCCTTTCACTCGTAACAGGCCAAGAAGAAAAAGCCGAAAAGGTTTTTGCCAATACAGAATTAATCATAAGAGATTCTGTTAAGAAGAGAGGTTAGTTTTTACCTTTCTTTATGAACAAAAATGTTAACGTGTGCATAATGGAAAGGGGAAAAGAATAGTGCAAAGACTTAATAATAAAATTTATCATGAATATACCTCCTATCCCGAGAAGGTACTTCAGTTTGGGGAAGGTAATTTTTTAAGAGGATTTATTGACTGGCAAATCCACGTTCTTAATGAGAAGACAGATTTCAATGGTAGTGTCGTGGTTGTTCAGCCGCGAGGCAATAACAAGATTGAAAGGCTAAATAAACAGGATGGACTGTTCACCCTTTACCTACAGGGCATAAAAGAAGGTCAATTGGTAAATCAGCATCAAGTGATTGAGTCAATCAGCAGGGGTATTAATCTATTTGCGGATTACCCAGAATATATCAAGCTTGCAGGGACAGAAGATCTCCGTTTTATCGTTTCTAATACGACAGAAGCTGGGATTGTGTTTGACCCAGCCGACCAGTTGGAGGATCGGCCGCAGAAGAGTTTTCCAGGGAAGCTGACAGCGTTCCTCTATCACCGTTTTATAGCGTTTGCAGGTGATACAAGGCGAGGCTGCATTATCATTCCATGTGAACTAATTGAAAGAAACGGGGAAAAGTTGAGGAAAATCGTATTGCAATATGCAAGCCACTGGAACCTTGGGGATGAATTTATTAAATGGGTAGTGAACGCTAATACTTTTTGTTCAAGCCTTGTAGACCGGATAGTACCTGGATTTCCAACCGATTCCTATAAAGAAAAAACCGAACAACTTGGATATGAAGATGAATTGATGGTGGTAGGGGAGCAGTATCACCTTTGGGTCATTGAGGGACCGGAATGGATAAAAAATGAGCTGAAGGTTGAGGGAACAGGGCTAAACACACTGATTGTCGACGATTTAACTCCCTATAGGATACGGAAAGTCAGGATTTTAAATGGTGCACATACAGCGATGACTCCGGTTGCTTATCTTTACGGTTTAAGCACGGTGGAAGAAAGTGTTAATCATGAAGAAATCGGCCTGTTTATAAGAGAAATGATCGAAGAGGAAATAATCCCAACATTAGAGGGGGAAAAAACAGAGCTATGCAGTTATGCAGATGATGTGATTAACCGTTTTGCTAATCCATATATCAAGCATTATTTAATGAGTATCGCATTAAACTCCATTTCTAAATTTCAGACAAGAAATCTGCCCGCCTTATTGGATTATGTTGAAAAATATCACAGCTTGCCAAAACGAATGGTTTTTTCATTAAGCTGCCTGCTTTATTTTTATCAAGGAAAAAGAGGAAATGACATAATCGAACTTCAGGATGATCCGGCAAATGTGCAATTCTTTAAAACTTACTGGGAAAAATTTGAGCAGCATGAACTTACTATGAAAGAACTCGTGAACGAAATCCTGGCAGAGAAAAGGTTATGGGGGATGGATTTGACCTCGATTCCAAATCTAGATCGTACCGTCTGTGCAAACCTCCTTACTATCTATGAAATGGGAGTGAAGGAAGCTCTGAAAGAATTGTTTGAAACATCCATTTAGAAGGGGGCGCAATATGAAGGATTTTCTTCAAATAACTGAAACTGATAATATTATTCTAGCACTAAGGAACTTTAGGAAAAATGAAACCATTCATCTTAATGGCAAGAATATACAAATAAAAGAAGACGTCACCCGCGGCCATAAAATAGCGGTAAAAGATATATATGAAAATGAGGATATTATTAAATACGGCTATCCAATCGGGCATGCGCTCGGTGTGATTGCAGCTGGTGAACATGTTCATACCCATAACACAAAAACGAATTTATCAGGAACACAGGAATACCAATACGTGTTTAAGGAATCTCAGAATCTATTTCAAAATGAAAATCGGACATTCCAGGGATATCGCCGGGAAGATGGGAATGTTGGAATTCGGAATGAATTATGGATTGTACCTACTGTAGGCTGTGTGAACGGAATTGCCGAGAAAATTATCAAGCGGTTTGAGCGTCATGTTGGTGATGTTAGCCCATTTGACAATGTCCTTGTCTTAAAGCATAACTATGGATGTTCGCAGTTAGGAGATGACCATGAAAACACAAAACAAATACTAATCAATGCAGTAAAGCATCCCAATGCTGGAGGTGTTCTTGTTTTAGGTCTTGGCTGTGAGAATAATGAGCTGCCTGAGTTTAAAAAGGCGTTGGGTGAAGTGAATGAGGAGAGAGTGAAATTTCTGATCTCCCAAAATGTTACCGATGAAATCGAGGAAGGTTTTAAACTGGTCATGGAAATATATGAAAATGCTAAAAATGACAAAAGGGAGTCCGTTCCACTTTCAGAATTAAAAATTGGCTTAAAATGCGGTGGATCCGATGGATTTTCTGGCATTACCGCCAATCCGCTTCTCGGGAGATTCTCTGATTATTTAATTGCACAAGGAGGAACAACCGTCCTTACTGAAGTCCCGGAAATGTTTGGAGCCGAAACGAAATTAATGGAACGTGCTGCAGATGAAAAGATTTTTGAAAAGATTGTTGATCTAATCAATGACTTCAAGGAATATTTTTTGCGTCATAATCAACCTGTTTATGAAAACCCTTCACCAGGGAACAAGTCTGGCGGTATTACGACACTAGAAGACAAATCCCTTGGGTGCACACAGAAAGCGGGCACGAGCACCATTGTCGATGTCTTAAAATATGCTGATACACTTAAAACAAAAGGGTTAAATCTCTTAAGTGCCCCAGGTAATGACCTCATTGCTTCCACGGCGCTTGCAGCTGCCGGCTGCCAGCTGGTTTTATTTACGACAGGGCGGGGGACCCCGTTCGGAACCTTTGTTCCAACAATGAAAATTTCAACTAATACACAAATCTACGAAACAAAACCACACTGGATTGACTTTAATGCAGGAACCTTATTGGATGAGGGAGTACTGCCAAAACAAGTGTTAAATGACTTTGTGGAGTATATTATTCAAGTTGCCAGCGGCGAATTTGTCAATAATGAGAAAAATGACTTTAGAGAGATTTCGATTTTTAAGAGTGGAGTTACGTTATAATCAGAGACTTAACAGATCCCTTTTGAGTAGACAGTCATACAGTCTTTCAAAAGGGATATTTTTTTGTTTATATAGCGCAAATTAACAGGCAAAAAAAGATGCCAGGCTTGATTCCCTTAGCATCTAATTACGACTATTAATCCCTTTGCTAGACCACTAAATTTGTAATTGCTTTAATTCATAAAACTTCCCTTTATTAGACATCAATTCCTCGTAGGTACCAAATTCTACACATCGACCATTTTCGATCATTGCTATTTTATCTGCATTACGAATTGTTGAAAGACGGTGGGCCACGATAAATGTAGTCCGGCCGTGACATAAACTATTCAAAGCTTCTTGAATTTTTTTCTCAGAATGGCTATCCAATGCAGAAGTGGCTTCATCTAAAATAATGACCTTCGGGTTTCGAATTAAGGCTCTTGCGATTGATACCCGTTGCCTTTGACCACCTGAAAGCTTATCCCCATGTTCTCCAATCCTCGTGTTCAATCCTTCAGGAAGCTTCTGTATAACATCCCAGAGGTTTGCAGCAAGGAGGACCCTTTGTAGTTCTTCTTCTGTCACAGATGGCATTCCATACGTGATATTTTGAAGAATGGTTCCAGAGAACAGAATAGTTGATTGAGGGACTACTGCTAAATGCTGTCGAAAAGATCTTAAATCAATGAAGGACATATCATGGCCATCTAAAAGAATTTTTCCATCAGTAGGTTGAATAAATCCAATGAGTAAATTCAGGATCGTTGATTTGCCCGAACCGGATTCTCCGACAAAAGCGACCGTTTCTCCTTGTTTGACCTCTAAGTTAATATCTTGGAGGATCGTTTGATCGCTATTAGGATACCTGTAACAAATCTGTTGTAAGGAAAAATTTCCATCTACTTGTTTAATTTTTGGTTTATTCTCATGATTTTCTACTTCACCAGCCGTTAATATTTCGCCAATGGAGTTTACTGATTCCAAGCCCTTAGCGATAGTGGGTATTAATGTTATCATACTAGAAACAGAGTTTACTACTGTTGTAAAGTATGTTTGATACATCACCACTTCCCCTGGAGTAATGGAACCGCGTAATGCCAAAATACCAGTGAAAACTAAACAAATAATTTGAAAAAGTTGAAAACTGGCCCAACTAACAGAACCAAATACAGATTGAATGATATCTAATTGAAACCCTTTTGTTAATATTTGTTGGAATCGATGATTTAAACGGCGTACCTCTTGTTTCTCTAACGCATGCGCACGGGCAATGGGTACTAATTCTATCATTTCAATTACACGCGCAGAGGTTTCTTCCATTTCTTGACGAAATTCAGAATTTGAGGTTCTGATTTTTTTACGGAAGACAACAATAATAAGTGCAGATATCGGTACAGTTAATATAAAAAATAGAAATACAGTAGGGCTGTTATATAACGTAATGGCTAAAGCCACTAGTAGATTGACAATAATATTTAAACTACTGACAAACACTTGTGAGGAAAGTGTCTGGACAGCTTCTACATCTCGCATAATTTTAGATTGAAGCCTTCCAGACTGCATCTCTTTTTGATAGGGAATTGAAAGTTCTTGCAGCTTTTTAATAAGCGAGGCACGCAAACCCGATTCCACACTGCGAATCGCATAACTATGCAATTTAGTATGATAATAATTGGTTATGATGTTTTGAAGTACTAATATTAACATAATGATCGCATTAAGATATATGGTTTGAATTCCACCACCTTCCTGGATAGTAGCGGCATTGATCACATTCGCAATTACGATCGGCATTACCCAAGCAGGGATATGTTTGATGATAAAGAATACAGCAGAATAAAATATTCTTAAGTAGTTTCCTTTATATAATCCTACTAGCACCTTAAAGGAATTTTTCTGATTTTTGTTATAGATTTGCTGTACAAATGAATCCTCCATTGATTCAACTCCCTATAAATGGCTGAGAAAGATGGTATTTTCACTATTTTAGTAGCTTCCTTAGAGGTAAATCACTTTGTTGGATTGCTTCAATAATTAATTGAGCCACTGTTTTCGCACCTTCTTCATTGAAGTGGGTGTTGTCTATAATCCCCTCAGGATAGTTTTCGGATTGACCCGGAGGTAAATGCAAGTAGTATTTTTTTGACTTCTCATTACCGATTTTCCCCATAAACTCGGTGGTGATATTATGTATGTCTAAAATGGGTACATGGTTTTTTGTAGCAAATTGAATCATGGCTTGAGGGAAATCTCCAATTGACATGACATCAATACTGTCATTTTCAAACTTTCGGCGAGTGACGGAAGTTAATAATAGTGGATAGGCATTTTTTTGATACGCCGCTTGAATGAATTGAAAAAGATTATCTTGATAATCTCCATAAGGGTGCGTTCCACGTTCAGGGTCTTCTATTTTTTGATCATTGTGGCCAAATTGGATGATGAGGTAATCTCCGGGGTGAATGCTTTGTTCAATAGCAGCTAAATGACCCTCGTTTATAAATGATTTTGTGCTTCGGCCGTTAATGGCACGATTTTCAATCTTTACATTCTCTTTAAAGTACGATTGAAATGCTTCTCCCCAGCCTGTTTCTGGACGTTTTTCTGGTAGTTTTATAGCAGCCGTAGAATCTCCTGCTATATAAATGGTTATTTGATTTTCCATCCGTATTTGCTCCCGTTTTTTAAATTTCTTATTACTCGATGATAAAAGCATATGTACACGTTAACATTTTTATGTTAAAACAAAAGTAGAACTAATTTTGGTTTCTTTATAGAGGATATGGTTATATTGCGCGGAGAAATGTTAACGTTAACATTGTATAATCAAAATGTTTTAGTGTCAATGCATATACCATACAATGATAAAATGCTAGGTTACATAGTCTTGTAAATGTGGTAATTGTAGTTTAATATAACGTAAGCGTTATCAAATTTTTGAAAATTGCATTTTTTAAATATATTGAAAAACAGTTTACCGAAGGGGTGATTTTTTGAAAAAAGCAAGAGTGTTTTACAAACTATTTATCCCGTTTTTCTTATTGGGTATAGGACTTGTCATTGGATTTAGCATATTTATCTATAATTCAACGTATCATTCCGTTGAGGAAAGCTTCTTGAAGGATAAGAAAAACTATACTAAACAAATTCTTCACAATGTTGAACAAAAGGTAAGAACAATCGAGTATGGATATACGGCTTACAGCGCGACATCAAATTTTGAAGAAATCTTTAAAAATCCGTTGTCAGGCAAAGATTTTGATATATACCGGGATATCAAAAAAGAGATGAGTTACATAGAAATGATGGGGATCGAAGGCAGTAATAATAGTTTAGTAAGCTTGGAACAGAACTGGGGAATCATTAACGGTTCTTTGAGAACGCTAACAACGGAAGAAATTACTGAATACAAAAATACATATATTAACAATGATATCAATAGCCTATTTTGGAAACCTATAAAATCTGGAATCGAAATGGTTATGACTTTACCGATGTATAAGAGGGAAAAGTTCGCTTTAGGAATTTCCTATATTCCTAGAAGAAGTATTGATCAGATTATAGGTGACCAAAATAATATAGTAGAAATTTATAATAAAAAAAATCAATTACTTTATTCGAGCTTGATGAAGAATAAAGAGGTGAAAAAAGGTAGTTTTCAAGATTTTGAAGCTGTCTCTAAGGAAGGCGGGCAAAATGCCAACGTGTTAGCAACAGATGATGGAAAAAAATATGTCTATATGCAGTCTGATTATAATCGTTGGCTTTATTTAGTGGAAATCGATGAAAATGAGATTGGCAGCATTATTCATAATACAAGAGTAGGCCTTTTTATTGTCTCAGCCCTATTAATTTTTTTGGTGGGTATTATTTCATATTTGCTGGCCTTATCATTCACACGACCGATAAAGAAGATACAGGAAAAACTGGACATTCAGGGAGTCCATAAAAAACAAAATGAACTTTCCTTTTTGGCTGATTCAATTGATAAGATAGTCGGACAAAATGAACTGTTAACCGCTAGTCTGTCTATTCAGAAACCTCAATTGGAGACATTATTTGTTTTAAGCCTTTTTAGAAAACGAATTTCTGAAGATGATGTGATGAATCGGTTAGAGCAATTTGGCTACCATTTTGAAGGGGATAAGGTGTTTTATACAGGTTTGATTCAAATCGACAACTTTGATGATCAACAAGTTGGCGATAAAAATCTATTATTATTGGCTATTAATAATATAGTAGGAGAGATTGTTCTTAAGGATGAACGTCTTAATCCAATCGTTTTAAATGATGAAATGCAAGCAACGATCTTTATCTTAGATAAAAGCGACGAAGAACCTGAGCGCCGGATCATGAAGTACTATGAAGAAATCCAAGCAGCGGTGAAAAAATCGATGAATATTATCATTAGTGTTGGGATTAGCCCGATTTATGAATCGTTAATCGATAGTAAAAAAGCGGTAGATTTAGCAAAAGAATCGCTACATTACCGAGTAAATGTTGGACCGGAGTCGATTATTTTCTATAATGATATCTCTTCGATGTTAAATGATGCGTCTATTTCAAAATTCCCTGTCGAGTTACTCAATGAGTTATTGAATACGATTCGTTCTGGTCATGAGGAAGATGTCATGAACATGGTCGATTTGCTGGTTGAAGAAATTTTTCGTTTAAATAAAAATCCCATTAGCTTAGGCGTTACCTTAATTCGAGTTATTAATGAACTCGTGCAATTAGGACAACTATTAGGTGCTGAATCAAAAATCTTTGAAAATATAAAGAAATTGTATCAAGCTGCCATGAACGCCTATTATCCAGAAAAGATTAAGGAAATGTTGATTAACGATTTAATTAAACCCGTCATTATAAGCACTCATGATAAAACAGAAAGAGGATTTAAATCCTTATCTGATAAAATCGTATACATTGTACAAACGGAATATGATCAGGAAATTTCCCTGGATATTATTGCAGATCGATTGCATTATAATCCTAACTATTTAAGCAATGTATTTAAAAAAGAGTATGGTGAGAATTTTGTAGACTATCTAATGAATTATCGCTTACAAATGGCACAAAGTTTGTTAAAAGATACCGATTTGGCTATTAAAGAAATTGCTGAACGTTTACAGTATCGGAATTCTCAAAACTTTATTCGATTCTTCAAGAAGAAATTGGGAATGACCCCTGGAGATTATCGTAAGGAATATATGCATTAGAATGGTTTTTCACCAAAAAAAAGCTTCTGCTATAGAAGCTTTTTTTGATTGATTTATATTTTATCCTTTTACAGATCCAACCAATGCACCTTTGACGAAGTATTTTTGAACAAATGGGTAGGCAATTAACATTGGAACAGTGGCGATTACGATAACAGCCATCTTAATCGTTTGAGCGGGCGGTACAACATCTACTGAGGACCCTTCAGCTTGCATACCACTAGATACGATGACAATTTGACGTAATAATACTTGTATCGGCCACTTGATAGAATCATTAATGTAAAGAATAGCTGTCATATACGTATTCCAATAGGTGACTGCATAGAACAAAGAAATAGTAGCGATTGATGGTAATGCCAGCGGCAGCATGATTTTAACGAAGACACCAAAATCTGTGCAGCCATCCATTTTTGCCGATTCTTCTAAACTATCAGGTAAGGCTTGGAAAAAGTTTCTCATAATAATTAAGTTGAAAGCGTTTATTGCTACTGGCAATATTAGTGACCAATAAGAATCAATTAAACCAACGGATTTAACAACTAAGAAGGTAGGAATCATTCCACCGCTGAAAAGCATGGAGAAAACAACAATAAAATTAATGGAATTTCTCCCTATTAGATATTTTCGAGATAAGCCGTATGCCATTAATGCTGTGAGTACCATACTTACTAAAGTACCTATACCGGTTACTCCAATGGAAACCGCTAATGACTTAAAGGGGGTAGGCGTTGATAAAATATAGCGATAGGCATCCAGAGAAAAAGTTCGTGGAAATAAGATGAATTTCCTTGCGACCACTTCCTGAGTGGATGCAAATGAACTTGCGATCACATTGACAAATGGAAGAAAACAAACAAGGGCAATCAGGATTAGGATGGTACCATTTATAATGGGAAAGATTAGACCTCCTTTGGTTTTTTTATTCTGTTTCGTTTTCTTCATATAAATCCTCCTCGCTTCCACAATAGTAATCTATTTATCTTTTAGTAAGATAAACCAACCTTATCATCACACCCAAATTCCGTATATAATCAATATCCCACTATTGAAATAGCAATAAGGATAGCGGTTTCATGGTAAAAAAATTGCGCTAAAAAGGGATAATCACAACTAGTTAAAAACTATCATTATGGTGGATACCATGTTCAAGAACACTGATACCAAAGGGTTTTGTAAGCGTAATCATAAAATGATTATGTACGTAATTTTTCATTTTCAGTATGCTTAGAACAAGAAAGGAAAGCAAAATGATAAGAGGAGGAAGGAAATGGAAGGTGCTGTGAATCAAAATAATCAACCCTTGCCCATTTTGACTGCAAGGCAGCAAAAAATCAAAAAAAGACAAAAAATCTTAGCGGGATTAAAAACGAATAAAATCTTATATCTTATGATTTTCCCTGGTGTACTTTATTTCCTTATATTTAAGTACTTACCGATGGCGGGTCTCATTATTGCTTTTCAAGACTATCAGCCATTCTTAGGGATATTAGGAAGTCCATGGGTCGGTCTCAAACATTTTATTCGTTTATTTACGGAACCTACTTTCTTTATGTTATTAAAGAATACATTGATCTTGTTTGCTTTAAATCTAATAATCTTTTTTCCATTACCGATCATCGTAGCTCTCATGCTTAATGAAGTGAAGAATAGATATTTTAAAGCAGGAATTCAAACCCTAATTTATATCCCTCACTTTATGTCTTGGGTAATTATTGTTTCCATCTCATTTATCTTTCTGAATGTGGATGGCGGTATTATTAATGAATTTTTAGCATTAATAGGATTGGAGAAAATCAGCTTCCTAACTGCACCTGATTGGACAAGGACCGTGTACATCGCACAAATCATCTGGAAAGAATTAGGCTGGTCAACGATCATTTATCTAGCTGCGATTACCGCAGTAGATACTCAATTATATGAAGCAGCTGAAATGGATGGTGCTGGTCGTCTTCGAAAAACTTGGCATGTGACATTGCCTGCTATTCGTCCAATTATTATCACACTATTAATCTTGAAAATTGGAAGCACCCTTGATCTAGGTTTTGAGCATATGTATCTTTTACTTAACTCATTAAACCGTAGTGTTGCAGAAATTTTTGACACCTATATATATACAGCTGGTTTAAAGAATGGTCAGTTAAGTTTCAGTACTGCAGTTGGATTATTTAAAGGTCTTGTTGGATTGGTATTAGTTATTCTTGCAAATAAATTAGCGAAGAAATTTGGAGAAGACGGCGTGTATTAGAGAAAGGTAGGAGGGGATATCATGCTGAAATCAGTGGAAAGGTTGAATCACGTTTTAACGATCATCCTTAACTTGGCATACGTGAATTTTTTATGGATACTCTTTACCATTTTTGGATTAGGCATATTCGGTATTGGCCCCTCCACTTATGCATTGGTTAGTATTTGCAGGCAATGGGTTCGTGGCAGCCATAGCCTGCCGGTATTTAAAACCTTCTGGAAATATTACAAAGAGAGTTTCAAAGAATCTGTCATTATCAGTTGGATATATCTCATAGGCGGAATTGTTTTAATCGTTGATTTAATGCATGTAGCCAATTGGTATGTTAGGGTCGCATTATTTGTAATCAGTTTTATCTATTTATTATCACTCGTTTATATCTTTCCAATTATGGCTCATTATAACTGGAAGGGAATTTTCTTTAAAATGAAGATGTCTCTACTATTCGGTTTTTCCTGTCTACAATATACACTAGTATTATTTTTAGTTACCGGTGTAATTTATTGGGCAGTAACTACTTTTTTTCCAGGGGTTTTAACCTTTTTAGGTGTTAGTTTCTTATTCTATTTGATTACCTGGACAGCTAATCAAGTGTTTACAAGAATGGAAACGATGGATGCCAAAGAGCTAGAAGATAAAAGTATTTACCACAATGCAAAGGAGAATTGGAATGAAAAAACAAAAGGTATCAAAGTTAGCCAGTGTTAGTTTAGCAGGTGCGCTTCTATTAGCAGGGTGCAACAGTACAGCTTCTACCGACAAAAATTCATCAAAGGCAGACGACAAAAACAGTACAACAGAAATTTCTTGGTTAAACATTCTGCATACGGCTTCTCCGCCGACCGATACAGTGTTAGACCAAATCGAGAAAAAAACAAATACAGAAATTAAATTTTCTTGGATCCCTGATGCATCAAAAGAGGAACGTCTCAATACAGCATTAGCTTCGGATTCGTTAGCAGATATTGTTACTTTAACCATTTTGGAAAATTCCTCTGTCCGTAATGCTTTGAAATCAGGGATGTTCTGGAATGTTGAGGATTATTTAGATGAGTTTCCTAACTTAAAAGATATTTCAAAAGACATTCGTGTTTCTGCCTCTATTGAAGGTAAGCTTTATGGCATTCCGTTCCAAAAAGATTTAGCTCGAAATGGTGTCGTTCTTCGTAAAGATTGGTTAGATAAAGTAGGTTTGGCTGTTCCTAAAACAACAGAAGAATTAATGGAAGTGGCGAAAGCGTTTACGGAAAAAGATCCGGATGGTAATGGTAAAAATGATACGACTGGATTTATGGATCGTAGTGATTTAATCTATGGTGCTTTCAAAACATTAGGTTCATACCATGGTACACCAAATAATTGGCAGGTGGACAGTAAGGGCAACTTTACTGCTGAGTTTGAAACAGATGGCTATATTGAAACAATGGACTACATGAAAGAGTTATATGAAAACGGCTGGATTAACAAAGACTTTGCTGTAACAGCCAAAACAGATCAACAGCAAAACTTTGCTCAAGGTAAGGCAGGTATTTATGTAGGAGCTCTATTCGATGCCAAAAACCTACAAACAATGGCCGCGGGTATCCAAGATAATATGGAAATTGCCTTAGTCAATGATATGACATCTGATTCGAATCCTGAACGAGCCATCTGGTCTGCAGGTAATGGTATTGGCGGGTTACTAGCCTTCCCACGTTCAGAGGTTAAGGATGAAGCGGAATTAAAACGGATTTTGAAATTCGTTAATGATTTATTAGAACCAGAAAACTATACGTTAATGACCTACGGTATTGATGGTACACACTATAAGGTTAATGATGATGGTGCATATGAAATTATTAACCAGGATTTATGGCAGCAGGAAGTCCAGCCTTTTGCCTCTTCACGTCCAAAAGAGGCTGGTTATGGTTTAAAAGACCCTAACCCAATTAAATCATTAGCAGATGATATGATTGCTGAAAACGCAAAATATGCTGTCTTTAACCCTGCAGTTCCTTTAGAATCACCAACTTTCACTACACAAGGTTCGGAATTACAAAAGATTATTACGGATGCTACGTATCAATACATTTTAGGAGAAATCTCTCTCGATGATTATAAGGAAGCAATTAAAAATTGGAATGAACAAGGCGGCAAAACGATAAAAGAGGAATATAAAGCAGCGTACAAAGCAGCAGAATAATAACTATGGAGGTTTTTCTATTGAAGGTTTGTTCAATTGAAAGAACCTCCATTCTATATGCTGGCATGTTAAGTAATATAAACCGAGATAGGAGAATGATAGATATGAATTGGTCCGTTAAAACAGCAAACTCAATTATCGAAAGACTACCTCGTATATATGAGGACAAAGGATATAAAGGAAAGTGGTCCTATGATTATGGTGTGGTATTTAAAGGGTTTGAAAGGGTCTGGAAGCAAACGGGAGAACCGAAATATTTTAACTATATAAAAGAAAACATGGATTATTTTATCCAAGAAGATGGGTCAATAAAAGGGTATCATCTGGATGAATATAATATCGATCATATTAATAATGGAAAAATGTTATTTGTCCTTTACAAAGAAACCGGAGAGGAAAAGTATCAAAAGGCTGCTGAATTATTACGCAGTCAGCTCCAAACACACCCTAGAACATCTGAAGGTGCGTTTTGGCATAAACAAATTTATCCTTATCAAATTTGGCTGGACGGTTTATACATGGGTTCCCCCTTTTATGCAGAGTATCAAACAACCTTTGCTAATGGAGAAGGTTTAGAGGATATCATTCGTCAGTTTAGACTTAGTTATCAGCATTTAATAGACGAAAAGACAGGGCTTTTATATCATGCATGGGATGAGAGAAAAGTTCAGCCATGGGCCAATAAAGAAACGGGTTTGTCAGAGAACTTCTGGGGACGTTCTATGGGCTGGTATTTATTAGCTTTAGTAGATACATTAGAAATCCTTCCTAAAGATACACCCGATCGAGACTTTCTTGTACAGATACTAGAGAAAACATTAAAAACACTAGTAAACTACCAGGATGAAGCAAGTGGTGTCTGGTATCAAGTAACAGATAAGGGACATGTAAAAGGGAATTACTTAGAAGCTTCGTGCAGCAGTATGTTTGTGTGTGCAATAGCAAAAGGGATTCGCTTGGGGGCTCTTGATCGACAAGAATGGGAAGCGCAGTTAAGAAAGTCGCACCAAGGATTATTGGATGAATTTGTCCTGCTAACGAAAGAAGGCTGGGTGAATTTAAATAAGAATTGTCAGGTTGCTGGACTGGGCGGCGATGATCAACGGGACGGAACCTATACGTATTACATTAGTGAACCGATTATTTGTAATGACCAAAAAGGGGTAGGTGCGTTTTTACAAGCTTTAGCTGAATTTGAAGAAGTCATGAATGAGGAGTAAAGATATGACAACTTATTATATTACCGATTTTGGTGCATTAGCAGATGGGAGTTTTTGTACCCAATTTATCCAGAAAGCTATTGATGAAGCCTATATAAATGGTGGCGGCCAAATCGTGATCCCGTCAGGTGTATTTTTATCAGGTGCTTTATTTTTAAAAGATAATATTGAATTGCATTTGTCTGCAGGGGCTACTTTAAAATTTTCGGATCAACAAAAAGACTATCCAGTGGTAGTTTCTCGTTGGGAAGGTGTTGAACGAGAGGTATATGCGTCTTGCATATTTGCAGAAGACTCAAAAAATATTTCTATTACCGGTTTTGGCATGATTGATGGTAATGGGATGAATTGGTGGCATATTTTTCGAAATGAACGAGAAGCTTTAGCTTACCCTCGGCCAAAATTGATTAGTTTCGACGGATGTGAGCGGATCACCATACGAGATGTGACCTTAATCAACTCACCAAGCTGGACACTGAATCCGATCCGTTGTCATGATGTAACCATAGACAATGTTTCTATTATCAATCCAGCCGACTCACCTAATACGGATGGAATTGATCCGGAATCGTGTAAAAATGTAAGAATCAGCAATTGCCACATTGATGTAGGAGATGACTGTATCGCGATTAAAGCTGGTACGGAAGATACATCTGAAAGGGTATCTTGTGAAAACATTACTATTACCAACTGTACAATGGTTCACGGCCATGGGGCAGTGGTATTTGGCAGTGAAATGAGTGGTGACATCCGAAATGTGACGATTAGTAACTGTACCTTCCAGGATACCGATAGGGGAATTCGTTTTAAATCACGACGAGGACGCGGAGGGGTCGTTGAGGATATTCGAATTGACAATATTGTCATGGAACGGGTAATGTGTCCATTTATTTTGAACTTGTACTACTTCTGCGGACCTAAAGGTAAAGATAAATATGTTTGGGACAAAAACCCATACCCTATAACAAAAGAGACTCCAACATTTAGACGAATACACTTTTCTAATATTACGGCTCGAAATACCCATGCATCAGCTGGGTTTATTTATGGATTAGCTGAGCAATACGTGTCTGAAATTACATTTAATAACATTGAAATTTCTATGGCAAAAAATGCGATTCCTGGGAAACCAGCCATGATGGCAGGAATAGAAGATATGAATAATCGAGGTTTTTATGTAGGTTTTGCTAAAGACATCCTATTTAACCGTGTAACCATTGAGAATCATGAAGGTCCAGCCTTCCATATCGAATATAGTGAGGATGTAGAGATTAGCCACTGCAAGTCAAAAAATACAAAAGCTGAAGAAGTACTTCTTAAGGAAGTAGGGGCAATGTGATTGAGAAAAGGCGAAAACATCTAATCGATTTGTTAGGAGAACGTTCGAAATCGGAAAAGATATCTGCACATTTAATAAATGTAGAGAAAAGGCAGGGGTATGTATTAGAAAGTTTAATGTTGCATTTAAATGACATTGAAACTGTCCCTGCCTATTTTGCTAAACCATTAAATGCTGTTGAACCTTTGCCAACCGTTATTTTTAATCATTCTCATGGCGGCAATTTTGATCAAGGGAAAGAAGAACTTTTAACCAGCAGCTCTTATTTACAAACCCCATCCTTCATTGAAACGATCATTGAACTTGGGTTTGCTGTTTGTTGTATTGATATGTGGGGCTTTAATCAACGAAAAGGGAAACAGGAAAGTGAATTGGTAAAGGAAATGCTGTTAGATGGTCAAACACTGTGGGGGATGCGGATATTCGATAACATGTCCTTGTTGGATTATCTAGAAACGCGATTAGATGTAGATCCTGCCAGAATGGCAACAATTGGAATGTCTATGGGTGGTTTAATGAGTTGGTGGTTAGCTGCATTAGATGAGCGAATAAAGGTCACAGTGGACATCGCAGCCCAAGTGGATCTCGAGACACTAAAACAGAAACGTGGTTTAGATCATCATGGCTTCTATTATTATGTTCCTGGATTTCTAAAACATTTTTCTACACTAGCTGTTCAAGAGATGATTGCTCCAAGACCACGCCTTAGTATGATCGGTAAGGATGATCGAATGTGTCCGATTGAAGGAGCAGAATTTTTAAACGAGCGATTGATAAGTACGTATGAAGAACACGGTGTTTCGGGGAATTGGGAAGGATGCATCCTTACAGGCGGACACCAGGAAACAAAGGAAATGAGATCATTATGGAAAACTTTCTTAAAGAACCATCTATGAGTTTTGTTAAGAGTCTAGTGGTTGGAAAAAATGAAATATGTGATTTTTCTAGTATACAAGAGGCTTTGGAAAGTTGTCGAAATGAAGATGGACCTTTAAAAATCACCGTCTTAAGCGGAGAGTATTATGAAAATATTACCTTATATCAATCTAACATTTCTTTGATAGGTATCGGCTCTGTTAAGGTGATTGGAAATCGGTATGCTTTACAAAAAGATGAACATCTACGAGAAATAGGTACTTTTCAGAGTGCAACTCTTTTTATCAATGGTGAAAATATTCGCTTAGAAAATCTTGAGATTATTAATAATGCAGGACCAGGAGAAAAGGTAGGTCAGGCGCTTGCCTTATACAGCGAAGGAAACAACATAACATTTAAAAACTGCTCCTTCAAAGGGTATCAGGACACCATTTGTCTGGGGCCACTGCCAGAATTGCAAAAAAATGGCCAGCCTTTTTCTACTCCTGAAATAAGAACCATCTATGAAGAAAACATGAGTCATTTTATTAGTTGCTATATAGAAGGAACAGTCGATTTTATTTTTGGTGGTGGAGAAGCAGCGTTTCAAGGCTGTGAAATTAAGTCCTTGAAAAGACCGCTTAACAAAGAAGGGTACATTACTGCTGCTTCCACTTCTAAAAATAAAAAAGGGTTTTATTTCGATCAATGTTATTTAACAGCGGACGCAGATGTTACAAATGTCTTTTTAGGAAGGCCTTGGCGCCCCTATGCGAAAACTACTTTTGCAAACTGTGTGGTAGGTTCTCATATTCATCATGATCGGTGGAATGATTGGGGAAACATAGCAAATAGAAAAACAGTAACATATAAAGAAATTAATAATCGAAATATCTTTCATAATGAGATGAAAACAGTAGATTTTATCGATTTCATACAAGTAGATTTATAGGAAAGGAACATGGAGAATGAAGCGAAAATGGGAAGTGATGATTGGGATAGCAGGTGTCATACTTTGTGTCATTTTCTTAGGCGGGTTTTCATTGACGATGACTTCGATGGAGGAAAGTATTTACGAGACAACCGTTTTTCCTATCCTGCAGGCGGGTGTTTCTGAAGAATACGTTTCAGAGAGCTTTGAAGCAGTGAAAGCGTTAGCTATATGGTTTGGTATTACACTACTAATTGTATTTATTCTAGTTGCTCTGGCTACTCTATCAATTTGGCGAAATAAATCTCCTAAAAGGGGAGCTGTGTTCTTTATATTTGCCGGCTTAGCCACTTTAATTGGTACCCAATTTATTGCCTTTCCCTTAGCTATTTTCTTTTTTATTGCCGCAGCCTTATGCCTATTTAGAAAAATAAAGGAAAAAGAAGGAGTAGGAAATGTATCGAACAAAAATAGTAAATCCGATTTTGTCAGGATTTAATCCAGATCCGTATATTTTGAAAGTGGAAGATAGGTATTATATTGCCGTTTCCTCCTTTGAATGGCTGCCAGGCGTTCGCATTTATCAATCAAAAGATTTGGTGAATTGGAATCACGAAACCGATATATTAACGAATCAAGTAAATCTGCGTGGTAACCCACAAAACGGAAGTATTTGGGCACCACAAATTAGTTACGCAGACGGTTTATTTTATCTTGTCTACACCGATGTAAAAAGTACGAAACGGCCATTTAAAGATAGCCATAATTATTTAATTTCAGCACCAAGTATCAATGGACCATGGTCAACACCCGTGTATTTAAATAGCAGCGGATTTGATCCTTCTTTATTCCATGATAAAGATGGACGCAAGTGGCTGCTAAATGAAATTTGGGATTATCGTATCGAAACAGGCAATAAATCAGTTGGAGTTGTCATTCAAGAATATGATGTAGATAAACAAAGGTTGGTAGGATCTGTCTATAAAATTTTTGATGGTACAGAATTGGCAAAAACAGAAGCCCCACATATATACCGACACAATGATTATTACTATTTGATCACCGCGGAAGGTGGAACAGGTTCAGGTCATTCCGTTACGGTTTGTCGTGCAAAAGAACTTACCGGACCATATGAATTGGATCCACACTATCCCATGTTGACAGCTAGTGATAAACCCGATTCACCATTACAATGTTCGGGTCACGGCAGTATTGTACAAACTCCAATGGGCAACTGGTATATGGTCTATTTATGTACTCGTCCCTTAATGGGAAAAGCAGCGATTTTAGGCCGTGAAACAGCTATTCAAGAAGTTTATTGGACAGAAGAAGGCTGGCTGCGATTAGTGGCTGGCGGCAATGGACCATTGGCAGAAATAGAAATTGTTACAGCAGAGCCAGTTGTACAAAGAAAAAGTACTAACTTCAGAGATGATTTTACTGGTGTTCTTGACAAAGAGTGGAACACGTTACGCATATTAGCGGATGATTCATGGTGTGATTTAAAGAGTCGTAAAGGATATTTACGAATATTATCAGGTGATTCCATTCAATCCTTATTTGAACATCATATTCTAGCTATTCGCCAAAAGGATTTCCGATTTGATGCCTCTACAAAAATAGACTATACCCCAGAAACCTATAATCAAATGGCTGGATTACTATTGTATTTAAATGATAATAATTACCTCTATGCCTACCTAACCTATGATGAAGTAAGAGGCCGTGTTATTCGATTGATGGAATGTAGAGATGGGGAATTCACTTTATTTCCAGTCGTTATTCCAACAGAAAAGGGCGAAGTAGAGTTAAAGATTGAAGTAGACGGACCTGCTGGAAGATTTTTTTATCGGATGGGTGAGAATCCTCTTTGGCACGAAATTGGAGAACCTCAAGATTTATTATTCTTGGCTGGAGGATTTACCGGTAACTTTGTAGGAATTGCTGTTCATGATATGGACCGAAAAGCTGGATCGTATGCTGACTTTGATTTCTTTGAATATCGTGGACTAGATTCACTGTAACAAGCATAAAAGGCCACCGAAAATATTTTCCTAGGAGATGATTAAATCTTGAAAAAACCGTCATTAAATACGGCTACCTTTTCTCATTTACAATTAAACTTTGCCAATAACCAATTTAAAGTTTCATCCGCAACAAAATAAACTAATATTTAGTAGGTATAAAAAATGTAAATACAATGAAATAAGGATTATAAAACAATTTTTATAAGAAGCTTATTTTAGCTTGTAGACAAAATCTAGTTACTAGATAAGTCTACAAGCTTTTTTAAATAGGATTTACCCCTCATGAACAAAATGAACAAAATGGTTAATAAGTTTTTAATGCTGTTTAAATTTATAATCTATTAAATATTCGAAAATTTTGTAAAATTAAGAAAACGTTTACAAGGGGGAATTGAAATGTTTTCTATTAAAAGAATTTCAGCAGTAATGTGTGCAGGGGCATTGGCGCTAAGCCTAGGTGCTTGCAGCAGCAGTAATGAAACAGCAAGCTCAGGTAAAAAGGAAGAAAGTACTGGCTATCCTACGAAAGCGATTACAGTAGTTGCACCTTCAGGGGCAGGTGGCGGATGGGATTTAACTGCACGTGCGTTTACAAAAGTGCTGGGTGAAACGAAGGTGGTTGAACAGCCTTTGACGGTCGAGAACAAGCCTGGTGGCGGCGGTGCTGTCTTTATGGCGGAATACGCTACCCAGCAAGTTGAAAATAATGATATGCTCTTTGTCAATTCACCACCAATTGTAATTAACAATCTGAAAAAAGAAGGAAACAGTCCATATGGCTACAAAAATACAACACCATTGGCGCAGCTGACAAAAGATTTCGGTGCAATTGTTGTAAAAGCGGATTCTAAATTCACAGACTTAAAATCAGTATTGGAAGAGGTAAAGAAGGATCCTAGTAAACTAACATTTGCAGGTGGATCTGCACCAGGTTCCATGGACCATTTAATTTCCATTCTACCTGCTTATAAATATGGAGTGGATCCAACAAAGGTTAAATACGTTTCCTATGATGGCGGCGGTGAAGCGATTACCGCACTTCTTGGCGGTAACGCAGATGTAATTGGTACCGATGCCTCTAGTGTAAAAGAATTTTTAAAGGCGGGTAAGGTGCGCGTGTTGGCGATTACCTCAAATGAACGTTTATCGGGTGATTTTAAGGATGTACCAACTGCAAAAGAACAGGGTGTCGATGCAGAGTTTACGATTTGGCGCGGGATTTTTGGTCCGGAAAAAATGTCTACTGAGGCAAAAACTTATTGGGAACAAGCAATTGAAAAGCTCGTTAGCTCTCCTGAGTGGAAAACAGAAGTAGAGACGCAAGGCTGGGAATTGGAATATAAAAACAGTTCTGATTTCAAAAAGTTTTTAGAGGAACAAGAAAGCCAAGTCCAGCAATTATTAACAGCATTAGGAATGCAGAAGTAAAACAGAAGGGAAGGAGTAACTCACTCCTTCCTCGGGAAGGAGTTAACTCTCTCCTTCCTCTATTTTTTTAAGAAGGGGGATTACGAATGGTATTAAAATTTGATTACATTGCATCTGTATTTTTCCTTGTTGTAGGTGTTCTTTTTATTATCGGGAGCAGGCAGCTTGAAAGCTCGTCCTATGGGAGTGCAGTTGGCCCTGATATCTTTCCACTTATTCTTGGTGGCGCACTTATTTTATTAAGTATCCGTTTATTGTATGAAACATTCATCACGAAGAATCAACAGGGAACGAAGGAGAAATTGCAGTACAAGCCTTTCATAATTATCTTTGCGGCTACGTTGGTTTATATTTTAACGTTGGAAACGATTGGGTATGTCATCACTACCTTTCTATTTTTATTCGTTTGCTTTCAAACGATGGAACGTTCAAAAGTGATTCTATCCCTTATCGTATCTGCCTTTTTTTCAGGACTTGTTTATTTTTTATATGTAGGGGTTTTAAAAGGTACACTGCCAGGCTGGCCAATTTGGTTGTAAGCAAGAAAGAAAGGAGGACAGAAAATGAGTACACTTGATTATTTATTTCAGGGATTTGGAACGGCACTTATTTGGTATAATATCCTATTTGCTTTTGTTGGGGTTTTAATTGGGACCGCTGTTGGTGTGCTTCCTGGGATTGGACCGATGAGTGGTGTTGCCCTTCTTATTCCAGTAACGGCTTCCATAACGGGGGGGCTTCCACCAGAAAATGCAGCAACGAGCGCGATCATTTTACTCGCTGGAGTCTATTATGGAGCTATGTATGGCGGATCGACCACTTCCATTCTATTAAATACGCCAGGTGAATCTTCATCTGTCGTTACGACCTTGGACGGTTACCAGATGGCCAAGAAAGGAAGAGCAGGAAGTGCCTTATCCATTTCCGCAATCGGTTCCTTTGTTGCGGGGATTATTACCCTTGTGGCACTGATTGCATTAGCAAAACCTTTATCAGCTGTAGCGCTCAAATTTGGTCCGGCAGAATATTTTTCCTTGATGCTATTAGGGCTGGGGGCAGTCAGTGGATTAGCTGGGAAATCGGTAACAAAAGCATTAATGATGACTATTTTCGGTTTATTACTTGGTACGATTGGAATCGACAACGTATCTGGTATTGCCAGATTTACCTTTGATGTTCCATGGCTGTATCAGGGAATTGAGTTTTTAACAATAGCAGTAGGATTGTTTGCAGTTGGTGAGGTATTTAAGACCATTTTGGAAAAAGAAGAGGAAGACTCTGAGATTGCAAAGATAAATAATTTACTCCCATCTAAAGCTGAGCTAAAAGAATCCGCAGGACCCATTGCCCGCGGTTCGATTTTGGGTTTCTTTGTAGGAATTTTACCGGGCGCTGGGGCGACGCTTGCTTCCTTCTTTTCTTATATTCTAGAAAAAAAGATTTCAAAAACGCCTTCAAAGTTTGGAACAGGAACGATTGCAGGGGTTGCGGCGCCAGAATCGGCGAACAATGCAGCCTCGGGCGGTGCGATGATCCCATTATTAACACTAGGTATTCCAGGTTCAGGTACGACGGCTATATTAATGGGAGCATTGATGATGTATAACGTCCAGCCGGGTCCGTTATTATTTGAAGACCATCCACAAGTAGCATGGGGATTGATTGCCAGCATGTTTATTGGGAACATCATGCTTTTAATTTTAAATCTCCCACTTGTCAAAGTGTTTGCGAAAATTATTCAAACACCAAAGCAATTCTTGATTCCTATGATTATTGCCATCTCGATCTTTGGTGTCTATGCGGTCCAAGTATCAACGAACGATCTTTTACTATTATTGGGATGTGGACTTCTTGGCTATTTCTTAAGCAAAAACGATTATCCAATTGCCCCTTTAGTGCTCGGATTGGTATTAGGACCCATGGTAGAGAATAATTTACGAAGAGCTTTAACGATATCTAATGGAGATTTCAGTGTATTCTTTACACGACCAATTTCTCTCATTTTTCTTATCATTACGCTCCTTTGGCTGCTAATTCCATTCATTATGAAAAGAAGAGGAAAAGATGTAATTATTAATATTGAAGGATAAATTTTTATAATAATTCGAAAACTCCTTTATTTAAGGAGTTTTTTTACTATAATATGAATGAGGTGATTGAGTGCGTTTACATTCGAAATTAATGCTAGTCATTCTTCTTCTTATTATCTCAATCGGAGGAATTTTTGGGATTACTTTTAAAAATATAATGGAGAATAATCTTAAAAAAGAAATAGGGTCTAAAGCCTTATCCGTTGCCCAATCGATTGCAAATATGCCAGATATCCAGGATGCATTTTATACTGAAAATCCTGCAGCTGCTATCCAGCCGATCGCAGAAAGCATTCGTAACCAGGTTGGGGCAGAATTTATTGTGATCGGGAATACGAATGAAATCCGATATTCGCATCCCAATCCGAAGCGTTTAGGACAAAAAATGGTTGGGGGAGATAATGGGCTTGTTTTTAAAGGAGAATCTGTTATCTCTGAATCTACTGGAACACTAGGTCCATCTCTACGGGGAAAAGCGCCTATCTTTAGCCAGGGAGAAGTTATTGGCGTTGTTTCAGTTGGTTATCTTCAGACAGATATTGAAAAAGAAGTTTCAAAAATACAGAAAAAAATCTTTTTTGCCACACTTCTTATTTTGATTGGAGGATTACTAGCGGCATTACTAATCTCTTTAAATATCAAAAAAGCGATGTTTGGACTAGAGCCAAAAGAAATCGCTTGGATGTACCAAGAGAAACATGCCATTTTAGAGTCTATTCATGAAGGGATTATTGCAATCGATACCGACGGGCGAATCACCGTGGTGAATGAGACGGCTCATAAAATTTTGGGAGTTCCAAATGAGATTCTTCTCCGAGGAAAAAGAATTGAAGAGGTTCTAGAAAATACAAATCTTCTTAAGGTGGTACGAAATGGGCAAGCAGAATATGATAAGGAAATTATTATATTTGGGGATGTATTTTTGGCAAATCGGGTTCCGATTTTTAATATGAAAGGTAATGTGATTGGGGCTGTCGCGAGTTTCCGTAATAAGTCAGAGCTGGCCCAGTTACTAAAGGAATTATCCCATGTAAAAGCCTATGCAGAAGGGTTGCGCGCTCAAACCCACGAATATTCCAATCGTCTTTATACCCTGCTAGGCTTGATTCAGCTGGGGTCTTATAAAGAAGCCATTGATTTTATCTCTAAAGAAGTGGATGTCACCCAAGGATTCATTCAATTTTTAATGAAGGAAATACCGGATCCCATTATTGCTGGATTTATATTAGGCAAGGTAAGTCTAGCAAGCGAATTGAAAGTGAACTTTTCAATAGATAGAGAGAGCAGCTTTAAGGATCTACCACATGAAATCAGTAGAGATTCATTAGTAACCATTATTGGAAACCTTGTCAATAATGCCTTTGAAGCTGTTAGAGAAAATGGAGATGGAGAAAAAAGAGTAACACTATTTTTGACCGACCTTGGTAAAGAATTAATTATTGAAGTAGAAGATAACGGAAAAGGAATTGAAGGTAATAATAACGACAAGATATTTAAACAAGGCTTTACCACAAAGGACAAGAGCAGTAATGCCGGAATTGGTCTGAGTCTAGTTCAAAATGCCATTAATAGTTTAGGTGGATATGTCACGTTTTCATCAAATGTGGGGGAAGGTACGATTTTTACTGTGGCAATACCAAAAAGCAGGGGGAATATGAATGAAGGGGAACCGAGATATTGAAGTATTAATTGTCGAGGATGATTTAAGGATAGCAGAAATACAAAGGCGGTTTCTTGAACAGATTGAAGGCTTTCAAGCGGTGGGGATTGCTGCCAGCTATATAGAGGCAAAAACCTTAATTGATATATTACAGCCGGATTTACTTTTGTTAGATGTTTATTTTCCTGATATGAATGGAATAGATTTACTAAAAGAAACAAAGCAACAATTGAAACAAATGGATGTTATAATGATCACTGCTACAAAAGAAATCCATAGAGTACAAGAGGCTATTAGTATAGGAGTATTCGATTATATTATAAAACCAGTGGTTTTTGACCGCTTTAAACAATCGTTACTGAGGTATAAGGATTATCATGGACAGCTATTACAATTAGGAAAAGAAAATACCCATGTGACTCAACATCAGGTAGACAAGTTGTTACGAAAAGACCTTGATAGAGATGGAAATGAAAAGTCCTACCTTCCGAAAGGAATTGATCCACTTACACTCGAGAAAGTGATGGATGTCCTCGGAAAGGTAGATGATGGACTTACAGCAGAATTTGTTGCAAAAGAAATTGGGGTAAGCAGAACAACGGCAAGACGGTACCTTGAACATTTAGTATCCAATGATAAAATTGAAGCCGACTTATCTTACGGAACAGTCGGTCGGCCAGAACGAGTTTATATCGTTTCAAGAAAAGCAACTAAGAATTTACTTTAAATAGGAGGTTTTCTGCCTGAAGTCAATAAAAATTTCCCTACAAACAAAAATATTCGGGCTGGTTCTCTCACTAGGCTTATTGTTAATCCTGCTAATGACAGGGTTTTATAGCTATATGGAAAGTAAACAAATTGAGGAAAACAAGGGCAGGCTGGCATTGGAATTATCGAAAACGGTCTCCTTTATCCCGACTATCATTGATGCTTTTCAAACGACCGACCCTTCTAAAACAATACAGCCTATTGCAGAGAAAATTCGAAAAGAAACAGGTGCCGAATTTGTGGTAATAGGAAATAAAGATGGCACCAGATATGCGCATCCTCTGATCACTAAAATTGGGCAGAAGATGAAAGGCGGAGATAATGATAGGGCGCTAACCCAAGGAGAATACTATATCTCCAAGGCAGAGGGCTCACTTGGACCTTCTATTAGAGGTAAATCTCCTATTTTTAATCATCAGGGGGAGATCATTGGAATCGTTTCTGTCGGATTTCTCCTTGAAGATGTGCAGCAGCAAATTATAAATAACATTAGGAGAGTGCTCATTGTTTCTTTCTTTGCGCTTTTGATTTCCCTTCTAGGCAGTATGTTATTAGGACGTAATATCCGCAGGGATACAATGGGGCTTGAGCCGTATGAAATTGCCTCTCTTTATAAAGAGAAAAACGCTATCCTGCATGCGGTAAAAGAAGGGATCTTAGCGATAGATAATAAAGGCTATATTACTTTGATGAATCAAAAGGCAAAGAGGCTTCTTCAGCTCCATGGGACAGTCAAAAATAGGAAAGTGGATGGGCTGTTTCCTTCAAATTATTTGTATGAAGTATTACGATCAGGAAACGCACAAACAGATAAAGAGATGGTCTGGAAAGATAAAACCGTTATTGTTAATTGTACTCCAATCGTCGATGAGACAGGTATTCAGGGAGTTGTTGCTTCTTTTCGTGATAAAACTGAAATTAAGCAAATGTTAAATACGATATCTGAAGTGAAAAGTTATTCAGAAGATCTCCGTGCCCAAACGCATGAATTTACCAATAAATTATACGTTTTATTGGGACTGCTTCAACTTGGTGAATATAACCAGGCAATCGAAATGATACAAAGTGAGACACAAACACAGCAATTTCAGAATTCAGTCGTTTTTAATCAGATCAAAGATACAAAAGTGCAGGCAATCCTATTGGGGAAATTAGGAAAAGCTTCTGAAAAGAAAATTAAGTTTGAGATTATTTCAGATAGCTATATGGAAATATTACCTTCCCATATTAAACTCTCTAACTTGATCGTAATCCTTGGAAACTTAATAGATAATGCCTTTGAAGCTGTCTATGAATGCGAGACGCCGACGGTTAGGTTTTTCGCTACAGATATTGGAAGTGATATCATTTTTGAGATTTCGGACAATGGGAATGGAATTAGTGAAGTAGAATTTCCTCTTCTGTTTGAAAAAGGGTATACCTCTAAAAATGGCGCTGAGCCAAGGGGATTTGGCTTATCAAATGCTGAAGAGGCGGTATTGGAGCTGAATGGGATTATCGAGGTGCAAAGCCACCACGAGAATGGATCTGTTTTTACCGTTTATCTTCCAAAGAATGTGCAAGGGGATGAGAATTTTGGATAAGATAAAAGTGGCTATAGCGGAAGATGATTTTCGAATAGCTGATATACATGCGAAATTTTTAGATAACTTTAAGGAAATAGATGTGGTAGGCAAATCATTGAATGGGGAGCAGACTTTACAATTATTAGAGCAGAAAACCCCAGATTTGCTGCTTCTAGATGTATATATGCCAGATATGCTAGGATCTGAATTACTCCCCATTATACGGAAGACATTCCCAAGAGTTAGCATTATTATGATAACAGCAGCAACAGATAAAGAGTTCCTTGAAAAAGCTTTAAGTTACGGCGTTGAGAATTACTTAATCAAACCAGTAAGCAGGGAAAGATTTGAGGAAGTCATTCAGGATTATATTAAAAAACACGCGCTTCTTTCAACCACTCAAGAAATAAATCAGAATTATGTAGATCTTTTATTTCGTAAAGGTAAAAATGAAGTGCCGACAAAGAGCGCGGGATTGCCTAAAGGAATTGATGAAATTACCTTAGGAAAAGTTAAGGCTGTTTTCCACGTAAAAAGAGAGGGGATTTCGGCAGAAGATGTTGGGAAGGAAATTGGTGCATCTCGGATAACTGCCCGCAGGTACTTGGAATATCTCTCCTCCAAAAAGGAAGTAAGAGCAGAAGTGGTTTATGGAATTGTGGGAAGACCAGAAAGGAAGTATTATCCAGTTTAGAGAGTGGGTCGATTTATTAACGGGTTCCGTTATTTATCGCAAACATTAATAATGTAAAGGAAAATGACTATCAAAATGTTTATTTGATGGTCATTTTTTATTTATACATAACATTTTTATGCATTTTTTACCGAAAATAGGAATTGATACCGATACCTAAGAAGATGGAAAAATGGTATCAGCGGTCATCATAAGAAGTGGCGAGAATGGTGCCCGTGGAAGAGGAAAAAGGGGGTTGGCGGTATCATTCGAAGGGAATGATATCCGCAGGAGACGAAAAACGAAAGTACTTGGTTCACTCCGAATTTTTTCGAAACTTGATACCCCCAATGAATTATTCCTATTTGGAAAAATCCCCCTCTCGTGAACAAAATGTACAAAATCAATTTTATTTACGTTAATAACTTTATTTTGGTAACGTTTTCACGCCTGAATATTTTGATTATATTTAATATACAAACAAAAGGAGTGGAGACGATGCTTGCAATATTAGGGTTCTTGATGATTATAACTTTTATGATTTTAATTATGACGAAACGCCTTCCCGCTATGATCGCCCTTATAGTGATTCCTGTCATTTTTGCCTTGCTTGGCGGATTTGGTAAGGAAATGGGGCCAATGGCGCTTGAGGGCATAAAAAGTGTTGCCCCAACGGGAATTATGATCCTGTTCGCTATTCTCTTTTTCGGCATCATGATTGATGCAGGGGTATTTGATCCGATTATTTCGACTATCTTAAAAGTGGTAAAGGGAGATCCAGTAAAAATAGCTATTGGAACTGCAGTCCTTGCACTTGTAATATCCCTTGACGGGGATGGAACAACTACATATATCATTACCATTTCTGCCATGCTGCCTTTGTATAAACGGATTGGTATGAAACCATTGGTACTTGCTGGAATTGCTATATCGGCTTCAGGTGTTATGAACCTGCTTCCATGGGGCGGTCCTACTGCCAGAGCAATGACAGCATTAAATCTTGAGATGTCAGATGTTTTTACTCCGGTAATACCTAGTATGGCGGGGGGGATATTGTTTGTACTGTTTATGGCCTACTGTCTAGGGAGAAAAGAACGGAAACGAGTTGGAATACTTCAAGTCGATTACGACAAAATGAATATGGAAGTAGCAGCAACATCTGAGGACGCTTATCTAAAACGCCCAAAGCTAATACTCATAAACTATTTCCTTACGATCCTTCTTTTAGTTGCGTTAATTAAAGAGGTACTTCCAACAACCGTATTGTTTATGCTTGGATTTGCTTTGGCGATTACTATAAATTATCCAAAATTAAGTGACCAAAAAGAACGAATTGCAAAATATGCTGATAATGCGTTATCGGTAGTTTCAATGGTATTTGCTGCAGGTATTTTTACTGGAATTCTTTCAGGAACGAAAATGGTCGATGCCATGGCAAACACCATGATTTCATATATTCCAGATGTACTTGGTTCTCATTTTGCACTTATTACCGCGATTATTAGTGCACCTTTAACGTTTTTTATGTCAAATGATGCCTTTTACTATGGTGTTTTACCTTTGCTTGCCAAAGCAGCAAGTGTCTATGGAATTGACCCTGAGTTTATCGGACGAGCGTCACTATTGGGACAGCCTGTCCATTTATTAAGCCCGCTTGTTCCATCGACGTACTTATTAGTCGGTTTGGTTGGAGAAGATTTTGGGGAATTACAGCGCACATTCCTCAAATGGGCTTGTGGATCGACTTTAGTTATGATTGTTGTTGCTATTGGTTTATCAATAATTCCTTTTTAAAATTGAATGGAGATGAATGTTAATGTGGATAATCACTGTCTATTCAAAGGGTAACAATATTTCAATGTTTGAATTTAATTCTGAAAAAGAAGCCAAGGAAGCTTTTAAAAATGTCTCAGGTTGTAAGATTCTTTCAGAGGTTATTTATTTTAACGATCAAGTAGTGTAAGAAGCAGGAAAATGCATTTTATTAATTAATAAAATGCATTTTTCTTTTTTTCATCAGAGAGAGAAGGTAATTTGGATGAGTATTTTGTATCATATATTACTAGATATCATTTTTCCAATATTCTTGTTAATAGGGGCAGGGGCTGTACTGCAGCGTGTAATTAGGCTTGATTTATCTACACTGTCAACCTTGACGGTGTATTTCTTATTGCCTGCTGTTTGCTTTGTAAATATATATGAGAGCAAAATGTCAGGCGAGTTAATTAGCCAAACGTTAGTATTTTTACTACTTTTTAATATTCTACTTATCTTAACCAGCATGTTTATTGCAAAAGCGAACAGGTTTGACCGTAAGCTGACAGCAACTTTTAAAAACAGTATGGTTTTGAGTAATTCAGGTAATTACGGTCTGCCTGTAAGTGAACTAGTTTTTGCCGCTAATCCTGCAGGGATGTCGATACAGATTATTATTTCTATTTTTCAAAATCTACTTACTTTTACATATGGTTTTTTCAACAGTGTCTCTGCAGAGAGCAGCGGGCTGGATATCTTACGTAAAATTATCCGTCTTCCGGTTATTTACGCTTTATTACTGGCAATATTGTTGAAATGGCTACATATTGATATACCTGAATTTTTGTGGAGGCCAATTGAAAATTCTTCAAATGCGTTTTTGGCAGTTGCACTGGTCACACTAGGAGCACAAGTAGCATTTTTAAAGATTACAAGAATTTCAAGACCAATTGTTTGGATTGTAATAGGCCGGCTGATTATTTCTCCTATAGTTGGGTTACTAGTAATCTTTACTCTTGGACTAACTGGTATTACAGCTCAAGCATTATTTATCGCTAGTTCATTTCCTTCTTCAAGAAATAGTGCTTTGCTGGCACTTGAGTATGATAATTATCCAGAATATGCTTCGCAAGCGGTCCTTTTGACTACCGTTATAAGCAGTATTACAGTTGCGGTGGTCGTTTATCTATCTAAAATACTTTTTTAGTACGACAGTTGTCATTGAAGATAGAAAAGAGTTCCATTTAACGCAATGAGTCTCCCTTTTAGAAGGGAGACTTTTTTAATCCATTAACTTACATGAACTTTAATAGATTTATCTTTAGCATCGTTTTTATTATAATAGGCATTTTTTAAAGGCACCAATGAGAGGGCGGCAGCCGCAATCAAGCCAGGAATGGCAAAGGCGATAAAGTTTAAGTGAATGGGTAAAGAAACAGATAATAGGAATCCTCCTAAAAGGGGACCTAGCATACCGCCGATCCTGCCGACTCCTGAAGCCATCCCTAATGCTGTAGATCTAATAGATGGCGGATAGTACTGGGAAACATAGGCCTGAACAATATTTTGTGCACCTATGGTTGCAGCTCCGGCAATAGCTACTAACAGATAGATTACTAACGTATTTCCTCCAAATCCTAGGAGTGTCAGAGCCACGGCGCCTGAGGCATACATCGGAACAAGCATTTTTTTTGAACCGTATTTATCACAAAGTCGTCCGATGATGAGTGTCCCAATAATGGCTCCGCCTTGGAGGGCAATGAGAAAGCCTAAGCTTGAATTTAATCCATATCCTGCTTCCATCATCAATTTTGGAAGCCAGGTATTTAAACCATAAACCATCAATAAACAACTGAAAAACGCTGTCCAAAACATAACCGTACTGAAGGCGCGGTTCTCCTTAAATAATCCTATTATAGGAACCTTTGAATCATGTATTTTTAAGTCGATAACCTCATCTTTTTGACTAAAATGCGATTCTGGACTTACTTTAGCAAGGGTTGCAATCAATTTTTCCTTTTTACCTGTACGGATAAGATAGCTGGCTGTTTCGGGCAGCTGTTTGTACATGATAGGCAAAAATAGGAGAGGAAGACCCGCAAACCAGAAGATTGATTCCCATCCGAATGTTGGCATTAAGAAAATCCCTATTAAGGGAGCAAGAATCCCCCCAACAGAATAACCACATAATACGATACTTACAATCATACTTCTCATCGTCTTAGGGGCATAATCTGTTAATAGTGCGATAACATTTGGCATGATTCCTCCCAAACCTAAGCCAGCTAGGAAACGAAAGGTTGAGAAAGTAGTTGGTGTTTCGGCAAAGCCACAAAGGAATGTAAATAAACTAAACAGTACTAATGTTATCGCAATCACGTTTTTTCTACCAATCCGGTCAGCCAAAGTACCGAAAAAGATTGCCCCAAACATCATCCCAAATAATCCATAGGTCCCGATTGCTCCTGCTTCCACCGAGGAAAGATTCCATTTTTCTATCAAGGTTGGTAAAACCGTTCCATAGACGACCAGATCATAACCATCAAACAAGATAATGAAAAAACTCCATAATAGTAAACCTAGATGAAAGCGGTTAAATTTGCTGTTAGCAATAACTTCGGTAGAATTAATCGTTGTCATGTTTTTTCCCCCATTAAAAAATAAAATTAAATGATAACGCTTACGATAATATGAGAGAATTCGTATTTGTTATCGGTTAACACTAATTGCACTTTACTTATAGTAAATAATGTTCTCTAATTAGAGATTATAAACATTAGTGGTTTTATTTTCAATAAAATATTTATACTTTTCGGAATATTATTACTAAATTGGGTCTATTGAACCGTTAAACACATAAAAAAGGGGGATTATCCACTTCTTTTGGTTTGGTGTGAGAGCTATTTTTTTAAATTCATTGTGCTTGTTGCAAATAAAGCAACACAAAAGTTGTATGTGAAACTTAAGAGCGTTACCATCAAACTATGAAAAATAATTTTTCCTATTAGGAGGAATACGTACATGTTAAATAGAAACAAAGGTAAAAAGCGATAAATTGCTTACACTACATGGTCTTACGAGGTGGAACACAGCCGTTATTAAACCACTATTTGACCAATGACGGCATGCACAGCATTGATTTTTACTCAGATTTATCCAATATTACGAATAACCTTTAGAAAGGGTGTTATACAGGTGACAAATAAAATAGTAGAGTTTGCGAAAATATTGGAAGAAGCAGAGTCCACTCGAGTTGGAATTGTACCGCTTACTTCAATTGATTCTGAGTTGACAGTGAAGGAAGCCTATTACGTCCAACTAGAAAATATAAAGAAAAAGATAGAACAAGGACAAAAAGTAGTAGGAAAAAAGATTGGCTTAACTTCCCTGGCCATGCAGAATCTATTAGGTGTTGATGAGCCGGATTATGGACACCTATTAGAAAGTATGGTGGTTGAAAACGGAGGTTTTATTTCCACCGAGAAAGTGTTACAGCCAAAGGTAGAGGCGGAGATTGCTTTTATTTTAAAAAAGGAATTACGTGGCCCTAATTTAACTGCTCTTGATGTTCTTCAGGCAACCGAATATATCGTTCCTGCGCTTGAAATCGTTGATAGCAGAGTAAAAGATTGGAAGATCAAGCTGGCAGATACAGTTGCAGATAATGCTTCATCCGGATTTTATGTACTTGGCGGTAAGCCAGTCAAGATCGAAGATATCGATCTTGAATTACTCGGAATGGCATTTTATAAAAATGGTGAGTTAGTCAATACTGGGGTTGGTGCAGCAGCTTTAGGCAATCCAGCCAATTGTGTTGCTTGGCTGGCTAATAAGCTGTCAGAATTTGATATTCCATTGCATGCAGGTGAAGTAATTCTCTCAGGTGCTTTATCGGCAGCTATAGAAGCACGGGCAGGAGATTCATTTACGGCAAGATTCGCACACATTGGGCAGGTAAGTGTCCACTTTTAGAACGGAGGAGAAAGTAAAATGAGTCAATACAAGGATATTGCCAATTACCTCGTTTCAGCGGAGGAAGAAAGGCAGGAAGTTCCAAAGGTAACGTTGAGCCTGAAGCCGGATTTATCGGTAGAGGAAGCATATCTTGTCCAACAAGAAATCGTAAAACGAAAATTAAGTGAAGGAAGAAGAATCGTTGGTCCTAAGATGGGTTTAACGAGCTTTGCCAAAATGAAGCAAATGGGTATTGAAGAGCCTATTTATGGATATGTGTTTGATTATATGTTGATTGAAAATGGCGGAAAAGTCCGTTTAAGTGATTTGATACATCCGAAAGTGGAAGCAGAGGTTGCATTTGTGATAGGAGAAGATATAGAAGGACCTGGTATAACCGGGGCGCAAGTTCTCGCAAAAACGGAATATGTTCTTCCCGCATTGGAAATTATCGACAGCCGTTATGAAAATTTTCAATTTACCTTGCCGGATGTGATTGCTGACAATGCCTCAACATCACGGGTTCTGTTTGGAACATCTTTAAAAAAACCGGAACAATTTGAACTGGACCTTGTCGGCGCAACTCTGTCGATTAATGGTGAGATCAAAGAATTGGGTGCAGGGGCTGCTGTCCTTGGCCATCCAGCCCACTCTGTGGCGATGCTTGCCAATATGCTTTCAAGAAAAGGCGAAAAGGTTCGCAAGGGTGACGTCATTTTAACGGGCGGTATTACTGCTGCGGTCAAATTGAATTACGGAGATATCGTAACTGGAAAATTTGATGGTTTTGGCGAAGTATCATTTACTGTAACGGATTAAAATTTGTAAATAGAGGGGATTTTTATGCCTATTATTCAAGTGCAAATGATGGAAGGAAGACCAAAAGAAAAAGTAGCAGAATTAATTCGCAATGTAACGAATACCGTTTCTGAAACCTTGGATGCTCCGAAAGAGAATATAAGAGTTCTAGTAACCGAGATCCCTAAGACACACTGGGGAAAAGCTGGCGAGCCGGTTGAAAAATAAATAATTGACCTTAACATGGTAGTAGTCTGCGCCATACTAAGTTGATAATGAGAAAATTCAAAAAACACTCTTTCCGATTCATCGGAAGAGTGTTTTTTTAGTAACTAATTCAATGTTAATATTTTTGATTTTGATAAATATTAAGCTTGCTTCCTAGTTTAGCGGATATGCGTAAGCTGGATTGGATTACTTTTTCGATAAATAACGGTTGTTTTTCGTCTGTTTGGTTAAAGGATACGTAACCAATGCTTAATGCACCGATTAATTCGTTGGTGTGATTAAATATAGGAGCTGCGACAGCGGAGGTACCTTTTGTTCTTTCTCCGTGGCTCTCTCCATAGCCTTTTTGGCGAATAGTATTGAGAACCTGCAGAAAGGACTCCCTTTCATCTTTTGGAACGATACCATTGATGATTTTTTCAGCTTCGTCCTTATGCATGTGTGCCAGCATGACTTTATTTGCCGCTCCGATATTCATTGGGATTCTGATTCCCAGCTGATCATAAATCCGGATTGGGTTATGCGGACAATCGATTCTTTCCACAACGATAGCTTCTAATCCTATGGGTTTACTGAAATAAACACTTTCTTCTACCTCATGCATTAATTTCTCCATTTCAGGGCGGATGAGCCCGACAAAATCAAAGGTATCATACATCTGTAAGCCATATTCAAGCCATGCATACCCCATTGAATAAAGTTTGAGGTGCGGATCCTGCTGAATTAATCCGTGCTTTATCAAAGATTGTAACAGACGGTGCATGGTACTGACAGGCAAGTCACATTCCTTTGATAAGTCTGTAATGGAGAACCAATTTTTACTGCCACTTTCCGCTAAGACTTTTATTACTTGCATAGCCCGGTCAATGGTTTGCATTTATTCAACCCCTATAAATTTTATTATCATCACCTGCTAATAAGTGAATGTTTAATTAATCAGCAAATTCGAAATATATTGACATGCTTCTCTACATTTTATAATATCATATTAAGCGTTTCCATTCAAAGAAAAAGCTTTCCACTATGCGGAAAAAGGAGGAGATAAAACGTGTTAAATTCAATGCACAAAAATCTTAAAAAGGTTATTTTAAAACACCCAAAGGATGCCTTTATCAGTCAGGAGCATCTACGGAATGATTGGGAAAAGTTCAACTACATCAATGAACCGGACTACATAAAGGCACAAAATGAATATGAAAAGTTCCATGCAATTATTAAAGAACATGTAGCTGAAATTGAATTTTTGCCTGCTTCAGAGACAGTTGGATTAGACTCTCTATATGCCCATGACCCTGTTAAATTCACGAAAAATGGGGCGATTATTTTAAAATCTGGGAAAAAGCTGCGCCAGCCTGAGGCTATGGCGTATAAACAATTTTTACTAGAAAAGAACATTCCTATTGTAGGAGAGTTAACAGGGGATGCGGTAGCTGATGGTGGAGACCTCGTCTGGCTGGATGACCGTACATTATTGGTTGGACGCGGTTATCGGACAAATGATGAAGCCATCCGGCAAATTCAGGAAATAACAAAGGATATGGTGGACGAATGTATCGTTGTTCAATTACCACATGATCAGGGAGAAGAGGAATGCCTTCATCTTATGTCATTCATTAGTATCGTAGATGAGAATTTGGCAGTGGTTTATTCAAGACTTATGCCGGTCTATCTGCGTCAGCTGCTAATAATGCGCGGTTATAAATTAATAGAGGTACCGGATGAAGAGTATCACCGGCTTGGCTGCAATGTACTGGCATTAGCACCAAGAGTCTGCGTGATGGTTTCGGGAAATCCCTCCACAAAGGCTCAGCTGATTGAAGCTGGAGCAACTGTCTATGAGTATGATGGAAATGAAATTTCTTATTTAGGAACTGGGGGACCGACATGTCTTACATGTCCAGTAGTGAGAGGATAAATAAGGGGGATACGATTATGTTCAACAATACGATTGTTAAAATTCCAAGTGAAAGCTATATCAATGGCTTAACTACATCGGATTTAGGAAGCCCTATTTTTGAAAAAGCATTGGAGCAGCACCAGGCGTATATCGAGGCGTTAAATAAATGTGGAACAGAAGTAACCATTCTTCCTAGTAATAAAGAGTTTCCGGATTCAACTTTTGTGGAAGACACAGCGGTATTGACTCCAAAGTTTGCCGTCATCTCTAATCCTGGGGCACTGTCTAGAAATGGGGAAATTCATGAGATGGAACCTATCATTAAGACTTTCTATGAAAATATTTACTATATTAAATCTCCAGGAACACTAGATGGGGGAGATGTACTCCAGATAGAGGATCATTTTTATATCGGTATTTCTGCGAGAACCAACCATGATGGTGCCATGCAATTAAAACTAATTCTAGAATTAGAAGGTTACAAGGGCATCATTGTTGAACTGGATAAATTCTTTCATTTAAAAACAGGGATTACCTATTTAGGAAACCAAACGATTGTGGTCGCAGGCGAATTCATCAATCATCCAGACTTTAACCGCTATCAAAAAATCGTTGTTCCCTCAGAAGAGGAGTACGCAGCCAATTGTATTCGTGTGAATGATTATGTCATCATTCCTGCAGGGTATCCTGTGACCAAACAAAAAATTAACGAAGCAGGCTATCAGACCATTGAACTCGATATGTCAGAATTCCGTAAACAGGACGGTGGATTAAGCTGCTTGTCACTGCGATTTTAATTAAATAAAGAGGGGTAAAGCTATTTTAAGAAGGGTGGGAGAGGGAATGGAAACCGTTAATCAGGTAAGTCAGGAAAATCAATTAAACCGTTCCATGAAGCGCAGGCATTTATTTATGCTTTCATTAGGGGGAGTAATTGGAACGGGATTGTTTTTAAATGCCGGTTATACGATAAATCAATCGGGGGCAGGCGGTGCACTAGTCGGGTATTTGTTTGGCGGGATTATTTTGTATCTTGTCATGGTCTGCCTTGGAGAACTTGCCGTCCATATGCCTGTAACTGGTTCTTTTCAGACATATGCAAGTAAATTCATTAGTCCTTCTGCCGGATTTTCATTGGGATGGATGTACTTTATCGGGTCAGCCACTACGGCGGGTGTAGAGTTTACCGCCGCCGGAATCCTAATGCAAAGGTGGTTTCCAGATGTTTCAATCTGGATATGGTGTGCAGTCTTTATCCTGTTGTTATTCGGACTTAATGCCTTAACAACAAAAGGTTTTGCCGAAGCAGAATACTGGTTTGCCGGTATTAAGGTAGTAGCTGTTATCTTTTTTATCATTATAGGTGCCGGAGCCATTTTTGGAGTTATTCCTCTTGCAGACAGACCAGCACCATTATTAGACAATCTAGCTCCCTCTGGTCTATTCCCAGCCGGAATCGCCATTCTCTTTGTAACGATGATGAATGTTATTTTTTCTTATCAAGGTTCTGAATTAATTGGGATTGCTGCCGGAGAGAGCGAAGAGCCTTCTAAAAATATCCCTCGTGCAATTCGTAATGTGTTATTTAGAATTATTGTCTTTTATTTGGCCTCTATTATTATCTTATCAGCAATTTTTCCAGCCGAGGAACTCGGTTTACTCGAAAGCCCATTCGTAACGTTAATGGACTTGGCTGGAATTCCATATGCACCAGATATCATGAATTTTGTTATCCTGACAGCGATATTATCGGTAGGGAACTCATGTATTTATGCTTCCACCCGTCTTTTGTGGGCCATGGCTCATGAGGGAATGGCACCAAAAAGGTTCGGGAAACTTTCAAAACGGAAGGTTCCATTTACAGCTCTAGTTTTTACGATGGTTTTCTCGCTGCTATCACTTCTGACAAGTTTTATTGCCGCAGATACAGTTTTCGTTCTCTTGATGTCAGTTGCCGGAATATCCGTAACCATTTCTTGGATTGGTATTGCCCTGTCGCAGTTAATGTTCCGACGTAAGTACCTTCGAAGGGGAGGAAAATTAGAGGACCTGGAATACAAAGTACCTTTTTACCCATTAATCCCGATCGTTTGTATCGTATTCTGCGTCTCAATCCTAATATTCCTGGCATTTGACCCTACACAGCTAATAGGGCTCCTCATCGGACTAGGATTCCTAGCAACATGCTATATATTCTACTACATCAAAAACAAACAAACCAAAGCAAACGCAGAAACTGAAATAAAAGGATAAAGACAATGAAGAAAATGGTGGCAATAATTTGGTGGTAATAATATGGAGGCAATAATATGGTGACAGGCACCGCTCGTGGACAGTGTCCATCTCAGGCGGACACTCTGGAATGTAAAGGGGTAATGGAATGATGGAGCATCTTAGGTGGGGTACACCGGATAGGCTGCGGGGTTTATTGTGTGAACTGGTGAGTTGGAGAAGTATGACGTTAACGGAGGGGGAGCGGGAGTTTCCCCGTAAGGTTCAAGCGAAACTTCAGGAATTGCGATATTTTCAGGAGAATCCCAGTCATTTGGGTCTGCATGATGCTGATTTGGGGCGCCGGTTCTTAACAGGCTTATATAAGGGAGATTCAGAGGAAACGATTGTTTTAATTAGTCATTTTGACACAGTTAACACTGAAGAATATGGGGACCTGGAGGAATTTGCTTATCAGCCGGAAGAATTGACCAAATTACTTTTTAATAGAATTGACGAGCTGCATGGCGATGCACAAAGTGATCTCAAATCTGGTGAATATTTGTTTGGACGGGGCACTATGGACATGAAGATGGGGCTCGCGATGCATATGAAATTATTGGAAAAAGCAACGGTTGAGAAATGGCCGATTAATCTTCTCCTGCTGACCGTTCCTGATGAAGAGGTAAATTCATCTGGAATGCGGGCTGCTGTTACGAAACTGCTGGAATTAAAAGAACATCATGATCTCAGCTATAAACTGTTTCTTAACGGAGAGCCGGTTTTTACTCAGGAACCTGGTGACAGAAGTTTTTATGTTTATTCCGGATCGATAGGAAAAATTATGCCATCCGCGCTTTTTTATGGAAAAGAAACACATGTGGGCGAACCGCTTAGCGGCATTACTGCTCCATATATTGCATCATTTCTGACCCAGCGGATGGAATGGAATGTAAGTCTTCAGGAGGAAGTGAAGGGAGAAACCACACCCCTGCCTGTTACTCTGCAGCAAAAAGATTTACGGCTTGAATATTCAACTCAAACGCCCTATCGTTCTGCAGCAATGTACAACGTGTTTTTAATGAAACGGAATGCTGAAGAAATCATGGAGATATTTGAAAAAGTTGCCATAGAGGCAGCTGCGGCATGCAATCAGGCGTATAAAGAGGTTTGTAGGAAGCAGTCTGTGAAGCCGGTTGGCGAAGTCCGTGTTTTGCGATATGAGGATTTACAAACTCATGCAATCCGTAAATTCGGAGCCAATTTTGTAGAGGAGATAAAGGCTGAGGTTCAGGCAAATACAAACTGGGATGACCGTGAAAAATCGTTGCGGATTGCTGACAGTCTGATGATAGAATGTCAGGAGCTTGCACCGGCCATTGTCTTACTATATGCACCTCCCTATTATCCAGCGGTTAATTCTTCAGATGATGAGCTTGTTAAGAAATGTATCCAATATATTAGGGGAAAAGGGCAGGAAGAGTTTAATTTACCGGTAAAACAGGTTCATTATTTCAATGGAATCAGTGATTTAAGCTATGTTAATTACCAGGATGAAGGGGAAGGTTGGACTGCCTTTAAAGCAAACACGCCTGTCTGGGGAAGCAGTTACAGTATCCCTTTTGATGAAATGTCCAACCTTCGTGCTCCTGTCTTAAATGTTGGTCCGTTTGGTAAAGATGCCCATAAACGGACAGAGCGACTGCACATTAAAAGCGCATTCGAGGAAGTGCCGACCTTAGTCGAGGGCATGATTAAAATGATGACCTTAAGCATGTGTCAATCCCATAATTGATATAAAAAAGAGGCACCTTCCATATAGGATGGTGCCTTTAAACAATTTCTAGTTATTTTTCTTCGTGAGAATTTCCCACGATACGCATTTTTAATTTTCAGTAATATGGGTAAAACAAGAAGAAAGTAATTATTATGGAGGCATCTATTATGGAAGAATTGCCTAATGAAATCGTTCCATTACCCCGTCAATTTTATGAAAAGCCTACCTTAGAACTGGCAAAGGCGCTGCTCGGATGCCTCCTTGTTAAAGAGACACACCAGGGCATCGCTGCCGGGTATATTGTAGAAACAGAGGCATACATAGGTCCTGGTGATAAGGCAGCGCATAGCTATAACAACAGAAGGACAGCAAGAACAGAAATCATGTTTCATCATTCCGGCCTCGCCTATACATATCTCATGCATACACACTGCCTTTTCAACGTGGTCAGCGGTGGTGAAGAAAAACCTGAAGCTATTTTGGTCCGAGCACTGGAACCTCGGTACGGTATCGATTTTATGAAAACCAGGAGAGGGATTGAAGAATTAAAAAATCTGACAAACGGCCCTGGAAAACTGACAAAGGCATTAGGCATAACAATGGAGGACTATGGCTGCTCACTCACACATCCACCCTTATATTTAGCTAAAGGTTTTTATCCTGAAAGCATATCAGTCGGAAAAAGGATTGGAATTGAGAAAACTGGTGAAGCAAGGGATTACCCTTGGCGATTCTGGGTTACGAATAATCAATTCGTTTCGAGGCATCAAAAGTTCGAATACCAAATCAATTTGAAACCGTGATGATCATCACAAAATTATCGACACTGTTGCGCTATTATTTAATAAGAGTGAATAGATACGACCGTAACCATTAAAAATAGGAATTTTTAGATGAATGGTATGGTTGGAAGAGGGTGCTAAACGGTGGGAAATTCGAACGTTGTATTAAGTGCTCCATTGCAGCAATTAATGGATGAGCATGTGTCGCTCAGGCAAGATATGAATCATTTCTATGAGATCACGGAAGAGATAGAATCTGATTCTGGTCTTGCTGTGGTTCAATTGTTTGCGAAATTGCATGAATTGGTATCAGCTTTTGCTAAAGAGCTGAAGGCGCATTCAAAACGAGAGGATGAAGGGTTGTTCCCTATGATGGCTCGCCGCCTAGGAGAGAATGACAGAACAATTAAGGTAATGGAACAAGAACATGAGAAGGCAGAAGGGCATCTGCAGGATTTTCTAACTGAGGCTGATCAGGCAGGATCATCCATTGATGAAAATGCAGCTCAATGGATTTCAGTATACGCCGTCCAAGCTTATGCTACCTTAACACAACACTTTGCAAAGGAAGAAAAAGTGTTGTTTCCAGTAGCAGAGAAGTTACTATCGGCTGACGAAAAAGAGGAACTTAAAAGACTCTTTCAGGGATGCTAGAGAGAATCCTGGCCAAAAGTATATGTTTATTGGAAAGAAACAAACCACCTAAATATTCTTTTTAAAAGTACACTTAGGTGGTTTGTTTTTAATTCCAAATTTTATAAAATAAAGTTTGCAAAAATATATAAAATAACAATACTTATTATAATCGTTATATTTGACATAGTGGCAATGAAACGGGTGCTGTTGGTGCTATATTTGAATTCTACCGCAAATGTTAAGGCAGATGCAGCAACAGGCAATAATAGTCCAATTAGAATAGTAGATCGAAGCATGATATCGTATGGAAGGATAAAGTATAAGACTAATCCAACGGTAAGACCCAAACCATACCGGAAAGCTAAGAATTTCACCATTGGCTTAATAAACTGTTTGTCAAACTTAAAATTTAAAAAGAGTCCTAGTAGTAATAATGATAACGGTATATTTGCTCCTGAGATTTTACTTGCAACATTAATAAACATATCAGGTAATTGGATATGGCTAAAATTTAAAACACTTGCAATTATATAAGTCATTAAAGGAATGGACCTGCCCAGCTTTTTTAGAATTTCTAGTGGGTTAAGACGAAGACCTTCTTCAGAGAAATAACTTCCTAAAATATACGCAATTCCAAAGACAACGAAGGATGCACCAACATCGAACATACTAAAATAGGTTAATCCATCCATACCCCAAATTGCATAGACTAATGGAAATGCAAATAGGCCGACATTAAATCCGGATGATAGCATCATAAGTGAACCTTTAAGTTCTCTTTCTTCATTTTTAAAAACGAATAAGCCTAGTAAAGCTGTGATGATTCCGTACACGAGGACAATTACTGGTAACAACATTAAAGAAGTTTCTATCTTTACAGAATCGAAAGTTACAAGAACTAAGGCAGGAAGGGTAATTTTAAAAATAATTTTTGAAATCACTTCTCCATCTTTTTCTTGTAGTATATTTATTCGTTTTAATAGATAGCCCAATGCAATGATGATAATAATATAAAGAAATTCCTGATTCATATTTAAATTACGCTCCTCTAAGATGTTTCTAATCTGTATAAAAAAATTGAATATAAAAGTTTAATTCTAATTAAACCATATTTTCAAACATTATAATGCAATTTATGCTTATTTACCCGCAAAGTAATTTGCACCTGTGCGTGTTTTTAATAAGGTATTTAATGTTTTATTATTTTAAAATATTGTCACATTCTTATTAACATGATACTATAAGGTGAAATTAAATCCCTTTAATCTGGTCCAGAGAGTCCAAAAAGGCGAATCAAACTTCATACATAATTTATTATGTCTATGAATGCCTTTTTGTCCTTTGGATGGAAGGGCATTTTATTTTTGACTATTATCTTTTAATCTGAGTCCTGTGAGGCTTGAAAGGAGAACAACAAGAATGGATTATCGTAAAAAAACAGTAGTCGCTTCAGTAGCAGGTTTAACATTAGAGGGCATGGATATTATGTTTATCTCCTTTGCGATGTCGATGATCATTGCGGAGTTTCATATCGATATGGCAGCAGGTGGACTTATTTCTTCCATTACTAATTTAGGAATGCTTGCTGGGGGAGTCATTTTCGGTATTTTAGCAGATAAATTTGGGAGAGTTAGAATTTTCACCTATACAATTCTATTATTTGCCGTCGGAACTGCGTTAACCGGGCTCGCACAAAATATTGAACAAGTATATTTATTTAGGTTTATTGCAGGTTTAGGTGCTGGTGGAGAATACGGTATTGGTATGGCCCTTGTCGCTGAGGCATGGCCAAAGAATAAACAAGGGCGTGCTTCCTCCTACGTCAGTGTCGGCGCTCAATATGGTGTTATCCTTGCCGCTCTTCTTAGTGCGATGATCCTTCCTTCATGGGGATGGAGAGGGTTGTTCTTCGTTGGATTGGCACCGGTCATTTTTGCCTTTATCGTTCGAAAGAAACTAGACGAATCACCGGTATGGGTGGAATCACAAAAGAAAAAGCAACTCGTTCAGAAGCAAGGAAAACTGAAGCAATTGTTTGCTACTCCTAGAATTGCCGTAACGACTGTCGCATTAGCAATAATGGCAACCGTACAAATCGCTGGTTATAATGGTTTAATGATTTGGCTGCCATCTATGCTTCAACAATCCCAAGGACTATCCGTTTCAAGCTCAGCGCTTTGGACGATTAGTACCGCTGCAGGAATGATAGCCGGTATGTTAACATTCGGACAATTTATGGATCGCTTTGGGATGAAACGCTCATATGGAATCTTCTTAGCTGCTTCCGCTGTTGCTGTCTTCTTATATTCCTTTGCTTCAGGCAGCACAGGACTACTAATTGGCGGTGCAATTGTAGGATTCTTCTCGAATGGAATGTTTGCAGGGTATGGAGCATTAATTAGTAAGTATTATTCAGTAGAAATTCGCAGTACAGCAACCAATACGATTTTTAACTTTGGCAGGGCCTTAGGGGGCTTATCTCCTATTTTAGTAGGGTATATTCTGCAGCACTCAAATGTAACGGTAGCAATGACGTACCTAGCACTGCTCTATTGTATCTCCTTTATAGCCATGGTTAGTTTGCGAAAAGTAAAAGGTGAACAAGAAGGAATTAATCCTTTATCTGAAGCAGTGTAAGGTAAATAAAAAGTCATTCTCTCAAACATTCATGTAGGAGGGGATGGCTTTTTATTGTAAAATAAATGAATTTTTGGAAAATAGCATTGACTCGTTCGAATGAAACATGATATAAACACAGTAAGAATTTTAGTACTTTAAAGCATATGAATTACAAATAATGACAAAAAAGGAATTACAGGAGGAATTACTATCATGGGACATCGTAACAAGATAATAGACTGCACCATTCGAGATGGAGGCTTAGTTAACAATTGGGATTTCAGTGTCGAATTTGTTCAAGACTTATATAATGGTTTAAGTGCAGCTGGTGTTGAATACATGGAGATTGGTTACAAAAACTCCCCGAAACTACTCAATGCGACTGAGCCAAATCCATGGAGATTTCTAGATGATAACTTCTTGAAAGAAATCTTCCCTGAGAAAAAATTTACGAAGTTTTCTGCTCTAGTGGATATTGGCCGTGTAGATCCAAATGACATTTTACCACGTGAACAAAGTGTTTTAGATATGATCCGAGTGGCATGCTATATTCGTGAAGTAGATAAAGGGTTAGAGCTTGTACAAATGTTTCATGATTTGGGTTATGAGACTTCCCTTAATATTATGGCTTTATCAAGTGTACCTGAAAAGCAGCTTACGAAAGCATTTGATATGGTGAGGGAAAGTCCTGTCGATGTTGTATATATTGTCGATTCCTTCGGAAGCTTGGACCCTGCGGATATTGAACACCAAGTGAAAAGATTCCAAGAGCTAATTCCTAACAAACAGCTTGGAATCCATACGCATAATAACATGCAGTTAGCATTCGCCAATACATTAGCGGCATTGCAAAACGGAGTTACATACCTGGATTCGTCTGTTTATGGCATGGGTCGTGCTGCTGGTAATTGTAACACAGAACTACTTGTTAGCTACATTCAAAAACCAAGCTATGAACTTAAGCCAGTACTTGAAGTGATTGAAAAGCACATGTTAGACATGCGTCAAAAGTGGGAGTGGGGTTATATTATTCCGTATATGATTTCTGGTGTTCTTAATGAACATCCCCGTGTCGCCATGGCTTACCGCGATAGCGACAATCGTGATAAATTCGTCGATTTTTATGATAAGGTAACATCCCCCGAAGCCTCCATTGCAACAGCAATGAAATAGGTAAGATTGAAAAAAGTACCTCTCTTGAGAGGTGCTTTTTTTGTCTTACCTAAAGACCGTATAACATGCAATTGTAAGGTAGCAAAAAATCTTTGCGTGAACACCTTTTTAAACATTGCTATGCAAAATATTTTGGCATAGGCAAAGAAATTTTGCGGTAATTCCATTTAAAAGAATTATAAAATCTATATTTCTAATGGAAATCATCTTGGCACACTTATTGCATTATAAAAGAACAAGATATAAAACAATATTATGTTGTCAATGGTGAAAATCAGTAAAAGAAAAAACTGATTCTATTTATCAGTAATTTTCAGAAGGTTCAGTTTTAAAAATAAAAAAATGAAGTGAGGAATAATTATGTGGGTCATTACGGTGCATTTAGAAAAGAATATTCAAATGTTTGAGTTCGATAATCAAGAGGAAGCAAGAGCCACTTACAAGAGTATAAAAGGGTGTAAATATCTCAGTGAAGTGATTTACTATAATGATTTTGATATAGTTGAATCACATTATTAATCCGATTTTTCCAATTTTCAGAAGTATTGACAGTGTATATAGGGGAGTTTAGATTATTTTATATTTTTGAAAAAAAGTATTTTACTTTTCTTAAGATAACAACTATTATAATATTGAAAATAGTTTCAAATTTCTAAATCGCTGAAACCATTTAGGCACGGGGGAACCATATGGATTTAATCAATCCAAGGGGTGAATCCTTTTTAAGGTAGGGCTACTCAGTAGGCCCGAATCCGACAGCTAACCTCGTAAGCGTTTATGAGAAGGAAGATGGAACTTGTGACACGATTATTTAGTGTCTACAAGTCTATTTCTCATGACTTGTAGACACTTTTTTTATTTCTTAAATAGATTTTCTACTCCTAGGGGGATTATTTATTTTCAAAAGGTAATAGCCTACATATGTTTGAAACCGCTTTCTATAAAAAATGAAAGGACTGAAGCAAATGTTACCAGAACGTGAAGTAGAAATATTCCAGCAATCTGTAGATCGACAAAATGAACAGACATTAAAACGCGAGTTAAAATCTAGGCATTTAACAATGATTTCAATCGGAGGGGCAATTGGTACTGGACTGTTCCTTAGCAGCGGGACAGCAATCAGCACAGCCGGCCCTGGAGGAGCTTTACTTGCATATACCATAGTTGGCGCAATGGTCTTTTTTATCATGACGAGTTTAGGGGAAATGGCTGCATTTATGCCAGTTAGTGGTTCATTTAGTACATATGGGACAAAATTTGTAGACCCAGCATTTGGTTTTGCGATTGGATGGACCTACTGGTTTAGCTGGGCGATGACCATTGCTGCTGAATTAGCCGCCTCAACCATGATCATGAAATTTTGGTTTCCGGATAGTCCTTCCTGGGTATGGAGTGCATCATTTTTAGTACTTATATTTCTATTAAACTATTTATCTGTTAAGGGATATGGGGAAGGGGAATATTGGCTATCCTTAATTAAAGTATCAGCGATTGTACTATTTATTATTGTTGGTGTTCTGATGATTTTCGGCATTATGGGAGGAGAAGCAGTAGGGTTTAAAAACTTTACAGTGGATAATGCTCCTTTTTCAGGTGGTATTTTAAGTGTTTTTGTTATATTTATTGCAGCAGGTTTTTCTTTCCAAGGTACGGAAATTGTGGGCGTTACGGCAGGAGAAAGTGAGGATCCAGCCAAAAATGTACCAAAGGCAATTAAAAGTGTTTTCTGGAGAATCCTGATTTTTTATATTTTGGCGATTGCTGTTATTGGGCTTCTTATTCCATATACCAATCCGAATTTACAAAATGATAATGTGATGGTAAGTCCATTTACCCTTATTTTTGAAAAGGCTGGGATTGCCTTTGCAGCTTCAATTATGAATGCGGTTATTTTAACTGCGGTATTATCAGCGGGTAATTCTAGTTTATATGCTTCAACACGCATGTTGTATTCGATGGCGAAGTCGGGACAAGCACCTAGGATTTTTGGACAACTTAACAACCGTGGAGTTCCCGTTGCAGGTATTATTCTAACCTGTGCTATAGGTGCGCTTGCCTTTTTGGCTTCCTTCTTCGGTGATGGTATGGTCTATATATGGTTAATGAATGCAATCAGTATAACAGGATTTATTTTCTGGCTAGGTATTTCCATCAGTCATTATCGATTCCGAAAAGCTCTTATCGCTCAAGGGCATTCTCTAGACAAGTTACCATATAAGGCAAAATGGTTTCCGATTGGACCAATTTTCGCGATTGCTTGTGGAATTATCGTAATAGTAGCTCAAAATTTCCAAGCCTTTCTTGCCGACCAGATTGATTGGGGCGGAGTTGTAGCAGCTTACTTAGGTATTCCGTTCTTCCTTAGTTTATATTTTGGATATAAATTGATTAAGAAAACGAAAGTGGTTAAACTTGAGGAAGTTGAGTTTGACTTTGATAAAAAATATCATTAGACGATAACGTGGTTATTGTTGAAGATGGAGAGAATATTCAGGCTCTTGGGAATGGTCCCAAGAGCCTGTTTCATTAGGAACACATTCATTAATAATTACAAAAAAGTATCTTTCTATTTTTGGGTAGTGAAATTCGAGATTTCTAGTTCTTATATCTTACTTATACTAATTTCCAAGAGTTGTATGTTATAATTCTATCAAATCAGACTATTAAAGCAAGGAGTGAAAATAATGATAATTCGAAGTAAAGCGGATGTGGAGCAGTTTTGCGAGAGGTTTGGTGAGCTGGCAAGTTGGGATGGTTCGAAGTACTACATTGCCGTACAAGATGAAGTAAACAGCGGTACCCTTACATTTATGCAATATCCAGATGGCACACTGACTGCACATCGGAAATATCAAACGTTTTGGGACATACATGAGCTTCCGGTTGATAGTAAAGATATATGGCGGTATAGGAAAGTTTTAAATCGTTACTTGAAAAATATTAATAATTAGGGAAGGTGACTCTTTTTTCGGGGTCGCTTTTTTCATTTTTTTATAATGATATTGTCAAAGTAATTTTATGCATTAAACCATACATTTTAGAAAAACTAACAGATAGTCTAGATATTATGGAAGAGCAGTTTAAAGAGGTGAGACTAGTGGTTGTAACACATCCGACAGAGTATGAAGTATATCTTTTTCACGAAGGAAGTTTGTTTGAGAGTTATAAAGTTTTTGGAGCTCATTCTGAAACCCAAGAAGGAGAAAAAGGCACTCGCTTTACTGTTTGGGCTCCCCATGCGACCCAATTACATGTTGTCGGGGATTTCAATAAATGGGATGGTAGTAATCATGAAATGACGAAACTTAATAAACAAGGAATATGGTCACTTTTTATTCCAGGGCTGCTAGAAAATGATATTTACAAGTATCAAATTAAAACAGCTGCCGGAGACACCATCCTAAAATCAGATCCGTATGCATTTTATTCAGAAGTAAGGCCAAATACCGCGTCTATTATCTATGACCTGGAAGGATACATTTGGCAGGATCATAAATGGTATCAAAATAAAAAAAAGAAAACGGTGTATGAAGAACCGCTTGCCATTTATGAGGTACATTTAGGCTCTTGGAAGAAAAAGGGTGAAGAAGAGTTTTATACATATAGGGAGCTAGCAGATGAACTGATTCCATACGTACTTGAACATCACTTTACACACATTGAACTTTTGCCTCTAGTTGAACATCCTTATGACCGTTCTTGGGGATATCAAGGAACTGGATACTATTCTGCAACAAGTCGATATGGTACCCCGCACGATTTAATGTATTTTATTGACCAATGTCACCAAAGTGGAATAGGTGTTATTCTGGATTGGGTTCCGGGACATTTCTGTAAGGATGCCCATGGTTTGTATATGTTTGATGGACTGACTACTTATGAATATGAAGATGTTTACGTAAAAGAAAATCCGATATGGGGTACAGCGAATTTTGATTTGGGAAAAGGTGAAGTGCAAAGCTTTTTAATATCTAACGCCTTATTCTGGATCAAATACTATCATATTGATGGATTTCGTGTTGATGCGGTTGCCAACATGCTTTACTGGCAAGCCGGGGGGGAATCTCAAAAGAATGAATATGCCGTTAGCTTCTTAAGAAAGCTGAATGAGGTTGTGTTTGAAGCCGAACCTAATCTGCTCATGATAGCTGAGGATTCGACCGATTGGCCGCTTGTGACAAGACCCACCTCTGAAGGCGGTTTAGGCTTTAACTATAAATGGAACATGGGTTGGATGAACGATATTTTGAAATATATGGAAGCAGAACCGCAGAACAGAAAGTATTTGCATGATAGAGTAACCTTCTCCATACTGTATGCTTTTACAGAAAACTTCGTCTTACCTTTATCGCATGATGAAGTAGTTCATGGGAAAAAGTCACTGCTAAATAAAATGCCAGGAGATTATTGGCGAAAATTTGCACAGCTGCGTCTTTTGTTCGGGTACCTAATGACACACCCTGGTAAAAAGCTATTATTTATGGGTGGAGAGTTTGGTCAGTTTGATGAATGGAAGGATTTAGAGGATTTAGATTGGGAGTTACAGGATTTTGAGATGCATCGCATCTTGCATGATTACTTTAAAGAATTGATGCAGCTATATAACCGTTCGAAAGCGTTGTGGGAGCTTGACCATACCCACGAAGGCTTTGAATGGATTGATGCAGATAATAAAGATCAAAGTATATTCTCGTTTATAAGAAAAGACAAAAATGAAGACCCGCTTATTATCGTGTGTAATTTTACAGAGTTCGTTTATGAGAACTACAAAGTTGGGGTACCTTCTCACGCTTTTTACAATGAAATTTTTAATAGTGATCGTATTCAATACGGTGGTTCTGGTCAGGTGAATAATAAGAAAATGAAAGTGATTGAAGAGCCCTTTCACAACCAGTTATGTCATCTCGAAATGACGATCCCGCCTTTTGGGATGTCCATCTTACGACCAGTTAAAACTAGAAAGGGGACAAATAGCAATGGTACAAAAAAAGTGCGTAGCAATGTTACTAGCAGGAGGACAAGGTAGCCGTCTCGGTGCTCTTACTAGATATATTGCAAAGCCGGCCGTTTCATTCGGCGGCAAATATCGAATAATAGATTTTCCATTAAGTAATTGTACAAACTCTGGAATTGAAACTGTAGGTGTGTTAACACAGTATCAACCTCTGGTTTTACACTCTTATATTGGGATCGGTGCTGCTTGGGATTTAGATAGAAGTAATGGCGGAGTCACCGTATTGCCTCCGTATGCGGAAACCTCTGGCGTTAAATGGTATAAAGGCACTGCCAGCGCGATTTACGAAAATATTAATTACATAAAGCAATACAATCCAGAATACGTACTGATTCTTTCTGGTGACCACATTTACAAGATGGATTATTCTAAAATGCTTGATTATCATATTGAAAAGGATGCAGATGTCAGCATCTCTGTTATAGAGGTACCTTGGGAAGAAGCAAGCCGTTTTGGAATTATGAATACTAACATGAACTTAGATATTATCGAATTTGAGGAAAAACCAAAATCACCAAAAAGTAATTTGGCTTCTATGGGAATTTATATTTTTAATTGGTCCGTTTTAAGAACGTTTTTAGAAATAGACGATAATAATCCAGAATCCTCCAATGATTTTGGGAAGGATATTATTCCATTATTACTGGAAGAAAATAAAAAGGTGGTTGCGTATCCATTCAAGGGATACTGGAAGGACGTAGGTACTGTAAAAAGTTTATGGGAAGCAAATATGGATTTATTAACAGAAGAAACAGAACTAGATCTTTATGACCGAAATTGGAGAATTTACTCTGTAAATCCGAACCAGCCGCCGCAATATATATCACCCACTGCTCAAGTAGAAGAGTCACTAATTAATGAAGGCTGTATAGTAAAAGGAAACATAAAGCATTCTGTTCTATTCCAAGGCGTAACGGTCGAAGAAGGAAGTGTGATTCAGGACTCCGTTATCATGCCCAATGCTCGAATCGGAAAAAATGTAATAATTGAGAAGGCGATCATCGCTGAAGGAATGGTGGTCGAGGATAATGCCATGATTCGTCCTGAAAAGAAAAAGGATGATGTCATTCTGGTTGCGAAGGAAGATTAGCGCAAAAACTGACAGGAAAGGAATAAGATACTATGCCGCAATCAATGCTAGGAATTATCAATGCTACCCATGAGTTAGACACCTTTCAAAATTTAACAGCTCATCGTTCCATAGCTGCACTTCCTTTTGCAGGACGATATCGTTTGATCGATTTTATGTTATCGAATATGGTGAATTCAGGGATCACGAGTGTGGCTATTTTCACCGGTCATGGGGTAAGGTCACTTATGGACCATTTAGGATGTGGAAAGCAATGGGACTTGGATAGAAAACGTGATGGACTATTCGTATTCACACCTGATGGCAAATCTAAAAACGAGTCATTTGGGTCCTTCGCACATTTAGCTAAGAATATCACCTTTTTCTTACGCAGCAGGCAAAAATACGTTGTGATTACAAATTGCAATATTATTGGGACTATAAATTTCAATTCTGTTTTGGTTCATCATATTGAAACAGATGCGAATATTACAGAGATCGTTCATAATGGAGAATCGCTCCATACCTATATTTTAGAAAAAGAATTATTGCTCACTTTATTTGAGCAATACAAAGATCAAGGCTATTACAGTATTTTAGATGTCGTAAATGAGCAACTTGATAAATTTAAAGTTGAAAAGTATGAATGGAAGGAATATAGTGCAACTATAGACTCTCTCGATAGTTACTATAAACATAGCATGGATATGCTTACGGCAGCGGCATATTATCATGTATTTACGAAAAACGAGCCAATCTTCACAAAGGTAAAAGATGAACCTCCAACACGATATAAAACCGGTGCCAAAGTTTCAAATTCTTTGATTGCAAATGGCTGCATGATTCAAGGTGAAGTGGAGAATTGCATTATTTCCCGTGCGGTTAAAATCGGGAAGGGCGCTATTATTCGTAACTCCATTATTATGCAAAAAACACAAATTGAAGATAATTGTGTACTCGATGGAGTCATCATTGATAAGGATGTTAAAATTGAAAGTGGTGTTAAATTAACAGGAACAAGAGAAAACCCTTATGTGGTAGAAAAAGGGACAGTACAAAAGGGGCGCTGAGAAGTGAAAGTTTTATTTGCCGTATCTGAGTGTGTTCCGTTTGTGAAAACAGGTGGCCTTGCGGACGTAGCGGGCGCACTTCCTAAAGAGTTAAAAAAGTTAGGTACAGAAGTTCATGTAATGTTACCGAATTACAGTTTAATTTCTGATGAGTTTAAACAATCTTTCCAATTTAAAACATCCATTGAAGTACAGGTAGGATCAATGAATCAATATTGTGGCATCTTTAATATGGAACTTGATGGAATTACCTACCATTTTATTGATAACGAATATTATTTTCATCGGAGTTCATTGTATGGACAAGACGATGATGGAGAACGATTTTCGTTTTTCTCAAAAGCAGTACTCGAGTGTATACCACATCTAGATTTTATTCCTGATGTGATTCATTCTCATGACTGGCATACAGCCATGGTGAACTTTTTATTAAAGTTCCAGTATCGTCATATACCAATGTATGAAAAAATAAAAACCGTATTTACGATTCATAATTTGCAATTCCAAGGTATCTTCCCATTTGAGAAAATTAGTGAACTGTTACAAGTAGATCCTCAATATTTTAACATGGAACAGCTCGAATTTTATGGAAATGTTAACTTTATGAAAGGTGGTATCGTTTCATCTGATCGTGTAACAACCGTCAGCCCGACCTATAAAGAGGAAATTCAATTTCCTTATTTTGGCGAAAGGCTTGATGGACTATTACGAAAGCACAGCGATAAACTCATAGGAATTGTAAATGGTATAGATGATTCAGTTTATAATCCAAGAATTGATCGAGATATCGCTGTTTCTTATGACCTTGATACCATAGAAGGAAAACTAGAAAATAAGAAAGTTTTACAACACTATTTCGGATTGCCCGAAAAAGATAGCACACCCATAATTGCAATGGTAACACGCTTAACACCGCAAAAAGGTTTAGACTTAGTCCTGCATGTATTTCACGAGATGATTCAGGATGATGTACAATTCATCTTGCTTGGTTCTGGTGACCTTCATTTTGAAAACTTCTTTAATCAAATGGCCCAAGAATACCCGGATAAAGTGAAAGTATTCATTGGTTTTAATGAGGCGTTAGCCCATCAAATTTATGCAGGGGCAGATTTGTTTTTAATGCCTTCGCAGTTTGAACCATGTGGGTTAGGACAGCTTATTGCCTTGCAGTATGGAACAATACCCATCGTGAGAGAAACAGGCGGATTAAATGATACCGTTCAATCTTATGATGAATCAACTCATATTGGTAATGGATTTTCTTTTAAGAATTTGAACGCCCATGATTTGCTGCATACCGTCAGAAGAGCCTTAGATTTTTATCATCAAAATGAAAATTGGAGCCGCTTAATACAAAATGCAATGACTCAAGATTATAGTTGGTTACAGTCTGCGAAGAAATATAATGAAATATACGAGGAACTGCTTGAAGGCACAGTAGAATAAAGGATCCTTGCTATCATTCAAAAGGGGAAGATGTAAGTACATTTGCAGCTTACATCTTCTTCCTTTTATAGGCAGTTTAAACAGTTTGTTGTTGCTGTTGCTGGCGTAGTTTTCGTGCAGCTGTCACCATATTTTTTAATGAGAAAATTGTTTCATCTTCATGTCGTGTTTTTAAACCGCAATCTGGATTCACCCAAAACTGTTCTTTTGAAATAATCTCTAAGCTGTCTTTTAATATGGTGTCGATTTCTTCTACACTTGGAACACGCGGGCTGTGGATATCATACACACCTAAACCGATACCAAGTTCATATGGATTTTGTTTTAGTGATTGTAGTAGTTCCCCATGACTCCGAGACGTTTCGATAGAAATTACATCTGCATCAAGTGCCCGAATTGGCTCTATAAAGTTATTAAACTCGCAATAACACATATGCGTATGAATTTGTGTTTCATTTCTGACGCTAGAAGTCGCGAGCTTGAATGCATTTACTGCCCATAATAAATATTCTTTCCAGTCTTCTTTTCTTAGTGGCAAGCCCTCACGTAATGCGGGTTCATCCACCTGAATAATAGCGATGCCCGCATTTTCTAATGCTTGAATTTCTTCCTTCAGGGCTAAGGCAATTTGGTTGGCTACATGTTCACGAGAAAGATCATCACGGACAAAAGACCAATTTAAGATGGTGACAGGGCCTGTTAACATTCCTTTAACATACTTAGACGTTAATTGCTGTGCTTCTACTACTTCCTTCACAGTCATTGGCCATGTCCACTCGATGTCACCGTAGATAATCGGTGGTTTTACAGAACGTGACCCATATGATACCACCCAGGCTTTTTCTGTAAAAGCAAAACCTTTCAGCTTTTCACCAAAGAATTCGACCATATCTGTTCTTTCAAATTCACCATGAACGAGGACATCAAGGCCTATTTCTTCTTGGATTTCTATCCAACGTGCTGTTTCACTTTTCACAAACGCAGCGTAATCAGAGTCTGTTATTTCATTTTTGCGCCATGCTGTTCGTGTTCGTTTTACTTGATCCGATTGTGGGAAGCTGCCAATTGTTGTTGTTGGAAAATCTGGTAATTGTAACGACGCTTGCTGTAAAGGTTGACGTTCCTTAAATGGCATTGGACGTGTGAAATTCTCAGGTTTAACTTGTAACAAAAGCTCCTTCACACGTGTGTTTTTCCTCGTCTCATGCTGTTCTAAGGCTTGAATAGCCGCCATACTTTGTGACACACTTTTATTTCCTGACCAATTCTCGTCTGAAACAAAGGATTTTATGTGTGTTAACTCAATGATTTTCTCATCGGCGAAGGATAATGCATTTAGTAATGTTGCATCAAGAGTCTTTTCAGATTTAGTTGTCACCGGAACATGCTGCATACTGCAAGAAGATTGAACCCAAGCTTCCTTTACACCGCTTAAAGATAAAATTGCTTTTGTCATCATTGCTTTTTCAGCCAAATTTGCCCGCCAAATATCACGCCCATTTATGATTCCAATCCCTAATACTTTATCTTCTGGGAATCCGTATTTACGGAGTGAAGACATATTCTCATCAGCACCATGAATAAAATCAAGACCAACTCCTGCAACAGGTAATTGAATGAGCTCTTCATACGCTGATAGTCCTTCAAAATAGGTTTGTAACATCAATTTCGCTGCTGGGACTTCAACTCTTAATTGTTTATAAATTTGTTGAACTAGTTTTACATCTTCAGGTGCTAGTGAAAGGACTAATGCTGGTTCTTCCACTTGAATCCACTCTGCCCCTGCATCTACAAGTTGTTGGAGTACTTGAGCATAAAGAGGTAAGAGTCTTAAAATAAAGGATGCTTTGGATAGTGAATCATAACCCTTCGATAATTGAACAAAAGAATAGGGACCTATAATGGTCGGCTTTGTAATTAGACCTAGTTCAAACTTCGCTTCTAAAAAATAATCTAAAATGTAGTTTTGAGTTAATTTTAGTGGCTTGTCTTCATACTCAGGAACAATGTAATGGTAGTTTGTATTAAACCACTTTGTCATTTCAGAAGCTACAACATTGTTTGCTCCACGTGCCATTGCGTAATAAGTTGTTAAATCTACCTTTTCACTTTTCCATTTATAACGGGCTGGAATTAAACCGAACATGGTCGCGAGATCTAGCATACGGTCATAAAAAGTAAAATCTCCGACCGTGAGAATGTCTAATCCTAATGTTTGCTGGTGCCTCAAATGATTCAAGCGTATGGTCTTCATCTCAAAGATAAACTCTTCCTCTGATATCTGATCCTTCCAAAAAGATTCCACACAGCGTTTCCACTCTCGATTACCACCAATGTAGGGGTAACCAATGGCTGTACTCACTAAATTCATTTTTACCATTCCTCCTTTACATTTACATATTCCAAATACAAAAAAGCCATCTCCATGAAAAGGAAATGGCTATACATTCAAGTTAAAGGTATGTCTAAGAAATCAAACAACTCATAACTCGTTTGTCGTACGAAGGTCACCACCTATTCCACGTAGGTATTTGGTGTGTACTAGAATTGGCAGGTCTCCTGGCTCATCATCAATGTTCATCACACCTTCCCATCAAAAGACAGTGGTATTTGTGATTCACTCCGAATTACAGTTGCGGGACAGCGACGGAATTACACCGTTCTTCCCTTTTAAGCCAAGCCTCAGCTTGGCACCAATTCTTACACGATATGTAATTGCCAATTAATATAACATACAAAAAAACATTCGTACATAATTTTCTGAGAATTTTTTTTGTTATTGTCAAAGTAGATAATGTATATTATATTTGTTGTTATACAATATTTAGTGTTGATTGTAAGGTTGTGACACTAAATATAGATAATGACCAAATTTAATGGTGTCTGTATAGACTTAATAGGGAATCTGGTGAGAATCCAGAGCTGTACCCGCAACTGTAAGTGCTGACGAAATAATCATATCCACTGTCATTGGACGGGAAGGGATTAGAGTAGGAAGAGGCACAAGTCAGGAGACCTGCCATTATTATTACGTATTATCTTCTTCGGGAGTTGGGAGGATATAACGAGGGTATGCCTACTATTACAGTGACTAAGTACTGTATGATAGATTATTCCACGTTATGAACCCATCTTCATTGATGGGTTTTTTGTTGTTTCACTCTCGAAGTCAATTCGATAGAAAAGAGGAATGGCTATGGCAGTAAATCGTGTTTATTCAGAAAAAGATACAGTTTTTGCAGCAGTGAAAAGAGTATCTGAAAAATATAATCTGGATACAGCTGAATTATTTGAAAAGATTGATAATCTTGAAGAGTCTTCAATTTATGAACACTCACTTCTTTATGCATTAAATCAAATCTCAATGACCGACCCAAATTGGACCTTTCTTGCAGCAAATCTGTATTTACAGGAACTTTATCAGAATGCGTCAAAAAGCAGGGGGGATAAGTCGGAAAAAAAATACGGAGATTTTTACATTCTGATTGCTGAATTAACTAGAATAGGAATCTACTCTAAGGATCTATTACAAGATTACACAAAAGAAGAGATTGAAATATTAGGAGCAGAAATATCGTCAGAACGGGATTATTTGTTTAATTATATAGGGTTGTTTTTACTAGCAGATCGTTACTTAGCAAAAGATTACGAAGGAAACCTATACGAATTGCCTCAAGAACGGTTTATGATTATCGCCATGACATTAATGAGAAAGGAACAAAAGGCAATCAGATTAACCTATGTTAAAGAAGCATACTGGGCACTAAGCAACTTGTACATGACCGTTGCTACACCAACACTATCAAATGCTGGGAAAAGTTTTGGCCAGCTCTCTTCCTGTTTTATTGATACAGTAGAAGATTCATTAGATGGAATTTATTTGAACAATTGGGATATTGCTAGATTAAGTAAGGACGGTGGCGGTCTAGGCGTTTATCTAGGCAAGGTACGTGCCTTAGGTTCAGATATAAAGAAATTTAAAGGTAATTCCTCTGGGGTGGTACCTTGGATTCGTCTTATTAATGATACGGCTGTGAGTGTTGACCAATTGGGACAAAGGCAAGGGGCGATTGCCGTTTATTTAGATGTATTTCACAAAGATATTATGAACGGCTTTTTAGACTTAAAAACAAACAACGGGGACGAAAGACGTAAGGCTCATGATATTTTTACAGGTGTTTCGATACCAGACTTGTTTATGAAAAAGTTAGAAGAAGTTGATGAAAACGGCAGAAGTGTTGGAGAATGGCATACCTTTTGTCCGCATCAAGTAAAACAAATGATGGGTTGGAAGGATCAAGAAGGAAATCCCCTCGGTTTGGAAGATTTTTATGATGAGTGCGATATAAAGTTTTTTACTGAAAAGTATGAAGAAGCGGTCAACCATCCTCTACTTCCTCGGAAAACCTATCGAGCTATGGATATTATGGCAAGGATTATGATTTCTCAATTAGAAACAGGTACTCCATATATGTTTTATCGCGATGAAGTAAATCGTCAAAATCCCAACAAACATGTAAGAGGAAAGGGACGTACATCGATTTTTTGCAGTAATTTGTGTACCGAGATAACCCAGAATATGTCTGCCACTACCATTATTAAAGAATTTAAGGATGAAGAAGGAAATATTGTCATAGTTCGAAAACCTGGAGACTTTGTTGTCTGCAATCTATCATCTATTAATCTGCCGAAATCTGTAAAAGCCAATGTATTAGAAAGATTAATCCCTATTCAAATGAGAATGTTAGATAATGTTATTGATCTGAATACCATTGCTGTCGGACAAGCCGAGGTGACAAATAAGCAATATCGTCCAGTGGGGTTAGGTACGTTTGGCTGGCATCACCTTCTCGCATTAGAGGGGATTTTTTGGGAATCCGAAAGGGCTGTTAAATTTGCTGATCAACTATATAAGGAAATTGCTTATCTTACGATTCGTTCATCTATGGAATTAGCTAAGGAAAAGGGTGCCTATAAGAAGTTTGAAGGTTCAGAATGGCAATCAGGCGAGTACTTTGAACGGAAAGGGTATGAATCAGACCGATGGAACCAATTGATGGAGGATATTTCAAAGTATGGGGTTCGAAATGGCTGGATGATGGCGATCGCCCCAAACTCATCCACTGCAAAGATTGGTGGTTCAACAGATGGGATCGATCCTTTATATGCAGTTGAATACGCAGAGGAGAAGAAAAATTTCAAGTTTAAAGTCACCGCACCTGATTTAGACCATAACAGTTACAACTTTTATCGACGTACCAGGCATGTTCTGGATCAGAATTGGAGTATTTTGCAAAACGCAGCCAGGCAGCGCCATATTGACCAATCGATTAGCTTTAATCTCTATGTTCGTCATGATATTAAAGCAATAGAGTTATTAAATCTTCATATGCAAGCGTGGAAGCAGGGATTAAAAACAACCTATTACGTAAGAAGCACATCGCAAACTGAGATAGAAGAATGTGAAGCATGTCAAAGTTAAAAGAAACGATCGAGGAGGTTTTTATTTGATGATACATACACCATTAACCAAAATAAAATTACTAAATCCAGATTTTCCAAACAAATCCACTAGGATCATAAATGGTGAGTCTTCAGGTATTCTTAATTGGAATGATATTGCCTATCCGAAAATGTACGACTTATATCAAACTCTATTATCGAACTTTTGGAAACCGCAAGAAATTAATATGCAGGATGATATAAAACAATGGGAATCCCTTAGTAATCATGAAAAGGATGTGTTTTTACGTATTAATACGCAGCTTGCTTCACTTGATAGCTTGCAAACACCAACCATGAGTCAAGTTATGGATTATGTGACGGACTCTAGTTTCAAAGCGATCTTTGCGGTTATTTCACAACAAGAAGCCGTTCATAATGAGTCATATTCTTATATACTTAGCTCACTTATACCGATAGGTGAACAAAATCATCGATTTAATCAAGCGAAAAGTGATCACATTGTCCTAAAACGAAATCAATTAATTTTAGACTCATATGAGGAATTTAGACAAAATCCAACGTCACAATCGTTATTTAAGTTAAGTGTAAACTCCATCAATCTAGAGGGGATTTTCTTTTACGCCGGTTTTGCTTTTTTCTACCATTTAGCACGTCAGCAAAAAATGCTGAAAACAAGTACGATGATTAGTTATATTCAACGAGATGAAATGCAGCATGCCTATTTTATTTCTCAATTTATTCGGATTCTTCTAACTGAAAACCCTGAACTTCATACGGATGAAAATATCCACTATGTCTATGAAACGATTAATGAGGCTGTTGCACTAGAAAAAGAGTGGGCTCAATACATTTTATCTGACATAAAAGGGATTGATTTAGTAGAATTCGAGTGGTATGTAGAATATTTGGCAAATAAGCGGTTGAAACAGCTTGGCTTGAAAAATCTTTATAAAGAAAGAAACAATCCGATGCCGTGGATTCAAATTTTTGGGGATGAAATGATGAATGAGACAAAATCGGATTTCTTTGAACAAAAGTCCAGAACCTATTCAAAGGTCTCGCAGTCCAATGGATTTGAAGAACTGTAAAATATCCGTTGTTATTATTTATGCGTCCGTATCCGGAAACACAAAAGAATTAGCTGAAGAACTTTATCAAATCTTGCTAGGGATGTCAGTCAATATATCAATTTATAGTATAAATGAGTTTTCATTGGAAGACTTAAGCCAATATAAGGCAGTTGTCATAGGAACGTACACATGGGGAAATGGTGAAATCCCAATGGAAATGAGGCAGCTCTATCAAGCGTTTGAATCAATTAAGAGAAAAGACATTACGACTGCCGTTTTTGGAACAGGAGATAGCTTTTATCCAATGTTTTGTGGAGCGGTTGATCAATTTCGAGACATGCTTTATGTTCACACGAACTTAGCTGCTACCTTAAAGGTTGAACTTTTGCCACAGGAACAGGATATAAAACGTTGCAGGAAATTTGTTGAAATACTACTATTGCGTGTTAGTATGGAAAATCAGGTAACGTAATTTATAAATATGGCCGATTGGAGACTCTAAAAGCATGTTTTGTGCTGGGAGACTCCTTGAACGCCTGAAACATAAGCAGAATTTGCTTCTGCGGAAAATGAAATGTCTTTAATGTGATATTTGATTTAGGATTGGACCTAAAAGAATACCTTTAAAATGGTCTTCACTAAAATCTCTACTTTTTTATTCCTCGATATTTTGCTGTTTTTAATTCTTGAATATATTCTCCAAGCTCGGGCATTTCCATTTCTTGGGCTATTTGTATGGATGCTTCGATATCATATGGAACTCGAACAAGCTGAATCGAAAAGACTCCATTTCCACTTTGGTTATATTCTCCCTCGAGAATAGCATAGGATGCCTGAGTGAGATCAAGAGGATTCCCTACGCTGCCCACGTTACATAAGGTTTTACCTTTAATATTTTGCTGATAGGCATTATGAATATCTCCATATAAAACAACATCAGGCTCTCTTTTTCCGGCCATATTTTTTGTGAGTTCTGTGTTCTCAAACATACTTAAGCGACGATCAAGAGAATCCCAAGGTTGTATTCTTTCATAAACACTCCGCGGTGAAGCATGAAACATTCTGACTAGTTTACCGCTCATCATAAACTCTACTGAAAACGGTAGTTTTCCCAATTCATTCATTTGTATTTTCGTTAATTGGTTTTGATGCCATTTGATTGTTTTGGATTCCTGGGGTTTAGGAAAGAAATCATCCCAATTACCCCTAACCACTTTTTCACAACGCTTTTGGATTATTTGGACTGCCATGCTTGATTGTGGTCCTTTTCCAACTAAATCACCTAAGCAAAAAATTCGCTTAATGTTTCTAGAATCTATATCAGCTAGTACCGATTCTAACGCAGGGATATTTCCATGAATGTCTGAAATAATAGCTATTTTTTCCATCTTTACAAAACTCCTAATGATTAATATGAAAGTAATTCTCCATTTGTCTCTTCATTTCCTGTATATTTTCCCGAAATTGTTAATGCAAGTAGTTATAGCTCCGCTAGTTATTCACTTATCCCAAGAACCGATGTTCATAAGAAGTTCTATAGGAGAATAAATATCAAATTAGTGTGGGTATTTTTTTCCTAGGAGGAATGGACATGAACGAAGTTTTTGAAAGGTCAGCCAGATTTGAACACCGTTTTTGGCTTCAAATATTAGGTGATCATTCTAGGTTTATTTTTGAAGCTCTTGCGCCAATTCAAAAAGTTGAGATTGAGCAGGCTACAAATTTTATTAACATATTTGATACACTTCTAGAACGCGCAAAATCCTCACCACTGAAACAACTAACAGCACAAGTAGAACCAGAGGTACTAAAATTACGGGAATTCAAATTAGAATTAATACGAAAACACCTCGTCGGAAAAATCAAAATTCACCTTTCACCTACTTTTATTAATCACATGGTAAATGAATTAGAGGAATATTTAAGGATTTTAAATCATTTGAAAGAGGGGAAAGTCCCTCCCGTTTACCATGAACTTCATCATCACCTACTTTGGATATTAGACGCAGCAGGTCATTCAGACGCTATATATTTAAATTTAGATGGTGTAGAAAAGAAATTAAAAAAGAAAAGCAAGACATTTAAGAAGGATTTTGAAGGTTTTTATCTAAAGGCAGTAGAGCTGGCAGGATATTTAAGAACCAATTTGACGAACTTTCCAGCTTTAACAAAAATGACGAATGATGCTCAATTAGAAATTAAGTTATTCCAAAATTTTTTAACGGAACTAGAAGAATTAGAACTAAGTAACCAAGCATTGGGAACCTTTGCACCGTTAATGGCTGATCATATGTATCGGGAAGAATGTTATTATCTAATGAAATTAGCAGAATCGGCAAATATTGATCCGCCCAATTGTGATCCTGCTAAACCTCGACTTAAGGAATGAAAAACTTTATTACAGTTAAGGTGTGTTCAGGGATAATCTCCTGAACATTTTTTTGTGTCTATTGTTTAAACTCTAAAGGAAGGACTTCTGTTATAAGTAGAGATTCCTCCTGAAAAATGCAATACAAATCTGTAATCATACTATGTATCAGAGCCTTTCGTATTAATAAGCCTTCATAGCCCTGTTTTATAAGGCTCTTACGAAATTTTGTATTGGCTTCTTCTTTATTTAATAGAATAGCATCATTTTTCCAGGTAACGTCTCTTTTTTTGGCGCCTAAATAATCACAAAATACGTCACGTTCTTTCATGAACAAATCAAATGATTCCTCTGTATTAGATTCGTAAATTTTTAAATTTGGTTCATCTATATACACTTTATAAATATAGCCGCTAACGGGTCTTTCATATTGAATTACCTTTGGTTCTTCATTCTCCCAGAACTCGCTCTTTGATTTTTCAATCACCGTCTCAGAACCCATTGCAAAAGGTTTTGCTGTATCGAAATTCGAAGTAAACCAAAATCCAATAGTATTGATATCGTTACCTAAATTTTGAACTACGGTTTCTTCATTAAAAGTTTGAAATTTTTTTATAGACCCATGGTATACAATCATTTTCATAACCTCCACTATTAAGATTCCCCAAATTTTAGATAAATTTCTTAAGTATATTTCTTTTACACTATATAGATAATAAAACTGATTTACTAAAGGAGATGACAGAATGAAGACTAAGGATAATTTTAAAACAGGAGCAAAGGTAACAGCGGATAATCAAATTTATGGAACACCTAATAGCAAAAGTAAAAATGGTACTGGTGACTCACCAAATGATAATGTGGGTAAGAATAAAAAGGGTCTTGATCGTTAAGGAAGCAGCCAATTTAAATTGGCTGTTTTTTTAACACAAAAGGTCAGGAATTAAATTCTTGATGAACACAATAAAAGGTGAGGACTACGTTTGGACAAAAAGAATCTGAGTGAACAAGAGTGGGTTTATAATTATCTTAAGAATCGTGATAAACCCTTGCCTCTAGTTTTAGGAACGAAAGGTACATGGGGTATTAATGGAAAAAAGTCTATTATTTTAGTGGCATTTACCTTGCCAGATATAGCAGTTATGAGAGATATGCATAATGTTACAAATAATCCTATACGAGAAATGAGATATAAAGAAATTGTATATTATGCAGCAAATATAGTAGCTAATAAACAAGTTGAGTACATGATTGATTATTGGAAAGAATAAAAAATACTGTCATTATTATCTTAATTAACGAAATTCAGTACCAGGAGATGGATGCTATGACTGATTTTTGTTCGGAATTATGGCCGGAAGAACCCACCCCTGAAACTTTTAAAGATTGCCGTGAATGTGGTCTTTATCATCACGGAACACGTATGGTCTGGGGAGAAGGGAATCCAGATGCACCAATTATGGTTATATTAGATAACCCGGGAGCCAGAGAAGACCGGGAAGGGAATCATATTGTCTGCGGAACTCGACATACATTACAACAAGCAGCCAGTGAAGTTGGCTTGAAAATTGAAGACCTCTACGTAACTATTATCCTAAAAAGAAGACCAGTGCGTGCTTATGATAAAGATCAGGTGCGCCAAACCTGTATGTTTCATTTAGAACAACAATTACAACATAAAAAACCCAAGCTTATTTTATGTTTAGGAAATGTTGCCGTCCAATCCTTTTTTCAAGACCCTGAAGCCGAGGTTAAGAACATGCGAGGTACTTGGCACAATGTTGATGGATATCAGACTGCTGTTGCTTACCATCCACTAGCAGTAAGGCGTCGCCCTAACTTATGGTCAATGTTTTTAAGAGATATGGTATTTGTTGCAGAACGCTACCAAAAGAACGGTTAAAACAATTTAGGAATTATTTATATATCTCCTTCCCCCAACATATTATTTATTAATTAACAATGGGATAGTGGGGGGATTTCGGTGGATATTCATAAATGTCCGGATTGTATGGCATTAAGAATGTTCGAGGATGGTAAATGTACAAATTGTGGTTATTGTTCCAGTATTAGAACATCAATAAATGCACTGTATTCTCAAAAAAAGAATACTAAATACCAAGAATACGAGACAATAAAAAGGGTAGGTGAAAAGAGGATTAGTTTAGTGAGGTCATTAAAACGGTAAGGGGAAGGGGAGTTAAAGATGACTCCCCCTTAGATTTTTCTAAGCAACGGTCCTTTGCGGTATACTAGATTTTGAACCTTTAAATCTTTCCCTAGCTAAAGTAAAGATTTTTGAAATGATTATTAGAGATAAAAACACAATAAGTGCTGCTACCTGAGCAGGGGATTGTTGATCCGTATTGGTCTCAAAGGACTTTGTGCTTTCGCCAATTGTATTGTTTGCACTTACGATATACGAATACGTGCTGCCAATATGGTGTTTAGCACTTTTATCCAGAAAGGTTGGCGACGTTAGATTTTCGGCGATAGGCGTGTAATCACTGCTCACCCCAAAACCATTAATCTCCTTCCGGTAGACTGTATAGGAGGTCGCACCAAATGACGGATTCCAGGCAAGTGAAACTGAATCTTTATTATTTCTATTTGCCATTATTCCACTTGGTTTGGCAGGAGCAGTTGTTACTTCAGTATGAAAGGAATAGGTGCCGACCTGAGTTTCCTTACCGCCTGATACAAACGATACCCTCCAATAGTAACGTGTATCCTTATCAAGTTCCTTTACATTAACAGTTGGGATAGAAACAGTTTGATCATAGATAATATTTTTCATGCTTGAATCTGTTGCCATCTGTACATGATAACTTTCCGCACCAGATTGGGAGCCCCATTTGAACGTCACATTGGTAGGATTAACATCAATTGCACCGCTTTTCGGCGAAACAATTAGGGACGAAGCCGGAACTACGTGAATCATACTAGAAGCATGCGTTGGAAGGTTTGCTGTAAAACCTTTTTCCATGCTTCCTAAATCTTGATGGCTCCACAAATCACGCACGAAAGCTGAGCCCGCAATCCCTAAATCTTCCCATTTGACGCTTACATCTTGTGTTGAAGTGCTGGTATTAAAGAGTGCTATATTATACGAACCGTCTGGAAGGGTTTGATAGAATACTTGAGAGTCAGTTTTTTTGTATAAACGTTTTCCTGCTGAGCCACTTTGGTTTACTCCAATTATCTCGTCATTTGTTAAAAGGTTAACCCCATAATCATCCAGATTTGTCAGGTCATTTCCTATTACGAACTGAGATGCGGCAATTGCCCATAGTGATACGTAAGAACGTTTTTCATCATTCGTAATACCATCCTTACTACCGTTTGCGACATTTAATGAATCAAAGTCATTCCAGCCGCCTGGCTGAGCATGCTGCTGCCATTCTGCGGCATCATCAAATCTTCTCGATATCTTTTTCCAAGAGACAAGGTTAGGCGTCCCATAGGCTTCTACATCATGATCGGTCCGCCAGCCATTGGATAAGTTTCGCCAAGTATCAATGTGTTTGATATCGAGGTTATTAGACAACTCCACATGGATCGGTCTGCCAGTTTTTTTCAGTGCCTTTGCCCATGCCTCTACGTCTGCGATATCCTGATTTCGAACACCGTCAATTTTAAGGTAATCTATCCCATAAGAAGCAAACAGCCTAGCCCAAGAATCAATATATTCCTGCGCACCGGGCTTTGAATAATCAATGGCATACATTTTTTCAAAATTAAAATTTTTCTTTTCGCCTTTGCTAAGATCCACAATATCTTTTGCATGGTAACGTGTTCCTTCAATCGGGGTATTTTGATCTACCGCCGCCTTTGGAATACCAAGGGTAACGTAGTGGCCGAACTTCAACCCTTTATTATGGATATAGTCCCCAAGTGCTTTCATACCATTTGGAAATTTCTTAGGGTCTACCGCCCACCTGCCATATTCATCAACGGTAGTCCTCCAATCCAACATATAATAATCATCAAGGTTTACATAGTGATACCCATGGGATTTAAACTTCGCTGCCAAAACATCAGCGGCCGCTTTGATTTTTTTCTCTGTCGGCTTTCTACGAATCGAGCTCCAGCTGCTCCAGCCCATAAAAGGACGATCTGCCAGCTCATTATAGGAGGACGCACTCACTTCATGTGGGGTTATGTTAGAAACGGTAAAAATACCAGTTAACAGTATGGAGAAGGAAACGATAGTCGAGATTATTTTTTTCAGCATAAATGCCTCCTCAAAGTAGTATGAACCTTTAAAACTATAAATGAAGTCATTAGTACTATATTAATATAGAAAACTCTAAATATTAATGAGTAATATGTTCCAACTGCATTACACAATAATCGGAATCACACTCACTTCCAATAAAAAAGGTGCCAGGCACCCCAAAATTTCTGGAAGGTTCCTGGCACTTCTTTTTTTGTGACCTCTACACCTGGACTGCTAATCTTAAGAGGCAGATTCCAAATCCAAAGATGTAGACTTCTTTTTAGTATGAGAGATCTTCAGATTTCCTGCTACAATTCCACCCAATATTAAAACAACACCAAGCCATTGGGACATACTAACATGTTCTGATAAGACTATCGAGGATAATATAACAGCTATTGGGAGTTCAGAGGACGTTAAAATGGTCCCAAGACCTGGTCCAACATGCGGCATCCCGATGGTAAATAAAATTGGGGGCAAGACTACCCCTAATAGGCCAAGATACAAACCGTACGGTGCAATTTCCAATAAAACTGGTATTTCGAATAACCCTGTTGGCGGACTAAGAATAAAAACAGTAATTAAGCCCCCGGTGGTGAATAGAGCACTCTTTTGCACCACTGGTGTATCTTTTTCAATAGAACTGCTAACAAAGATAAATGTGGTATAGGTCAAAGCGGAAAGCATTCCCCATCCAGTTCCTTGCCAAGTAATATCTCCGATGCCAACTCCAATAATTCCAGATGCAAAAATCGAACCAATAATTAGAATACCGATGGAAACAACTTTTCCAAGCGTTGGTGCCTTTTTAAAAAAAATCCACTCGAATAAACTGCCAATCCAGACGAATTGAAATAAAAAGATAATCGCAAGCGAAGCGTTAAGTGATTGCAGTGATTGGTAATAAAATAGACTGGTTAAACCAAGTGGAATTCCTGATATAAGTAATTTGCCTATTTTCGGAAGTGTCAGTTTTTTCTTCTTCGTAAAAAGAGCTGCTATCCAGATTAAAAGAGTCCCCATTAAGAATTGACTTCCAGTGACCTGAGAACTAGTAAAACCAGCGGAATAAGCTAGCTTTACAAAAGTTGATAATGCTCCGTAGCAGCAGCCTCCTATTAAAACAATTAGTGCGTATTGCCAAGTTTTCATGTTTTTTACCCCTTTCATTCTAAAAAAACAAACAAAAAAGCCACACAGCTATATAGAAGCTGTGTGGCGAAAATAGAGAATTCTCTAGAAAAGTCCACAAACAAATGATTTTTGTTATTCAATTTACTTTTGTCATCATATATGAAAACAAATCGAATGTCAATGAAAAAAGAAATTGGTTATGAAAGAAAAACAGATGTATAAATTTCCAATACTGTAGTAAAATAATATTTTATATGTAATTTTTTAGTCTACAACTCTAACGAAAGGAGTTTCACCTTGATAGAATCATTGCTTTTAAATTTCCTTTTTCTACTATTTCCAGTTTTAACTTTTTTAATATTCTTTGAAAGTAGATTCCATACATATAATCAATACTTTCTTACACTCCTTTCATCTATTTCCATGGTTTTATGTATGGCATTTCCTATTAGATTAGAAATCGGCTTTATTTTTGATTTACGCTATATCCCTTTCCTAATTATTGCTCTTTTTGGAGGATTTAAGTTTACGTTCCCACTATTTATTGTCTTAAACACGTATCGGTTTTTAGTAGGTGGGGAAGGAACTATTCATTCGTTTATTTTCGCTTCTGTTATTTTTATAATAGTACCACTATTACATAAATGGTTTATGAACCAAAGTACAAAGAAACGAATCTGGAGTGCTGTAGTTGTCTCTATTCTGACGGTGCTCCTGTACCTTACAATTTTGGGTACATTAATGCCAGTATTGAATAGGGAATTCTGGACATTAACCATCAACGCTTTAATTACCTTTGCTGTCGTCATGTTCATCATCATGATTTTAATAGAGCAAATACTTGCTAATATTAAGAGGCGTGAATCAACTCAACAGTCTGAAAAATTTAATATAATCAGCGAATTATCAGCTAGTGTTGCCCATGAAATTAGAAATCCACTTACAGTTACAAATGGATTCCTACAGCTTCTAAATAATTCTCAGAACATTACGCTAGAAGAGAAAAAGTATATTGATTTTTCATTAGTAGAATTAAAACGTGCTGAAAGAATTGTAAGCGATTTTCTAGCATTTGCTAAACCTCAAAGCGAAAATATGATTTTTTCTAATCTCGAAAAGGAAACAGAATATGTTAAAGACATAATTACTCCATTTGCCAATATGCATCAGGTTGATATCCAATATAAATTTACTAACACATTAAATATTCAGTATGATAAAAATCAGATGCAACAATGCTTAATGAATTTATATAAAAATGGGATTGAATCAATGATGGGACATGGCGGGGTCCTTTCTATCAATGTATCGGAACATAAGAATGACATTATGATAAGAATCAAAGATACTGGGGTCGGCATGGCAAAGGAAGAAGTGTTTCAATTAGGAAGACCCTATTACTCTACAAAAAATGAAGGAACAGGTCTTGGCATGTTGATGGTCTATAGTACCATCAATAAAATAAATGGAAAGATTGAAGTACAGAGTGAAATAGGGAAAGGAACTACGTTTATCATTACTATTCCTGCTTAATAAATGTAAGTCAAATGGTGAAAACGTAGGTTTAATAGGAATGAAACATTAAATAAAAAAGACTTAACCCCATGGTTAAGTCTTTTTAATATATATAAATTTCCTTCATTCTCCTTTAATGTTTATTCCTTTCCTTAATATTTTTCATATCTATTCAATCGAGAAGGATTATCCTTATAATCCTTATGTTTCGATTTGTATATTAGTATGAAATTGTCTTTTCCTTTTTAGATAACGCTTTTAGCCTCCCTTCATGATAAAAATGGGTTGGTTACAATCACCTGGACCGATAAAGTCTAATGCGGCAGGGGAGAATACAATAACTTTTCTTTTAACGCCCTCAAAAAACATTCGAATTGGATCTATAACTTCAGTATCTTGAAAGACATGGCCTCCAAAGAATATCTTCTTTTTGGCCCTCCTTCCGAAGACAATCATATTTACCTTTTTAACTGTTTCAACTTTGACACTTTCTTCCAACTCTTCATAAAGTATCACTGGTACTTTTTCTGTTTGTAAAACTTCTTCTTCAATCGAAGCGACTATTCCAATTTCACGTTTATTTAAAACTAAGACGAAGTCATATCCTGTATCCGTTTTCTTTTGGACAACAGACACTTCATCTGTAATAAACGTGACGAAATCTTCGGAATCTTTCGTGGGTGAGTCTGGAGAGGTTTCTTTTTTCTTGACGACTCGAAAAAATACATTAGCTCCAATTTCTTCATCTGTGAAGTCAAAGGGGTTTATACTCTGTGTGCGTACTAGGTACAAATTATTAACCTTTTCTTTGCTGTTTATTTGGACACACAAAGCAACATCTTCATTCACCACCTTTCCCTCATTGTTGGAGAGCATAGGGACATTCATTTTCATTCCTGGAAATTGAACGAAGATGTAGCTGAAGTTTTTCTTTGGCTGTACATCCAGAAGTCTCATAAACTCACAACCTTTCCGAATAGTTACAAGGTTATTTACCATGTGTATGTATTATTCAATACCCGATCCTTCTTTCCTGTTTGGGTATGAAGAGTTTTCATCGTCACTTTCTTATGAAATGCGAGGGTTCCTCCCTATAAGTGAGTATTTATGAGTAATTCTACTAGCGAAAAACAAAGATTGGAAAGTTTTTGTCGTTTAATTCTATAGTTTTTTTTATAAAGAAAAAATTACAAATCTAATTTACAAACAAGGGTAAAATAAGTTAACATATATGTAAATTACATATATAGGTAAAGAGTTAATAATCATTAGAGTTGTCATTTTAATAAGAATGGAGGCATTTTTGTGAGAGATAAAGAAGAAATTTTGATTTATAAAACTTCCAATATTCTTAGGAAAGATACAAGCATGATGAGGTTAAACGATATTATTGAGGAACTAGTACGAATTATTGAATCCAAAACAAAAGAAAAATGATTCCTCGATTATTACAAAATATAGAAAAGAGCGATTCTCATTTTCGAGAGTCGCTCATTTTATTAAATCAATTTCTTCTTATAATTCCTTCTTACATTTTACCATTATAAAATTGATCGAAGGTTTATTTTTCATATCCTTATTTGGTTCGTCAATTTCTGAAAACTCTACCAGTCCATATTTTTCGAAATCTTGTTTTATAGAGATAGAATCATAAAAAAACATTTTCACGCCTTCCGTGATCTCGAAATAGTCTTTATCCAGTTGTTTGCCCTTCCCAAACATGGGGGCTTTTTTTGAAACCGTTGTAAAAATCATATATCCATTGGGCTTTAACTGATTGAAGCAATCTTTAATAAACTTCTCTCGCGCGCGGCCATTCAATAAGTGAAGAAGTGCATAGCAAAATATACCGTCATACAGCTTGTTGTCAAAAGGCATGTCCGTTACTGAACCATGAAAAATACTACTATCAATCCCGTTCTGCCTCGCAAAATCAATCGCTGTTTTTGAGATCTCAATACCTGTTACATTTATTCCATTTTCAATAAAAATCTTTGCATTTCTACCATATCCGATACCCGGGATCAGTATGTCTTTAACATTCCTTTCAAGGAAAAAGTCCTTTGTCAAGATTGCGGAGTCTGAAGGTTCAAATCCCCACATCGTTTTTTTTTCTATAAAACTTGATTCCCAGAATTCCATCTTATTATATCTCCTTTAATTTTTCTATTCATCCCTAAATTGAATAAAGCATATCCCCAAAAGTATATCTTATTTCAACAAGATTAAAAATAATTTCAAAACACAAGGAGACCTGGATTACAGGCCTTTGGTCAACAATCAAAGTTATTAATTATTTAATTTGAATAAAAAATGCTTTTAGCATATGATATTTTTCTATTTAGGGGAAAACTATCGGTTAGGGATGTAATAATTTTATCCGAATCGGGAGATTGTATTATACAAAAGTGGAAAAATCAGGAGGATAACGTATGAGAAGAATAAATCCTGGCTCCGTCAATTCTTACATTAGATATGGGAACGTTAAAATACCAAAGAGCATACAAAGTGAGTGCCCCGAGTGTCGAAATACTATTGAGTTTGTGATTAATGCTAACTTCCAGAGCAGTAAGAATGGATTGTTAACGGAGTCTAGTTGTCCTTCATGTAAAAAATCCACCGTTTTTATCATCATGACGAAGGATGGTCACGATGAAGGCGAACATGCAGATACCTATATATATGACGTCCAAGCGTCAAAACATCTTATTAATCACATAGAAAGTCTGCCTAATATTCCAAAGGATCTTATAAGGGCTTATCGCTCAGCCATTAATGTTCATCAAACAAGAGAAAATTCAGCAACTGCCGTTATGTCTAAACGTGTAATTGAAAGTATCCTGAAACACTTTCTTAAAGAAAAAAGTAAAGGTCAACCTTTATCACAACAACTAGAAATCCTCCCTAATCATGTGGATTTAGCAAAGCCAATTCAATCACTGAGCCAGTTGCTTGCCACAGATGGACCCTTACATAAGATGCTTGAATTAGAAAGTGAAATGGATTATGAGACCACCTCATTATTAGTTGATCTACTAGAAAATATAATTGAGTATCTTTTTGTATTACCAGGTAAAATTGATGTTACCCATACTAAAATTGCAAAGAAATTTAATTAATAAATAAACCCCCTGAATGGAGAATTCAAGGGGTCATTTAAGGATTAAGCTTGCTCTAACTCAGAGCGATATTTATTAAATTCTTCTTGTATCTCCTTAGAAGGAGCTTTGTCGATTAGGCTGAAAATAATAATCGCGAGACTACTAAATAAGAACCCAGGTGCTAATTCATATAGATCGAATAATCCACCTTTAAGAGATGACCAGACAATAACGGTAACTGCACCGACGATAATCCCAGCGAGAGCACCATTTCTTGTCATGCTTTTCCAGAAGAGACTTAAAATAATAACAGGTCCAAATGCTGCCCCAAATCCAGCCCAGGCATAACTTACAAGTTCGAGAACCTTGCTTTCTGGATCGTATCCTAACAGAATCGCAATAATCGCAATTCCTAGAACAGCAATTCTGCCAACAATCATTTCTTCTTTTTTAGAAGCGTTTCTTCGGAAAAGTGATTTGTAAAAATCGTTTGCTAATGCACTAGAAGAAACGAGTAATTGTGAGTCAACAGTACTCATGATTGCTGAGAGAATGGCTGCGAGTAAAAATCCGGCTACCCATGGATTAAATAAAACCTGTGAGAACATGATAAAAACGGTCTCAGCGTTTTGAAGAGGTGAATCCGCAAAGTAGGCTATACCTGCAAATCCAACAAATACTGCTCCGAATAGGGAAAGAATCATCCAAACCATTCCAATTAAACGTGCTTTTGGAACGTCTTTTGTTGACTTTAATCCCATAAATCGGACAAGTATATGTGGCTGGCCAAAGTAGCCAAGTCCCCAAGCTAATAAAGAAATAACTCCTATTGTGGTAGCACCAGAATATACATTAAGATGGGTTGGATCCATGCTCCCAATTTTTTGGACAGTTTCATCCCAACCGCCAAGTTCAAAAATTGCAACAATAGGGATGATAATTAAAGCTAAAAACATTAAGATTCCTTGAATAAAATCTGTCCAGCTTGCTGCTAAGAATCCTCCGAAAAGAGTATACGAGAGAATAACTGCTGCTCCGACCCACAAGGCCAATTTATAATCCATTCCAAAGGAATTCTCTAATAAAATTGCTCCACCTACAAGACTAGAAGACGTATAGAAAGTAAAGAATACAAGAATAACAATGGCAGAAACGACACGAAGAATTTTCGACTGATCACGGAATCGATTTTCAAAAAAGTCAGGAACCGTTATCGAATCTTTTGATACTTCCGTGTAAACACGTAATGGTTTTGCGACAAATTGCCAATTGAGATAGGCCCCGACGGATAATCCGATTGGCAGCCAGATTTCGCTCATTCCACCTATATACATGGCCCCAGGAAGCCCGAGCATTAACCAGCCGCTCATATCTGAAGCCCCTGCACTCAAGGCAGCAACTCCTGCACCGAGCCGTCTTCCGCCTAGTACATAATCGTTCAAATCTTTCGTCATTCTTGCTGCTATAATACCAATAACCAACATCGCTGCTAAATAAATAATAATTGAAATTAACGTAGGTACGTTAATAGTCATTTAACCCTCTCCTTTTTCAGTAAAATATGTGACAACAGAAAGTACAATTAGTGATAGCATTGGGACCATAAGCCATGCCCAAGTTGCATCTGTAAGAACATGTTCCATGTAAACACCACCTTTCAGATTATTTTCTATAAATATTATTAATTAAGAATCTACTATTATATATTTACCGTATTTGCCCATTTCCACTCATAACATATTTTACGGTTGTTAAAGCTTCTAATCCCATGGGACCGCGAGCGTGAAGTTTTTGGGTGGAAATTCCAATCTCCGCTCCGAAACCTAAAGCAGCACCATCGGTAAATCTAGTAGAAGCGTTATGATAAAGGGCTGCTGCGTCTACATGCTGTAGAAAATATTTAGCTGTTTCACTGTTATCCGTGATAATGGATTCTGAATGCTTTGTTCCATATCGTTCAATATGTTCGATTGCTTCGTCGACATGTTGAACAACTTTCATCGCAATGTGTAAGCTTAAGTATTCATTTTGCCAATCATCTTCATTTGCCAGTGCAGCGTTTGGAATTTCAGATAGCGTTTCTTCATCTCCATGCACAGTGATAGTTTGTGAAGATAATGTGTTGATGAGGTCTTCTTTATGTTTTTTTAGCCATTCCCGATGAACGATTACCGTTTCAATGGCATTGCAAACTGCAGGACGATCTGTTTTAGCATTAACAAGAACACTTAATGCCATTTCAGCATCTGCTTCAGAATCAATGTAAAGATGGCAATTCCCAACACCTGTTTCTAGGACTGGTACACTTGCATTGGTTACCACTTCTTTAATAAGGGATCCGCCGCCCCGAGGAATTAAAACATCGATATGTTCTCTCATCGTAAACAACTGCTGTGAAATTTCACGCTCAGTACTATCAATAAATTGAACGGCTTCTTTCGGAACTTTTGTATGATAAAGGGCGCGTTGCATGACATCAACAATTGCTTTATTTGAGTTGATTGCAGATGAACCGCCTTTAAGAATAATAGCGTTACCGGATTTTAGAGCGAGGCCAGTGGCATCTACGGTTACATTGGGCCTGGCCTCATAAATCATTCCAATTACACCTAATGGGACCGATACCTTGGAAACACTAAGTCCATTATCCAATTTTTGATTTAATATTATCTTTCCGGTTGGATCATCAAGCGCTGCAACCTGTCTGAGACCATATGAAAAATCAAAGATTCTCTTTTTTGATAATGCCAAACGGTCCATATAGGCTTCGCTAAAACCTTTTTCACGTCCTGCCTCTAAGTCCTTCTCATTTGCACGTAAGATGAGTTCAAACTCCGTTTCCAATCTTTCAGCTAATGTATATAATGCCTGGTTTTTATCTTCTGTTGAAAGAATACTTAACACTTTTCCTGCTTTTTTTGCCTGTATCGCCTGAGCTTCCACCGTTAATTTTTCATTTAATATATGCATCAAATCCTCCTCTATTTTTGCGGCTCTATATTAACTTCTATTTTTTTCCTAAGGTACTGAGTTAAAGGCTATCCATTTTTCCTTATGGTTTAGATAAGCTGATGGTTTTTCGCTTTTAAAATAAGTTCCTTTCGCTTTACCTGATACTCCATCGATGACTACATTTTTGCGGGCAGCATTTCCGAGAAAGGTAGTAATTCCTGAGGCCATGGCTATCTTTACTGCCTCAATTTTGGATTTCATTCCGCCTGTTCCAATCATAGTCCCGGAACCAACCGCAGCAGCTTCGATTTCGGGAGTAATTTCAGTTACATACTCCAGCAATTTAGCATTGATGCTTTTTGAGGGGTCTTCACTAAATAACCCATCTATATCAGACAAAATAACTAATTGATCCGCATCTATTAATCCAGCTACCTTGGCTGAGAGTGTGTCATTGTCACCGAAATTTATGCGATCATTTGTAACGGTGTCATTCTCATTGACGATGGGAACCATACCTCTTTCTAATAATACGTTTAAGGTGTTTCTGACATTTTTATAACGATCTTCGTCTAAGAAATCACTTTTGGTAATTAATATTTGGGCGGCAACATAACCGTGGGATAAAAAAAGTTCAGAGTAGGATTCCATCAATAATCCTTGGCCAATGGAGGCAGCAGCTTGTTTTTCTGGTAATGTATTTGGGCGTTCTAGACAGCCTAATCTTCGGTAACCAGCAGCAACTGCACCTGATGAGACTAATACCACTTCATATCCATGGTCCTTTAAATAGACAATTTCATTCGTAAGCTTTTCAATTTTCCTCCGGCTAATTTCACCATGACGGCTTGTTAACGAACTGCTGCCAATTTTAATTACTATCCTAAGTGACTTTGCGTTCATGATCATCCAATCACTCCTGTGCCTAACGTTGATTCTTCCAGCTGTAAGCTAATTTCTTTGGAGCGATAGGCGGCATGTTTTATTGCCTCCGCGATTGCTTTTCCACCGCCATTCCCCTTAAGTGCCTCTAAACCTGCTGCTGTTGTTCCATTAGGAGATGTTACATTCTCTCTAAGTATCTTAGGGGACGTACCATGTTCTTGTATCATTTTTGCAGCGCCAACAACTGTTTGGGCGATAATTTGCCGAATAATCTGTGAATTAAGGCCGCCTAGTTTTGCTTCTTTTTCCATGTGCTCCATTAAGTAATAAAAATAGGCGGGTCCACTTCCAGCAATCCCTGTAAAGAGATCCATTTTTTCTTCTGGTATAACGTAGACTTCACCAATACATTGCAACAGCTCTTCTGTGATTGAAATGTTTTGATTTGAGGTGTGTTTTCCGGCGGAGATTGCTGTAGCCGATTCCCCAATCATGCTAGATGTATTTGGCATAACCCGTATTACTTGTTGCTCAAACGGAACATTCTTTTCGATAAATGAGGTGGTTATACCAGCTAAAACAGACAGGATTAAGTGATTTGGTTTTATGGTGTCAAACATTGATTTTAATGAGGTTTCTGCATCTTTTGGTTTCATAGCGAGGACGATGATATCAATATTATTTAGATCTAGGTTATCTCGTTTTATCCCAGTGATTCCGTATTTCTTCTGTAATTCTTTTAATCGGTGGTTGTTGCTCCGATTGGTTACAATGATATTTTTGGGTGGAACTTTCTTAGAATGTACGATCCCTGAAATCATCGCTTCTGCCATCGATCCAGCTCCAATAAACGCAATTTTCTTTTTTCCTAACATGCAATCTCTCCCATATTGTTCGTATTGTTGTTCTTGTTTTTTTCAATGACCTAATACTAACATGTGAGTAATTGATTTCAAGGGAAAAAAGGGAAATAATGTGTATATGACCTAATTAGTGAGCATGAGGCAAAATACCACCTTTTCATTAATCAAAATGAGCTCTCAGGCGCGAAAATCGTCTCTCAAGGGGAAATTTGAGGTTTTGTTGGACAATGTTAAAGCAGGTGCGAGGTTAATTTCGCTTTGTAGCATAACACCCACCTATTACATAAACTTTTCTTAGAGAAATTAGACATGGAGGAGATGGGTGTATGTACTTCGAAAGGCAAAAAGCTATAAATTTGGCGGAAAATATAAAAGAGTTTATAGAATTTATCCATCGTCAAAAAAATAAAAACAGCTTTCGAATTAATTCAGATAAATTGTATCAGGTTAATCTTTGGATTGAAGATTTTAAGTTTCAAATATTAGCAGATGAACTTATTAGAATAAATCAGTTTGACTGGGATGGGAAGTATACGTTTTATTTAGTTGATAGATTGCAGCAAGGAATTACTGTTATTGATGAATATGTGAAAAACAACTATCATGAATTGTTTATCTTAACTGCTAGATTATATACATTGAAAAATCTTAGTACGGCTTTTAGTAAAATGGAATAATCCGACCCTAACTTCGCACACTTAGCGGAGTTTTTATTTTTTTAAAAGTTGAAAATGCTTTTGTTTTGATAAAGTTAGAACAATAGGAGAAAATAATATAGTGATAAAATGGTTTCATTGCCTAAAAAGTTATCCATTTAATTCAATAAAAGGCGGTCTTATATATGTTTAAAAATTTATTTAAAAGTAAAAAGGTTGAAAGTGATAATACGATTTTGCAGCCATTAGAAGGGGAAATCGTTCCTCTAGATGTTGTTCCAGATCCTGTGTTTTCTCAAAAAATGATTGGTGATGGTTTTGCTATAAATCCTATAAATGGTACAGTTGTTTCTCCTGTTGATGGAGAAGTCATCAGTGTATTTCCGACAAAACATGCGGTTAGTGTAAAGTCAACTGATGGCAGGGAAATATTAATTCATGTTGGTCTTGAGACAGTTTCTCTAAATGGTGAAGGTTTTACAGCGTTTGTAAGTGATGGTCAAAGTGTCCAAAAGGGTCAAAAGCTGCTTGAAGCTGACTTTCAAACCATTAAAGACAAAGTACCTTCGATTATTACACCAGTGATATTCACTAACTTGGCTGAAAACGAAAGAGTTGTCATTGAAGAACAAGGAGTAAGAATTACGAAGTAACAAAAAGGGTGTGGTTCCTCATAAGGAATCATACCCTTTTTTTGTAATTAAAAATAATCAAATCGAAAACAAATATAAACAAATATTAATTTAAGTATTCAAAAATAAACAAAAGTGTATTATAATAAGTTACAGAAGTTAACAAACATACAAACGGGGGATTTCGGATGGTAAAAAATTATTGGGATAGTGAAAAGGCTGCACAAGTATCTAAAGGGGTAGAAGAATTAGTGTATCGTTCCAACTTGATTGGTTCAGATCGTGCCGTATGTAACTGGGGTGGCGGCAACACTTCTATGAAAACAACGGAAAAAGATTTCCGTGGACGTGATATTGAGGTTATGTGGGTAAAGGGAAGTGGATCGGATTTAGCAACAATGAAAGCTCACAACTTTACAGGACTAAATTTAGAAGATATTCGCCCATTATTTGAACGTGAAGAAATGACAGATGAAGATATGGTTGCTTACCTTACGCATTGTATGATTGACAGCAAGCACCCAAGAGCTTCTATCGAAACCTTATTACATGCGTTCTTACCATTTAAGCATGTTGACCACACGCATCCTGATGCAATTATCAGCCTTTGCTGTGCGGATAACGGTAAACAGCTTGCTGAAGAGATTTTTGGAAACCGTTTTGTTTGGGTACCATATGTACGCCCTGGCTTCACCCTTTCCAAAATGATTGCAGAAGGCGTTAGAAACAATCCAAATGCAGAATTAGTATTAATGGAAAAACACGGACTTGTAACCTGGGGAGAAACCTCAGAAGAGTCATATGCAAAAACAATTCAAATTATCAATGAAGCAGAACAATATATTAATGACAGAGTAAACGAAGAAACTGCTTTTGGCGGACAGAAATATCTATCTCTTTCAGATGTAGAAGCTGCTAGCATTCTAGCAAAAGTAATGCCAATTATCCGTGGTGCTGTAAGTGAAGAAAAGAAAATGCTTTTAACCTTTGACCGTGGAGAAGATGTCCTGCAATTTGTAAATAGCTATGCAGCACCTGAGCTATCGCAAATTGGAGCAGCATGCCCAGACCACTTAGTTCATACAAAAATGGTTCCATTATATATAAATTGGGATCCACAAACAAAAGATGTTGAGGCATTAATTGCTAGTGTAAAAAAAGGCATTGCGAGCTTCAAAGAAGGATATAAGGCTTACTTTGACCGTAACAAAAATGAAGGCGACAAAATGTTTGAACCAGCTCCCCGTGTTATCCTAATTCCTGGAGTAGGTATGGTGAATTCAGGTAAGGATGTAAATAATTCAAGAGTAAGTGGTGCTTTATACCACCGTGCGATTGCGGTTATGAAAGGTTCTACAACTCTAGGAAACTTTGTTTCTTTAAGTGAAAACGAATCTTATAATGTGGAATACTGGCCATTAGAATTATATAAATTAACTCTGGCACCAGCTGAAGCAGAATTTTCTAGAAAAGTAGCTTTTATCACTGGTGGTGCAGGCGGTATAGGCAGTGCAACAGCTCGACGTATCGTATCTGAAGGCGCACATGTTGTGTTGGCAGATTTAAATCTTGAAGGTGCAGAAAAAGTAGCAGCAGAAATTAATGAGCAATACGGTCCTAATCGTGCCCTTGCTGTTAAGATGGATGTTACTAGCGAAGAGCAAGTACAAGCTGCTTTCGATCAAACAGCTCTTACTTTTGGCGGTGTAGACATTATCGTTAACAATGCAGGTCTTGCTACCTCTAGTCCATTCGACGAAACTTCTCTAAAAGAGTGGAACTTAAACATGAATGTGTTAGGAACAGGTTATTTCTTAGTAGCCCGTGAAGCCTTTAAGCAAATGAAGCAGCAGGGAATAGGCGGTAACATGGTATTTATCGGTTCGAAAAACTCTGTTTATGCTGGTAAGAATGCCGCAGCCTATAGCTCTGTAAAAGCAATGGAAACACACTTAGCAAGATGTATTGCTGCAGAAGGCGGAGAATTCGGAATTCGTGTAAACTCTGTTCTTCCAGATGCGGTTCTTCAAGGTTCTGCCATTTGGGGGTCAAACTGGCGTGAAGAACGTGCGGCAGCATACGGAATCCACCCGGACCAATTAGAAGAACACTACCGTAAGCGCACGACATTACTAGTCAATATTTATCCATCAGATATTGCTGAATCGATTGCATTCTTTGCTTCTTCAAAATCTGAAAAAACAACAGGTTGTATGTTAACCGTAGACGGCGGTGTACCAGCCGCGTTTACTAGATAATATAATCCAAAATCAAGACTCTCTATCAACAGGTAGAGAGTCTTTTCTATACCTGTTATGATTTTCAAACACTCAATAAGTAGTAGGTAAAAATACACATTTTTTGCCAAGCACTGAATTTTAAACATTATTGACTGATTTCTATCTAACTAAAAGGTAGAAAATGGAGCTATTATACAATTGAAAACGTTACCAAAGTAGTGGAAGAGGAGATGATTTTTAGGAGTAAACCAAATGAGTATTTAATTGAAAGGCTGTGTTATGATTCATTGTTGATTTTCGTGTAGGGTTGATCATTCATAAGCGGAGAATTTCCGGCTAATGTAGAAAAGGAACCTTAAGAAGCCGATATAAGCGGAAATATTCCGGTTAACTGCTTTAAATAAGACAAAATCTAATGATTTTGGATACCTTAAGCGGAAAAACTCCGCTTATTATGAAGGAAATATGGGAATTTCCCAATTTAAACGGAACTTCTCCGCTTATTTTCCAAACACAGTAAAATCAACATTCAGCTTTAACACAGCCAATTGAAAAAAAGAGTTAGCGGGGAGGAAGTTTTTTTGAGGATCAAAAGAAAAAAACAGAGCAAGTTTTTTGCAGTTATTCTAAGTCTATTGTTAATTTTAACCTCTTTACCTGGAGTGCCAATTCAAGCAGAGGAGGCAGAACCATCACTATTAAAAAAGTTTGACTTTGGAACACCCACAAGTCCAGTAATGGACGGCTATACTAAAGTTTCTTCAGACACAGCTTATTCGGCAGAAACAGGCTACGGTTTCGCTGATATCTCCAAGGTAACCTCAACAGAGCGTGCAACATCAGACCCCTTGAAATCAGATTTTATTTCGACAACTGAGACCTCCTTTAAAGTGGATCTGCCAAATGGCGATTACTCGGTAACTGTCTTAGCAGGTGACGAGGCAGAAGCAACCGAAGTGGGCATTAAGGTTGAAAATATTCAAAAGGTTTTAAATGCCCCGATATTAAAAGGTAATTATATTGAACGTGAGTTTGAGATTTCACTAATTGATGAACAATTAAATTTTGAATTTACCGGTGCTGCTTCAAAAGTAAACGGTATTACCATTGAGAAACTTCCAGATAGAACAGCTGGAGAACTGCAAACGGTTTATATTGCAGGGGATTCAACGGTCCAGACCTATGATGAATATTGGAGACCTGAAGCCGGATGGGGTCAAATGATTCCTCGTTTTTTCAGCTCAGATGTACTTTTTAAAAACCATGCTATTGGCGGGAGAAGTACAAAGACGTTTATTAATGAAGGACGTTTGGATAACATCCTAAGAGAAATCAAACCAAATGACTTCTTTTTAATTCAGTTTGGTCATAATGATGCAACGATCAGTGTTCCTGAACGTTATGCATCTGTACCAGATTACAAAAATTACTTAAAAACCTATATTAATGGTGCACGTCAACGTGGAGCGATTCCAATTCTGGTAACCCCGGTTGGCAGACGTGATTTTAATCCAACTACTGGAAAGTTTAATGTCAGCTTCCCAGAGTATGTTCAGGGCATGAAGGAAGTAGCAGCAGAAATGGATGTCGAAGTTGTCGATTTAAGTGCACGCAGTGTTGCTTATTACGATACCATTGGGCCTGAAGGTAGCCTTTCAGTATTTTTACATACAGACCCAGGTGTTTATGGTGCATTCCCTAATGGATCCCAAGATAATACTCATTTTCAAGAATATGGGGCCATTCAGCTTGCAAGGTTGGTTTCAGATGAAATAAAAAATCTGAATATTCCACTTTCACAGTATGTTACGGGTATAGACCCACCGTCCAATTTACCTGCTAAACCAGTCAATGTGACTGTAAGCAATGTAAGTAATGCGGGTGCCCTTATTACATGGAAAGAGGTAGACGGAGCAGATATCTACAAGGTATATCGAAAGCTTTCAACAGATAGTGATTATAAATTAATTGGTACCTCCACCCTCCCTAGACTGAATGTAACGGGGATGGAAGAAGGTCTAACCTACGATGTTGTTGTTTCTGCTGTAAATGGAAAGGGTGAATCCGAATATTCGGATGCAATACAGTTTACAACGAAGAAAGCAACCCTAAAATTTGACTTCGGTTTAGCCGGGAGTCCAATTGCCGAAGGTTACACAGGAGTCAATCTCTCTACCATATATACTGCTGAACGAGGTTATGGAATTGTTGATTCAACTGGTATGATTGGCCGAGACCGCAGTACAGGTGGAGACGTTATTCGTGACTGGCTGGGTTATTTTAACGTCGGATGGAAATTTAAGGTTGATGTGCCAAACGGTCTTTATGCGCTAAAAGTCTATGTTGGAGATATGACTGGAAGTGCAAGAACTACTTTGGCAGTAGAAGGTCAGGATTATGGGCAAATTTCTGCCTCTAGAAATAACTTTACAACCAAAGTTGTTTCTCAAGTTTCTGTTAAAGATGGTCAAATGAATTTTAGTTTCGGTGGTTCAACAGGAATTGTTAACGGTGTAGAAATCACCCCAATTTTAATCGCTCCGTCCGAACTTAAAGTGGATGAGACATCATTAGATGCTGAAAATCCATTTGTCACTTTATCATGGAAAGCGGTTGAGGATGCAGTAAAATATAATATTTACCGGAAAGTGGTCGGGACTAGTGACTTTACAGTGGTCGGCAGCTCCACTACAACATCCTTTACTGATAAAACTGTGGATGTAGGAATGGAATATGAGTATGTTGCTACAACCATAGATAATGCTGATGTTGAAACAGATCCCTCGCTTCCGCTAAAAGTGGTAATGATTGATCCATCACAGCCAGTTCCTAGTGCACCAGATAACCTACAGGTTGGTGATATAAATAAAAATGACCTTACGATTAGCTGGGATCAGGTAGAGGGTGCTATTACCTATAATGTGTACCGTACGAAGAAGGTGAATGGAACATACGAATTTATCGGTAAAACCAAAACAAATTCTTATAAAGACGAGACCGTATTAACAACGATTCCTTACTTTTATAAGGTTGCTGCCGTTAATGCAGGTGGTACTTCCGAACTCTCTGAAGTCCTAGAGACTCCTGCAGTAACGAAATTGAAAAGACAAATGGAAGACTTAAAGCGTGCTCCAGTTGCGATGAAAACAGAAGAAGGTGTTTTTGTCAGCTGGAGAATGCTCGGAACAGATTCTGAAAGTATTAGCTTTAACGTTTACCGTGATGGTGACAAGATTAATTCTGAACCAATTACAACTAGCACTAATTATGTTGATAAAGATGGAAAAGCTGAATCAACCTATGAAGTTCGTGCAGTTATGGATGGTAAAGAAAGAAAATCGAAGGATACAACGAAGGTATTGAATCAAAATTATTTGGATATTCCTCTTCAAAAACCAGCGGACGGGGTGACACCACTTGGCGATCCATATTCATACCGGGCAAATGATGCAAGTATCGGTGACTTAGATGCTGATGGAGAATATGAAATGGTGTTAAAGTGGGATCCAACCAATTCAAAGGATAACTCGCAAGCAGGCTATACAGGAAATGTATATGTAGATGCCTATGAAATGGATGGTACCTTAAAGTGGCGCATTGATTTAGGTAAAAATATCCGTGCAGGTGCCCACTACTCACCATTCCTCGTTTATGATTTTGATGGGGATGGCAGATCTGAGATTGTTTTCAAAACGGCAGATGGAACGAAAGACGGACTGGGAACTGTAATCGGCCGAGCAGATGCTGACCATCGTAACAGTACAGGTTATGTTCTGCAGGGTGCAGAGTACTTGACGGTATTTGATGGAGAGACTGGAAAAGCACTAGATACTACGGATTATGAACCAGCTCGTGGTGACGTAGGTGCCTGGGGTGATACCTATGGAAATCGTGTGGATCGTTTCCTTGCAGCCGTAGCTTATTTAGATGGCGAGACTCCCAGCATTGTTATGGCACGTGGATATTATACAAGAAGTGTGCTTGCTGCTTACAATTTTAAAGATGGAAAACTAACAAAACAGTGGGTTTTCGATTCAAATGATGAAGAGCATCGAGACTATGCAGGTCAGGGATATCATAACGTAAGTGTAGCTGATGTCGATAAGGACGGTAAAGATGAAATCGTTTACGGTCAAGCAGTAATAGATGATGATGGTAAGGGCTTATATACAACTGGTTTAGGTCATGGAGATGCGCAGCATGTGAGTGATCTTGACCCAACTAGACCAGGCCTTGAGGTATTTGCTGTACAAGAGCATAAAGACGGTCCATATGGATATGACATGCGCGATGCCCAAACCGGTGAAATCCTATGGGGTGTGAAAACAGGCCAGGATACAGGCCGCGGTGTGTCTGCTGACGTTGATCCGAGGTATGAGGGGGCAGAAGCATGGGCAATCTCAGGTGCTTGGAACAGTAAGGCAGGCGGAATCCATACAGCACAAGGTGAAAAAATTTCCGACAACATTCCTTCCAGCAACTTTGCAATTTGGTGGGACGGAGACTTATCCCGCGAACTAGTTGATCATAAGTGGGATGAGGCCACAGCAACAGGTGTAGGAACGATCGACAAATGGGATTATGAAAATAGTAAGCTAGTAAATATCCTAACTGCTGATGGAACACTATCTAATAACGGAACAAAAGGAAATCCTGTCCTGCAAGCTGATATGTTTGGTGACTGGAGAGAAGAGATTATCTGGAGAACGGATGATAGCAGTGCCCTAAGGGTGTACATGACAACTGAAGAAACAGATAATCGAATTTACACCCTAATGCATGACCCTCAGTATCGATTATCGATTGCCTGGCAAAACGTCGGTTATAACCAGCCGCCGCATACTAGCTTTTTCCTTGGAACAGGCATGTCAAAGCCACCGGTACCAAGTATTGATGTAGTGGAAATACCGGATGTGAATGCGCCGGAAACAGAATATGAGGTAATAGGGACAGAAAATGCAGGCTGGTATAATCGTACAGTAACAGTAAATTTAACTGGATATGACTATCAATCTGGCATTAAAACAACCTATTATTCATTAAATGGTTCAGCCGACCAAGAAAGCAGTACAGTTACCATTACAGAAGGTGGTAAACATGTTCTTGAATATTGGAGTGTCGACCAGAGTGGTAACATCGAGCCAAAGAAAATAATTGAGATTAACATTGATAAAACTGCTCCAGAAATTACTTTCTCGGTTGAGGATGGAACAGTATTCAATGTGGACCAACTTGTTACTATTACTTGTCAGGCAGCAGATGCTTTATCGGGAGTTGCCTCCTCAACTTGTGAGGATGTTTCGGTACCAGCTTATGAGCTTGGATTAGGAAACCATACCTTCAATGGAGAGGCAGTAGACATTGCTGGGAATAAATCGACCAAATCCGTTACGATTAACGTCGATGTTGATTTTGATAGCCTTGGAAAACTTACACAGTTGTTCCTAACTGAATCAAAGGGCAATAGCAGCATCTTGGAGGCATTAAATGCTAAACTGGAAGCAGCTAAAGCTTCTGAGGAAATAGGCAATAAGGATGGAAGAGATGGACAGCTAAATGCTTATATCAACCAAGTTAAAGCAAAAGCGAATAAAGACTTCACAGAGAATCAAATGCAAATGCTAATCAAATTCGCTGAAGTTTTGAAAAAATAATAGAAAACAGGTCCCAAAGTGTTGTATTCTATGGGCCCTGTATTGGATTACTGTTTTTTTGAAGCAGCTGCCAGTGGTATTATAAGTTTTTTTATACTAAAATTATATTTAACTATCATTTGAAAGCGACAATCCGTCATGGAAGGGAGAAACAACTATTGAAGCAAAACATCAAAGCAATCCTTGCACCCATGAGTCAAAAAGAAAAAATGGCATATATCTGGGACTATTACAAGTTTCATATCATTGGGACAATTGCTGCAATCATCTTATTAATTTCATTTATTAGTAGTATCGGTGAGAAAAAAGAAGTTGCCTTAAATATGACCATTATTGGACAAGGGGTAAATACAGAAGGTGTGGTTCAATTACAAGAACAATTAACAAATGAGTTAGTAATTGACAAAGCAGATGAAGAAGTTTTTATCGAAACTTTATCCTATGATAAATCAAGCCCAGACCCGGCTTCCCAAGCAGGGCTGCAAAAAATGACCGCACAAATTACTACAGGATCTATTGATTTGCTGATTGTTGATAAAGAACTGTTTGAGGAAATATCATCCCAGCAAAATTCATTGTTAGCACTAAATGATTTTAAGGGAATCAATAAAGTATTGACTTCTAATGAAGAAGTTTATGGAATTAGCACCTCGGACATTAATTTTTTGACTCCATTAAAGTTGGATGAAATTAAGGTATTATGCGTCCCTAGTAATACAAAAAATTTGAAGCAAATCAATGAGTTTTTTTCACTCATAACTGAATAAATGAAGGAAGGAGATTATTTCAATTCGAAAGATCTCCTTTTTTTGTGCAAATAAGGACAATATATTAGTCGAATCACGTTATAGGAAAAACATATTTTTCTAGTAAAATAAAGATATCAGTAAGCGTTTCCAATGGAAAGGTGATGTTAATGCCAAAATACTGTATAGCCGTCGACATCGGTGCATCAAGTGGAAGACTTATATTGGGCTATCTTGAAGATGGTCTTTTAAAACTAGAAGAAATTCATCGCTTTGAAAACAAAATCGTGAAAAAAGGAGATTCCTTTTGCTGGGAAGAGGTTAAACTTTTTCAAGAAATCAAAAATGGACTAAAAAAGTGCAAGGAAATGGGCATAAAGCCAGACAGCATTGGAATTGATACATGGGCCGTTGACTTTTTGTTATTAGATGAAAAAGATCAGCCTTTAACCGAAGCAGTTGCCTATCGTGACCCCCGAACAGATGGGATGATGGAAGAGGTTTTTGAGCTTTTTTCAAAAGAAAGACTTTACCTCGAAACAGGCATTCAATTTCAAAAGTTTAATACAATCTATCAATTATTTTCTATCAAAAAAAATAATCCTGAGATTCTACAAAAAGCAAAATCATTTTTGATGATTCCGGATTATTTCAATTATTTACTTACTGGTAAAAAGGCAAATGAATACACCAATGCCACCTCTACACAGCTGGTAAATGCCTTCACGAAACACTGGGATGGGCAGCTATTAGATATTCTCGGGATTAATAAAGAAATGTTTCAAGAAATCAAAACTCCAAAAACGATTCTTGGGACACTTTCAAAGGAACTTGTTACAGAGCTTGGTTTTGACCTTCAAGTTATTCTTCCAGCAACACATGATACAGGCTCAGCGGTTATTGCGGTTCCAGAAGAAGATGAATCGATTTATATCAGTTCGGGTACATGGTCACTCATTGGAGTGGAAAACTATTTTCCAATCTGTGTAACCAAGGCATTGGATTACAATTTTACCAATGAAGGCGGAATCGATTACCAATACCGCTTCTTGAAAAATATCATGGGTCTTTGGATGATCCAAGAAGTGAAGCGAAAATACAATGATGAATATTCCTTTGCACAGCTTGTGGATTTAGCAAGAGAAGCAGGGGATTATAAGGCGATAGTAAATGTAAACGATGACCGTTTCCTAAAGCCGGATAATATGATTGAAGCAATCATGAACTATTGCATTGAAACAGGGCAGCCTGTTCCTAGCACGCCTGGGGAAGTGGCGAAATGTGTATTTGATAGTTTGGCAGTAAGCTACCAAGAAGCAGTTGCAGAAATTGAAGAAATTTTCGAAAAGAAGTTTACAAAGATAAATGTTATTGGCGGCGGCTGCCAAAATGAAATGCTTAATCAGCTGGTCGCAAATGTTACCAATAAAGAAGTCTATGCAGGACCAGTTGAAGCAACGGCGATTGGTAACATAGCAGCACAATTAATGGCTCTTGGAGAAATCAATGATATTAAAGAAGCGCGTTCGATTATTAAAGATTCATTTGAAGTGAAAAAATATCTACCAGCTCAGCATGTAATCAGCTAATTAAAGGAAGGAAGAATAAACATGACTATTAAAGAAAATTTTGAACTTGCGAAACAAGCATATGCTAAATGGGGAGTAGACGTTGATGAAGTAGTAGAAAAGCTCAAAACCGTACCGATTTCCATTCATTGCTGGCAGGGCGATGATGTTGCTGGATTCGAAGTAAACCAAAACGAACTATCAGGCGGGATTGATGTAACAGGGAATTACCCTGGTAAAGCGACCAACGCTGAAGAATTAAGAAGTGATTTAGAGAAGGCATTATCATTAATCCCTGGTAAGCACCGCGTGAACCTTCATGCTATTTATGCTGAAACAAATGGTGAAGTGGTTGAAAGAAATCAGCTTGAACCGAAGCATTTTGAAAACTGGATAAAGTGGGCAAAGGAAAATGGACTAGGATTGGATTATAATCCAACATTATTCTCACATCCTAAAGCGGATGATGGTTTAACACTTTCCCATCCAAAGGAAGAAATTCGTGAATTCTGGATTAATCACTGTATTGGCAGTCGTAAAATTGGTGAATATTTCGGAAGAGAGCTTGGTACACCAGCTTTAACAAACATTTGGATTCCAGATGGTTATAAGGATATCCCTAGTGATCGTCTAACTCCAAGAAAAAGATTAAAAGAATCATTGGATAAGATCTTTGCAGTTGAAACGGATGAAAAATATAACCTTGATGCGGTAGAAAGTAAAGTGTTTGGAATTGGTTCTGAATCTTATGTTGTTGGTTCGCACGAATTTTACCTGAACTATGCAATGAAAAACGATAAATTGTGTTTACTAGATACTGGGCACTACCATCCTACAGAAACAGTATCAAATAAAATCTCTTCTATGCTTTTATTTAGCGAGAAACTTGCGTTACACGTTTCAAGACCAGTTCGCTGGGATAGCGACCACGTTGTTATTCTTGATGATGAATTAAAAGAAATCGCACTTGAAATTGTTCGTAACGATGCCTTAGACCGCGTTATCATCGGACTAGATTTCTTTGACGCCAGCATCAACCGTGTTGCTGCTTGGACTATTGGTACACGCAACATGATTAAAGCGCTGCTTTATGCGATGGTAGTTCCAAATGAATATTTAAAACAGCTTCAAGAAGAAGGCAACTTTACAGAAAGACTAGCATTAATGGAAGAATTCAAAACCTATCCATTTGGTGCAGTTTGGGATTACTACTGTGAAAAAATGGGCGTACCAGTAAGAGAATCTTGGTTAGAAGAAGTAAAAGCTTATGAGAATGAAGTTTTATCTAAGCGATAAGTAATAAAAAGACTCAATAAGGGAATATAGACCCTTATTGGGTCTTTCTTTTTTTTGAAAATGTGTTTGTTTTTGAAAAAATATGATATATTTATTATATAAACAAAGAAAAAATAAATAAAAAACAACAAAAACAAAATATCATTGTGATCGTTCGGAAGGGGAATAATAAATGCTTGTTGCAGAAAGGCATAAAAGAATTGTTGAGCTAGTAAATGAGAAGTTGAGTATACGTGTTACAGAGCTAAGCAAGATATTTTCTGTTACAGAGGAAACAATTCGTCGAGATCTTGAAAAGCTTGAAAAAGAGAACCTATTAATGCGCAGCCATGGTGGTGCAGTCTGTATTGAAAAGGAACATGGAGAAACTTCTTATTTGGAACGGGAAATTACCAATGCTGCTGAGAAGAAGGCGATTGCGGCAGAAGCTGTTCGCTCCATTGAGGCTGGCGATCAAATTGTGTTAGATGCAAGTACAACGGCTTGGTATGTAGCAAAGGAATTAGAGGACATTCCGTTAACTGTTCTAACAAATTCCATTAAAGTAGCAATTGAGCTAAGCAAAAAAGAACAAATTAAAGTGATTTCGACAGGTGGTACTTTATTGGCACAATCACTATCCTATGTCGGTCCGCTTGCTGAACGATCGCTGGGAATGTATCACGTTAATAAAGCATTTATATCTTGTAAGGGTGTCCATCTAGAAAAGGGGCTAAGTGATTTCAATGAGTCACAAGCTCTTTTGAAGAAACAAATGATGGATATTGCAGATGAAACTATTCTAATGGTTGATTCTAGCAAATTTGGGACACGGGCTTTTTCACAAATAGCTCCTGTATCAAAGATTCACTGTATTATCACTGATTCAAATATAGATGAACAAACTAAAAAACAATTAGAAGAAAGAAGCATTCCGATAACGATAGCAAATTAATTTAATGAAGTAAACGCATAAATCTATTATAGAAAAATCGTTTAGAAGCAGACCAAGTGGGTCTGCTTCTATTTGTTTATACAAGTATAATTATCAAATTTTTGCAAAACTCTTAGTGAAATAAGGGGAAACGGATACAATTGTGACGGTTCTGTTAAGTAAACAAAAATAAACAAAAGTAATCGTTTGTTTTTATGTTGATTTATGTTTGTTTCGGGAGTATGATTACATTGTAAAGAATAAAACAAAAACTATTTAATATTAAACATAAACTTTTGCCAAAATAAATGGTTCCAATAAGAGGAGAGAAATTGAAATGAGTATGACAATCATAAAAGATGTAATTTATACAGCCCCATTTTTACAAGAAATGTTAGAAACCACTTCGAATTTATATCGTTTAGGCTGGGATGAACGAAATGGCGGCAATATCAGTTATTTATTACATGAATATGAAGTTCTTCCGTATTTGAATGTCGATGATGTTAAAAGAACGGTCCCTATGAAATTTGATGCTTCAGCACTTGCTGGCCGTTATTTCATCGTAACAGGTTCTGGAAAATATTTTAAAAATGTAAAAAGAGATCCTGCAAATAACTTAGGTCTGATTCGTATTGCAGCGGATGGGAAAAGCTATGAAATCCTTTGGGGCTTTGAGGATGGCGGAGTTGCAACCAGCGAATTACCAACACATTTTATGAATCATATGAAGCGATTAGATGCGGATAAAAACCATCGAGTTATTATGCACTGTCATGCAACTAACCTGATTGCCATGTCCTTTACACATAGTTTAAATGAAGAAGATTTCACAAAAACCCTATGGGAAATGTGTACAGAATGTCTTGTAGTTTTCCCTGAAGGTGTAGGGATCATTCCGTGGATTGTTCCTGGAACAAATGCAATTGGTGAAGCAACAGCAGTAAAAATGGAGGATGTCCGGCTTGTTCTTTGGCCGCATCATGGAATCTTCGGCGCTGGCACTACATTAGATGAAACCTTTGGTCTGATTGAAACAGCTGAAAAAGCTGCTGAAGTCTATACCATTGTTTGTGCCCAAGGCGGCAAAAAGCAAACCATTACCGATGCTCAGTTGCAAGAGCTTGTGGATGCATTTGGTGTTGTTCCACGCAAAGGGATTTTAAAGATGTTTAAGGAAATTTAATAAGAAATAAATCTAAGGTGTGTTCCGGATATGGAGCACACCTTTTTGTTCTAATGGATAAAGGGAAATGGTATTATACTACCTATAATAATGAAATGGAAAACAGGAAAAGGTGAAACATGAATCAAGAACTACTAAACGAGCTTTTACAGATTACTGACGAAGAGAAGAGTATTCTTGAACAGCAAGCGACAGTAAGTAAAGAACTATATACGAGTAAGACAAATTTTATTATTGAAAGTGAAAAATTCTTAAGTAAAGATAAGATGATTATGGTTCGCCAGCACACTCGATTTGTAGATTTCCCCCTACATAAACATGATTATATCGAAGTTAATTATGTGTATAACGGGAAATTGGAGCAGACAGTCGGCGGGAGACCGATAATCTTAAAAAAAGGGGAGCTGCTTCTATTAAATCAGCATATAGAGCATGAAATTAAAGCTTGTGCCAAAGAAGACATTGTCATTAATTTTATTATTCGCCCAGCCTTTTTTGATTTTATATTTTCTTATTTAAGCTCAGGTAATATTGTCAGTGATTTCTTATTGAGCAGCCTTTACAATAATACACAGAATGGGCAATTTCTTTATTTTAAAGTTTCGGAAATAGAAGACATACAGGATTTAATTAGAAAAATAATTCATGAAATTATGTATCCCACCACTTTCTCAGAGTCTGCCATCAAGCTATACATGGGACTCTTTATGATTGAGCTTATCAAGAATTCTGATCGGGTAGAACGAAAAGAAGAAGCCTCCATCACACACTATTTGGTAGTGGAGTCACTTAAATATATAGAGGAACACTACAAAGAAGCATCTTTATACGAATTGGCAGAGCGATTAAACCAATCCCATTATGGTCTAAGCAAAACGATAAAAAAGGCGACTTCCCGTACATTTAAAGACCTTCTTCAGGAAAGAAGGCTGGGAAAAGCAAAAGAAATGTTAGAAGGAACCGATTTGCCAATTGCTTCGATCGTTGAACAGGTCGGTTATGATAACATCAGTTATTTTTATCGAATTTTTAAAGTGAAATTTGGACAGACACCTAAGGAATTCAGAGCCAAAAAATGATATAATTTTAAAATGTTGTTTTTTATTACACCTAAGGAGATACATCATGAATTTTTCTGCAAAGCAAGTAGTCTTTATTAGTTTTATGTTATTTTCTATGTTTTTCGGTGCCGGGAACCTTATTTTCCCACCTTTTCTCGGTCAATCAGCCGGAGAACATATTTGGCTGGCCCTTGCTGGGTTTATTGTTTCAGCCGTTGGTCTGCCAATATTAGGAGTGATTGCAGTTGCGAAGGTAGGAAGCTTGAACGAGCTGAACCTTAGAGTTCACCCATTATTTGCATTAATCTTTCCATTTTTGATTTATATTGCAATCGGCCCAGGACTAGCGATTCCTCGTGCAGGAAGCCTTGCTTTTGAAATGGGGGCCGCACCGTTCTTACCGGAGAAGTTGGTTGCAGGTCCGATGTCTTTATTACTTTATAGCATCGTCTTTTTTGGATTAGCCGCGTGGTTGAGTATGTATCCATCTAAACTGATTAGTCTTTTTGGGAAACTGTTGACGCCAATCCTTTTAACCTTGATCGCCATTATTTTTGTAAAGAGCTTAATGGATCCTATCGGTTCATTTACATCACCGGTTGGGAATTATCAAGAGAATCCATTATTTCAAGGAATATTAGAGGGCTATTTAACCATGGATGCCTTGGCAGCTCTGGCGTTTGGAATTGTAATTGCTAACACGTTGACATCGCAAGGTATACTCGACTCCAAAAAGAAATCACATTATATGATGTACGCTGGTTTAGGTGCTGGGTTGTTATTAGCGGTGATTTATCTTATTTTAGGATATTTAGGCGCTGCGAGTTCTTCATTAGGACAAGCTGAAAATGGGGCAATTATTTTGTCCAACATTATGACCTACCTGTTTGGACAAAGCGGAACATTGCTGCTGGGTATTGTCTTTACGCTCGCATGTTTTTGTGTATCCATCGGTTTGATTACATCATGCAGCCAGTTCTTCTCTAACGCCATTCCAAAAGTCGCTTATAAAGTATGGGTCGTTATCTTAGCTTTCCTAAGTACGGCAATTGCAAATTTAGGTTTAACCCAAATCCTGCAAATATCTGTACCGATTCTTGGCATGATCTACCCAATTGCCATTGTCCTAATTTTCTTAGGTCTGCTGGATGATTTTATTAAAAGAAATCCATATATATATAGCTCAGTAATCGGCTTTGTTACTCTTTTTAGTGTTTTAGACACCATTAACAAAGTATTTTTAGCTGGTAGTTGGAGTGAGGCATTCGAAATTCTTCCTTATTATATTGAAGGGCTAGGGTGGTTAATTCCTGCGCTCTTAGGGTTAATTGTTGGATATATTTTAGGTTGGTTTAGAGGTGCTACTCCTGTAACAAGAACAAATCCATAGTATTTGTTAAAAACGAGAAACTCAATGTGGTTTCTCAATTTTTTTTGTTTTCGTTAATAGCCCTAAATGATATTATTTAGTAATCAATATCAATTATGGTGCAAATGGGAGAGATTTAGATATGGCAGATAAACAGGATGATTCAACTACTATTAATAAGTATCAGAATTACATTGACTCACCAGAAAAACAGCGGGCTTTATATAGACGGACATTGATCATCGTTGTTTTATCACAAATATTCGGCGGTGCCGGACTGGCAGCAGGCATCACGGTTGGAGCACTGCTAGCTCAAGATATGCTGGGGACAGATAGTTTTTCAGGGGTTCCAACTGCGTTATTTACCCTTGGTTCTGCAGGGGCAGCCCTTCTGGTAGGGCGGTTATCTCAAAACTATGGCCGCAGGTTTGGATTGGCTGCTGGTTTTCTTGCCGGAGGAATTGGAGCAATCGGGGTAGTCATTGCAGCGATAACCAATAATATTTTTCTGCTATTTATCTCACTGCTAATCTATGGCTCCGGCAGTGCAACAAATTTACAAGCCCGCTATGCAGGAACAGACTTGGCTAGTCCCAAGCAGAGAGCGACTGCAATAAGTATTGCCATGGTATCAACAACATTTGGAGCTGTTGCGGGTCCAAATTTGGTTGATGTAATGGGACGATTTGCAATAAAGTTAGGTGTCCCAGAATTATCAGGACCATTCATTTTAGCAGCAGCAACTTATATTCTAGCTGGTTTGGTGCTGGCCATTTTACTGCGTCCAGATCCACTAATTGTTGCAAAAGCAATTGCGGATGAGCAGAGAAAGAACATGAACGTTCATTTAGATAGTAATACAAATACACTAGCGTTTAACAAAAGAGGAATCGTGGCTGCAGCAACATTAATGGTGTTAACTCAATTGGTTATGGTCGCAATCATGACAATGACACCTGTACATATGGGGAAGCACGGACATGGTTTAAGTGAGGTTGGTATGATAATTGGATTTCATGTAGGTGCTATGTATCTTCCATCACTCCTAACAGGAGTCCTTGTTGATAGGATTGGACGCCTATACATGGCAATCGCATCGGGTGTCACCTTACTTGCAGCAGGGGTGCTGGCTGCCATGGCACCAGGTGAATCGATGACTTTACTTACTTTGGCACTGATATTGCTAGGCCTAGGCTGGAACTTCGGATTAATAAGTGGAACAGCTATTCTAGTAGATTCAACGAATCCGGCTAATCGTGCAAAAACGCAAGGAACTGTTGATGTTATGGTTGCTTTATCCGGTGCTACGGGAGGCGTACTATCTGGGGTGGTTGTTGCGAATAGCAGTTATGCCACACTATCCATTGCAGGAGGAATTCTTTCACTCCTCCTAATACCAGTGTTTAACTGGTCGAGTTCTAAAAGGGTAAAACTTAAGGCGTGAATCCAATTGGATCACGCCTTAATTATGTACTTTAATGTGAAACCCTTCCGATAAGTAAAACATAGACTATTGTATCAATAAGGTAAGGGTGTCATATCATGAGAAGGATAAGACAAGTACAACCCATGATTGGGCAGGCGTGGACTGGTAGACATGTGGTTTTGCTTCAATGTACGACGAATAATCAACTTATAAATTTATTTAAAAGCTTTCATGCACCAATCGAGCCTCCTCGCGAAAATTGTGCAGAAACCTTATCGCAATTACTAAGTATCGGTTATTCGATAAAAGCAATTACAGCAGTTACACCATATCAAATTCAATATTTTTTGGTCCTTGAATAATGTTTCATATATTTGAACAGAATAAAAGTCTCTTTGGTCCAATGATTCTAGTGCCTAACAATGAAGTTAGGCACTGCTTTATTCATAGTTAGTCAATATTAATAAATCCAAGTTATTAATGTGAATTCCACCAGACTCTCGTAGTTCTTTTAACCGATTAATATCCAGGATGTCAATTGTCCTATTCGTTAAGTCGATGATCTTTTGACTCTTCCACTTATTAAGTATTTTATTAACCGTAATTCTTGAGGTACCTATGTAATGAGCAAAGGATGTTTGATCAATGGAGAAACTGCCATTTTCATTTATTAGTTTTAATAGATAATGCGCCATTTGTTGTTCAACCGGGGAGTTTAAAAAGGCAATAATCTCTGCAAGAATTCTAAATTTATAGATTAGAGAATTGGTGAAAATACATGCTGCTTCAGGATGATTATGACAAATATTTTCTAACGCATCATCAGAAAAATGATAGACAATAGATGTACGGGTTGTTAAAGCGGAGGTTAGATAGGATTGCTTCCTTGAGCCGTGCTCACCAAATAACATTCCTTTAGGAACATAGTTAACTGTGCGTTCCACTCCTTCTTTTGAGAGAAGGGTAATTTTTATCCCACCTTCATATAAGAAAAAAAATCCTTTTCCTTCACCGCCCTGACGGTACACAACTGAATTTTCCTCAAGAACAAGTTTATTTCCATATTTTAAATAAGAACCCCATGCATTTCTAAGATTTTTCATGCCTACACCCTGCCTTGAAGTTTTTTTAATTCATCGGGATTTTTTATTATAATCTTTTTCCCATGAACCTCAATGATGTCTTCTTCCTTCCATTGCTTAAGAATCTTATAAATGGTGATTCTTGTTAATCCTGTGCATTTTGTAAGGTCTTGCTGTGAAAGAGTAACTTCATAATTCTTAAATTCATAACAGATATTCAAAAGAATTACGGACAACTGCTGCTCTGGAGTAAGAGTGTCCAGGTAAATTTTATCTGCAAGAATATGCATTTTATGTATGACTGTTTCTATAACAATGTTTAGGATTGAAGGTTGATAGGTTATTAGTTTTTGAAATTGTTCACATGAAAAATAGTAGAGTACTGTGTCATTTACTGCTGTTGACGTTGTAAAATGTGGCATCCGATCCATAGCTTGAATTCCTAATAATTGACCAGGAATAGCGATGTTTAACATACGATCTTTCCCATTCGCTGTTGTAGTTGTCACTTTCACTAATCCCTTTTGGATATAATAAAATCCATCTCCCATTGTTCCTTGTTGGTAAATACTCTTTTTTTCCTTGAAGAATTGTCTAGTTCCAAATTGCAAACAAGTTTCCCAATTAATATCACTTTCAAAAAGGATTGCCACTGAATCAACTCCTAAGCTAAATTTTATTTATTATGTATAAAATTTGTTAGTTGGTTTACTTTTTTGTTAACGCTTACATTTTAATATGGATTAATAGAAATGTATTGTTAAATTATCATAACAAATACATAAAAAAGTTTATTAATGTTAACCGCTTAACAATAGTGTAAAAGATAAAAAATATAAAATCAAATATAGAGAGGGGGATTCGGTAAGAAAATACAGCAAAGAATAAACACAAGTGACTATTGGATTAAATTCTAAAAGGAGATGATTGGATGAACCAGAAAGTACAATCTGTAGTTACTGAAGATATAACAAAATCAAATCAATTGGCTCTAAATACTACTAATCTGTCAATAAAGAAGATGCCTAAAGCAACGTTTATTGTTGTTCTCTTGTGCTGGTTTGCGATGTTAGCTGATGGATATGATTTAGGAATCTATGGTGCAGTATTACCGTCTTTAATGGAGTATAAAGATTGGAGTATGACACCAGCACAGGCTGGAGCAATCGGTAGTTATGCACTAATGGGTATGCTTATCGGTGCTGTCTGTGTTGGAACGGTTACGGATATGATTGGCCGTAAAATGACTTTAATTTTTTGCGTTAGCGTATTTTCGATTTCAATGTGTCTTGTCGCACTTTCTACGTCTCCGGAAATGTTTGGGATCTTTCGCTTTATTGGCGGTCTTGGACTTGGTGGAGTTATTCCTACAGCATCCGCTTTAACAATCGAGTATTCTCCTGTCCAGCATCGTTCAAAAATGTACGCTATTATGTATACTGGTTATCCAATTGGAGGAGTCCTTGGCGCTTTATTTTCCATGTTTCTTTTAGAGGATTATGGATGGAGATTAATGTTTTGGATTGGTGTCATTCCACTTTTAGTTATTCCTTTTATAATTAAATTTCTTCCCGAGTCGATCAGCTTTCTTCTTGCAAAGAAAAAGTTTGATAAGGCTGAAAATTTGGCAAAAAAATATCAACTTCCTAATGATCTTATCCAAAGCACTATGAAGTATGAGACCAAAGGAAATATGAATAAATTTGCCGCTATCGCGAGTCTATTCTCACGGACAAATATTAGGGCAACCATGTTTTTTTGGGTTACTTTCTTTCTAGGGCTGTTAATGATTTATGGGTTAAGTACATGGCTGCCAAAAATGATGCGTGAGGCAGGATATCCGCTCGGACCTAGTTTAGGATTTTTACTGATGTTAAACTTATCCGCGGCGATTGGTGCTTTAGTAGCTGGTACGGCGGCAGACCGTTGGGGCTCAAGAAAAATTATTAGCCTTTCTTATTTCTTAGCAGGAATATCAATCGCACTTTTAAGTATAAAATCATCGATGTTTGTTGTGTATGGTTTAGTGGGGATGGCAGGCTTTGGAACAATTGGAACTACACTTATTTTAAATGCCTACATTTCCAAATATTTTGAAGCAGACAATCGAGCGACTGCCTTGGGTTGGGCCCTTGGTTTTGGGCGAATTGGTGCCATTTCAGGCCCTATTCTAATTGGTTTCTTTATGAGCTCAAATTTTGACTTCTCCCTTAACTTTTATCTCTTTGCCATTGCAGGAGTCTTGGCTTCCATAACAATCTTGTTTATTCCTAAAAAAGGAAATATTTAATTTGTAAAGTTAAAAACCGCACTCTTCTAATCAAAAGAAGAGTGCGGCTTTTATTTTTCTGAAAAAAAGTAATTTACCTTTTTTGAAAAAAGTGTTAACCAGACTACAATGACTCAGAAAATTCAGTTTTATAATGACAATATGAAAGATGAGGAGGATGTATATGGGAATTCGTACAGGAGCGCAGTATATCGAGGCATTGAAATCACGTTATCCAGAAGTTTGGTTATCAGGAATAAGAGTAACAAATATCTTTGAAGAACCTGTTTTTAAACAGCCAATTCTTGAAATGGCGAAGCTGTATGATTTGCAGCATGATCCAGAGTATCGAGAAGAGATCACTCATATTTGTGAAGAAACTGGTGAAAGAATTTCGAATGCATTCATGGTACCAAAAAACTATCAAGATCTGGAAGCCCGAAGAAAAAACTTTGAAGTCTTTGCTAAGGCTACTTTTGGTTTAATGGGAAGAACTCCTGATTTTCTAAATGTCGTAGTAACTTCTATGGCAAGTAATTCCGAGTTCTTGGACAAATACAATCCTGAATGGGGAAAAAACATTCGAGCCTATTATAAGCATGTTCGCGACAATGACCTATTTTTAACACACGCTATTATTAATCCACAAAATGACCGCAGTAAATCATCACATGAACAACAGGATATGTTTACCCATTTAGGTGCGGTTAAGGAAACTCCAGATGGCTTAGTCGTAAGAGGGGCTAAAATGCTGGCGACCCTCGCACCAATTACAGACGAAGTAATTGTATACTCCTTCCCTGGATTTAAGCCTGGAGATGAGCGTTACGCACTTGCTTTTGCACTGCCGCTTGATACACCAGGACTGCGTATTTTATGCCGTGAACCTATGCAGGATGGAAAGCGTTCTGTTTATGATCACCCATTAGCATCAAGATTTGAAGAAATGGATGCAGTTTTGGTATTTAATGATGTTTTAGTACCATGGGATCGTGTTTTCCTTTATAACAATGTCGAAGCAGCAAATTTACTTTATCCGAAAACAGGAATTGGTATCCAGCCCGCACATCAATCTGGAGTTAGAGGTTTAATAAAGCTGCAATTTGCTTCTGAAGTGGCCTGTAAATTAGCAGACTCCATTGGTGTTGATTGTTATCTAAATGTTCAAAACGATTTAGGCGAATTAATCCAATCAGTAGAATCTATAAGGGCTTTGCTCCGAATCGCTGAGTATGAGTACGAAGTTACAGAGACTGGTGAAGTAATGCCAGCCTATGCACCTCTTGAAACCATTCGAGGATTGCTCCCGAAAATGTATCCACGTGCCATTGAAGTAATGCAAATCATCGGTGCTGGAGGGCTATTAATGTCACCAACAGATGCCGATTTTGAAAATCCAGATCTACGAGAAGATTTAGAGCGATATTATGTGGGAAGAGAAGGAGTAACTGCAGAAGAGCGGGTTCATCTCTTTAAGCTGGCATGGGATTTATGTGGTGAGGCATTTGGGCAAAGAATCCTTCAATACGAACGTTATTACACAGGAGATCCAATTCGCAAAAGAGCCATTTTCTATAACAACCACAAAAGAAATAATTCATTTAAGCTGGCTGAAGAAGCGCTGGAGATTTTTAATCGAAAAAATGAGGTTCCAAGCTTATAAATCTACAACACTATCTCGAGGAGGTGTGATCGATGCAAACGATTAAAGATGGTGTTCTGACACTTAAAGGTTCTGTTATTACTATTGGTGCATTTGATGGGGTACACAAAGGACACCAGGCTGTTATTAGGCAGGCTGTGGAAAAGAGCCTTTTTCATCAGGTTCCAAGCGTCGTATATACGTTCGACCCGCCTCCTCGACATTTTTTTAAAGGTGCCCAAATCTTGACACCCATTCAAGAAAAGGTAAGGAGAATCTATAAATTAGGTGTAGATTATGTGATCGTTGCTAGTTTTGATGAATGGTATGCAACGCGTCCTCCTAAGGATTTTATCAGTGAATTATCGAAGCTAAACCCGGTAGAAGTATCTGTTGGTTCGGATTATCGTTTTGGAAAAAGTAGAAAAGGTGATGTAGAACTATTAAAAAAATACTTTCAGATTAATGTGACATTACCTGTTTATTGTAACGATGGAGAACTTATTTCATCAACGAGAATACGCCAGTTACTTTCTGCGGGAGATTATCAACAGTCCTACTCTTTATTAGGGTGGTAAAAGAACTGAGGGTTACTTATTAGAGACAAAAGGGGTAATAAAACTATGAAACTACTAGGGATTTCAGGCACTATCATTGGTGCAAAGACAAGTATTGTTGTCCAAAAGGTCCTTGAGGAGGTAAAGAAACACCATCCAAAAGTGGAAATTGAATTGTTGGATTTAAGAGAATATGATGTGCAGTTTTGTGATGGTCGAAACCCTTCGACCTACACAGATGATACAAAAAAAGTTCTTGATATCATTCAATCTGCTGATTTTTATATTATCGGAACACCAATTTTTCAAGGTTCATTATCAGGACCACTTAAGAATTTATTTGATTTAATCAATCCAAAGGATATTCGTAATAAAGTTATGGGATTTGTCGCTACCGGCGGTACTTACCAGCACTACCTAGTCATTGAAAACCAATTGAAACCGATTGCCGGATTTTTCCGGGCATTCGTAGCGCCAGGCTATGTGTATGTTAATAACGATCATTTCAATAAAGATAATGAAATCATTGATCAGGAAGTATTAAACAGAATAACAGACTTAGCAAAAGAAGTAGTGTACATGCAAGAAGCGTTAAAATCATCAGAGGAAAAATTAAAAACGGTCATTTAACAGACTTTATTTTAATTTAGTAAAAAGTGGGGTCAATAAAATTCGAGAGGGGACAGATATTCATGACAAATTCATTAATACCAATTAACCTATGGGGATTTATTGAAGAAAATAAGGAACAATTAAATCCGCCGGTAAACAATAAAGTGGTTTGGAAGGACTCGGAGCTAATGTTTATGATCCTTGGCGGTCCAAACAAACGACGTGATTTTCACGTTGATCCATCGGAAGAGATTTTTTATCAATTAAAGGGTAATTGTTACGTTGAAATTATTAACGCAGAGGGTAAAAGAGAAGTGATTACAGTGAAAGAAGGAGAAGTATTCCATTTACCTCCAAATGTACCTCATTCTCCGCATCGAGTGGCTGATACAATTGGAATTGTGATTGAACGTGACAGAGCAACAGGTGAATTAGAGGATTTTGTTTGGTTCTGTGATGAATGTGACCATGAGATGCATCGAGTTTCTGTCCAGTTAACGAATATTGAAGTACAGGTAAAAGAGGCAATCAATGGTTTTAACAGTAATGTTGAGCTTCGCACTTGTAAGAATTGTGGTTATGTAATGCCGGAAGAAGCGAGTGAATGGAAATGCGAGTAGATTTTCATACACATATCATTCCAGAAAATTTCCCGGACTTTGCGGCGAAGTACCAAAATGATAAATGGCCAATCCTTCAGCCAACCTGTTCGTGTGGTGCTAATATTATGGTTGCAGGCAAGGTTTTTCGTGAAGTAACAGACCAGGTTTGGAGTCCAGAGAAGCGGATTAATGATATGGAAAAGGAAAATGTAGATATACAGGTTCTCTCGCCCATTCCTGTAACGTTTTCTTACTGGGCACCCATTGAAGAAGCTGAAATTATGTCAAGATTACAGAATGATTTTATCGCAGAGACAGTTGCACAATATCCTACGAAGTTTATTGGTCTTGGGACAGTCCCGCTGCAAAATGTTGAAATTGCCATTCGTGAACTGGATCGTTGTGTTCATGAGCTTGGTTTAAAGGGGATTGAAATTGGCACGAACATTAATGGGAAAAATTTAGATGATGAATCGTTAACAGACTTCTTTGCGATGTGTGAGAAGTGGAATGTTCCTATATTCGTTCATCCATGGGAAACATTGGGCAGCGATCGGTTTACCAAACATAACCTAATGTACACGGTTGGGATGCCAAGTGAAACCGCTTTAGCTGCTGCAAGTTTAATTCTAGGAGGTGTCATTGAAAAGTTTCCAGGATTAAAAATTTGTTTTTCTCATGGCGGCGGCTCACTGCCTTATATTCTTCCCCGCCTTGATCATGGGTGGAATGTCTGGCCGCACCTACAACTGACCGAGCAGCCTCCAAGTTTTTATGCCAAGAAATTTTTCTATGATTCTATCGTAAACAATCCTGTGAATATTAAATTCCTAGTTGAAAAATTTGGAGCAGAACAAGTCATCATGGGTTCTGATTACCCATTTTTACTAAGGGAAACGCCTCCAGGGAAGATAATTGATGATACTTTAACCCTAACCGTAGATGAGAAAAGAGCGATGTTAGGTGAAAATGCACTTAGATTTTTAAATTTACCGGTTAATCAACTAATTTAGTAGGAAAAGAGATGAGTAGATGGTAGAAAAGGTGATAACCCCAGAAGAAAGATTAAAGGAACTTGGTTTAAAGCTTCCACCTCTACGCCAAGCATCTGGAAACTATGTTAGCTGTGTTCGCGCTGGAAACCTTATTTTTACTTCAGGACAGGGTACAGATGAATTTCGTGGAAGACTTGGTGAGGACGTATCCATTGAGGTAGGTTATCAGGCTGCCAGACAGTGTATGCTGAATCTATTAGCTGTTGTCAAACATGAGCTAGGCGACCTTAGTAAAGTAAAAAGAGTGGTCAAGATTCTTGGTTTTGTAAACAGTACATCAGATTTTACTGATCACCCCAAAGTAATGAATGGCTCCTCAGACTTGTTGGTTGAGGTATTTGGAGAAAAAGGCAGACACGGCAGGTCTGCTGTTGGGATGGCACAGCTGCCACACAATAATGCTGTAGAGGTTGAGATGATTTTGGAAGTAGAGGATGGTGATCAAAATGAGTAAGTTGCTTGAAGAACAGCTTAAGATTAACGATGCTAAGCTATTTATTAATGGAGAATATGTAAATGCTAGTTCAGGTGAAACCTTTGACACTATTAATCCCGCAACGAATCAAAAGTTAGCTTCAGTCGCAAGTGCCAGTGTGCATGATGTTGAGAGTGCGATTCAAGTTGCTCAAACATCTTTTGAAAATGGTATCTGGAGCAAAATGCCAGTTGAAGAGAGAGCTAAGATTCTTTGTCGAATGTCCGATCTTGTCATGGCTCGTGTTGATGAGTTAGCGTTGCTTGAAACATTAGATGTGGGAAAACCGATAAAAGAAAGCAGAGATTTTGATATACCAAGAGCGGCTTCAAATTTACGATTCTTTGCAGAAATGGCAAAGTATATTCATCATGAGCATTATCCTCAATCCAAGCATATGAGCTATACACAATATGCTCCAGCTGGAGTTACAAGCTTAATCATCCCTTGGAATCTGCCATTCATGCAAATGACTTGGAAAGTTTCTGCAGCTTTAGCTGCAGGCAATACGGTTATTGTGAAACCAGCATCTTATACTCCATTAAGTGCTGTCATGTTAGGCGAAATTGCCAATGAAGCAGGACTTCCACCAGGAATTTTGAATATTCTTACCGGACCAGGCTCAACGGTAGGGACGGCTATGACCACTCATCCATTTGTGCGCAGGATCTCATTTGTCGGGGAAAGTTCAACCGGTAAAACGGTGATGAGAAATGCGGCCACACAGTTAATCCCAGTTTCACTAGAATTGGGCGGAAAATCAGCAAATATTGTGTTCGATGATGCTGACTTGGATGAAGCAGTTCAAGGATCGATTGAAGCGATATTTAGAAATCAAGGTGAAATCTGTCTTGCAGGTTCAAGGCTGTTAGTACAGGAAACAGTATATGAACAATTCCTAGAAAAATTGTTACCAGCGGTTAAGAAAATCAAAGTGGGAGACCCATTGGATGAAAATACAGATATGGGTGCCCTTATTTCCACAAATCATTTAGAAACTGTTGACAAATACGTGCAGATTGGATTAGATGAGGGTGCAAAGCTTGCTACTGGCGGACAGCGTGTAGAAGGTTTAACAGAAGGTAATTTTTACGAGCCAACCGTACTCTATGATGTAAATAATAAAATGAGAGTAGCGCAAGAAGAAGTTTTTGGACCGGTGTTAGTGGTTATTCCTTTTAAAACAGAAGAGGAAGCGATTCAAATTGCGAATGATTCGATTTACGGGTTGGCTGGTGTTGTCTGGTCAAATGATTTGAGGCGTGCCCATCGTGTAGCAGATCAGATTAATTCTGGTTTATTCTGGATCAATTGTTGGTACTATCGAGATTTAAGAACTCCTTTTGGCGGTTCGAAGGCTAGTGGTATTGGCAGGGAAGGCGGACGTCATAGTTTCGATTTCTACACTGAGGCTAAAACGATTACAATGAAATTGTAAGGGCTTAGGGAAAGAGTGGCTGTATAATGAGTAATTTCATAGAATTGATTACAACTGAATTAATTAGGGCAGAGAATAGTCAAATGCCAGTAACTCCGCTATCAGAGAGGGTTTCCACCCTTAATGTTCGTGATGCATACCATATACAGCTTAAGGTAATTGAGAAAAAGATAGAAGAAGGACATGAGATTATTGGGAAGAAGGTGGGTCTAACTAGCGCTGCAATGCAGCAGATGCTCGGAGTTGATGAACCAGATTACGGCCACCTATTAGATAATATGAGGATTTCTGATGGTGGCAAGGTCAAAATGAGTGAATTCATCAGTCCAAAAGTTGAGGCGGAAATTGGTTTTATTTTAGATAAGGACTTAGTAGGACCAAATGTAAATTATTTAGACGTGTTAATGGCTACAAAATATGTGGTGCCGACCATTGAGATAATTGATAGCCGTATAACTGATTGGAAAATTAGATTAGAAGATACTGTGGCGGATAATGGATCATCTGCAAGAGTAGTTGTTGGGAATAAGCTAAGTACAATAGAAGGTTTTAATTTACGGACCCAGGGAATGGTCCTTTATAAAAATGATGAAATGGTTGCAACAGGAGCTGGAACAGCGGCGTTAGGACACCCTGCAAAAGCAGTTGCCTGGTTGGCGAATAAATTACATGAATTTGGCATCCATTTAAAAGCAGGTGAGTTGATTCTTCCAGGAGCACTTTCTGGTGCAGTTCCTGTAAAAGAGGGAGATAAGATTTCAGCACATTTCGGCTTATTGGGAACTGTTTCTGTAACATTCGAGTAAACAAATAGGAGGTTTTCTACATGAAACTGATGCAAGGAACAGAACAAGAAATTGTAAAATACCTTTTAGACGCAGAAAAGGAAAAACGAGAAGTCGAAAAAATTACGACAAAATACCCGTCCTTAACATTTGAGCAGGCATATGAAATCCAACAAAAATTGATTGAGCAAAAAGAACAGGAAGGACTTCAACGGATTGGAGTTAAACTCGGGTTAACAAGTAAAGCGAAGCAAGAAATGATGGGGGTCCATGAAGCGATTTATGGATATCTAATGGATGATATGCTTGCCACAGAATGGGAGCCAGTACCTTATAGCAGTTTCATCCATCCAAAGGCAGAACCTGAAATTGCCTTCTTCATTGATGAAGATATCCAAGGGACTTCTGTTACAGCGGAAGATATTTTAAGTGTTACAAAATATGTGGCACCAGCTATTGAAATTATTGATAGTCGTTATTTAGATTTCAAGTTTACTCTGGTTGATGTTGTGGCTGATAACTGTTCATCTTCAAAATTTATCGTCGGAAACAAATGGAAGTATCCTGAATCTCTAAACCTGAAAGAAATTGGTGTATATATGTCCAAAAATTCAGAAGTGGCCACTGTCGGCACAAGTGCTGCAGTATTAGGAAATCCTGCTGCAGCGGTAGCCTGGGCAGTAAATAAGCTTGGAGAAACGGGACGCGGCTTAAAAAAAGGTGATATCGTTCTTAGTGGTGCCATTACGGAAGCGATTTGCTTTCAAGCTGGTGATACCATTTTAGTAGATTTTGCAGAACTGGGCAGTGTATCATTCTCTTGTAAATAATAATATAGTAGAAATAAATCCAGAGGAGTGGATACATATGGAAATAACATTAGAGTATGCCAAACAATTAGACCAGTCTGACAGCTTGATCAAATTTAGGGGAGAGTTTTACATAAAACCAAATTCCATTTATATGGATGGTAATTCATTAGGTCTCCTTTCAAAAAGAGCAGAAAGTACTCTATTAGAATCATTAAATGATTGGAAAGAACATGGAATTGATGGCTGGACAAAAGGGAAACACCCATGGTTTTTTTTATCAGAAAGATTAGGAGAGATGATGGCACCATTAGTAGGTGCTTCTTCGGATGAAGTCATTGTAACGGGTTCGACCACTGTAAATTTGCATCAACTTGTTGCTACTTTTTATAAGCCGGAAGGAAAGAGGTCAAAAATTCTTGCTGATGAATTAACCTTTCCATCTGATATTTACGCTCTTCAAAGCCAACTAAGTATACATGGATTTGACCCAGATACACATCTTATTCGCGTAAAAAGCCGGGATGGCCGTTTCTTAGATGAAGAGGATATTATCGAGGGAATGACCGAAGACATTGCGCTCATCATTTTACCAACTGTACTTTACCGAAGCGGTCAAATCTTGGACATGAAACGTCTAACAGCGGAGGCGAATAAAAGAGGGATCTTAATCGGTTTTGATGGCTGCCATTCCATCGGTGCCATACCACATTCGTTTAGTGAATGGGGTGTTGATTTTGCCTATTGGTGCAATTATAAGCATTTAAATGGTGGTCCAGGAAGTGTTGGCGGATTATATGTAAATAAGAAACACTTTGGAACTGCTCCTGGACTTGCGGGCTGGTTTGGTTCTAAAAAAGAGAAACAATTTGATATGGAACATTCATTAACACCTGCTGAGTCTGCCGGAGCCTATCAAATTGGGACACCTCATGTGTTAAGTCTTGCACCGTTACTTGGTGCTTTGGAGATTTTTGCAGAAGCAGGAATTGAAAATATCCGGGAAAAGTCATTGAAAATAAATCGGTTCTTGATGGATTTGTTGGACCAAGAGTTATCCGATCTGGGATTCAAGTTGGGTAACCCTCTAGACGATGTGAGTCGTGGAGGTCATGTGAGCCTAGAGCATAAGGAAGCTGCACGCATTTGCAAGGCATTAAAAGAAAATGGTGTTATTCCAGATTTCCGTGCACCTAATATTATTCGTCTAGCTCCAGTGGCTCTTTACACCTCTTTTAGTGAAGTATGGAAAGTAGTACAAATTCTAAAGAAAATTATGGAAGAAAGACAATATGAAAAGTTCGCAAATGAACGTGAGGTCGTAGCATAAGATTACTAAAAGTAGGAGGAACTATATGGGGAACAAAAATATTCATTTAAATAAAGGGAATGAATCTGGAATGGGATTAAAGCGTGAATTAAAAACCAAACAGCTAACGATGATTGCAATGGGGTGTGCAATTGGTACGGGTTTATTCCTTGGAAGCGGCCTTGCCATTAGTACTGCTGGACCGGGTGTAATACTAAGTTATGCTATTGGTGCATTTATTGTATTACTATTAATGGGGTGCTTATCCGAAATGACGGTGGCTCACCCAACGTCAGGATCCTTTGGCACCATTTCAGAAAAGTACGTCAGCCCGCTGGCTGGTTTTCTTGTACGCTATTCCTATTGGATAGCAAACGTTCTTGCGGTCGGAGTAGAAGTGAGTGCCATTGCTGTTTATATGAAGTACTGGTTCCCTGATGTTCCTGGATTCATTTGGATTTTGTTGTTTGCGGGTGTATTGATTTATGTAAATGCAACGAGCGTAAATACCTTTGCGACTTTTGAGTATTGGTTCTCGATGATCAAAATAAGTGCAATAGTTGGTTTCATACTTTTAGGATCTTATGTATTATTCGGTAATTCAGCTCAGCCGAATATGGGGCCTGAGAATATTGTAAATGACGGAGGTTTCCTGCCTTTTGGTTGGTGGGGGATGTGGGTCGCGATCTTTATTTCTTTATTTAGCTTTTTAGGAACAGAAATGATAGCGGTTACAGCTGGAGAAGCTAAAGATCCCGATATTGCGGTGCCAAAAGCACTGAAAGCAACGGTATTCCGATTATCTACATTCTATATTATTACTATCGGAATTATGTTAATGATTGTTCCTTGGAAATCTGCAGGTGTAGAAGAAAGTCCTTTTGTAAAGGTCATGGAACTCTTAAATATTCCTGGTGCTTCTGGTATTATGAATTTTATTATATTAACTGCTGCCTTATCTGCTATGAACAGTCAACTTTATGCCTCTACACGGATGATGTTTTCTTTGTCCCAGGGAAATGACGCTCCGGCCTTTTTAAGCAAATTAAGCAAAAAAGGAGTTCCGTTAAAGGCTCTTGGTGTTTCTACTTTTGGGATTTTCCTTGCAGCTGCAGTAAATGCACTATTACCAGGCTCCTCCTATGCGTTTATGATGGGGATTTCAATGTTCGGTGCTATTTTTACATGGTTTATGGTGTTTGTATCCCATTTGTTTTTCAGAAGAAAGTGGGAGAAGTCAAATGGCCGTAAATTGCCTGTAAAAATGATTGGCTTTCCTTATTTAACGATCGCAGGAGCAGTACTACTATTGAGTTTAATGATAACAACATGGTTTACAGATTTTAAGATTATGCTTCAATTCGGAATTCCATGGTTACTGTTTTTAACGGCTGCCTATTTCTTTTTTAAAAAAAGATCCAACACTCAAAAATCAGTAAATGAAACGAATGATATTTTAGATGAGAATATAAATTAATAACTTATTAATTCATACATCAGTACCACATTAGAACAGGGGGAGTATATTACGTGAATACACCAGAAAAAAACACAAGCATCGGTTTGGAAAAATCGATTCAAACAGATTTTCAAAAAGCAATGTCCTATGGTGATTACCTGCACCTTGATAAGATTTTAGATAGTCAGCACCGTTTATCTGGTCACCATGATGAAATGTTATTTATTATTATCCATCAAACAAGTGAATTATGGATGAAATTAATTATTCATGAATTAACAGAGGCGATCCAGTATATTCGCCAGAATAATTTAGAGCCATCCTTTAAAATTCTGTCACGCGTTTCGAGAATTCAGCAGCAATTGATTCAATCATGGAGTGTGCTTTCTACCTTAACCCCTTCAGAGTACCTAGAGTTTAGGGATAAGCTCGGTCAATCTTCCGGATTCCAGTCCTTTCAGAACAGAATGATTGAATTTGCATTAGGTAACAAAAATGCTCATACTCTAGCAGTCTATCAGCATCAGCCGGAATTGTATGTAAAAATGCAGGAGGCACTTTATAAACCAAGTATTTATGATGCCGCCATCCACGCACTTGTTGCTCGTGGAATTCCAGTAGATGAAGAGGTCTTAAATCGCGATTTATCCAAAAACTATGAACCTAATGAAAGTGTTGAAGAAGCGTGGCTGACCGTCTACCGCAACGTCGACAAATACTGGGACTTATACGAGTTAGCTGAGAAGCTAGTTGATATTGGCAACCAACAGCAATTATGGCGTTTTAATCATATGAGTACAGTGGAGAGAATCATAGGCCATAAAACAGGAACTGGCGGATCATCAGGTGTAACCTATTTAAAAAGAGTTTTAGACCAGCAATTCTTTCCTGAACTTTGGAGTTTACGAACAAAGTTATAGAAAAAAATCCACCATAATAAGAAATGGTGGATTTTTTCTATTGGTCTAATTTTGCTTTTGTTTGTGTTATTTTACTTTTTTGCTAAGGAGATAAATACTCCCAGCAAGTGTAACGATTGAAATAAACTTACTAGCTAGAACTAGGTAGCTGATGGTTTGTGAATCTATATGAATATGGGGAAGTACTATTAATGCATATACGACAAGAATTCCAAATAACAGGTTTGAATACGCATATTGATATGACTTGGTAATAATGATACAGCTGCGCTTGTCATCTTTTTCATTTATGAATATAAAAAACTGATAGGACATGACTAATAATAAAACATATGTTAACAAAATGATTGTTAACCCGATGCCCATTATAAGAGCCTCCCTTGCTCATCATTACATTTTTAAAGACCAGGGGTATTTTCATTTTCATGATTAGGAATAGTGATTTTCTTTTTAGGTACTTTGCTTTTTTCCCATTTGAAAATACTGTTTAATAATTTATATATATTTTTTGACTCTTTGGTTAATAATGGCCCAATAATAGCCAAAATTAAAACATAGACGGCAGTAAACGGCTTTAGGATAGGCAGTAAGCCGCCCGCAAGTCCTAAGTTAGCAACAATGATCGAAAATTCACCTCTAGAAACGATTGTTAATCCGATATTTGAGGAAGCTTTATAAGATAAACCAGCTTTTCTCCCGGAAATCATTCCAGCTACAAAGTTACTAATAATCGTAAGTATTACTGCACCAATAGCCAGCCAAACCGCTCCACCTAAGCTAAAGGGGTCAATACTTAATCCAAAACTAAAGAAGAAAAGTGCTCCAAAGAAATCCCTAAATGGAATAACCAAATGTTCGATACGCTCGCGATGTTCTGTTTCAGAGAAAACCAAACCTAATAGTAATGCGCCGATTGCTTCTGCAACATGTAGTTTCTCTGAAAAACCTGCGATAAAAAAGAGTGATGCGAAGATAACGAGGATAAAAATTTCATTAGATTTAATGTTTAATAGTTTGTTGAGAATAGGTGCTCCTTTGCGAGCGATAATAAAAAAGAGAATCATATAACCTAGTGAAATCAGAACGGAAAAGATTGTTCCAACAACCGTGGTCGCTCCGCCTAATAATAGACCTGACATGATGGAGAGGAATAATGCTAGGAATATATCATCAAATAAAATAATTCCCAAAATTAACTCGGTTTCGGCATTTGCTGTTCTTTTTAAATCAACAAGAACTTTGGCGACTATTGCACTAGAGGAGACACTAAGAAGACCAGCTATGATTAATGTTTCCATAATAGGAAAACCTGTCATAAAACCGTAAACAATACCTAATGTAAAATTTAGTGCTACATAAATTGAACCACCTACTACAATGGAACGGCCCGAGCGAATTAGTTTTCCTACTGAGAATTCAAGACCCAGATAGAATAATAGAAACAGTACACCAATACGGCCAAAAAACTCAATAATCTCTGAACTTTCAATAAAGGTAAGATCAATGATCCCAATTTGTGGAGCATGTGGACCAACTGCCATCCCTAAGAGGATGAGAAAGGGGATAATCGAAAATTTCAACTTTCCTGCTAATACTGCTGTAAGAGCAACTAGTACTAATGCTGTCCCGACTTCAAAAACTAAATGATTCGTCAAAAGTATCACCCGTCCCTTCTTGAAAGTACTTCTTTAACGATCCTTTTTACTTGATTACGCTCCCCAGACACGATAACTGTATCTCCTTCTTCTAAAAGAGTTTCAGGACCAGGAGTATGAATTTTTTTATGATTCTGTCGTTTAATAATCGCTATAATATTTACTTCATAAGATTGACGGATATTAAGTTGTCCGATGCTTTGATTTACAGCTGCTGCATTTGGTTCGACATTAAACCATTCAATCACTAAATCATCAAATGCCATTTCTATGGTTTCTAATGCTTTGGGCGCGTAAGTCATTCCGCCAATTATTGCTGCAAGCTGTCTGGCTTCCTGATCATTGAAGGTAGTGCTGGCGATTGCTTCCTCGTAATCCTCCTGATCGAAATGATAAATGTCTCTTCTTCCATCATCGTGAATGATAATGACTAGCTTATCCTTGTTATTTGTGATGGCCTCAAATTTCTTCCCAATACCAGGCAGTTCGATTTCGCGAATATTCATTAACTTTTCCTCCTCAAAATAATTTGTACATGGATAAAATGGTGTTGCACTCTACAGATTGACATCAATTTCTGTTTTTATTTTCTCATCTTTGGAAATTCCTAGATATTTAAGTGTTTCGGAAGGGGTTGAATGATTGAAATGCTTTTGCAGAAGTGAGATGGCGATTCCACGTTTATAGGCATGAAATCCAAAAGTCTTACGCAAAGAATTGGTTCCTATTTTTCCTTCAATACCAATTGCTGCAGCGGCCTGATGGATAATCCGATATGCTTGTTGGCGTGTAATGGGTTTATCAGTTTTGGAAGACTTGAACAAAAAATCCTCATTGGTTAACTTGCTGCTTTCCACATAATGTTGAAGGGTCTGTTTAACTTTATGATTCAGGTAAACTTCCTTCAAGGTTTCATGATGAAGGTACAAGTAAAAGTTTTTAACACCATCTTTATTACTAAAGATATCGCCAACCTTGATATCAAGCATTTCTGTAATTTTTAACCCCGTGTTAATTCCAAAAATAAAGAGGAAATAATCTCGATCAGAATGCTTCTTTAAATATTTTTTAATTGCATTGATTTGCTTGATATCCCTTAAAGCTTCAACGTATTCCATAAAAACTTTTCTCCTTTATCCATGTTACATAATATAATGGTAACATGGTATTATGTAACATTCAAATTTATTGCCTTATTTAAAAGCCTATTTAAAGTATGACAAAAACTTAGCATAAAAATTTATAGCCAAGAATTCTTATTTCTAATAAAGCAAACAATACATGTTAGGACTAATAGTTAGCGTGCTATTTGAAATTGGAGGTATAAATATGAGTCGACTAGACAGGCTCAAAATGGGGAAAGTGGAAACAAGACATTTCCAACAATTCAATCAGTTATTGCGTTATGTGTTCCAAGTGACAAAAAAAGATCTGCAAATGATTGGCTGGGAAGAACGCGAAATAGCTTTAGCCAAAAAGCCAGTTCTGGATCAGGCGGATGTGATAGGCTGGTTTGATGGTGAAAAACTGGTATCACAACTAGCTGTTTACCCTTTCCAAGTAAATATTTTTGGGCGATCATATGAAATGGGAGGGCTGACAGGTGTCGGCACCTATCCAGAGTACGCAAATATGGGACTTATGTATAAGTTGATGGGGCAGGCACTTGCAGATATGCGGGAAAGAAAACAATCGATATCTTATTTATTTCCCTATTCGATTCCCTATTATCGCCGCAGGGGATGGGAGATTGTTTCGGATAAGATGACTTTTGAAGTAAGAGATGTTCAATTACCAAAGATCAAGAAAGTTCCAGGATATGTAGAAAGATTGAATATTGAGCACCCGGACGTAAGGATTGTATATAAACTCTTCTCGAGTAAAATGCATGTTGGTATGCTTCGAAATGACTTGGCCTGGGATGAATATTGGAGATGGGATGTAGATGAATTAACGGCAGCACTTTATTATGACAGTTCACACAAGCCTCAAGGGTATCTATTGTACTGGATATCTGAGGACGTGCTTCATATTAAAGAAATGGTTTATATGAATCAAGAGGCAAGGATTGGACTCTGGAATTTCATTGGTGCCCATTTTTCCATGGTGTCAAAGGTTGTAGGGAATATTTTTATGAATGAACCATTAGCTTTTTGGCTGGAGGATGGGGATATTAATGAAAGTATCTCTCCCTATTTTATGGCACGTATTGTATGTGCAAAACAGTTTATTTCTCAATATCCTTTTAAAGCAACAGGCACAGATATACAGTTAACGTTTATGCTTGAGGATCCTATGCTTGAGTGGAATCAAGGGACATTCACATTAAATGTATCTCCATTAGGTCAAGGAAAATTAATTAAAAGTAAAGAAGAGCCAACATTTTCTCTCGATATACAGACACTGACAACTATGCTGCTTAGTTATAAGAGACCATCTCACTTGGCTGCCATTTCACGCCTAAAAGGTAATGCTCAGGTGGTCGAGATATTAGAGAATATCATTGAGAGGCAAACACCTTACTTTTCGGATTACTTCTAATAATGAAGGTAATCTAGTAAAAGAGCCTATTAATCGGATATATTTTTTGAAAAATAGTTTGGGAAAATGTTTTGGACTATTTTAGGGGTGTTTTGGACTATATTCTTGTGGTTTTGGACTATATTCTTGATGTTTTGGACTTTTTCCAAAGGGTTTTGAACTATTTCCTTATGGTTTTGGACTATTAGCCAATATCTGTAAACTAAAATACCTATTTAGGTAGTTACAGTGGAACTTTTAAATGCATGTTTATTACTTTTTTAAATAATCAAAAGGGATGAACAACCGTGTTCATCCCTTTTTCTTTGAGTTTTTTGATTTAACAATCTCCATGCTTATTAAGATGTAATGGAGGAGGAATGAGCCAGCCTTTTTCCTTATTTAAACGAAGCACTTTTGCGCCGAGTCCTGCTTTTTGTGTATGAACCTGTCCATACATCATGGCTACATCTTCCCTTATAGACTTGCCGATTATTTGACTGCATAAGACGAGTCCAGCAGCAATATCGGCAGAAAGTCCAGCCGCAATCGCAGGGTCAGGAATTCTAGCTCCTACAGGAATATCCTCTAAACATGCCTCAGGCGGCTCTGGTTGTGTAGGAGGCAAACCAATGCCATTTTCTTTTAATAGTTCTTCCAATTGCTTCTTTTCCTGCTGGCATATCTCCACGGCTTCAACTAACAGCTTCTTCAAATCTTCATCACCAGCATGGTTCAGCATGGTTTTATACCCTGCAATCATGCCATTCCCTGCTAATAATGACGACCAAAGATCAAATACTTCACCATAGTGTAAAGGCTCCTCTTTAGGGTTGCCGCTTAAAATTCCCATCGTTGCCCTCCTTAATGTATATGAAAATTTGTTCATAATCAGTGCCACCTTTCTTCCAAGCACATCAATAGGGTTGCCCATTTCGAACCCTCTCATTAATTTTTATCGTTTTTCATGATTAGAATTTTTTGGACATGTGTCTGGATAATTTACATAAAATGTACAAGTTAGACAAAGGCGGAGTGGAGTGGTTTGATTGAGTATCAGCATTTTATTGAGTTACATCATTTTGGGATTTACATTGGCAGCTCCAATCGGGCCGGTAAATTCCGCACGGTTAGATAAGGGAATTAAGAATGGATTTTGGCATGCATGGATTGTTGGTGCAGGCTCTATGGTGGCGGATGGATTTTTTATGCTGCTTGTTTATTTAGGGATGGTACAATTTTTGGGAATTCCGATGATCCAAATATTTCTTTGGTTATTCGGAGGCTTTATCCTTATTTATTCAGGTTTAGAAAGTATCAAAAATGCGAATACGATCACTCTTACTTATGGAAGAGATCAAGAGTCACTAATGAAATGTTTCTTTACTGGGTTTATTATGTCCATTACCAGTCCTTTATCGGTATTGTTCTGGTTAGGTATTTATGGCTCGGTCTTAGCAAAAACAGCCCAAACAAATGGAACAGAATCTCTTTTGATTTATAGCTGTATGATTTTCCTTGGACTAACCATTTGGGACGTATTTGTTGCTGGACTAACTACAGGCTTTCGAAAGCTCCTGACAGTAAAAAGCTTAATTGCTATCTCCATTATTTCTGGTGCATCACTCGTTTTATTTGGACTTTATTTTGGATACCAGGGTATTCATGCACTCTTTAGTTAATAACTCAACATTGATTCTGAAAGAACACAACCTCACTTGACTTTTGATAAATAATCCGTATAATACAATTTTGTGTTGAATTATTTTATAAATTGTTCATAAATTGTTCATACTTAACTGTTACTATTAATGATAGATTTAGTGATAGATTAATATAACTTATATAAAATAACCCCCACTAAATAATGATTATTTTCTTAAGGCAGGTGCAAAAAATGAATAACTTAACTCAAAAGGGTCAAGGTATTTTAAATAAATATATTGGCTTTTTCTTATTGGCTGTATTCTTCCTTTGGATGAAAACCTATATAGCTCAATTAACTCAATTTGATTTAGGTATTGAAAATACACTACAAAAGTTCCTATTATTTATTAATCCGTTAGGATCATCTTTATTATTTTTAGGATTGGCTTTTTTATTTAAAGGGCGTAAGAAATATATTGCACTACTTGTGATTGATTTCTTTTTATCCTTTCTATTATTTGCAAATGTTGTCTATTACAGATTCTTTAATGACTTTATTACGTTACCGACCTTAACTCAGACTCAAAACTTTGGTGATGTAAGCGGAAGTGTCGTAACACTTTTAAGACCATATGATTTCTTATTCTTTATGGATATCATCCTATTGATTGCTTTACTTGCATTTCGCTTTGTGAAAGTGGAAGTTAAAGACATGAATCGCAGAAAAGTAGCTGCATTATTCTCATTATCACTTGCTATTTCATGCGGAAATCTTGGACTAGCTGAAAGTGATCGTCCTCAATTGTTAACAAGAGGATTTGACCGTAATTATATTGTGAAATATTTAGGTATGTACAACTACACCATTTATGATGCTGTTAAAAGTACAAAAGCTTCCGCACAAAGGGTTATGGCGAACAGTGACGATATGACAGAAGTAATTAACTATACCAAATCAAACTACGCACAGCCAAATCCTGCATACTTTGGTGCAGGAAAAGGTATGAATGTAATTTATTTACATCTTGAATCGATGCAAAATTTCCTTATTGACTACAAGTTAAATGGGGAAGAAGTAACACCGTTTCTAAATTCGTTAACGAAGGATCAAAACACACTTTATTTTGATAACTTCTTCCATCAAACTGCGCAAGGTAAAACGGCTGATGCTGAATTTATTCTTGAAAATTCATTATATGGATTACCGCAGGGTTCAGCTTTTACAACTAAAGGGTTGAATACGTATCAAGCAGCACCTGCAATTTTAGGTCAACAAGGCTATAGTTCTGCTGTGTTCCATGGGAATTCAGGCAGCTTCTGGAATCGTGATGAAATTTATAAATCATTTGGATATAATCACTTTTTTGATGAAAGTTCATATAGTATGAATCCAGAAGACCTAGCTGAGTATGGGCTTATGGATAAGCCATTCTTTGAGGAATCAATTCCATTGTTGGAAACATTACCTCAGCCTTTTTATACAAAGTTTATTACTGTTTCAAATCACTACCCTTATCCGATTGCTGAGGAAGAAGCAACCATTGCACCGCATACAACGGGTGATAAATCGGTTGATACCTACTTCCAAACAGCTCGTTATGCGGATGAAGCTTTGAAACAATTCTTTGATTACCTGAAAGAATCAGGGTTATATGATAATTCTGTCATAGTCATGTACGGCGACCATTATGGAATTTCAGAAAATCATAATAAAGCAATGGAACAAGTTCTAGGTAAAGAAATTACAGATTTTGATAGTGCCGGATTACAACGCGTGCCTTTCTTTATTCGTGTTCCTGGAATTGAGGGTGGAATTAACCACGAATACGGCGGACAAATTGATATCCTGCCAACACTGCTTCACTTGTTAGGAATTGATACAAAAGATTATGTTCAGTTTGGAACTGACCTTTTATCTGAACAGCATGATGATCTTGTTCCATTCCGTGATGGTAATTTTATGAGTGCAACTATTTCATCTGTAGGTGGTAAATTCTACGATTCCACTACAGGATTGAAATTAGATGAAGGTAGGATGGAAGAGGCATTGAATCTTCAGAAAATCGTTGAAAATAAATTAGCACTTTCTGATAAAGTCGTAAACGGAGATCTATTACGCTTCTACACTCCTGGAAACTTTACTCCTATTGACCGAACACAATATAATTACAATCAATTACAAGATGATGAAGAATAAAATATAATCCAGGCTGTTTAGGAGATCCCTAAACAGCCTTTTTAGATCATATATTTTAAAGTTGTCGAAAATGTGAATTTTTTAAATACATAAAAATTTAGAAGGAATGCACCCTTTGACTGTCGAATGAATGAAAGACAGATTGGAGATGAGACAAATGAGTTTACAAATGGCTGCTGCAAATCATGTTGTTACAGGTGAAAAGTCGTGCATTTTATGCAGTAAGGACTTTGAATATGCTGCAATTGTTAGTGGAGTGAAAAATGTAGAGGATTTGTCATCAATCTATAAGGGTAAAGCATTCACCGACCAAGTTGTTGTTCTAAAAAAAAGTATTGTCAATAATGGAGCTTTACACATTGTTGATGTTGAAATTACGGTTAAATGCCCACATTGTCAATCCAATAATCGATTTAATCAGTTTCTTACATTGCAATCATAGGGATTAATAGGATAAAGTAAAAAGCACCTAAAAAGGTGCTTTTATCGTGTGCAAAACGGGCCTTTTGAAAAAATTAAGGATAGGTCTAGTACAAGCGTGATTCGAATAGTTACTAATAATAAAATTCTCTAAGGAGGTAGCAAATGTCAGTCTATACTTCTAGAAATGATGTACCCGTAAACGAAAAATGGAGCCTTGAAGACATTTATTCCGATTTAACTAAATGGGAAAACGATCTTCAGCTTGTTGAAAAAATGGCGGAAAAATTGAAGCAATTTGATGGAATCATTCAGGATGGTAAGAGTCTTTATCAATACTTGAAACAAAGAGAGGAATTATCGTATACATTTAATCATGTCTATGCTTACGCCATGCTGAGGGTAGATGAGGATACAAGGGATTCTGGTTCACAATCTTTATTAGATCGTGCCAAAGGTCTAAGTGTGAAGGTTAGTTCCTCAACATCGTTTTTTATGCCATACTTATTAGGTTTAGATAAAGAAACCTTAAGCAGCTATATTGCAGAAGAGGAAGGCCTTAAGTACTTCGAAGAGGATTTATATGAATCCTTTCGATACAAGACACATGTCCTTAGTAAAGATCAGGAAGAAGTGTTATCCCAATTAGGCGAAGCACTGTCTGCTCCAAGTACAACCTTTGGGATGATCAATAATGCAGATATTAAGTTTGGCGATGTAACCAATAACAATGGGGAAAAGGTTCAGTTAACGAGAGGGATGTACTCGAAATTAATCGAGGATGAAGACCGGGAAAGACGAAGGGAAGCATATAAATCCTATTATAAGCCATATGTTGAATTAAAGAATTCTATTGCGAGTACACTTTCTGCAGCAATCAAGAATAACGTAACCTTAGCAAAAATCAGAAAATATCCATCTGCTTTAGAAAAAGCACTGTTCGGTGATATGGTGCCAAAGGAAGTATATGAGAACCTGATAACAGCAACGAAAGATAATATTGCACCCCTTCACAGGTATTCTGGAATCCGCAAGCAGAAGCTGCAGCTAGATGAACTTAGGCAATATGATATGTCCGTTCCTTTAGTTCAGGGTGTAAAACAGGTCATACCCTATGAGGAAGCATATGAAACCATGATAAAAGCTCTAGGACCTCTTGGGGAAGAATATGTAACCATCCTAAAAGAATTCAAGGATGCCAGGTATATTGATGTCCGTGAGACTCCTGGTAAGCGCTCAGGTGCCTATAATTTGGGGATATACGGGGTTCATCCATTTATATTATTAAATCATCAAGATGATTTGGACAGTTTATTTACACTTGCCCATGAGTGTGGTCATGGGGTCCATAGTAAATTAAGCTCGCAGCATCAGCCTCAAATTACGGCTCGTTATAGTATTTTTGTCGCAGAAGTGGCTTCGACGGTCAACGAAATTTTGCTGATTAATTATTTATTAAATACAGAAAAGAATCTTGAAGTAAGGAAACATTTATTAAATCATTTCATTGATCAATTTAAAGGAACATTCTTTACCCAAGTCATGTTTGCAGAATTTGAGAAAATCACTCATGAGCTGGCAGAAAAGGGTACCCCATTAAATGTCGAGGTATTTAATCAGACATATGAAGCATTGTTTAGGGAATACAATGGGGATGTGGTGGTTTTTGACGATGAAGTGAAATTTGGCTGGTCCAGAATTCCTCATTTCTATCGTCCATTTTACGTCTATAAGTACGCAACTGGTTTTGCCTCAGCGATTCATTTGGCAACGAAAATACTTGAAGGTGATAAAGAAACCTTACAATCATACCTTGCCTTCTTAAAGAGCGGAAGCTGTGATTATCCTCTCGAGTTGTTGAAGAAGACTGGAGTAGATTTAACCACTCCAGTGCCAATTGAAAATGCCATGAAAAAGTTTGGAGACCTTGTAGAGGAATTCTCAAGCTTATAATTGTCAAAGGATGTCACAAATTTTCTTTTGTGCCATCTTTTTTTTATCACTGTTAATTGTTGCATGGTATGATGTGTTTAAGAATATATTTTACCCTTACCCTAGAATACCTTAAAATGAAAATAGGTGATTAATATTTGGAAAAAAATCATTTCCTTAATCGGGATAATATTGATCATTTTTTTAGTTATTCATAATACCGAAACTTTTCAGCTGCTTAGAAGCGGGGATTTGGATTCCATCATACTTTCTTTGAAGGATACCACATTTTCAAAATTCTTCTTTACCTTTATCATTATGGTGATTCAAAATTCATTTACTATTATTCCTCTTATTATTATCATTACGATAAATTATGCATTATTCGGTTTTTTTAATGGCCTTATTTGGAGTTGGTTCACAAGTATAATTGCTGCTGGGATTTGGTTTTTATGCAGTCGTTATTTTTTCAATGATTGGGTACAGAAAAAAAGTAATCCAGAACTATTATCAAAGATGGAGCAGAATGGGCTGCTATTTGTGTTCCAAGCTAGAATTATTCCATTTGTTCCTACTAGCTTAATCAATATTCTGAGTGGATTAAGTTCTATCACCTTTAAGCATTTTTTGATTGGTACGATGTTTGGAAATCTCATCTTTTTCTTTGTGTTAACTCTCATCCCTGCAGGATTCATGGAGGGGAATATGGAGCAAAATATCTTGCTTGGAATAGCACTCGTTTTTGTAGGATTGGTAATTTTCTACCGTCTAAAGAAAAAACAGAAAAGAAGAAAACAAGTAAATTAAAAAACTTTAATATTACATATTGCACAATCAAAGAAATTATTGTACTCTAATATTTGCTTGTTAAATAGACAGTAAAACCTCTTTTTCTTGTTTGGAAAGAAGAGGTTTTTTTTATGTGAATTGGAAAGAGAGGGTGTTTACCATGAGTACAAACAAAAAAGGCAATCCATGGGCGTTAATACCTTTTGCTGTGTTTTTAGTATTATTTATTGGATCGGGAATTGTCACGGGCGATTTTTATAAATTTCCGGTCATTGTAGCAATTGTTATTGCAGCAGCTGTTGCGTTAATAATGAATAGGAAAGAAACATTTAATCAGAAGGTAGAAATTTTTACAAGAGGCGCGGGAGAATCAAACATCATGCTTATGGTTATGATTTTCCTATTAGCAGGTGCCTTTTCAGAGACAGCTAAAGGCATGGGTGCAGTTGATTCAACTGTGAATATGGCATTATCTGTGGTACCTCAAAATCTGTTAATGGTCGGTGTTTTTATTATTGCTTGTTTTATATCCTTGTCAATGGGGACTAGTATGGGAACCATTGTCGCACTGGCACCTATAGGTGTTGGCATAAGCGAGCAAACGGATATTTCTCTTGCGCTTTCGATGGCTGCAGTGATTGGCGGAGCCATGTTTGGGGATAACTTGTCTTTTATTTCGGATACGACGATTGCAGCAGTAAGGACGCAAGGGACAAAAATGAAGGATAAATTTAAAATGAATTTTCTTATTGCTCTTCCTGCCGCCATTATTACCTGTATCATTCTTGCTATACTAACAATGGGTGAACAAGCCAATATCAGTCAGCAATCCTATAATTGGATAAAGATTCTACCTTATCTAGGTGTACTGATTACTGCGTTAGCAGGAGTAAATGTATTTTTGGTTCTTACATTCGGAATACTGTTTGCCGGTTTTATTGGGATAGTGGATGGAAGTTATAACCTTATGGAACTCATTCAGAAGACTGGCGAAGGTATGGCAGGAATGTTTGAAATCTCCTTCCTGGCCATTTTAATTGCAGGTATGGTGGAAGTAATAAAGCATAATGGCGGGATTGATTATTTACTCCACCTCGTAACAGGTAAAATTAAATCGAAAAAAGGGGCTGAATTTGGGATTGCTGGACTTGTAAGCTTAACAGATCTTTCCACAGCAAATAATACAATCTCAATCGTTATTGCTGGACCGCTTGCAAAGAATATAGCTAATCAGTACGGAATTGACCCTCGCAGGTCAGCCAGTTTACTCGACGTTTTTTCTTGCAGTATTCAAGGATTAATCCCATATGGTGCTCAATTGCTCGTTGCTGCAGGGGTGGCGGGTATTTCCCCAGTCAGCATTTTAGCCTATTCATATTACCCAGTATTAATAGGGATTTGTGCAGTGACAGCCATTTTAACTGGTTACCCGCGCCACACAATAAAAAGTGCTAAAGAAAGTGCGACTAAACAATTACGTTCTGATCTACAGTGATCAGAGCGTTTTTTAATTGCATTATCCTAATGTATTAAATAAAGTAAAGAGTATTAATAACAAATTCTTGTGATAAGAAGGTGAGGTAAATGTGTGTTGAGATCGTACCATTAGGTGATTCGGCAATCACGATTACCTTTGGCAATAAAATTGATGAAGGGATTCATCAACAAATCCATCAATTTCTACATGTTTTTAGACGTAATAAGGTGGTCGGAGTGTTCGAGTGTGTCCCGGCCTATACATCTATTTCCATTTTTTATGACCCCGTAAGGATTACTTATAGTCAATTGGAGAAAAAAGTATTTTCAATCTATAAGTCTGCAATGGAAACACCCCAAATAGAATCATATGTCTATAGGATCCCGGTTTATTATGGCGGAGAGACTGGACCGGATTTAAGGTTTATTGCACAATACAATAATATTAGTGAGCAGGAAGTCGTTAATAATCACGCAAACAAAGAGTACTTGATACATATGATTGGGTTTGTAGCAGGCTTCCCATATCTTGGCGGACTTTCCCATAAAATCTCCGCTCCTCGTCTAGAAAAGCCGAGACCCAAAATAGCGGCAGGGTCTGTGGGAATTGGAGGAAGTCAAACGGGGATTTATCCAGCTGAGGTACCTTCGGGTTGGAGGATTATTGGCATAACTCCATTACGATTATTTGATAGTGAGAATGAAAATCCGTCGCTATTATCGGCAGGAAATTATGTAACCTTCCTGCCTGTAGATTATGAAGAGTTTCTTACTATAAAAGAACGGATAGCTGTTAAAAAGTATGAAATATTGTCTTACAAAAAGGGGGCTAGTGGACATGAATGTTATTGACCTTAATTGTGATCTTGGAGAGAGCTATGGGTTATATAAAATTGGAAATGATAAAGAAATTTTGAAGCATATCTCATCTGCAAATATAGCTTGCGGCTATCATGCTGGAGATCATAATGTGATGATGGAAACCGTAAAATTGGCTAAAAAGTATCATGTGAGTATTGGTGCCCACCCTGGATTTCTTGATCTAGCAGGATTTGGCCGGCGAGAAATGAATATTAATCCAACAGAAATCTATAATCTCATCCTCTATCAAATTGGTGCCCTAGCTGCGATTGCTCAAGCTCAAGGTGTAGCCTTGGTTCATGTAAAGCCACATGGTGCGCTATATAATATGGCATCTAGTAGTCGTTCAATCGCTGTTGCTATTGCTCAGGCTGTAGCAGATTATAATAGCAGATTAATCCTTTTTGGTTTATCAGGCAGTGAACTAATACAGGCAGGTAAAGAAAAGGGCTTGCTGACAGCTTCAGAAGTTTTTGCTGATCGAACTTATCAGCCTGATGGAACCTTAACCTCAAGAAGCGAACAGAACAGTATGATTCATGATGTGAAGTTTGCAGTAGAAAGAATGATTCGAATGGTTAAGGAAGGAAAAGTAACAGCAACAGATGGTACCGATATAGATATCTGTGCCGACACTATTTGTGTTCATGGCGATGAACCTGCTGCCTTAGATTTTAGTAAGGAGCTAAGGGAAGCTTTATTAAAAGAAAATATAAGGATAAGAAAGTGCTGGTATGTTAGATGAAAACGCCAATCTTTAAGGTAATAAAACCAGGATTGCAAACAACTGTACAAGACCTTGGGAGATATGGATTCCGCGAATACGGGGTTAGCCCATCAGGAGCAATGGATTCGTATTCTTTACAAATGGGAAATTTATTAGTTGGAAACGTATTAGGTGAGGCTGCACTTGAAGCACCTCTAATAGGACCCGTTCTCTTGGCATTGCATGATGTCTCTATTGCAATATGCGGCGGAAATTTTACTCCTAAAATTAATAATCAGGAGGTACCGGTGTGGAAATGCACCGTAATTAAGAAAGGGCAAACCCTCTCGTATGGAAGGGTAAAAGAGGGAGCAAGAACGTATATTTGTGTTGCTGGAGGCATTCAAGTTCCATTCGTATTGAACAGTAAATCAACGTATTTATCAGGAAAATTTGGTGGATTGGATGGCAGGGCTCTAAAAGAAGGGGATACCCTTTATGGGAAACCTTACATCAGAAGAAATAGATTTATTCATGCAAAATTCATTCCAGAATATATGAATCCATTAATACTTAGAATAATAGCGGGTCCACATAAAGATAAATTTACTCCATTAGGATTCAAAACATTTCTGACTGCAGAATATATCATCTCTCCTCAATCAAACCGAATGGGGTATCAATTATCGGGTCCGAAAATTGAGCATAGCAGTACAGCTGATATTATTTCTGATGCCATTCCTTTAGGAGGAATTCAAGTCCCATCAAGCGGGCAGCCCATTATTCTAATGGCTGAACACCAAACTACAGGAGGCTATTCTAGAATAGGAAGTGTTATTTCAACAGATATCCCGCTTCTTGCTCAAGCTAAACCGGGAACAAGGGTCAGATTTAAGGAGATTTCCCTTCAATCTGCTCAAAATCTGATAGTCGAAAGTAAGAATACGATTAAATATTTAAACTTGTTGTCAAGGTCATAACCCTCCTAAAAGTGAACTTAAATTCAGGTTTAATAGATTTTATGGTATAATAATAGTAATAATTAATTCATGATAGCTACATAACTTGGTAATAATAACCTAGTGCGAGAATTAACAGCATAATTAATTTCTCAAGTATGGTTTTTATAATAAATTTTTATAAGGTGTGATTTTGTGACAGAATTAGTAAACGAAAAAGTGCAGCATCGAAAACTTCCTCTTAGTAAAAAAATCTTTCGAGCGATAGCCATTTCTCTCGGTGCGATATTAATGGCTACCGGTCTAGAGATCTTTTTAGTCCCAAACAAAGTAATTGATGGCGGCGTAACAGGTATATCGATAATGTTATCTCATCTAACGGGTCTTGAGCTCGGTATCTTTCTATTCCTGTTAAACCTGCCATTTGTATATTTGGGATACAAGCAGATGGGTAAAACCTTTGCTATTTCTACTGTATATGGAATTATTGTTTTATCTGTTTTTACAACATTATTTCATCCAATACCAGCCTTTACCGACGATATTCTTCTTGCGACCATTTTTGGCGGCATGATATTAGGAATTGGAGTTGGAATTGTTATACGTTTCGGCGGAGCATTAGATGGTACAGAAATATTATCGCTCGTGATAACTAAGAAAGTGCCATTCTCCGTCGGTCAAATTATTATGTTTATCAACCTCTTTATTTTAGGGGCAGCAGGATTTGTGTTTAGTTGGGACCGGGCGATGTATTCCTTACTAGCTTACGTTATTGCTGCGAAAGCAATTGATACGGTAGTGGATGGTTTCGAGGAATCGAAATCTGTTTGGATTATCAGTGATGTAGCAGAGGAAATTGGAAATGCCGTAAATGCTCGCTTAGGTCGTGGTGTAACATACCTTAAGGGTGAGGGAGCCTATACCGGTGACCATAAGAAGGTAATTTTCAGTATCATCACTAGACTAGAAGAATCGAAACTGACAACGATTGTTGAGGAAATTGATCCAAATGCCTTTTTGGCGATAGCAGACATTTCCGAAGTTAGGGGCGGACGTTTTAAGAAGAGGGACATCCATTAATTTACACATTTACGAAAAATCTCAGGGCTAAATTCTCTGGGATGTTTTTTTACCTCTTTCAACTGTTTTTATGTTACATTTGATATGTACCAGATAGATTACTAGAAGAGGATGAAACGGGATGTCAACAGACAAGAAAAGAATCGAGAAGGATTTCCTTGGGGATAAAGAAATACCGGTTGAGGCGTATTATGGGATTCAAACGATTAGGGCTGTGGAGAATTTTCCGATTACAGGATACCGCATTCATGAGTCTTTAATTAAAGCGCTTGCAATGGTAAAAAAGGCAGCAGCAATTGCTAATATGAATACAACTAGATTATACAAAGATCATGCTGAGGTTATCATACAAGCAGCGGATGAGATTATTGCTGGTAAGTGGGATGATCAATTTATCGTCGATCCGATTCAGGGTGGTGCGGGGACCTCGATGAATATGAATGTAAATGAAGTCATCGCTAACCGTGGTCTCGAATTACTTGGTCAAGCGAAAGGTGATTATTTTCATTTAAGTCCTAATACACATGTTAATATGTCACAATCTACGAATGATGTATTTCCAACAGCAATACATATTTCAACGCTTACATTATTAGAAAAATTACTAGTGACAATGGAAGATATGCAAAAAGTATTTAAACAAAAAGCTGTACAGTTTGAGAAGGTTATTAAGATGGGACGTACACATCTTCAGGATGCTGTTCCAATTCGACTTGGACAAGAGTTTGAAGCATATGCAAGGGTTCTTACTCGTGATATTAATCGAATCAAACATACACGTGAGCATTTGTTAGAAGTGAATATGGGAGCTACGGCAGTAGGAACAGGTTTGAACGCAGATCCTAAATATATAAAAGATGTAGTGAAACAGCTCGCTGAAATCAGTGGCTTTCCACTTGTAAATGCTGAGCACCTTGTAGATGCGACACAGAATACAGATGCCTATACAGAAGTTTCGGCTGCTCTAAAAGTTTGCATGATGAATATGTCAAAAATCGCAAATGATCTTCGCTTAATGGCTTCAGGGCCTCGAGCAGGGTTAGGTGAAATTCGTCTTCCTGCTCGTCAGCCAGGTTCTTCGATTATGCCAGGAAAAGTGAATCCGGTTATGCCTGAGCTAATCAATCAAATTGCCTTTCAGGTCATTGGAAATGACCATACCATTTGTCTCGCATCTGAAGCTGGTCAACTCGAGCTGAATGTAATGGAGCCAGTTTTAGTCTTTAACCTTCTTCAGTCCATCAGTATTATGAATAATGGGTTCCGTGCCTTTACGGATCATTGCTTAACAGGCATTGAAGCAAATGAAGAGCGTTTAAAAGACTATGTAGACAAAAGTGTGGGTATTATTACGGCTGTAAATCCACATCTCGGATACGAAGTAGCAGCACGAATTGCCAGGGAAGCGACCATTTCTGGGAAATCTGTTCGTGAACTATGTTTACAGTATGATGTTTTAACAGAAGAGGAATTGGATATTATTTTGAATGTCTATGAAATGACTGAGCCAGGTATTGCAGGGGAAGAACTGTTGGATAGAGATTAATTTGGTTACGAATGATTGGTGAAAAACATAAAAAGATCCGCACATGATTTCCAACTGTGCGGTTCTTTACGTTATTTTTCACTCTTTTTATCATTCTTTTTATCACTTAAACCTCTATAGATTTGGGTATACATACTTCCTTCTTTAATGTTTTCAAGAAAAAAAGGACCAATGAGTTCTATATATTCCTCATCATCAAACATTCTTTTGTTTTCTAATTCCATTTCTCCCAATCCATCGTATGTAGAAAGCAGTGCAAAGGTATGATCTTCACCAGATATAGGTGTAAGGATTTCAACATGGTGGTTATAATTGTCATTTCTAAATTTTTTAATCTCACGTAAATTGTCTATCGCTTCTTTAAATTTATCTTGTTTAATAATAAACGTCTGATAAACAAATACAGACATTAAAGCACCCCCAGAGAATTTACAAGCATACATATCTTTATAAATCTCCAGGAAGTCTGATAATTATTCTAAGTACTTAAAATTACAATAGTGTGATGTTTGCTTTTCTACAGTTTTCAAGGATCTCATCATTCCAGACCGAAACCTGAACCTCACCTATGTGAACTTTTTGTAGAAAAAGCATACATATCCTTGATTGTCCAATTCCTCCACCAATCGTATAAGGCAGTTCCTGGTTAAGAATGGCTTGATGATATTCTAAGGACATTCTATCCTCAGAATTTGAAATCTTTAACTGCTTTTTTAGTGCCTCTTCATCTACACGAATGCCCATAGAAGAAACTTCAATGGATTGTTCTAGAAGGGGATACCAGAAAATAATATCACCATTTAATGTCCAATCGTCATAATCTGGTGATCGTCCATCATGTTTTTCCCCTGATAATAACTGACCTCCAATTTGCATAATGAACACCGCACCATATTCTTTTGCAATCCTGTCTTCTCGTTCTTTCGATGAAAGTTCTGGATACATTGTTTCAAGTTCCTGCGTGGTAATAAAATGAATCTCCTCAGGCAGTATAGGTTCAAGTACTGGATAATGCTCGTGTAAATAATTTTCAGTTTTTTTAAATACTTGAAATATTTTTTGAACTTCAGATTTTAAAGTCCCTAAATTACGCTCTTCTTTTGTAATAATTTTCTCCCAATCCCACTGGTCTACATAGATGGAATGCAAGTGATCTAAAACTTCATCTCTTCTAATCGCATTCATATCGGTGTATAATCCTGCACCAAGGGAAAAGTCATACCTTGCCAAAGCCATCCTTTTCCATTTTGCTAACGATTGAACGATTTCGATATTTGCATTTTTAATATCCAATGCCTCAAAGGAAACCATTCTTTCGACACCGTTTAAGTCATCATTTAAACCCTTTCCAGATCTTAAGAGGATAGGAGCGGAAACTCGGGTTAAATTTAAACTCTCAGCTAAGGAGCTTTCAAAGAAATCCTTTGTTTTTTTAATTGCCACTTCTGTTTGTAAAAGATCTAATTTTGAAGCATAAAGCTGTTGAGTAGAAAGTGAATTTTCCATTAAATCAAAAACCTCCATTTAAAATTATATTAAAAAAGTGTTTTTATATGCAATCAGATGTATTCCAAAAGAATATTCTGAAATTATAGCAAAATTATGATTTCCTTTCCATAGGTTTAGACCAAACAATAAAAAAAATCTCTTCATCGATTTGACTCGGCTGAAGAGATTTTTTTCATTACCTCAGTTGATCCCAATCGGAGTAAACTCCGCTGCCTTGACAACCAGGGCATTCCACTGAGTTATAATAAGCAAATTCATTATAGGGATAAACTGTAAAGCCTCTCCCGTAGCAATCAGGACATTTGTCTTGAGTCCTCATATGAGATACATGATTTTGATATCTAGTTTCTCTCCATTGGTTAAAGGAGTTAATTAAACCCATGTTCTACACCCCATTGTTTTTTACTTAGTATGATGAAAAAATGGAATATTTATGCAGATAACGATTTGTGTATGTTTTTTATCATGATTCCCAAACTAACAGTAGAGGTGATACTATGAGTGATTGGAACGAACAAGCAGCGCCAAATAATAATATTCCTCCAAGGATGATTAAACCAAATGAACTATTTGATCTAAAAAAGAATCATGAGTTTTCTGAGGAGTTATCTGATGGCGGGGAACGTGATCAATTTATCCAGCTCCAGAAAAATAAAAAGAAATAAACATTTTTGTGGCGATGGTAAAAATCGTCACTTTTTTATTTTACAAATAATCCTTCATGGTGTAGAATTTCTATGTACCTAATAATTCTAGGTAGGTGAAGATATGTTTAATCGTGAGTTGGTAAAGGGAAGTACTTCATTAATTTTGCTTCAATTGTTAAATGAAAGAGATATGTATGGATATGAATTGGTCAAAGAATTAGAGCAGCGAAGTGATAATGGCTTAAGTGTTAAAGAGGGGACATTATATCCAGCCTTGCACAAGCTTGAAAAACAAGAGTATATAGAGTGCTATTGGCAGGAGCAGGAGAAGGGCCCAGCACGTAAATATTACCAAATTACGGATGCAGGAAAAGAAGTTTTAAATGAAAAAACCCGTGAATGGCAGGATTTTGTAAAGGTGATGAACAAGGTAATAGGGAGATCAAAGCATGGAACGGCCGAAGAATAAGTTTTTAGCAGAACTGGAAAAGGGCCTTGTAAACCATCAAGATAAGCAAAGTATCCTAATGGAATATGAAACTCATATCGATGAAATTCTGATTGAAGCCTGTGATTGTAAGAATGAGTTTGAGGTGATGGAACGAATTATTTCCAGATTGGGGAGTCCTGAGGAAATCGCAGCCTTGTGGAAAGAGGAACTTTCTGTAACACCTAGTAATATGAAATGGCTATTTATTCTAATGAATGTTCTTTTTTTTGGTGGAGGAAGCTTATTAACGCTTTTCCATAATGTATATCAATGGGATTGGCTTTCGGTTATATGGAGTCATTTAACCGCTATTCCTACCATAATTGCTATTATTTATATGTTTTTTTGGGCGTTGCTCGGCTATGAAATCGGGAAAGGCTTTGGACATGGAGGAAGGACCCTTTTGAAAAAGACTTTTTTACTTTCACTCATTCCAAATCTGTTGTTAATGGTCTTAACGGTATTTGAAATTATTCCGCATTCATGGTTTGAACCGTTATTAACAAAATCATTTATTATTGCTTGTATCATTTTGACCATCATCTTATATCCAATTAGTTGGCTTGGATATCGATGGGGGAGGAAGGCATCGATATAAGCAGCTTTTTTTTACCTATATACCTAGAAAAACTATGTATATAGAATTTCTACGTGAAAGAGGGATATTTATGGAATTGAAAATAGGCAAATCTGATTGGATATTTTTATTGTTATGTTTGGTGTTAGGAATTGTGGCGGAGGAAGCTTTTTTTCGCACTGAAATAGGGATATCCTATTTAGTCTTTATTGTTGCCTTTTACGGTTTGTTTTTTTTCCGCTATCGAGGTTTCTCCTTCTCTCACCAGCGATTTGGATATCTTGTACTTATTTGTATCTGGCTGTTAGCAGCTAGTTATTTTATTAATGATAATATGTATTTTTATGCTTTGAATATTATCGTGATTCCTGTGCTTGTTTTTTTTCATCTTGTAATAGTAACAAGTCAAAAAAGCATTCGTTGGAATAAACCTGCCTTTGTTACCTACTTATTTTCGAAATTAGGCGGTGCAATTAAGTATAATTTCGTATTTGCATCACTTTTGGGAAAGGTTTTTAAACAGGGGGTTGACGAAAGTAAGTTTCAAGTGTGGAAAAAGGTTTCCATTGGAATATTGATTTCCATTCCCGTTTTAATGGTTGTCTTATTGCTGCTTATGTCAGCAGATACTCAATTTGAAAAGATGGTAGGGGGAATTCCACAGTGGTTTCAGTTAATTGACGCTGAAGTAGTTTTTCGTATCGTCGTAGTTTTGTTTTATGCTTTTGCTATCTTTGGTCTCATGCAGGTTCTGATGAAGAAACAAATAAATGTAATGAATCAAAATGGCAATCAACTAACCTTTAAAATGGATGGTATCATTACCATTACTGTCTTAGTGTTAATAAATGCGGTATATGTCCTCTTTACCATTGTCCAATTTAAATACTTCTTTAGCGGGTCGCTGCAAGGTGATTTCACCTATGCTGAATATGCAAGAAAAGGCTTTTTTGAACTATTATTTGTTACACTGATCAATCTATCGATTACCGTTCTTGTATTAACTTTTGTTAATAGTACGATTGGTTTCATAAAACGATTTATCCAATTGCTGCTAACCACTCTTGTCCTTTCAAGTGCAGTGTTATTAAGTTCAGCTTTCATGCGCTTAAGCATGTACGAGGATGCATATGGGTTTACTTTCATAAGAGTGATGGCGCACTCGTTTATGATTTTCCTTGTTGTCATTTTCATGTATACCTTAATAAAGATCTGGATTGAAAAACTTTCCTTATTCCACTTTTATTTTATAAGCGCCTTACTCTATTACACCGTGATGAACGTAATAAATGTTGAGCAAATAATCGTGACAAAGAATATTGAAAGATATGAACAAAGTGGGAAAGTTGATTTGCATTATCTAAATAGCTTATCTTACACAGGTATTCTAGGGTTAATTGAGTTATATGAAGAAAACCCTCAGCTTCCGGGCTTGAAAAATATCTTACTAGAAAGAAAAAATGAAACATATCTGAACAATATTCCATGGCAATCCTATAACCTTAATAGAGTTAAAGCAAATGAAGATTTAAGAAAAATTGATTTAGAATAAAGGTAATCAAAGGATTGGGTCGAAAATATAAGGATAACATTTATCTAGGGGAGAATTGGATGATGAACGGAAAAGATGTTTTACTTGAACAATTTCTTTGTTGTCAAAAAAAGAGTCATTGGTTTATTTCTTTTGAAAAAGCAGTCGCTGGTTTAACTAAGGAGCAAGCCAACTGGAAAAAGACAGATTCTGAGAATTCTATTTGGGAAATTATTAGTCATTTGGTTTTTTGGAATCAACGTTTTTTAAACCGGTTTAATGGTATTGCTATTCCGAGGATGGAAGGAAATAATGATACTACTTTTACCTTTTTAAAAGATTTGGAATGGCAGGAGGTCGTGGAAAGATATAATGTGGTGATGATTAACTGGTATGAAAGCATTGAAAATAGTGAAAATGAGAAGTTTGATCAATATATTAGTGAAGAATCGAAAGAAACATGGTTAGAATCATTATCGAGTATTACCCTCCATAACGCTTATCATATTGGACAAATGGTTACAATCCGTAAAATGCAAGGTTCATGGGATCCTGAACAGGGGTTAAGCTAACTGAAAAACCGGGCTAAGCCCGGTTTTAAGATTTTTAATTTAGATTTTACTGTTAATCCCCGCCAAACATATCAAAGATACCTTTTGCGATGCTGCCTTCTCCCTTATCACCACCACGATGTGGTGCAGCTGCGAAGACGCGGCTGGCGAGTCGGCTAAATGGCAGTGACTGAATCCAAACCGAACCAGGCCCGCGTAGAGTCGCAAAAAATAAGCCTTCGCCGCCGAAAAGGGCTGTTTTAACTCCTTTAACCATTTCTATATTATAATCGACGCCACTCGTCATAGCCACCAAGCATCCGGTGTCTACTCGTAATGTCTGACCAGGGAGGAGTTCCTTTTTGGTAATCGTTCCACCAGCGTGAACAAATGCAAGACCATCACCTTCAAGCTTTTGCATAATAAAGCCCTCACCGCCAAAGAACCCAGCACCAATTTTCCGCTGGAATTCTATCCCAACCGAAACACCTTTAGCAGCTGCGAGAAAGGCATCCTTTTGACAGATAATTTTTCCACCCAACTCACTTAAATCCATTGGGATAATTTTACCTGGGTATGGAGAGGCAAAGGAAACGTGTTTTTTGCCATGACCCTGGTTAGTAAAGGCGGTCATGAACAAGCTTTCCCCAGTAATGACCCGTTTCCCTGCGCTAAATAGTTTACCCATTAGTCCGCTGCCGCCAGTGCTGCCAGACCCATCTCCAAAAATCGTCTCCATATGTATGTCATCTTCCATCATCATAAAGCTTCCTGCTTCGGCGATAACTGTTTCCTGTGGATCAAGCTCAACCTCAACAAACTGCATATCATCGCCATAAATCTTATAATCGATTTCATGATTATTCATCATTTTCCCTCCTCAAATAAAAAATCCCTTATAATTCCATTTTATAAGATTTAGGGGGAAAGTGCTAATTTTAAACATAAAAAAGACGCCTGCATTTAGCAGGCGTCTTTGCGTATTGAGGCGAAAAACCACACTCCACATAGTGCGCTCCATAAGGAATGTTTCTCGACTTACACAACTCAGCTCATCGCTAAATAAATATACCACAGAGATACGGAAAAATACAACTGGAAATATTTTTAAAACAAATGTCTTGATTATTATTTCGAATTCCTCTATATTCAAATAATCAGATATACAAATTCAAAAGATAAGAAGGGTTCATATGTTTAGTGACAAAAGATTCCATCAATATTCCTTAAGTAATGTGCCAAAAGATGTCCTATCAGGACTCATTGTCGGTGTAATTGCCATACCTCTTGGAATGGCCTTCGCAATTGCTTCAGGAGTGAAGCCGGAATATGGAATCTACACAACAATTGTTGCCGGAATCCTCATTTCCCTTTTTGGAGGCTCGAAGTACCAAATCGGCGGTCCAACCGGTGCGTTTATTCCAATATTATTTGGAATTGTTATGACGTACGGATACGAAAACTTGTTAATTGCAGGCTTTTTAGCCGGAATCATGCTGCTGTTAATGGGAATCTTCAAACTGGGATCTTTAATAAAGTTCATTCCCAGACCCGTAACAATTGGTTTCACCACAGGGATTGCGATCACCATTTTCACCGGACAAATTGCTAGTTTCCTAGGGTTGACGGGGATTAAGAAACACGAAGAATTTATCAAAAATTTAAATGAACTATTCATTCACATTGATACGATTAACCTTTTGAGCATCCTTACAGCGGCCATATGTTTAGCAACCATTATATTTACGCCCAAGATTGCCCCTAAGGTCCCAGGTCCACTAATTGGATTAGTTGTTTCAACTGTGATTGCAACCTTGCTTTATCCAGGGCAGGTAGCAACAATCGGCAGTGCTTATGGACAAATTCCAAGTTCATTGCCAAAGCTTCAGATGCCTGATTTGAGCTTCGAGATGATTATTACTCTATTAAAACCAGCGTTTATCATTGCGATGCTTGGCGGGATTGAATCACTGCTTTCAGCAGTTGTTGCCGATGGCATGACAAATAGTAAACATAACAGCAACAAGGAACTCATAGGTCAAGGGATTGCCAATATGGTAACTCCGCTTTTTGGAGGAATACCGGCAACAGGGGCCATTGCCAGAACGGCTACCAATATAAAAAACGGGGCAGTATCACCATTATCTGGGATCATTCATGGAATAGTAGTATTGCTCGTACTAATGTTTTTCGCTCCATTTGCATCCTATATACCGCTCGCAAGCATGGCGCCGATCCTAATGGTTGTTGCATGGAATATGAGCGAACGCAAAGTATTTGCCTATATATTAAAAACAAAATCCACTGATTCGCTGGTCTTAGTTGTTACCTTTTTACTAACAGTTTTTGTTAATTTGACAACTGCAGTTGAAGTCGGTTTAGTGATGGCTGCGGTTCTATTTACCATGAGAATGAGCAATCTGATGACGACTGCAAAGGCTCTGCCAAACCTTCAGCATAAACATGCAAAGGTCGAGACTCAAATCGTATCTGATACACATGATTGCCCTCAAGTAAGTATTTATAATGTAGAGGGTCCATTATTCTTTGGAGCTGCCCAAACCTTTGAAACATCGATTATGACCACGATAAACTATCGACCTAAGATTCTCTTATTACGGATGAGCAGGGTTCCTTTTATGGATACTACGGGTGAAGCCAATTTGGCTAGTATTGTGTCCCATTTTTCAAAAAATGGTATAGTGATTATATCGGGAATAAGCGAACAGCCCAAAAATGTTTTGAGAAGTACGGGCTTATATGATGTGATTGGTCAAGAGAATTTCTTTGAACACACAGGTGACGCCATTCAGTTTGCGTTATCTGAACTGGATCGCAATAAATGTCTTGGCTGTAAACACTTTGCATTTAAAGAATGTAAGAAGCTTTCTGCTTCAGAAGTAATGGAAAGCAGTAACCAGAAGCTCACAGCTACTTACTAAAGGACGTGAATGAATTGAATCTAGAAATGCAGCAATTTAAGGCGGAATTTTTTAAAGCTCTCGCACATCCATTGAGAATCCGCATACTGGAGCTGCTAGCTGAAGGGGATAAAAATGTAAATGAAATTCAAACCCTTGTTGGCAGTGAAGGATCTGCCGTTTCACAGCAGTTAACAATTTTAAGAGCGAAGAATATTGTCTCGGGAACAAAGGAAGGGAATAAAGTCATTTATACTTTAAAAGATCCAATGATTGTTGAACTGCTTGCCGTTGCTCGACAAATTTTTAATAATCATCTTGTGGATACCATTACGATATTAGATAAATTCAGAGACGAAGATGAAGAAGTAGTTGCGATGCCGAAGAAATAAGATTCTTCGGCTATTTTTATGTTTAACCCTAGGAATACCTTGCTTTTATAATTATCAATTAATTGTAATATTTGTACCATCTTTTTCCTTGATTTCTATATTACTATAGAGGTGTAAACAAATAATGGAATTTAGGAAGTGATCAAATGATTTACGACTTGGTACTGCTGCATCCGCCTACAGTCTATGATTTCAGAAAAAAAATGCTATTTACCGGTCCAATCAGCGATGTGGTTCCGTCATCTCCCGTTTTTGAAATGTACCCGGTTGGCTTAACTAGTATCGGGGATTACCTTGAACGATATGGATTAAAAGTGAAGATTGTCAATATCGCCAATCGAATGCTTTTAAACCCCAATTTCGATGTTGAGAAAAAAATTAAGAATATTAAAGCAAAGGCATTTGGGATAGACCTACATTGGCTGCCGCATGCACATGGCAGTGTGGAGTTAGCCAAAATCGTTAAGAAATTCCATCCGGAGACTCCTGTAATGTTTGGCGGGCTATCCAGCACATATTTTCACAAAGAATTAATTGAGTATCCTTGTATTGATTTCGTTGTCCGCGGTGACACCACTGAAAAGTTAATACTTATGCTGCTAAATAAGTTGGAGAAGAAGGATGTATCGGGATTTACAGATATTCCTAATCTAACCTGGAAGCGAAATAATCAATATTTTTATAACGAGATTACTTATGTACCAGATAGTCTCGATGAGTATAATTTGCCAGGTTATCGCTATGTCATAGGCTCCGTCTTTAAATATTTAAATTTATTAGACCCATTGCCATACAAAGGATGGCTGCAATATCCAAATACCGCTATATTAACTTCTAAAGGATGTAATTATAACTGTTTAATCTGCGGTGGGTCTAAAGATGCCTATGAGTTAAACTGTAATCGGAAGAAATTAGTCATGCGCTCCCCACAAAAAATGCTTGAAGATATTGCTTTAATTCAAAGATTCACACGAGCCCCAATTTTTCTTTTGAATGATATAAGGCAAGGTGGCAAGGAGTACGTTGATGAGTTCCTAGACGGCTTAGCAAAAATGAAGATAAAGAACGAAATTGTCTTCGAATTGTTTAATTATGCAGATGAGAAATTTTTTGAAAGATTAAATAAAGCAATGCCTAAGTACAGTATCGAGCTAACCCTTGAATCTGCAGATGAAGATATCCGCAAATATAATGGAAAGCTGCCATGTACAAATGCTAGAGTAATTGAAATGCTCCAATTTGCATTAAAACAAGGCTGTGCTAAAATTGATTTGTTTTTCATGACGGGAATTCCTAATCAAACGTATGATAGTGCGATGAGAAATGTAGATTTTTGTGAAAATATTCACAAAGAATGTGGTGAGGCCTCGAATATTTCGTACTTTGTAGCACCACTTTCTCCATTCCTTGATCCAGGCAGCCCGGCGTTTGAAAATCCAGAGAAATATGGCTATAAAAAATTCTGTAACAAACTAGAAGACTTCCGTGAAGCTATGAAACAACCATCCTGGAAAAATATGCTTAGCTACGAAACCAACAGCATGACAAGAGAGGAAATTGTAAAAGCGACGTATGACTCAGCATTGAAGCTTAATCAATTTAAATACAAGAACCATATTATTGCCAAAGAGGTTCATGATGAGGTTAGGCTGAAAATAGAAAAGTCAGTCGAGTTCCTTGCCAGACTTGATGCACTTGAGTTCCTGCCAGAGGAGGAAAAACAAAAAGAGCTTTCCGTAATAAAAAAAGAAGTGGATCAAATTAATCGACACAGTATTTGCGGTGAGAATGAGCTGAAATGGGAAGTCAAAAAGCTATTTGCTAACTTCCCTTCACTAACCTATATTGGTTTAGAATTACTCATCAAAGATGTCGTAAAGGATCTAAAATGTAAATTCGGCAAGATTGACAGGAATCAAGTTATGGTCACAAATCCAAGCGGTAATGAACACGAAAAGTAATGCGATACAAACAGCTCAAAAGCCTGGCAAACCGCGAATTTTGTAGGCTTTTGTCTATTGTATTTTATTGACTATACAGCTGAAAAATGTTAAATTTTAGTCAGCCGTTGCACGAGATTAGATTTATGTTACAATGCTTGTTCAAGTTTTAACTGAAGTTTGGATAAGAAAGTGGAAGTAAAGCTATCACGTTGTAATTTGGTGAATTTTACACATGGCTTAATCTAAGCCAATAGGAGGATTTTTTTACATGAAAAACGGTAAAGTAAAATGGTTCAACTCTGAAAAAGGTTTCGGATTTATCGAAGCTGAAGATGGAAACGACGTATTTGTTCACTATTCGGCTATCCAAACTGAAGGTTTCAAAACTTTAGAAGAAGGTCAAGAAGTATCTTTCGAAGTTGTTGAAGGTGCTCGTGGACCACAAGCTGCTAACGTTACTAAAAAATAATTCTATGAAAACAATGATTTAACAGCCCGGCCAATGTGTCGGGCTGTTTTTTGCATTTATGACATAATCTTCATCCATTATTACCTGTAATTGCTTCGTTTTCCATCCTCATATAAGTTGGTATTTTGCTATAATAGTATTTATGAGATGAAAAGGATGGGGTGACTAAAATGAAATTTATCCATACTGCCGACTGGCATTTAGGTAAGTTAGTGCACGGTGTCTATATGACGGATAATCAGCGTGAAGCGCTAAATCAATTTATAGAAATTGTGGCGGAAGAAAAGCCGGATGCGGTCGTGATTGCCGGTGATTTGTATGATCGTTCTGTTCCACCAACAGATGCAGTTGAATTATTAGATGAAATCCTCTTTAAAATCAATGTTGAGCTAAAAACTCCTGTAGTTGCGATTGCGGGAAACCATGATAGTGCTGAACGTCTTTCATTTGGAAGCTCGTGGTATAAGCATAGCCAATTCTACTTATCTGGTAAGCTCTCAGATAGCTTTAAGCCCGTACAGGTTAACGGGGTCAATTTCTATTTGGTACCTTATGCAGAACCTGGAGTGGTACGTCAACTTCTTGCAGATGATTCGATTCATTCCCATCAAGATGCTATGAAAGCATTGATTGGCAGGATGGAGGAAAACTTGAATCCCAACGAGCCTAATGTGTTGGTAGGACATGCCTTTGTCTTGGGAGGGCAGACTTCAGACTCAGAACGGGTTTTATCCGTTGGGGGATCTGGTTGTGTAGGTGCAGAACTATTTGAACCATTTTCTTATACGGCACTGGGTCATCTCCACAGTCCGGATGCCATTAAACATGATAAGGTAAAATATTCCGGCTCCCTTTTAAAATATTCCTTTTCAGAAGCGAAGCAAAATAAATCGATTTCTATTATCGAAATGGACGAGAAAGGAATTTTTTCTCATCGCTATAGGTCCTTGAGTCCGACACATGACATGCGTGAACTTGAAGGGCATCTTGAGGAGTTACTAGATCCTTATTTTTATGAAAAACAAAAATTACATGATTATCTGAAAATCACTTTGCTAGACGAAGGTGCACTGCTTGATCCAATCAATAAATTACGTCAAGTATATCCAAACGTACTCCATCTTGAACGGAAAATAGATATTACAGATTTGAAGAAAAAGCAGTCATTTAACATTACTCAAAATGAGAAGAAATCAGAGCTTGATTTGTTTGAGCAATTTTATTCGGAAATGACAACCTCTGAGTTTACTGCTGACAAAAAAGAAGTTATGGCTGGTGTGATTGGAAAAGTTTTACGAGAGGAGGGTGCAAAGTGAGACCATTAAAACTAACGATGCAGGCATTTGGTCCTTATGCAGATGTCGAAACCATCGATTTCACCCAGCTGGGTAATCGCACGATGTTTGTCATTTCTGGTAAAACCGGATCAGGTAAGACCACAATTTTTGATGCAATTAGTTATGCAATATATGGAAAAGCAAGTGGGGAAGACCGTAACGGACCTGAATTACGAAGCCAATTTGCAAGAGCTGATTTGGTAACAGAGGTTTCACTCGACTTCGCAATCCGTAACAAAGTATATTCGATTACCCGCTTACCTCAACAGCCAAAAAAGAAGGAAAAGGGTGAAGGATTTACTACTTTACCTGCCAAGGCCGAATTATACAGCTGGGATGAGAAAGGTGAAAAGAAATTAATCGCCACTAAGATCAATGAGGTGGAGGAAAAGATTAAGGAAATTATGCTGATTGACAGCAACCAGTTCCGCCAAATCTTAATGATTCCTCAAGGTGAGTTCCGTAAGCTATTAACCTCCGACAGTAAGGATAAAGAAGTTATTTTACAGCGGTTGTTCCATACTCAAATTTATAAAATGGTGGAAGACAGGCTGAAAGTAGAATCTACAGAATTAAAGAATTCTGTTGAAATGCAGGTTCAAACTAGAAATGACAACCTCCGACGTATTCAAGCGGTAACAAACGAAGAGCTTAAAGGATATTTAGAAGCAGATAGTGTTAACGATTTGATCATGATGCCATTACTGCAGGAAGAAATCAGTAGTATGGAAAGCCTGATTGAAAAATTGGTTATTAGCTTGAAAGAAAAGGAACAGGAACAAGACTTCTTAAAAGGGAAGTTATTTGAAGCCGAAACGATCTTAAAGCAAATTCAGACAAGAGAAGCGTTAAAAGAGGAAAAACTTAAACTTGAATCACAAGCTGAGATCTTTGCTGAAAAAGAAAAACAGGTACAGCTTGCGCATAAAGCAGCATTATTGGCACAGCAGGAAGAGCTATGCCATCGATTAAAGCGTGAATTGGACCAACTGAATGGAAATGTAACATCTATACAGGGCGAAATTGAAAAATTAGATGTTCTTACAAATCAATACGAGCAACTGTGGCAAGCAGAGCAAGAGCGTGAAGGTGAACGACAAAAAGCACTAGAAGCCATTAATCAATTAATTAATATGAAAGACGATGTTTATTCCTTTGCTGCTTTAGTAAAGGACTCTGCAATTGTGGAAGCCTCTCTTAAGAGTGCAAAGGACAAGCAGCTAAAAGCAGAAAATAACTTTAAATGCTTGGAAGAACGAATCAAAGTACTAAACGACAAAAAGATAGTCATTGAGAAGGGTAAGCTAAAATATTTAGAAAATGACCGTCTGATTGAAAAAATGCAGGCAGAACTTGATAAGCTAGAAAAATATGAACTTAACCTGGGACGTCATCAAAAAGCAGTACAAGATCATAAAGTGAAATCCGGCAAGTTCGAAAAAATAACTGCTAGGTATTTGGATGCAAAGGCACTAGTTGAAGATATGGAGAATCGATGGCTGCATGGCCAAGCGTCCCTTCTGTCAGCACGACTTACTAGTGGTGAGGCATGTCCAGTTTGTGGTTCGGAGCATCACCCATCACCAGCGTCATCGAATCAAGCTCTAATCCCAAATGAAGAGGACCTGAAAGCTGCAAAGCAGCAGGCAGCTCTATTAGAAAAAGAAAAATCAGCAGCAGAATCTCAGTTTTTTGCGAGTCAATCTATTGAAAAAACACAACGGGAAAAGTGTGAAGAGATTTTTAAAGAAATATACACTTACCGGATTGATTTTAAGGAATCGGATTTACATTTAACGAAGACAGAAGTGATTTCTAACAGAAATAAGCTACTTGAATCACAAAAAACACTTGCTGCTCAAATTAAAATACTTGATCAAATTAATCATGAACTAGAAAAGAGTGGTACGGAAAAAACAGAATTACAAAGTGCTATTCAGCAGTTTGCTGCACATGTAACAAAGGTAACTGTACAGTTTACGGAGATGAGAACGAATTTAACTAGGATGATGAAGGTTATTCCAGAAAATCTTCGTACTGAAGAAGCCTATGAAACAGCACTATCAACATCTAAAAAACATCATGAAATGTTAGTGCAAAGGCTTGAAGAGGCGAAGCAGCGATTACAAGCAGTTAAAGAAAAACAATCTGCTGAAACAGCTAGATTACAGGACGCGGTGAAGCACCACTCTAGCAAAGAGAATGAGTTGAAAACAGAGAAAGAACTCTTTGTTAATAGACTTGCAGAACAAGGGTTTATTAATTATGGGGAATACCATTCTGCTAAAAAAAATGAAGCTGATATCCGGAATCTTGAAGGCCAAATCCGCGGTTACCGTGAAGAGTTACGCTCTGTTTCAGACCGCTTAAAAGAGTTGACTGAGCTTTTACAAGACATTAAGACGCCAGATGTTGATGGATTAAAAGCTTCATTAGAGAATTTAGCCCGTAAAATTGAAGAGCTAACCAATCAGCGTACGGATCTATTTGTTAAAAAGAGAGACAATGTTGAAATTTACAATAATGTAGAAAGAATAAATGAACAAATGAAGGTGTTGGAGGAACGATATAAGTTGATTGGCCATCTTCATGAAATTGCGAAAGGACAAAATACGTATCGAATTACGTTTGAACGCTATGTACTTGCGTCTTTCTTAGATGATATTTTGCGGGAGGCAAATGTTCGATTAAGGAAAATGACGGCAGGACGATTTGAACTTCTAAGGAAAACAGACCGTTCGAAAGGGAATGTTCAAAGTGGCTTAGAACTGCTTGTCTTTGACCAATATACTGGTCAAGAGCGCCATGTAAAGACTTTATCAGGCGGGGAAAGCTTTAAAGCTTCTCTATCATTAGCTCTTGGACTAGCAGATGTCGTCCAAAACTATGCAGGCGGAGTTTCATTAGAAACGATGTTTATTGATGAAGGCTTTGGAACGCTGGATCCGGAATCACTTGATCAAGCGATTGAAGCACTAATGGATATCCAAAGCAGTGGACGCTTAGTCGGTATCATCTCGCACGTCCCAGAGCTTAAAGAACGAATTGATATTAGACTAGAGGTTATAGCCGGGCAAACCGGAAGCAGGACGGAATTTATATTTACAAACTAAAACAAAAACACACGAATTTTTCGTGTGTTTTTGTTTTGGCTTCAACATGCTTGGATAGCTTTGAAATTGGGGAAAGGAAATTGCGCTTCTGCTAGGGATGAGAGAACCCGGAAGCCGATTGTAACTGGAAAGCAAACTCTCTCTTGAAAATTTTGATGAGCCGGTCAAGAGAGTTGTCTAGCACAAGCACCTTACTTAGAACATATTCTAATATAGTAATCAGATATTGAGACAAAAGAAAGGAGCTGTTGAGAGTGAATTTGGAAAATGAGATTGTCGATAAGCTGGATAAAATTCATATATCGAAACAATCCGGAAGTGTGGAAATTTATAACCCAACAAGTTTTAAGTTGTTGGGAAAAGGGCACCAAGGGGCTGTTTTTCAAATAGATGAAAATCGCTGTGTGAAAATCTACTGTGCAAAACAAGACCTGAATCGTGAGCTTCATGGATTGCAACTTGGAGGTAATATTGGTATTTGTCCAAAGGTGTATTTATCGGGAGAAAATTTTATTGTTATGGAATACTTGACATATCCAACTCTTTTCGAATTTTTAGACAAGAATCCACTTGATAAGGAATTAACGGCCAAAATTATTGATGTATTGGATTCATTTGAACAAGCAGGCTTCAATCGTTTCGATCATTCTGCGCGTCACATCTATGTGGTGCCTGATGAGAAAATGAAAGTAATAGATGTAGTTCACATGATTAAACCTCAGCCTGTCCTCTTAGCAAAAAAACTAATTGGTGATATGGGAGTTAATGCTGAAGATTTCGTTCGATTTGTCCAAGAAATTAGTCCTAAATGGTATAATCGCTGGGTTAATGATCCTGATTTTCCTGATTTAATGACAAAAGTGAAAGGACAAGTATAGATTATACGTTTCATTTACTCTGTAACACCTATGAGAGTAAGGTTTTATTTTGTCTAGAAGAATCGCCGATTGGCGAGCCCTTAAAGGCGGTTCATGAGACGCAGTCGAAAAGCACGACTTTTCGACTGCGTCCTTATGCATACGGAGCCCTTTCTTATTAGCCTAAAAAGGTTCTGCCATGAGGCAGAACCTTTATTCCTTTATTTTTTCTTTTTTTTGCATTGTAAATTTAGCTCTGGTAATAATTGTTTTGCATTAACAAGGTGGGTGACAAGCGCCTCCCTTTCCATTTCCGATACATCCCAGTCGTCAGGAATCGATTTGATTACTTCCTGAATTGCCTTTTCTGGTATTGCCATTATTTTTTCGATCGCTGCATTTATCTCGTTTTGACTTTGCAATAAAGAAACACACCACTTATGAACGTTCAGGTTAACAGCCACTTTAGGCATTTTCCTTAGTGTTTTGACGGTCCATTTCGCCTCAGAAAAACAACGGCCGTGGTCGATCATATGGAGATAATACTCCCCCTTCTCAGCGAGTTCGAGCAGGACATTGTTCTCTTTACGATCTGTATTGCCTATCCAAAGATCGAATACCATCATTAAGGCAAGATGATCTCGATTGATTACTTTTACGTGTTCATTCTTCGAATCCCTTAAGAGTTGAATACAATTGTCAATAAACAAACTGGCAAACTGGCTCCCAGAGGTGAACTTGAGTTTAGAAAGAATTGGAGACTCCTTAATAAAATCATCTTCTATTTGTACCACTTCAAAAGGTACAACAGGAAGGGAGAGAAGTTGGCCAAATTTACCGGCAATGTACTCGTTTACCATAACTCTCGTTCCAGATGGATTATTTTTGAACTTCACTACATACGTGCGACCATCACTAAAAAGAATGTGCTGAGGTTTGGAATAACCTTTAAAGAAGGTTTCCAGCAGCTTAACAGGATGTATGTTCTGATTCATACTAATTAAATCCTCCTTTTTCTAATATGATGAAAACTCTGCTCCTAGACAAAATGAAGCAGAGGTAGATGTGACCGTTAGCCCCAAACAAAAGCCGTGTCCGAAAATAGGAATACGAGGCATCCTCCAAATGATATTCTCTGACTTTAGGGAAACCCAAGAAATCACTTTCCCGTTTTGAAATCCTCTCTTGTTTTCATTTTGGTAAGGGAGAATGTCGGATCGGCCTTCGCGCAATAGTCGCAAGTAGTCTGGTGATAAACCAATATCGAGTGATAGAGGCAAAATGTTTGAAGGAATATGGTCATATTTAATATTGATTTCACCTTGTCCTTTTTTGAGTAAAAAGTGTTTGGTCATCCCATAGGCAGCACTGTTTGATTGCTTGTTCACGATCACGAGCTCAACTTCTTGATCTTCTTTTATCGTGAGAGAAAGAAGTTCATATGTGTCATGTTCAAATCCATAATCTGCCAATGCACCTGGATGATTCATTGGAACGTCCATAAAGTCGTTTAGTTCCTCCAACCAATTCCAGTCGTCTGATGGATTACCAACGATAAGCTGCCCATCAACTTCTTTATAAAAAAACAGGTAAATGATACGCCCCCCGAAACGAGGCGAAATCACTGCGGCTAAAACATTATTTCGTAATATGATTTCCTTATGACCGTCATTATCTAAATCATCTTCAAAAGCATGAATGAGGCTGGAGTTATCGCAATCATTTTCCCATTTTACTGCTTCCATCAGGATTGAGGTTGCCCGAACATGACTGGCGACTGCACGTGCCCAAGGAGCGGGTAATGGGACGCCGCTGCTGTCTGGATCGCTGTGAATACTGTTTGGAGCGTCGTGCCAGCCTGTTTCATAAGTACAAGCAAGAAAGTGTTTTCGTGCTAGTACAAGTAATGAAGACTGTGGATTAGTCTTAGATGAAAGCTTTTTTAGCTCCTCCCACGTTTTGATCAAGGATTGTTGATAAGGAGCCCAAGCCTGTGAATTAGCCCAATTCATATAATCTTCACCAGCTCCAAACTCTGTAGCCAGCTCTCGGTAGGTACCAGTTCCGATAGGACGCTGGGGTTGAATTTTGTGATTCGCCAACCATGACCGAAGAAGAACGGGTGTAACATCTTGTCTATTAATCAACCATTCCAGGAAACAACGATAATGTTCAACAGCAAGAGGATTCCAAGGAGGAATTCCTGCAACCTTCTCCATATCATCGCCATAGATTGCAATTACGTCTCGACCGTTCATGATCTCTTGCTGTATTTGCGACATAAGAATATTTAATCGTTGTTCATGCTTCTCTGTTTCAAGAGGGACAGATAAACGCATTTCATAAGAGAGCGGAAGCGCGATTAAACCTTGACTCCCTTCAATACGATGAGCTTCAAAAAGTTCGGGAATAAAGCGTGGATTAAGATCAAAGTTTCCACGTAAGGCGTTAGATAAGAATAAGCGGTCATCCACTAGAACATATTGAAACCCTCCATTAGGAAGACTTGTATCAGTAAGAACATTAGCTAGTTTTTGGGTATTCCATACTCGTTCAGGAACCCAAAATCCCGTTACCTCAGAAATTTCGGATCCAAGCCACGTTTCAAACAGACGCAGTTCTTCTTCAACTTGATAACGATTATGTTCGCGATCAAACAAAGGCATAATATTTTGGGCATACGTAGATCCAATAATCTCTACTAATCCCGATTTTCTTAATTCAACAATTTCTTCAAGAAAAAGCGGATCAAACCAGGCGCATGCTTCGATAAACGTGCCACTAATATGGAGGTGGAAGGGTATGTTATATTGGGAATGGAGATCAAATACAGCTCGTAAACCGGAGGTAGCGTCAGGAGGCCCAATAATCTCATCGATACCCGGACGATTGTCGTAGCCGTTAGTGATCAGGTATTGATTGGCATGGTGAACGATGGCAATGGGAATGGATGGGCCGCTCATTTATAACCCTTTCCTTGCAAATACAGCTCGCACTTGGTAAGAAAAGGATCTATAATGGTAAAGTTTCCTGTATTTAGGACACATAATTCATAGTGCAGGCTTTCAAAAAGGGAACGAGCACTGTATAAAGAGATTCGATCAAGAAAAGACTGTTTGTCGTAGGCAGGATGAGCATCAAAATACTTTTCAATGAAATACTTAATCATTGGTTGAAAAAAATCAAAATTACCTTTCTTGAAAAAGCCGCTTACCTGAATTTGACATGCCAAATACGCTACATCCCAGGCGGGGTCGCCTGCAAAATGGTGATCAAAATCAATCGCAATGACTTTTTGCTCATGCAAAAATACATTTTTTGTATGAAAGTCACCATGAAGTAACACTGCTTCGCCTGTACTGATTTTATCTGAATTTTGAATAAATTTATCGTATATAGATTTTAGCTTTGCTTTTTCTTTTGGTATTCGTTCTGTAAGATCTTCATAAAAACGCCTCACGTCAGCATTGGCTCTTGTTCGTGTCGCTTCGCGGATTTCTGTAAGAGGAATCTCATGCATTCGTGTCAACCAGTCTGCCATTAGAAAGGCTAGCTGCTTGCTATTCATATTTGGATCATGTATCCAATCGTCCAATGTTTTGCCAGGAGACTTAGACATAATCATTAATCTCCATTTCTGTAAATAAGCGATGGGATGTACTATCGTATACTGAGGATCAAAACCAAATCCATTGTTCCACAAATATTGCAAAAACCGATAGCTTTCAATTCCTTTTTTTTGATCAGAATAGACTTTTCCAATTAAAGATTCTTCTTCCAATTCTCCATCTTGATTACGGTAGGTTACAAGATATTCTAGGATCATTTTCCGTATTTTAGGGGTGTAGGAAATGAGTACAGCCTGCAGAACCTTTCTGCTTGTCCCATAGCAATCTTGATAGGCTGAAATAATATCCTCAATTGCAGGAAGTTGTGCCTCTTTTGACATATTCTATTAACTCCTTTCCTTAATTTACGTTGTGTTTAATAGCTTTAAATATAATTGGCGAGTCTTCTTTGCTACAAGGTTCCAAGACCATGTCCGTGCTTCTTGAGCACCTTTTTGCCCTAAGGTTTGTCTTAGCTCTGGGTTGTCCAAGAGGTGAATGATCGCCTTTGCCAGTTCCTTCGGCTGATTCGGCTCAATGATATGAACATTCTTGACAATTTCCCCAACTCCGGTTGAGGACGAGATGATTGTCGGGATACCTGCAGCCATTGCTTCCAAAACCGTTATTCCAAAAGGTTCAGATCTGGCTGGAAGAACATAAAGTATGGCATTTTTGTAACATTCTTGCAATTTCTCACCAAAGACACTTCCTGTGAACTCAACACGATCAGCAATTTTCAAGCGGCGTGTTTTGAGACGTAACTTATTGAGTAAGTCACCATCCCCTGCAATTATAAAGCGGACATCATTACGTTCTGCAAGAACAAAACTAGCTGCTTGTAAAAAATCATCTGGAGCTTTCTGGCCGGTCAATCTACCGAGAAATAAGATATGCCCTTCAATTTTTTGATAATCTCTGTTTACCATCTGTTCAAAAGGTGAGAAGTCAATACCATTGTAGATTGCAGTTATTTTATCCGGATCGGCACGGTAACGATCAATCAGAATTTGTTTTGTCCTTTGGGAGACAGATATCGTATGATTCACGGTAAGAAGAGCTTCTTGTTCAATAGTAAAAATCGCGGGATTAAGTGAATTTCCCGCAGCTCGATCATATTCTGTAGAATGAACAGTCCAGATGAGGGGAATCTTGTATTTTTGGGCGATTCCTGTTGCTGCAAATACACCCATCCAATCGTGCGCATGAATGATATCAATACCTTCCGGTTGAAATACTTCATCCAGTCGATTCCGGAAATCCATTACAGAATCCCATATGGCAGTTCCTAAATAAGAATAATCCGAGAATGGCTTGTTCATCTGCACATGATGAATAACCATACCCTCTGGAGTTTCAAATTCGAGTTTCTTAAACGCAGGGAGGTAAAAATCAATACTAACTCCGATGGTTGTCAATTCTCGAACAATGGCTTGACAGTGGATGCCCAACCCCCCGGAAAATTGCGGCGGATATTCCCAGCTAATCATTGCTACTTTCATGAATTCCAAACACCTCCTATTTACTTTTACCTAACTTTGCTTTTGCGATAGTGGCATTGAACTTAGGATGATTTGTCCAAGTGTTATACAAAGTGGGTTCAAATTCTTTTACGTACTGAAGAAAGATAGTAACCTGATTACCCAATCCCTTGATCATTCGCTGTGGAAACTGCTTAGGTGGTATTTTGTTATGGCGGTGTAAGTTTACTACCTTAAGACTGCCGTCTGGCATTAAGTAAATGTATGCCGGATCGTGGTCAAGACGGGTAAAACCAATTGCCTTAAAATCATCGAGAAGACCAAGAAGTTTTTGTATTAATTCAATGGTTAAAGGATTGTTTTTCAGGTAATCAGCTATAGTCGGCGCTTTAATAGACTCCATTACTACGTAAGTCCCTCTTCTTTCATAAACAATAGGAGTAATTCCTCGTTCCGCTCCCATCTGAAGAGCTTGAAACTCTTTTTCGGCTTTTTCCTCTTCTTCGAAATACGCTGCACAACGAGTTTCATCGATACCAATGACAACACGCTTCTCTTCCTGGATGATGATAGGAAGGTCTGTCGGATTATGAATGATTATTCCTGTAGATTCAGGCTTCGTCACCTTTATTTTGTTAATCTCATTGATTAACCTTGCTTCATCGGAATTCTTAGACTTATGTTGCATAATGCTTCATCTCCCTCTATAAATTAAAAAAATGTAAAAAATATTAATCTACTAATAAGATATGATAAAGATAGAAAAGGGAACTCAACGCTTGTCCAACTTCTGAAAAATTTGGCGAAAACACTAGTTCAAAAGAAATACTTACTAACTATTTGGAAACATTACGTTAGATAAAAGGAAGATTCTCTTAAGAGGTCTTCTTTTTTTATGTAGGACACAAGTTATGGAATCAAAAATCAAATAGGAAATATCGCTGGATTAAAAAAAAGAACTAAAAAAACCAGAAAAAATTCTGGTTTTTTAGTTTGATTTATTTTTTTCAAGATAAGTTGCTAACTCTTTAAAATTCCCTCCTTGGTAAACAACCCCGGCTTGGTCAAAAAGAATATAAGAGGGTTCTGTCTTAATATTAAGCTCGGGATATGCTTGCTGTGCCATTTCTAGCTCGGGAAGACTTAAAATATTATTGACTTTTTCAGTGATTTTATTGTTTTTTTCAATCGGATTTTCATTATCCCCAATGACTAAAAGCGAAAAGGATTGTTCACTTTCAGATAATAGATTTGGATAGGGGAAAGCAGCGTTTGTTTCCGATTTAGTTGATTCCTCCATCTGATTTTGTACCGTAGATTGTTTTGTCTCCTCTTTAGGTTCAGAGTTTTGACAACCCACTAACAGTATCATTCCTATAACAATAGTCCAACCGATTCTCTTCATTGAAATCTTCCTTTGTTGTAATAGAATTCTTTTCTAAAACATAACACATAAATAGTTGTCTTAGACGGGCTGAATGTGTAGGATTCGTGAAATGAAAAAGCAGGATAAATAGGGATTATTGTCAAATAAGTAATAAAATCAGTTCTTTAGAAGGAGTGGGGGGCAATGCAACAGATTACTGCAGGAATTGATGCTGGTGGTTCGTTAATCAAAATCGTTTATCAGGAAAATGGAAGAATGCATTTTAAGAAGTTTTCAATAAACAAGCAGGATTCTGCTATTTCATGGTTAAAAATGGTAGCTCCCTCTTTAAAAGTTTCCATTACAGGCGGTAAAGCGCTTGCTATACAAAATAGGTATTTTCAAGAAAGTACGTTAATCCCTGAATTTCAAGCAACCTGTGAGGGGGCACGTTTCTTACTTACAAAAGAAAATAAGAGTATCGAAGAATCCTACTTGGTCTTAAATATTGGTACGGGAACCTCGTGGCATCTGGTAAATGGGGATAAAGCGGAGCGAATTCTTGGCAGTGGAATGGGCGGAGGTACATTCACGGGTCTAGGCTCTTTATTAACGAAAGTACAGGATTATCAACTGCTTACCGTGCTCGCTGAAGAAGGAAATAAAGGAAACGTGGATATGCTGGTTAAGGATATTTATGAAGCAGCAGACAGCCCCATTCAGGGTGATTTAACAGCAGCGAACTTTGCTAAAGGTAAAAAACTGAACCATATGGAAGCGGATAGACTTGCCTCACTTTCCAATATGATTGCTGAAACTATCGTATTGTTAACCTCGCAGGCTGCAACCATTCACCAAGTTAAAAGTGTGGTCATTATCGGAACTGCAATTATCGGTAATCCATCATTAAAACATGGTCTAGAATACTATTTGAATATGGTAGGTTTATCTACGATGTTTTTGGAAAAGGGAGAATATTGCGGTGCAATTGGAGCCTTTTTGTCGGTCTAAAAATGTTCTCTTGAACAATATGTTTTTTAAGGATAAAGTAAAAAGGAAGACCGAAAAAAGTAGGTGGCAACTTTGGAGAAACGATATTTTACAATTGGCATGGCAGGGCATATAGATCATGGTAAAACTTCTTTGACGAAAGCTTTGACAAATGTGGATACTGATAGATTAAAGGAAGAAAAAGAACGACAAATTTCAATTGAACTTGGATTTGCTCCATTATATGAGGATCAGGATATTCAAATTTCGGTTATTGACGTGCCGGGGCATGAGCGGTTTATTCGTCAAATGATTGCTGGGGTGGCAGGGATTGACCTTGTGGTACTGGTTGTTGCTGCAGATGAAGGAGTCATGCCGCAAACGAGAGAGCATCTGGATATCCTAAAATTCTTAGGAGTGAAAAACGGGTTTGTTGCGATTTCTAAAATTGACAGGGTTGATGAAGAATTTATTGAGCTTGTAAAGGATGATATTTTAGAAGAATTAACAGGAAGTGTCTTTGAGGATGCCCCGTTTGTATTAGTGGACAGCCTATCTAAAAAGGGCATAGAAGTGTTAAAAGAGTTAATCATCAAAACCCTTAAAGAGCAGGAAATGAGAGACGCAAAAGGTGCCTTCCGTCTGCCGATTGACCAGGTATTTACTGTCAAGGGTCAGGGAACAGTGGTTCGTGGGACGGTTTATGAAGGAACGGTGGAAGAGGGTCAAACATTAAAGATTATGCCGCAGGGACTCGAAGTGAAAGCAAGGCAAATTCAGGTTCATCATATGCAAGCTCAAAAAGCATATGCTGGCCAGCGTACAGCTATTAATCTTTCTGGAGTTTCGAAAGAGGACTTAGAACGCGGTGATGTTCTTGTATCTTCCGAACACTTTATTGTTACGAAAACAGTGGATGTAGCGATACGGGTGGTTGAGGATCTCGAACATATGGTAAAACAGCGGATGCCGATTAAGCTTCATATTGGAACCACAGAGGTAATGGGACGGATTGTCTTTTTTGATAGGAATGAGATAAAAGAAGAAAACGGTGAAATTCTTTGTCAGCTTCGTTTAGAGGAAGAAATCCTTACTAAGCGGGGGGATCGCTTTATTTTACGTCGTCCAAGTCCACAAGAGACGATTGGCGGCGGCTGGGTAATCGATCCAAGAGGGAATAAATATCGGTTTGGAAATCAAACGATTGAAGAACTTGAAAAGAAAAAAGAAGGTTCGCCAAAGGAACGGATAACGGCTGCCATCTATGAAGCCAAAAGTCTATCTCTTAATGAGTTAATAAAGCGTACAGCACTTGAAGAGGAAACTCTGAATGAGTTTTTAGCTGATGATGAATTTGTCTTATACAATGGTAAAGAGTTTACACTCAATATGTTAATTAATTCGATTGAAGAAGACATCTATGATCGTTTACAAGAATTCCATCAATTGTATTCCATGAAACTTGGTCTTAATAAGGCCGAACTTTTGCAGTCTATGCAAAAAAGATTCCCAAAACCGCTAATTGATTTTGTGGTGGAAAACGGGATTGCAAATGAAGTATTTAAGCGGAAAGAACAGTTTGTTTCCTTGGCAAACTTTGTACCGCATGTACCGAAAAGCTGGCAAAAGCGGGCTGAAAACATGCTAGGTGAATTAAAGAAGGATGCGCTAAAGGTTCGTTATTATAAAGACTATTTTTCGGATTCTGGTATTCCTGACCATTTAGAAGCTGATTTAAGACGGTTTATGGAAGATCAAGAATTTGTTGTCTATTTGGATGAGCAATTTGCTTATCACGGGGATGTTTTTATGGAAGCCGTCGAAAAACTTCGAGGTGGCACAGGACAAGAATTTGAAGTTGGCGATGCCAAAGAAATCTTAGACCTTTCCAGGAAATATATGATCCCATTTTTAGAGAGATTAGATTCTAAAGGCCTTACAAAACGAGTAGAAAATAAACGAGTTTGGCAAAAATAAGCAAGTAAAAACCTCAATCCAATGTAGCGGATTGAGGTTTTTACTTGCTATGAAAGAAATTCTCCAGGATTTAATCCTAACTCGCGGCAAATATCACTGACCATTTGCATTTCATTGTGATCAAAATTACCGTCTGCATACCCAATGGCAATACAATAGCGAGCAACTAAACGGGCAATTTCTGGTTTTGATCTAATTTTTCCAAGTGCACGGAAGGCTTCAGCCCGACCAATCATCCGGTCTGCTTCAATCCGTGAAACAAAATAATTAAATCTTTGGATGACTTTGTTACTATCAAAAACGCGTAACTCTTCGCTGGAATTAACAAATTCAATCATTTTCTGACGTTCAGTGGCATCCAAATATCCGTCTGCCATGGAAACCAGGGCACAAGCCGCTACTACTGCCTCTAAAACATCCTGACTCTTGTAACGATTAAACAATTCCTGAGCTTTTCTTTTCGATTGATTGGCCCATTCATTTATGTCGGTTTGATTCGGTGACCAATTGTTACCACAGCTATTACAAGTAAACTTTAATTGGTTCTTCCCAATAAAACCACCAAGCAAACCTACAGGCCCTAGAATTAACCCGCCAATTGCTGCTTTCCCCAAACCAAAGCCCTTTTGCCCCGTCCTAACATTCGATGAGTTACAGCGCGGACAATGAATATCATCCCCATATGTACGATGGTTGTTTGGTGAAGATGTTTGTGTTGGATATCCAAAAGCTGGCTGCGAATAGGAAGATTCCGGCTGTAAATGAATTCGCTGAGTCTGTTGGTTTTGCTGATAAGGGTTAGAACCGTATTGATTTTGATTAAATGAATTTTGGTTATTGAATTGGTTTTGATTGTTATTAAAAAGATTTTGCTGCACAGGTGGTGTTGGTGCCGGTGCATCATCTACTGATACACCAAAATTGCGGCATAATGCAGCCAGCCCACCTTGAAAACCGCTGGCAATCGCATTAAATTTCCATTCTCCATTATGACGGTATAGTTCAGCCGCAACAATCGCTGTTTCAACAGTAAAATCTCTGCCTAGGTTAAAACGAAGTAGTTCCTCATTGGTTTGTTCATTAAAGATTCGTACGTATGAATTAGAGATTTGTCCGAAATTTTGCTGCTTCATTTGAGCATCATGAATCGTAATCGTAAAAGCAATGCGATGAATGTGGCTGGGAACTCCCTGTAAATTGATCCGGATTTGTTCGTCATCCCGTTCGCCAGCACCATTTCGGTTATCCCCGCTGTAATTAATCGAGCCATTTCCGCCAGATGGATTATTATAAAAAATAAAATCCTGATCACTTTGAACCTTACCCGTTTGCCCTAATAAAAAGGTTGAAGCATCTAAATCAAAGTTAGAACCATTATGTGCAATATCCCATCCTAAACCCACGACAACATTATGCAGACCAGGATGTGACTTTGTTAAATCAACCTTTTGGCCTTTACTAAGCGTAACTCCCACGTAATTCACTCCTAATCATGTTTACTCTTCTTATCTTATTATAATGCAAGCGATGTAGAAGAAAGAAATGATATACCCATTAATTTTTCTCGCTCCTAACATCTACGATAAAATGGTGAAAAAGTTTCATAAATGTATATAGTAGAAATATAAGAAAAATTTTTTCCACCCGTATCTTTTTAATCCGTTAAAACGTTTAGAATGTAGAGAGTGTTAAGGGAGTGAAAAATAATGGCTAACAAACTTAGTCTGTACAGCCTTGAAGATGTGCAGTCCGAGGAATTCTTTTTTAGTGAATCGTATCCCAAGCTGCAGAAATATTGTTACTTTCTATCTCAGAGTAAATGGGATGGAGATGATCTTGCTCAAGAAGCTATGATAAAGGCTATAACCTATTATCATAAAGATAAAATTACAAGTGCATTATTAAATAAAATTGCCCGCAATCAATGGATGGATACTCTTCGAAAGAGAAAAAGGGAAGAATTAAGAAATGATCAGAAGTGTGAGGAGTCCTATTTCCCAACTGGAGATAGTATGGATTCTGTCGATTTACTGATGGAATGCTTTACTCCAAGACAAGCGATTATTTATTTCTTAAAAGAAGCCTTCCAATATCAATCGAAGGAAATTGCAGAGATATTAAACACAACAGAAATTGCTGTAAAATCAAGTTTAAACAGAGCAAGAAAACGGATAGAAAATCAAAGGGAAAGTCAGTCTCTCGATTCATTTTGGGAAGATGAATCGAGAGAACAGCTTGGGAAGCTTTTTCAGGATTCTCTAGTCAACCAGGACCCGACAGATTTGATTGAAGCCATTCCGTCCATCCTAGATACAACGGAAGTACCTTCCGCAGCGTTTAGAATAACCATCCCATTCAAAGCATCAGCTCCTTTAAGCACTCTCTGCATGGCTGCATAGCCTACTATTCGCTTTTAAGGAGGATTTAAAATGAGTACCATTCCTTATGTTATTGAACAATCTAACCGTGGTGAACGGTCGTATGATATTTATTCTCGCCTGTTAAAGGATCGTATCATTATCATTGGTGATGAAATTAATGATCATGTGGCGAACAGTGTTGTCGCTCAATTATTATTTTTAGCAGCGGACGCACCCGATAAAGAAATTTCTCTTTATATAAATAGTCCAGGAGGCTCCACTTCAGCAGGATTCGCTATCTATGATACCATGCAATACATTAAGCCAGAGGTTCGTACCATTTGTACAGGGATGGCAGCATCCTTTGGAGCGATGCTGCTGCTCGCCGGTACAAAAGGAAAACGTTATGCTCTTCCAAATAGTGAAATTATGATTCATCAGCCACTTGGAGGCGTTAGAGGGCAGGCAACAGAAATAGAAATCTCTGCAAGACGCATCCTAAAGCTCCGCGAACATATTAATCAGATTATTGCTGACAGAACGGGTCAAACCGTTGAAAAAGTAGCAAAAGACACAGATCGAGATTACTTTATGAGTGCCGAAGAAGCCAAAGAATATGGAATTATCGATGAGATTCTATACCCCAAAGAATAAACTGAAAAATAATAATGCAAAATATGAAAAAAGGTCAGCAATTAGCTGACCTTTTTTTATTGACACCTTTTACGACGTGTCATATAGTTAAACAGGTGAATAGTTTAACAGTTTAACTAATTTTGAGGTGAGGTGAAATGGACAATGGATAAAAAGACAATTCAGGAACTAATCGACCGATATGTGTCCGTTTCTTTTGATGTCAATAAGAAAGCAGAGTCATTGATTAAAAATCAGATTGAAGAAGACCTAACGATTGATCAACATTATATTATCGGATACATTCAGAAATCAAACGAGTGCACGTCGTCTGAATTGGCAGAAGCCTTTGGTGTCAATAAAAGTGCAATCACTGCAATCATTAACCGGTTGGCAGATAGAGGTTTAATTGATAGAACGCGTGATGAAAACGACAGAAGAGTGGTTTATCTAACCTTAAGTGAAAAAGGAAAAGAACTGCTTCAAAAGACACAAGAAAAGGTACATCTTTTAGTTGAGACAATTATCACCAAATTTGATGAAACAGAAATTACTAATTTTATAAATACCTATGAAAAATTAGCCCTGATATTAACCAACATGAAAAAGGAAGAAATGGGGGAATAAAACGTGAGAGCAATTATTAAAGGTAAATGGTTTATCCTCATTTCGTGGATAGCCATGGTTGCTGTGCTTTTTATGGCTGCACCAAATATGGAAAACCTTGTCCGTGAAAAAGGGCAAATTAACGTTCCAGAAGGTTATTCTTCTACTCTCGCTGAAAAGATTTTGGAAGATGTCCAGTCGAGTGAAAATAGCGGGAATGAGCTGCAAACAGCATTAGTCTTTCATAGTGATAAGAAGTTAATGAAAGAAGACTTTGCTAAAGCAGAAAAAGCAGTTTACATTCTTGAAAAGAATAAGGAAGAACTTGGTATCACTTCGATTCTAACTCATTTTAATCAAGAAGAATTAAAGGAACAGCTTGTATCTGAGGATGGTAAAACCATTCTTGTTTCTGTAAATGTCATAGCAAATGACCGTGAAGGAAAAGAAATATCGAAAGACTTATATGAAGCACTTGAAGATGTAGAGTTAGAACACTATTATACGGGGAACTGGTTAATTGCTGAGGACCTTGTAACAAACTCACAAGAAGGTCTGAAGAAAACAGAAGGTATCACGGTTGTGTTCATATTAATCGTCCTTTTACTAGTGTTTAAATCAGCTATTGCTCCAATTATTCCATTAGTTACGGTAGGATTCAGCTATTTGGCTGCACAATCGATTGTCGCTATCTTAGTAGATACAGTGAATTTTCCGTTATCAACCTTTACGCAAATCTTCTTGGTAGCAGTCTTGTTTGGGATTGGTACAGACTATTGTATTTTGCTGCTTAGTCGATTTAAAGAGGAAATGTCAAAAAATGATAATGTCGTAGAAGCAATTGTCATCACCTATCGAAATGCCGGAAAAACGGTTTTCTTTAGTGGGTTAGCAGTTATGATTGGATTTGCTTCGATTGGGTTTTCAACCTTTGTACTTTATCAATCAGCAGCAGCGGTTGCAATTGGTGTAGCGTTATTGTTACTCGCCCTATTTACTGTTGTTCCATTTTTTATGGTGGTGTTGGGAAAGAAACTTTTCTGGCCATCGAAGGGTAAGCTTGAACATGGGGAAAGTAAATTTTGGGGATTTGTTGGTAGTTTTGCTCTAGCACGTCCATTAATTGCCTTACTCATTGTGGCAGCTATTTCAATTCCAGCTTTATTTACCTACGATGGAGATTTATCTTTTAACTCTTTAGAAGAGATAGGTGATGAATTTAATTCTATCAAAGGATTTAATATCATTTCTGATGGCTTTGGTCCAGGTGAATCAATGCCTACTCAAATTGTCATTAAAAATGATGATGAAATGAATACTTCAGAATACATTGCTATTACTGAAAAAATAAGCCAGGAACTTAATAAAATTAGTGATGTAGATTCGGTACGTTCTGTGACACGTCCAACAGGAGAAACCATTGATGATTTATATATATCTGAACAAGTAAAAAGTCTGGGTGATGGACTTGGCCAAGGGAATGAAGGAATTCAGAAGATTAGCAGTGGTCTAGCCGAGGCAGGAGACCAGCTTGAAGCCAACCAGCCTAAAATGGAAGAAGCTGTAGATGGAATTAGCCAATTAATTAATGGTACGAACCAGTTACAGTCTAGTATGGGAAGTATTCAAGAGAACCTTGCTAAAATTGAAGAAGGTTTAAATCAAGGTGCAACCGGTACTACTCAAATAAAAGAAGGCTTAACAGTTGTTAAATCTGAGTCTGCCAAGGTATTAGCAGGCAGTAAACAATTGCTTGAAGGTTACAAACAAGCAGAGGGCGGCATTAAGGCTCTTGCCGGAAACTACGAACAAGTAGCAAAGGGTGTTAGTGGATTACACGATACCTTAGCGGCAACAAATCAATATTTTACTAATTTAGAAAATCAATATAGTGATATTGGACAAAATGAAAACTATTTAGCAATAAAAATGACCATTCAAGGATCTCAGGCAGCAACAGCAGAATTAGCTGGAATATTGAATCAATTAAATGCTGGTTTAAAAGGTGCACAGGATGGTATTAGTTTTGCTAATGGTAAATTCTCAGAAGCCATTGCGGGTCAGGAAGCTCTCGTAAAAGGAATGGAAGACCTTTTAAAAGGTTTAACAGAAATTGAATCAGGACTTTACACAATGGGAAATGGCCAAGGTCAAATTGTGGATGGACTTCCACAATTTTCAAATGGTTTAAGTGGTGTTAATAATGGTCAGCAGCAGATTTTGACAGGTTTTCAAGACTTAGGTGGTCAAATTACCCAGTTGACAGATGGATTGACGCAAAGTGCTGATGGATTAAATCAAGTATCTGATGGTTTGGAGTCTGCTGAAGAGTATCTAGCTGGAGTGGGCAGCCAAGAGAAAAATGGTTTTTATATCCCACAAGAGGTCCTAAACAGCAAAGACTTCGAACAAGTTTTAGATACCTATATGTCAAAGGATCACAAGGTAATGACGATTGACGTAGTATTTAGTAAAAATCCGTACTCTAACGAAGCCCTAAACACAGTTCCGGAAATTAAGGCAACTGTGGAACGGGTGGTAAAGGATACGAAGCTTGAAAACGCAGAAGTAGCAGTGGGTGGGGTATCAAGTATGCACCATGACCTTGATAATATTTCACAAGCGGATTACTCACGGACAGTGGTACTGATGCTAATAGGGATTACGTTTATTCTAATCATTCTATTCCGTTCCATCATTATGCCGCTATATTTGATAGGGTCATTAATATTAACCTACTATACTTCTATGGCATTAGCAGAGGTTATCTTTGTTAATTGGCTGGGTTATTCAGGCATTAGCTGGGCTGTTCCATTTTTTGCATTTGTTATCTTAATAGCGCTCGGCATTGATTATAGTATTTTCTTAATGGACCGATTTAACGAATTTAAACATATGCCAGTAGAACAAGCAATCCTTATCGCTATGAAAAAGATGGGAACCGTTATTATCTCTGCAGCCATCATTTTAGGAGGTACATTCGCTGCGATGATGCCGGCAGGTGTTTTATCCTTGCTCCAAATTGCGGCTATCCTCCTAATAGGACTCTCACTTTATGCACTCGTGATCTTACCATTGTTTGTTCCAGTTATGGTAAAAACATTTGGGGCAGCAAACTGGTGGCCGTTTAGAAAAAATAACGATAATGTTGTGGAACATCATTCAACACATATGTAAAAAAGCAGCTCGCTGAAGGTTTTCAGCGAGCTGCTTTTATAGGTTATTCAACAATAACGGTTCCTCTAAACATATTCATTCCACAGTTAAAGGTGTATTCACCCTCTTTGTCAGGTGTAAAGGTTAACTTTGTTGTACCTGCCTTTAGGTTAACATTATTTAAATCAAAATCAGGCATCATGAAGGTAGAGAAGCAGCTATTATCACCTGGATTTGTTATATTTAATTCTACAGGCACGCCTTTTTTTACTTTAATAACATTTGGAGTGTAGCCAGTTGGTGTAACCATCATTTCAATTTTTGGATTGGTTTCCTTCGTAATATCTAGTTCTGTCTGTTTTGGTGTGGTAGTTGTAGTATTCTCTTGTGTTTGTGCTGCTTCGCTCTCACCAGGAATCTTAACCAAATCACTGCTATACAAAAACAAGAATAAGGCAATGAGTACTAACCCGCCTGATAAGATATTAAATGGTGAAATTCCTTTTGTATCAAGTGTAAGTTTTCCATTAGAGTCTACGATGATAAATAATAGGACAAGACCAAGAATGATTGCATACACAGCTAATAAAATACCTAATATGATAGTAGGATTATCGAACTGAAGAATTGCTCCCAAAAGAGCACCCATTATTCCACTCACGACCCCAGTTGCTGACCCCGTTAAAATGGCAAGGATTCCTATCGGTTGACCAGCGATAAAGCCAAGAATAAAACCTATTAACGTACCCAATCCAACAGGGAAAAATAATTCTCCTGATAGAATTCCGCTAATATACCCAGCTAATAGACCACTCATCAGGGTTAGTACCATTACGATTACCAGTCCAGATAAGTTAGCTAGTTTATTTTTGTTCCGATGTAAAAGGAAAATAGAAGACCCTGTCATTAAACTCATAATCACGATTGTGAATATCGACAACATATACATTTAAAAAACTCCCTAAAGTTAATAAACAACATATGTACATTATAAATGTAATGGATTGTATTTTTAGAGGCTTTTATGAACGTTTAATGAAACTTAGAGGAAAATAAAAAAGACGTCAGTAACGTCCGGTTAAATAGTGGATTATTCTTTCTTTTCATGATCTAATGTGTTTTTGTAAATTCTTTTTAAGGCTTCATTTTGCATTTTCATGAGCTCAAGTAAGTATTGCTTTTCTTCTTCTTCCTGTTCTATCTCATTCTTATCTTCATTTTTCAAGGAAATCACCTCATTTACATAATTGTAACCCAAATAGTGGGTAAGAATAAAGATAAGGAGAAATGGATGTCAGAATAATCTTCCATAATAATATTTGACATTTTTGTATCTGAAATATATAATTTTTGAAAAATACTATTTGAAACTGTGATGAGGATTAGTAAAATGTAGATGGTCTTACAAAGAGAGGAAACCATTGGTGGAAGGTTTCTTAAGACAGACATTTGAACCTGCCTCGGAGTTCTGTATCGGATTCTTTTTGAAGATACATGCGGATAAAATCCGTTATCATGTCGAGAGTATAAAGCATTTGCTTTATGAATTTAGGGTGGTATCGCCAGGTCTTGGTCCCTTTTTGGGGCCAAGGCCTTTTTATATTCAAAAAAATAATGAGGTGTCAAAATGGCAAAGGAATTTGTAAAAGATGTTACCAGCATGGACGAGGATTTCGCCCAATGGTATACCGATGTAGTAACAAAAGCAGACTTAATTGATTATTCAAGTGTTCGCGGATCGATGATTATCCGTCCTTATGGGTATGCCCTTTGGGATAATATAAAAAATGAATTAGACCGCCGAATCAAAGAAACAGGTCATGAAAATGTCTATATGCCATTGTTTATTCCTGAAAGCTTATTGCAAAAGGAAAAGGATCATGTGGAAGGATTTGCGCCTGAAGTAGCTTGGGTTACACATGGCGGTTCTGAAGAATTGGCTGAGCGTTTAGTAGTCCGTCCAACATCGGAGGTTCTTTTTTGCGAGCATTATAGTAAAATTATTCATTCTCACAGAGATTTACCAAAATTATATAATCAATGGGCAAATGTCGTCCGCTGGGAAAAAACGACTCGTCCTTTCTTGCGAACATTAGAGTTTTTATGGCAGGAAGGTCATACTGCACATGCGACCGATGAAGACGCAATGGAAGAAACCATAAAAATGCTGAATGTATATGCAGCGATTTGTGAAGAGATTCTTGCAATTCCAGTAGTAAAAGGCCAGAAGACGGAAAAAGAAAAATTTGCAGGAGCGAAGGCTACTTTTACCATTGAAAGCTTAATGCATGATGGTAAAGCACTTCAATCCGGAACGTCTCACCACTTTGGAACTGGTTTTGCGGAAGCATTTAATATTCAATATACCGATAAAGAAGGAAAGCTTCAGTATGTACACCAAACCTCATGGGGCTTTACAACAAGAATCATTGGGGCGTTAATTATGGTCCATGGAGACGACCGCGGTTTAGTTATTCCTCCAAAAGCGGCGCCAACTCAGGTTATGATTGTACCAATCGCACAGCATAAAGAAGGAGTTCTTGATTTTGCCTATGAATTGAAGGATTCCCTTTCTAAAGTAGCACGTGTTAATATCGACGCCAGTGATAAAAAACCAGGCTGGAAATTCAATGAATACGAAATGAAGGGAATTCCAGTTCGTTTGGAAGTTGGACCAAAAGACATTGAAAACAAGCAGGTTGTATTAGTAAGACGAGATACATTGGAAAAAGTAATTGTTCCATTGTCTGAACTTGAAACAAAGCTGGCAGAATTACTCGATGATATCCAGGCCAACTTATATAATAAAGCTTTGAACCACCGTGAAGAAAGAACATCTGTGGCGGTGACGCTTCCTGAATTAAAGGAAAAGCTAGAAGCGAAACCAGGCTTCATAAAAGCGATGTGGTGCGGCGAACTTGCGTGTGAGGAGAAAATCAAAGAAGAAACAACTGCAACTTCTAGATGTATTCCATTTGAACAGGAACAAGTTTCTACTACATGTGTGTGCTGTGGTAAAGAAGCTGACAAAATGGTTTACTGGGCAAAAGCATACTAATATGAATTTTAGACTCTTCCTTTTGGAAGGGTCTTTTATTAAAAATCCTTAGTAAGAGTTCATGAAGATCCAAAGTTTTAAAGGGGGGAGACATAGTGAAACCAATATTAAGAGAGTTTCCAGAAGAGTTTACTACCGATAGATTATTGATCCGAAAACCCTTACCAGGTGATGGTAAAGCGGTATACGAAGCCATACAAGCATCACTCAATGAACTAAAGCCATGGATGCCATGGGCTCATATGAATCAAACTGAGCAGGATGTAGAAGCCAATATACGTGATAGTATTGCAAAGTTTATTACCCGTGAAGATTTAAGATTACATCTTCTAGATAAAGTAACTGGTGAATTTATTGGTTCATCAGGCTTGCATCGAATAAACTGGGATATACCTAAATTTGAAATTGGCTACTGGATTGATACCCGTCATTCCGGTAAAGGATACATTACGGAAGCTACGGAGGCTATCACGAATTTTGCCTTTAATGAACTTCATGCAAAACGAGTTGAAATCCGCTGCGATTCGAATAATACAAGAAGCAGAGCCATCCCTGAGAAACTAGGATTTACATTAGAGGGGATATTAAAAAATGATAGTCTGACAGTAGGGACAAAGGAACCAAGAGATACCTGTGTTTTTGCAAAAACAAATTTGTATCCACTATAGTATAATTATGGGAGTTGGTAAAATTTTGAAAGGGGATATATCATGACGACAATTAGTTTAATGAAAAAGACTGCAGGAGTTATTTTAGAAAAGAAGAAACTTACCGATGTGGTTGCAAGAGTTGGGTTAATCTTAGATATATCAGGGTCAATGCGTTCTCTGTACAAAAATGGGACAGTACAAAAAGTTGTGGAGCGAATTTTAGCTGTTGCTAGTCAGTTTGATGATGATGGAGCACTTGATGTTTGGGTGTATGACAACGAATTTTCACGATTGAAGTCAGTAACTGAAAGCGATTTTATTAATTATGTAGATGATTATATTTTAAATAACAATTTAATCCACAAATTTGGTAGAAATGATGAACCCCAGGTAATGGAAGATGTAATTAATAAATACACAGTAGAACAACCTGCAAAGGAACCTACCTTTATTGTGTTTATCAACGATGGCGGTTGTAAGAGAACGATTAAGAAGCCTATAGTTGAATCCTCCAATAAACCAATCTTCTGGCAGTTTGTCGGTATTGGTGATTCTAATTTTGAGGTGCTAGAAAAACTGGACACTATGGAAGGCCGTTTCATAGATAATGCAAATTTCTTTCACATTAAGGATATTGAAATTATATCCGACGAAGAATTGTATAACAATCTGCTAAATGAGTTTCCTGAATGGCTGGCAGAAGCAAAAACAAAGGGAATTCTGTAAGGTTAAGAAGGTACTTTAGTTCTAGGCCAAAGTATTCGAATATAATAGAGTGTGATTTACATCACTTACTCCTTGCATGATAACTCATATAATCACTATATAAATAGTAATAACCACATAAGGAGTGTTTGTTTTGTTAAATCAAAAAACAATCGAAATCATTAAATCAACCGTACCTGTTTTAGAAAAACATGGAGAAGCGATTACAACACGATTTTATCAAATGATGTTTGGGAATCATCCTGAACTATTAAATATCTTTAACCATGCAAACCAAAAACAGGGAAGACAACAAAGAGCGCTTGCGGGGACAGTCTATGCGGCGGCACAATATATTGATAACCTTGAAGCAATCCTCCCTGTTGTTAAACAAATTGCCCATAAACATAGAAGTCTCGGAATTAAACCGGAGCATTATCCGATTGTCGGCAAACATCTATTATTAGCGATTAAAGATGTACTGGGTGATGCTGCTACAGATGAGATTATCAATGCCTGGGGAGAGGCATATGGGGTAATTGCAGATGCCTTTATCAGTGTTGAGGCTGAAATGTATGAAGAAGCTGAAAAACAAGAAGGTGGATGGGACGGTTTCCGCAGTTTTGTAGTTGATCGTAAAGTAAAAGAAAGTGATGTTATTACATCGTTCTATTTAAAACCGGTGGATAACAAGGGAATTGCTCAATTCCTTCCAGGTCAATATATTAGCATTAAACTTGAAATCGATGGCGAGGAATTTACACATATCCGTCAATATAGTTTGTCTGATGCTCCAGGTAAAGATTATTACCGCATCAGCGTAAAACGCGAAGCAGGAACAGCGAACCCTGATGGAATGGTATCAAATTACTTACATGACGGTGTAACAGAAGGCGAAATCCTAAATGTAAGTGCTCCAGCGGGAGACTTTGTCCTTGATATTGAAAAAAATACACCTGTAGTACTATTAAGCGGCGGTGTAGGTTTAACTCCAATGTTAAGTATGTTAAAAACAGTAGTTGAAGTGCAGCCTCAAAGAAAGGTAACTTTCATTCATGCTGCGGCAAATGGAAATGTCCATGCACTTAGAGAAGAAGTAGAAGCACTAGCTTCTAAGGACAATGTAAACTCATTCTTCTTTTATGATTCTCCAACAGAAGAAGATCGTAAGAGCAATGCCTTTGATGTTGAAGGCTATGTGACACAAGAGTGGCTTGTGAAAAATGTATTAAGTTTAGATGCAGACTTCTATTTCTGTGGTCCACTGCCATTTATGAAATCTATTAATACTTCTTTAAAGAATTTAGGGGTAAATGATGAAAGAATTCACTTTGAATTTTTCGGACCAAAAGATAGTTTAGAAGAAAGTGTGAAGAAAGAACCGGTTTCCGTTTAGGAAATCGGTTTTTTTCTGGGTTGAAAGTTTGATTCGGCCATTAATTGTGATTAAATAAAAAGTAGAAATCCCTAGGAAGGATGAAGCTTTTTGAATAAGAATGTCATAAGGTCGGTAACCATGGTGTCTGTATTTTTTTGCCTCCTCTGGCTGGTTGGACTTGGATGGGCAGTAGCCGAATATTATGCAGGCAAGCCCGATAAAATCCCAGAGAAAACCATTATTGAAAAAAAAGCAGAGAAAAAAGAAGAAATGCATATTGTTGCCATAGGTGATTCCTTAACAAGAGGAACAGGTGATGAAACCGGAAAAGGCTATGTTGGGGTCCTTATGGACGAAATAAAGGAAAAAACAAAGCAGGAAGTGCGGCTGACGAATCTAGGCGTTAGCGGACAAGTTTCTGACCAGCTAAAGCAGCAAATTCAGCAAACGGAAGTTAAGCGGCAAATTCAATCAGCAGATATGGTTTTAGTGACAATGGGCGGCAATGATTTGTTCAGGGGTGGACAAGGTTTATTCGAATTTAATCCGGAAGACATTACTGAAATCGAGAAGAAGTTCCTTGAAAACATGCATTTTATTTTCCAGCAGATTCGTACCAGTAATCCAAATGCAAATGTTTTTTTCATTGGCCTATATAACCCATTTATTGACTTAGAAGAGGGAAAAGAGATGTCAAAAGTAGTTCGTCATTGGAATTATCAGAGTGCTGAATTAAGTGCCAATTTCCCAAAGATTGTATTTGTACCAACATTTGATCTGTTTGAGTTAAAGGTTAATGATTATCTATATACTGACAAGTTTCATCCAAATACAAAAGGGTACCGTTTAATAGCTGAACGAGTGGCTTCATTGCTTACCTGGTAAGGAGAACGGCGAAAATGGAGAAAATAACTTTATCTGTACATAATTTGAAAAAAATAATCGGAAAAAATGAAATCATTAAAGGGATTAGTTTTGATTTAAAAGAAGGGGAGGTATTTGGATTCTTAGGTCCAAATGGTGCCGGTAAAACGACGACCATCCGGATGTTAGTAGGATTAATCAAACCTACTTCAGGAAGCATTAAGATTGGCGGCTATAACATTGAAGAAAACTTCGAGGAAGCAATGAAACATCTCGGCTGTATTGTTGAAAATCCTGAATTGTATCCATATTTGTCTGGTTATGATAATCTGCTGCATTTTGCGAATATGCTTGATGGGATTGGCAAAGAGCGAATCAACGAAGTAACGAAGCTTGTGGGTCTAAAAGATCGAATTCATGATAGAGTAAAAACCTATTCACTTGGAATGAGACAAAGACTGGGGATTGCACAGGCGCTTTTAGGAAGACCCAAGGTGTTAATTCTTGATGAACCAACGAATGGTTTAGATCCTGCTGGTATCAGAGAAATGAGGGAGTTTATTCGGTTCCTTGCCGAAGAAGAGGGACTGAGTGTTCTTGTATCCAGCCATCTATTAAGTGAAATTCAACTACTGTGCGACCGAGTGGCGATTATTTCAAGAGGGACCGTGATTAAAACGGATACTGTCCATAACTTGTTATCAAATAGAGAAAGAGTTGTATGGCGTTTCCATCCCGCAGAGGATGGGAAGAAGGTTTTACATTCCGTGACAACCATTGAAGAAAGAGAAGATGGTTCCATTTCGACGGAATATGATGAGATTAAAACAGCAGAGTGGAATAAGATGCTTGTTGAAGCAGGTGTATCTGTGACTGAAATGAATCGTAAAATGCCTGTATTGGAAGATTTGTTCCTCGAGTTAACCGGGAGTGATTCCATTGAATAAACTGATTCAAAATGAAATGATGAAGCTTATTGCCAAAAAACGTCTAATTGTAATTGCAATTATCATTGGTATCCTGGTTGCAATGTTTACCTATGCCCAATATAAAGAGGTTGAAAGACAAAGAGAAAAATTAGGAACCGACGATTGGCGGACGATGATCCAACAAACCATTATTGACCAGCAAAACCGAATTAGCAGTGCCCGTATTTCGGATGAATGGAAAAAACAACTGCAAATTGCCATGCAGCAAAATCAATATTATTTGGATCATGACATAAACCCCTCAGAGCCTGGTGCTCCGACGTTTATGAGAATATTTTTGGAAAATTCAATTGAACTATTTATTCCATTGATGGTTATGGTCATTGCAAGTGATATTGTGTCCTCTGAGCATAGTCAAGGCTCGATTAAGTTACTATTAACGCGGCCCGTTAAAAGGTGGAAGGTCCTGCTGAGTAAATATATAACTTTAACTTTTGCCATCTCGTTAATTGTAGCGATAGCTGGAATCCTCTCTTATGGTATTTCGGGATTGGTATTTGGCTATAAAGGCTGGGGAGCCCCAGTATTGACTGGTTTTACTGTGAGTGATACAGGTTTAAATACCTCCAGTGTGAAGTTAATCAATCAATGGCAGTTTCTATTAATGGATTTTGGACTAGTTTGGTTTGTAGCGATTGTCGTAGGGACACTTTCTTTCATGCTATCCGTGTTAATTCGCAGTACGGCTGCTGGCATGGGTGTTATGCTGGCTGCTCTAATTTCAGGAGCGATTCTTAGCAATATGGTTTCGTCATGGGAGTCTGCTAAGTATTTCTTTATGGTGAATTTAAAGCTAACAAATTATATGAATGGTAACCCGCCGCCAATCGAAGGGATGACATTATCATTTTCAATGATGGTTCTACTTGTGTGGTGGGCAATTGGATTATTTGTTTCATTCCTTGTATTTACCAAAAAGGATGTATATTAAATCAAAATAAAAGAGCTATTCCTGCGTATTTGGAATAGCTCTTTGCCTTAATATTGGGGGGGATTAAGGCGCAAAATAAACAAGGGATATCCTAATCAATGGGAAGAAGGAGAGGGATTCCTTTTCCATTGTTTTAACATTTACTGATTTGCTGTCATTTTTACTGGTTCTTTACTTACTCCAAAGTGCTGTTTAATGATGAGGGAAGTTCCGCCAAGGTTTAATAAATAGCGGGCTTCAATTACTTGTTTCATGAAAGCACCAAATAATCCAGATAGTCTAAAGTTTCCAACCTTTCCTACTGCAGCAAAGGTTCCGATTGATGCAACAGATCCTTTATGGTGATATTCAAAAGCTTTCAAGCTTCCTCCTCTTAATGCTGCAACAATATTCTTCGCGCAAACATCAGCTTCTTGCAGGGCAACCTGTGCTGTTGGAGGGAGAGCATTTTTATCATCCTTCATGAATAAAGAACAGTCACCAATACTAAAGATGTTTTTTCTACCATTAACTCGAAGGAACGAGTCAACTGGGAGTTTGCCTTTTACAATCGGCAAGCCGCAATTTTGAACAATCTCATTGCCTTTCACACCACAAGACCAAATTAATGTACGAGTTGGAATCTCGATATTATCTTCAAGTACAACCTTCTCAGGTGTACATTCTAAGATTTTGGTTGCCGTATACATTTGAATATTAAACTTTTCTAGCACTTCAGTTGTATATTGGATGGACTCCTTAGGGAAAAACGGAATAACAGATGCAGCAGCCTCTACTGCAACAATTTTTACATCTTCATAAGGAACTTCATATTTTTTACAAAGCTTAGGAAGCCCCTCTGCTAATTCACCTAACATTTCGATTCCTGTAAATCCGCCGCCAGCTACAACAAACGTCAGGCGTGATGGATCTTTGTCATCTTTATAAAGAGATAATTGTCTAATGATTTGATTATAAATGGCTTTTGTACTTCTAAAGCTGCGGATGGCAAAAGCATGTTCCTTAATACCAGAAATCCCGAATGTTTCAATATCGAAGCCTAAAGCGATTAATAGGTAATCATACTCTACCGTTTCGCCACCCTCAAGGTGTACTGCTTGCTTGGAAACATCTACACCAGTAACATTGCCTTTTTTAAAATTTGTTTTTAGAGGATTTATCAACTCAGGAATTTCCATCGCAATTTGACGATCAGCAGCAGTACCTGCTCCAGTTTTATGGAGTTGAGTCGTGATGTAGTGGTATTCATGTTTATTAATTAATGTAACGTCTGCTTCACCAGATATAAGTAACTTTTCTAACTTCTTACTTGTGATAATACCGCCGTAACCTGCTCCTAAGATCACTATTTTTGGTTTGCTCATTTTAATGCATCTCCCTAATTATAAAAAAGTTTATCTATCTATGATAATTTTGTGAAATCTTTCACAATAACTTGTAAAAAATATAGAGCGATTTGCTCTATATTTTTGTGAATAATTTCACATATCTTCTATATTCTTAGAATACGGTATCCCCTATGAAGAAACAAGTAGTATATAACAATAAAATTTGTCGAATTGGTAAATTTTTTTCGACTTACAGGGAATGATAAATTCGTGCCAAATTAAAAACTGGTTAAATATAAGAATATAGTAAGAAAGAAGGAGAATAGCTATGAAAAAAAGAATGTTGATGATCTTGCTAGGATTAATACTAACGATGCCAGTTTTTGTATCTGCGAATGTACAAACGCCAGGAGGAAGTGAAAAACCAGCAGTACCAGGCTCTCAGGATAAAGATGGAGAGAAGGAAACAGAAGAATGTGATTGCGAAAAACAGGAGCATAATCACAAAGACTGGCAGGCAAAAATGGCGGAGCGTGAACAAAGGCTGCTAGGATGGGTGGATCAATTTACCCCTGATAAAAAAGCAGAATGGACAAAGGTATTAGCTGAGAAAAAGGAATTAAGAAACAAGTGGTTAAGTCCTGAAAATGCTGAGAAACGTGAAAAGTGGAAGCAAGAAAAAATGACGAAGATTCAAGAGTTAAAGAAACAGTTAGATGAAGGAAAAATAACAAAAGAGGAATTTGTTCAAAAAGCTCACGGCGGGAAAGCAATGGGTCATTGGAAAACTTTCCATGACCTAAAGTCTGCAGTTGAGACGAAAAATGATAAGCGGGCAGCAGAATTATTAAATCAACTTCTCGATCAGTCTAAACAACATAATGAAAAGATAAAGACCATGTTAGCAGAATAGAATTGTGGAGTTGAATCACTTGGCAAGAAATCGATTATTAATGACAACAGCTGCATTAGGGGCAGCATATCTATTGAGAAATGATAAAGCAAGGAAGAAAATAATAAACCAACTTCAAAACTTTGCTGATAAATCGCGAAGATAAAAAATGCAAGCTGCAACAATGCAGCTTGCATTTTTTTATTTTTTTAATTCAATCTTTTCTTTCTGTGCCTCTTTTAGATCATCCTTAAATTCTTCCTTAATGTCATTCGTAATTCCATCTGTAGCACGCTTGAATTCACGAATGGATTTACCAAATGCACGGCCAATTTCAGGCAGTTTATTCGGTCCAAAGACAATTAAGGCAAGCACTAGAATTAAGATTAATCCGGGTACACCAATGTTAGAAAACATCCCGAACCTCCTTTTAAAATATTAAAAAACTAGATTAGATTGTACGTAATGTAATAAAAGCTTTGCTGTATTTTCAATCGATGATTCGTGTGTTCGTTCAAAAGCATGGGAGGAATCGATTCCAGGACCTATTAACCCGTGTACGATGTCATGCCCAGCGCGAATGGCTGCTGAGGCATCCGAGCCATAGAAGGGATAGATATCGAGTTTGTACTCAATATTGTTTTCTTCAGCAAGTCGTATTAAATTCTTGCGAAGTTCGTAATGATAGGGTCCACTTGCATCCTTTACACAAATAGAAACTGTGTATTCATCGGTTGATTGTCCATCGCCCATAGCCCCCATATCAACGGCCAAGTACTCGACGGTTTCAGGTGTGATATTGGAATTACCACCATATCCGATTTCTTCATTGTTCGAGATTAAGAAATGGGTGGTGTACGGCAGCTGTATGTTTTCAGTTTTTACTTGCTTAATTAACTGAAGTAGTATGGCTACACTTGCTTTATCATCTAAATGACGCGATTTAATAAATCCGCTTGGAGTTACTTCTACCCGCGGATCAAAGGAAACGAAATCGCCAACTTCAATTCCTAGTGCTCTAATATCCTCTGCATTATGTACTTTTTCGTCAATCCTGATTTCCATATTATCTTGGTTGCGCTCAGCTTTTCCAGCGTCCTTGTATACATGGACAGAGGTTTGATGCATAAGAATGGTTCCCGTTATTTTTTTTCCGCTGCTGGTTTCGATTTGGCAATATTCACCTTCAATCGAGTTATACTTAAAGCCGCCAATCAAGTCGATTTTCAGTCTTCCGTTAGACTTAATTTCCTTTACCATAGCCCCCAGAGTATCTACGTGTGCCGTAAGCATACGATGCTGCCTAGAATCCTTTCCTTCTATAGTGGCAATAAGACCACCTTTACGGTTTCTTCTAGTTTCAACTTTTAATTCTGCCAGGTAATTTTCAACATAGGAAATGACTTCATTGGTATTCCCTGATGGACTTGGTATCGATACTAAATCCACCAATAATTTCATTGTTTCCTCTGTATTCTTGTTTGTCAAAGCTAAATCCCCCTTCGAAATTACACTCTTTCCTATTATAACATTGTATAGAAAAATCAATCGAATTCAAAATTCGGCAACTTTTTCGTGTTCCTTGCATAGTTTAGGAAGTGTGGATTTAATTAAAAATGGGATAAATAAGTATAAAAGGAATAATTTAGAATTATAAAATAACTTATCGTTTATGGGGGAGAAAAATGACCAGATTCGAACTATATCACCAAAAAACGAAGCAATTTTCCTGGAAGGGACCATTTTTTTTCATTTTAATGTGTATGATATTGAGCGTGGGTTTTTTCGTGTTTCGGTATTATTATCTAAGTACAATAAAAATTGAATCACCTGAAGAAAATCTTGGTTCCCAAGTTGTCATCCATCTTCCAGATGGAAAAGAGGTTTTTACCTATGAAAATTATATTTTCGAAAAGGATGGAAGAACTTACTATAAGGGTGAGCGGAATACCATTGATTTAACAGGGGGTACGGTTACGTACGAAAATTGGGAATAACAGAAAAAAGACTAAGCGGCCTAGTCTTTTTTTTATTTGAACCATCCCTTCTTTTTAAACCACAGAGACATTCCTAACACTACTAAAAACATTAAGAATAAAGTGGAAAAATAACCATATTTCCATGTTAATTCAGGCATGTAGTGAAAGTTCATCCCATATATTCCCGCGATAAAGGTAAGAGGCATAAAAAGGGTAGTAATAACAGTAAGGACCTTCATGACATGGTTTGTTTGATGTGAATTTAAAGAAATATAGCTGTCTCGGATGTCAGACGCTAATTCTCGATTCGCTTCAACCATTTCGGTAAGTTTTAAAAGATGATCATGAATGTCAGAGAAATACTCCATTTTTATCTGCATTTTGGTCATCCGTTGTGAATTAATAATTCGATATACCAAATCTCTCATTGGTGTAACGGTATGTCTTAAAGCTAAAAGCTGGTGTCTTGTATCGAAAAGATCCTCTAATAGGGCCTCCATTGATCTCCCCTTAGAATTCTCATCTAATTCATTTAATGTATCCTCCACTTGATAGACAAGCGGAAAATAATTATCCACCATTTTGTCTAAGACATGGTATAACACTTGTGATGGATTCCACTTTCTAGCCTTTGATGAAAGAGATAATCTGTCCCATACTTCATCAATCTCAGGTGATGGATTATGGTGAAAGGTAACAATATAATTTTCTGCAAGGAAGAAATCAATTTCTTCTTTTGTTAAGGTGAGTGCATTTAGAGCTTGTGTAACAAAAAAAGTATTATCCTCATAGTAGTCTAGCTTTGGTCGCTGCAGTGTAAAGATACAATCCTCGATTGCTAGTGGGTGAAAGTGAAGGGGTTCATTTAGAACCTCAATTTCACTTTGAGATGGCTGCCCAAAATCAATCCAATACCATAAATAATTACCTTGGACTAACTCAGTGGGGCTCAAATCATGAATCAATTGATAATTTTCGTTAACGGCAATGGTTTTTAACATATTTAACACCTTATTCATTCTTCAGAATTTAAAAATGATCTACATGTATAATCATAACGATAAAAGGTGATATTTTCAAAACAGGATTAGTGGAATAATAAAGGCATTCCAATGGAATGCCTATAGTTGCTTATACAGTTTGTTCTGATTTTTTTCTCATTGCTTGAGGGATATAAACGCAGAAAGGTTCACTTTCCATATAGTCTCCTGTAACCGCATAGGTTCTTGAACGAGATCCGCCACAAATTTTGTTGTATTCACATACTCCGCATTTGCCCTTATAGTTGTCTGGCTGTCTAAGATCTTTAAATACTTTTGCTTCACGATAAATTTCGGCTAACGGCGTTTCACGGATATTTCCGCCGACAATAGGCAGCAAGCCGCTTGGCATGACATCTCCAATATGGTTAACAAAGACAAAGCCATTTCCGTCATTTACACCTTTTGGTGCACGTTTTAAACCATCGTGCATCGAAGCAAAATCAGTGGTGATAGAGTCTTCGTAGCGAATTTCACCTTTTTCAATAACATGGTCACGTGCTTTTTCTTGTAAAACAACTCGACGGTAATGCTGTGCAGCAGTTGTTTTAATGTCGTAAGGAGCTGTTTTACTTAGCTGGTACAACCAACGGAATACTTTTTCATGCTCTGCAGGTGTGATACACGCATCTATTTGACCTCGTCCGGTTGGAACGAGTAAGAAAATATACCACATAACGGCGCCAAGCTCTTCAATTAGTTTAGACATTTCTTCAAGATGGTCGTAATTGTAACGAGAGATAACAGTATTTATTTGTAAAGGCATTTTTAATTCATTTAAGTATTTTATTTTTTCAAGTGTCAGGTCAAAGGAACCAGGTACTCCGCGGAATTTATCGTGAATTTCAGCAGTCGGTGCGTCAAGGCTAAAGCCCCAGCGGGAAAGGCCGACATCTTTAGCACGTTCCATTCTTTCTTTCGTAACATTTGGGGTTGCGCTTGGTGTCATCGAAACACGCATGCCTTTCTTAACCGCATAATCTGCAAGCTCAAAAAGGTCCTCTCTCATCATACAATCTCCGCCTGAGAAAACGAGCATTGGATTGTCCATTTCATAAATTTGATCAATTAAATTAATTCCTTCTTCATGCGTTAATTCACGAGAATCTGGAGTTAACTGGGCATCAGCTCGGCAGTGTACACACTTTAACTCACATGCGCGCGTTACTTCCCAAATTACAATAAAGGGGTTTACATCATAATCAATGCCCTTGCTTACTCCGTGTGGATGTCCCATTGCGTGTGGGTGTCCTTTTCCTATTGCTTGCATTGTCATCACCAAGATTCATTAAATTTTTTAAGAACAATTAAAATCATTAAAAATGTTTCTATGTGTTTATTATAGGTCTCTCTTTTCGTTGTGCATGAAAGGATTGTTACAATATTTCATAAGGTTTGTTACAATATTTCTACATTCCTTTTTCTAAAAACTATCAAACTACTACTATTTATTGTATTTTTAATAGATATTGTGATCGGAAATCCTTGATGGATAAGGGTTGATCTAACGATAGAGGTCTTTTTTTGTTCAAAAAATCTGAATATTTATGGTTTATGTAAAGGGCATTTACCTTTATACTTAACTATGAAGAGTAAATTAGATTAGGAGAAATTGATGGTTAAAAGAATCCTAAGCCTATCATTATTATTGATTGTCATTGCAATTGGTTTTTTTCAAAAAGATGAACTGCTTACAATAATGAAGGCAGGCGGAGTACTTTCTATTTTCATTAGCATGCTGTTTGTTGCCATATGCGTCTTTTTTCCTGTCATTCCTTTTCCTGTCCTAGCTGGTCTTATTGGCGGAGTATTTGGAGCCACTCAAGGAGTGATCGTTTCCTTAACGGGAGCAATGGCTGGAACAATAGGTTTCTTCTATTTAAGCAGGTACGGTTTCCGGGATTATGCACAATCTAAGTTAAAGAATTATCCGAAAGCTCAGGAATATGAGAAGTTTCTTGATAGAAATTCCTTTGTTGCTATCCTAACCTGCCGACTGATTCCAATCATCCCAGCGCCTGTTGTCAACATTATTTGTGGTTTAAGTAACGTGAATTGGCTGATATTTTTTGCCGCTTCAACGATAGGGAAAATACCAAACATATTGATTTTATCCTATGCGGGTGCTTCTTTTAGCAGCAATAAGTTATTTTCTTTTGTTTTATATGGGTGTTATATTCTCATTATTTTCATTATTAACTTTTTCATAATTTATCGTAAAATGGCTAAAGGATCATTGGACTAAACAATGTATTTTACTGGGAGGTCTTTTTCTTCAATTGTAATGACTTCTTTAAAGAAGCTTTTTAAAATGAACCATCGTGCTGGATACGAATTAATAAAATCTTCCATCACGAAAGGAGAGTACTGAACCAAACAATCAAGATAGTTTTTATGCTTTTTTAGATCATGTAACAGCGCGTGTGGAATCGTGTAGTAGTCATAAAGTTGGTATGGATTTAACTTAACGACTTCGATTTTATGCTGTTGAATGTAAGGTAATATAGATTGTTCTTGGAGTTTAAAGCTTTCTTCCTTCGAAAGCCCATTTAATCTTATCCTATCATTAATAAAATAGATTCCCTTCATGCCATGACACCTCTTTCTTCTAGTGTTTGGTATTGTTATTGACAGGCAAGGAAGGAAGTATACTTCAGATACAACAAGATAGTAGTTTATCCCTAATTTATGGAAGGTGATGGAAGATGTCTAGTTGGGAAAAGGCTGGTTTTACTATTAGTACAGATAAGCAATATCTTGATACTGATGTGATTCACCATTTTTTAAGTGTTGATTCTTACTGGGCCAAAGGTATTACGATTGAAAAAGTAAAGAAATCGATAGAGAAATCCTCGATTTGCTTTGGAATGTATGAGGGAGATCCTGCAAAAGGGGATGCAACGCAAATTGGTTTTGTCCGGGCGGTAACTGATTTTGTAAGATTCGCTTGGATTATGGATGTATTTGTCCTTCCTGAATATAGGGGAAGAGGCTTATCGAAATGGATGGTGGAAACGATGGTGGAGCAATCCGAACTAAAAGATGTTCGGAAAATGATGTTATGTACTTTCGACGCTCATGGTCTTTATGAACAATACGGTTTTCAGACACTCGATGACCCAGAGATATTTATGCAAAGAAAAATATAATATCGTCAAAAAGGCTGTCTGCTCATTTAGTAGACAGCCAGTATTATTATGTTTAGGAGAGACAGGATGATAAGTGCTGCAATTCATGGATTTATTTTAGCCTTCGGACTAATTTTACCTTTAGGGGTACAAAATGTCTTTGTATTTAATCAGGGTGCCTTACAGCCAAAATGGACTAATGCATTACCAGTGGTTTTAACAGCTGCACTTTGTGATACACTCTTAATTTCGTTGGCTGTTTTAGGAATTTCCGCAGTTGTCTTAGAAATCAGCTTTTTAAAAATAGCATTGAGTGTAATTGGGATTGCTTTTTTATTATATATGGGCTATGTAACATGGAAAAGTAAACCTAGTACAGAGGAGAATAGTGGTCAACTATTTACAGCGCAAAAACAAATTACCTTTGCTGCGTCTGTTTCATTGTTAAATCCACATGCCATAATGGATACAATTGGAGTAATCGGAACAAGTTCAATAGCGTACACAGGAATAGAAAAGGCAGTCTTTACTATGGTATGTATTTTCGTTTCTTGGTTATGGTTTTTTGGATTATCCGTCGTTGGCAGATTGGTAGGAAAACTTGATCAAACGGGCCAATTCATTAACACGTTAAACAAAATATCTGCTGTAATCATGTGGGGAACAGTGGTATACCTAGTGTTTTCGTTTTAAAAAAATTTACCCGGCAAATTGCCGGGTATGGGTAAAGAATCTATAAAATAAAGGGGGGAGGATTGCCTGTTACTGAACCTGTAATTTATCTTAACGAAAAAATATGAACAAACTATGAATGAATAATTAATAGATTGGTAAATCTGTGGAGGGGAATATAATGAAAGACTTCCATTTCTGCGCCACCTGCAGGCATTTTAAAGCGGAAAGAAAATCAGATCGTATGATTTATTACTGCAGTCGTTTAGGGTTTGAAACCAAAACTAATTATAAATTTAACTGTTGGAGTCCAAAAAAGAGCATAATAGACTTAATGAAGAAATTGAAGAAGAGTTAAAAAGGAGCTTTGAGAAATGGCAAACACACATGTATTTTCACGGAAAGAGGAAGTTGCCAATTCGATTACGCACGGAATTGGTGCCATGCTTAGTATTGCTGCTTTGGTCATATTAATTGTCTTTTCCACACTCTACGGAACGGCATGGCACATTGTTAGTTTTACGATTTATGGAGCCTCCATGTTCATTTTGTATATGTCATCAACATTGGTACATAGTTTTCCTGAAGGTAAAGCAAAAGACATATTTGAAATTTTCGACCATTCCTCTATCTACTTTTATATTGCTGGAACTTATACACCATTTCTGCTCATTGTAATTAGAGGTCCTTTAGGCTGGTCACTGTTCGGTATCGTTTGGGGACTCGCAATTGCCGGGACGGTATTCAAGTGTTTTTTTACAAAAAAATACTTATTTACATCCACCATTCTTTACGTTGTCATGGGGTGGATGATGGTTTTCGTGTGGAATCCACTAGCGGCCAAGCTTCCCTCCGAAGGGATGACATTATTAATGATTGGCGGTCTTCTTTATACCTTTGGTGCCATTTTTTATGTATGGCGCGGGTTCCGCTACCACCACGCAATCTGGCACCTCTTTGTAATCGCAGCAACTGTGCTTCACTTTTTCTGCGTATTGTTTTATGTATTACCAATTAAATAGTGAATTGAAAAAGGCGTCTGGTTAAAAAATACCAGACGCCTTTTTCTAATTAATTGTTCTTCATGGAAAAGTAAGTATCCATCACTCTCCGCCCGATAAGAAAGTTTGCTCCATTATCGGTGGTTCCTTGGTAGGCCCAAGGGACAATCACAGCCATTGCCACTTCAGGATTAGCGCTCGGTGCATAAGTAACTAAGCTTAAATTCATAACCGGAGGAGGCTCCTTACCGAAATTAGCACGTAATGGTCCATCATAAAATGCTTCCGCCGTACCAGTTTTTCCTGCAGGAGAGTAGGGGACACCGGTAAAACGTTTATATGCTGTTCCCCCTGGCTCCTGGAATACTTTTTTGAAGCCTAATTGGACCCGGTCAATCCATGCAGGTTCAGCATCGATCGTATTAAGGACAGTTGGTTTAATTTCTAGAAAAACAGGACCAATTTCATCTGTATGATTATCGATAGGCTCTCGTATTTCCTTTACAATATGTGGTTTCATCCTTTTTCCGCCATTTGCAATGGTTGAAATATATTGTGCTAACTGCATTGGAGAATACGTATCATATTGTCCAATTACTAAGTCCATTATATGACCAGGGAGCCGGCTTGGCCCTTTTAGTCCACTAGATTCATTTGGCAGATCGATACCTGTTCTAGAACCAAGTCCAAAGCTTGCAAAAGAATTTCGGATGATGTCAACCGTATTTGGAGCAAGGCTTAAAGGCTGTTCAAATTGGTAATTTCCTTTACCAATTCTAATGGCAGTATGGAACATATAAACGTTTGACGATAATTTTAACGCATCGACATCATTCAGTGTACCTAAATAGGAATAAGACTTTTTCAGTGGAGTGTCCTTGATTTTAATTCCTGTGTCATTTATTCGAGTGCCTGGTTTAATAACACCTTGTTTAAAACCAGTTAAAACCGTTGCACCCTTCACAGCAGAACCTACATTGTAGGTAGTCGTAATGGTACCTAGTGCATCGTCCTGCATTTCTAATTTTCCGGTCTCAGGATTTTTCACTATTCTTTTTCCTGCCATTGTTAAAACGGCCCCATTATTCGGATCCATTAACACGACATACGCGCGATCCAAGAGAGAGGTATTAGGCGTATTTTTCAATCCCCAGAGCTCTTCTTCAATGATTTTTTCTACAGCTTTTTGTAAAACCATATCGACGGTAAGGACGAGGTCCTTGCCTCTTTTTCCATCCGAAACCACTTCGGTTTCAATGACATTCCCTTGCTTATCTGTTATCGTTTTAACCTTTGATTTGTGTCCATGGAGTACATCTTCGTATTGCAGTTCAAGCTGGCTTTTTCCTACTCTGTCATTACGGTTGTACCCTAATGATAAGAAATGATCTAGTCGGTCTGCAGGCAGACCTTCCTCGGTTTTGGTTACGTTCCCCAGGATTGATTTTAATGTTTGATCAAAGGCATAGGACCTATCCCAGTCTGTTGTGGTGTCAACTCCTGGAAGGGATTGTAGATTTTCACTCACAATCGCAAATTCCTCCGGTGTGACATCTTCATTTTTGACAATTTGCGGGGTGAATTTATAACCGCTCGAAAATTCAAGATAGATGGACCAGACTTCTAGCTCCTCTGGCGTTAATTGACTTATTTCATTTTCGGTGATTCTTTCGATCTTTAATTTATATAAATCATTATCTTTTAATTTTTTTGCTCTAAATAAATCTAATTCTTTTTTAGTAATTTTTGCATCCGCTTTTTCCGGATTTTTGAGGATCCAAAGATCCCTTTTTTCCCGTTGCGTCATTTTATCAAAATTCTTAACAATTAATTTTGCTAAGTTTTCAGCGGTATCCAGCATCTCTTTCTGGCTGGCTCCCATGTTTGTGTATGTAATCGCGCGTTTTGGAACATTGTCAACGATGACTCGGTAATTACTGTCAAACATTTTCCCCCGAGGTACAGGGTTGTTGATCGTAATATCTTCTTTTCTTTCCAACTCACGTTTAAAATTTTCCCCGTATACGATTTGAACAAATCCCAGGCGCAAAATTAGGATGGAAAATAACAAAAAAACACTGAAAAATAGCAGATTGAGGCGGATTGGAAAATGAGATTTCTTTTTTTTCTTTTTCTCCAAATTTTTTCACATCCTTGATACATTTTGGTTAGTATGTCCTCATAAGAGAATTGGTAATTATTTATTATTTTACGATTATATTTGAAGAAATGTAAAGGATTTCCTATTAGTTCTGGAGTATATGGCAATAGCTAAATTTTGGTATTGACGATTTGTCGGTTCTATCATATAGTATTAGTAATAAAATATTTCCTTTTTAAAGGGGAGTAGCTGGACAATAAAGTCGTCATTCCGAGAAGTAATTTTCTCCGGCTTTATTGGCAACGTGACGTTGTTAGCAAGACCTTTACTGCACAAACGGTAAAGGTCTTTTTGTATTTTTGTGGCCTTTACCAGGGTAAAAGCGAATTGCAGCTTTTGCCCAGGGTAAAGGCTTTTTTATTGCAGCGAAAGGGATATTTTAGAAAAAAACTTACTTACTTAGGAGGACTTATTGATGGACTTTTCTCTATTGCTGGAATATGGATGGGTATTGTTGGTGTTAGTAGCACTGGAAGGATTATTAGCAGCAGACAATGCCTTAGTACTTGCAATCATGGTTAAAAACCTTCCTGAAGAAGATCGAAAGAAAGCTTTGTTTTATGGTTTAGCTGGTGCGTTTGTGTTCCGATTTGTTTCATTATTTGTTATTTCTTTCCTAGTGGATGTATGGCAGGTTCAAGCAATCGGAGCCCTTTATCTGTTATTTATGGCGATTAATCATATTGTCCGTAAAGTAGCTATTAATGGAAAAGCAGAAAATAAACTGGAAGAGAAACCTGCTAAGCAAAGTGGATTTTGGGCAACTGTCTTTAAGGTAGAATTAGCAGATATTGCCTTTGCGGTCGATTCCATCTTAGCTGCAGTAGCACTTGCAGTTGTGCTGCCAGAAACGCCGCTTCCTAATATCGGGGGTCTAGATGGTGGAAAGTTCTTAGTTATTTTTGCTGGTGGGATTATTGGTCTAGTGATTATGCGTTTTGCTGCTAATCAATTTGTTAAGCTGTTAGAAAGAAGACCTGGATTAGAAATTGCAGCATTCGGTATTGTTGGCTGGGTAGGTGTAAAGCTTGCCGTGTACACACTTTCACATCCGTCGCTTGCGGTATTAAGTGAAGAATTTGCCCATTCAACCGAATGGAAACTAACGTTTTACGCAGTGTTAGTGGGAATTGCTGCAGCAGGCTGGTTCTTATCAAAGGATCAAGTTGTAGAAAAAGCGAAATTAGATACAAAAGCCTCATAATTTACTATCAATAAAGGAAAACTTATAATACTAAGATTTGAAAGGAAGCTGCATTCAATCGATTGCAGCTTTCTTTCAGTAAAAAGAGCTGATTATGGGTATGAATAAACGTATACATACATTTATTATGGAGGTGTAAGCCTTACACCATGTAAGGTCAGCGATTGACAATCATAAATCTTCTTTTAATTGCAATATTAATCGCGTTAACTGGGTTTTTTGTTGCAACAGAATTTGCTATCGTGAAAGTAAGGGGATCGAGAATTGAACAATTAATTGTAGAAGGCAGAAAAGGGGCAGAAGCTGCCAAACATGTGACTACCCACTTGGATGAATATTTATCAGCCTGCCAGCTTGGTATAACTGTTACAGCATTAGGCCTCGGCTGGCTGGGAGAACCCACGGTTGAGAGCTTATTGTTTCCATTATTTAAGCGGCTGGAATTAAATGAGGCAGTATCCCATATTTTATCGTTTGGTTTGGCATTTGCTTCTGTTACATTTTTGCATGTTGTAATTGGAGAGTTAGCTCCTAAAACAGTAGCGATCCAAAGAGCGGAACAAATTACTCTTGCGACATCTAAACCTTTGATTTGGTTTTATAAACTTATGTACCCATTCATTTGGGTATTAAATAACTCAGCTCGAGTACTTGTTGGCTGGTTTGGGTTCAAATCGGTCTCTGAAAATGAATTAGGACTTTCAGAGGAGGAATTGCGGATACTGCTGTCAGAAAGCTATGAAAGCGGCGAGATTAACAAAAGCGAACTGGAGTACGTGAACAATATATTTGAGTTTGATGAAAGAATTGCAAAAGAGATCATGGTTCCTAGGACAGAAATGGTTACCTTGAATATGAATGATAGTGTTGAAACCGTTAGGGAAGTCATAAAGAGAGAAAAATATACACGTTACCCTGTTGTAGTTGATGGGGATAAGGATAATATATTAGGACTTATAAATATAAAAGAAATTTTAACGGAAGAGATTAAAAAAGAAGAAATCCTAAAGGATACTACCTTACAACCTATGTTAAAACCAGTTATTCGCGTCATTGAATCGATTCCCATTCATGACTTACTGGTGAAAATGCAAAAAGAACGTTCACATATGGCCATTCTCCTTGATGAATATGGCGGGACTTCGGGATTGGTAACCGTTGAGGATATTTTAGAAGAAATTGTTGGTGAAATCCGTGATGAATACGATACTGATGAAGTCGCGGAAATTAGGAAACTCGGTCCAGATCATTATTGTTTCAATGCAAAAGTATTGGTTAATGAAGTGAATGATCTTTTAGGGACCAATTTATCAGATGATGAAATGGATACGATAGGCGGCTGGTTTCTGACACGGAATTTTGATGCTAAAAAGGGTGACGAGATTGAAGAGGAAGGGGTCATCTTCACCGTTAAGGAAATTGAAGGACATCATATTTTATTAATAGAAGCGAAGAAGGTTTTTACAGCAGAAGAAAAAAACTAAACAAGTAATTCCGCCTAATTGGGGAATTGCTTGTTTTGCTATGTCAAGAATAGAGTATCGATTCTTAAAAAAAGTTTGACAATTTTGTGAACGCGGTCAATAATTAATATATAGAAAGGGGATACGTTGTTATGAAAAGTAGAGAGAAATTCCTTAATGCTGTAACGTATGTCGGCCTAACTGTTCTAACTATGGGTATTTTGGCTTTTATTGCCGGAATATTTGTAACCGGTTACAACATTTTGGTTCCAATTGGAATTGGAACATCAGTTGGTGCCGTATTTATTTTTCTGATTGGTGTGTTTTTAGTCGTAACAGATGAAATGTTAGAAAAATCATATATAGGGACGAAAGTAGGTCCAGTTAAATCAAAAAAAGGAGCACCTATTCAATAGGTACTCCTTTTTCAATTACATATCCCAAAGCATCGCGAGTAACGTTCCAAACACTGTTACAAGTGCTATGATCAAACCGTAAAATACATTTGTGTAAATTGCACCTTTATCCTTTGTTTCCCCAGCATGCATAAAAACAACTAGTTGAAGTCCTGCTTGGATGAATGCTGTAACAAGTAAGGTTGTCATTCCTGCTGCAAACGACATATCTAAGAAATATACCGCAAGTGCTACGGTTGTAAGGAGTAAAGAAAATACAAAACCAAGTACTTGCTTCATCGGAAATAATTGGCTCATATTACATCATTCCTTTCAAATAGATGAAGCTGAAGATGAAAATCCAAACAACATCTAGGAAATGCCAATAAAGTGAGAAGATAAATGCTTTATTGGTTGTTTGTGGAGTTAATCCACGTTTTTTAATCTGCAGGATAATAAATAATCCCCAGAAAAATCCAAGTGTAACGTGTGCTCCATGTGTTCCAAGTGTGGTTAACAGGGCAGCTGTAAATGCGCTGGTTTGTAATCCTGCACCTTCATGTACATAGGTAACAAACTCAAAAATCTCCACTCCTAAAAAGGCAAGACCAAGAAGAAGTGTAAGGGAGAAGAAGGTAATCATCGCTTTTTGTTTCCCGATACGCATCGCATGAATCCCAAGTCCAACAGTAAAACTACTAGTTAATAGAAGGATTGTTTCAAATAAAACAGGAGTAATTTGGAAAATCTCTTCACCAGTTGGTCCGCTTCCCGTTCTATTCTCTAAAGTGAAATAGGTAGCGAAAAGGGTAGCGAAAAGCATAATTTCGGCACCAAGGAAGATCCAAAATCCTAAGATTTTTAAACTGTTTTCTTCGGTACTATATTCTAATGGAAGCGAGTTATCTATTTTCATTTTTTAAGCACCTCGCAAATTTGTTTCTGTTTCTTCAATTTCTTTAACAGAGATATAACGGCCATGGTCTTGCTCAAATGACCTTAGAGCCATACATCCGAAAATTCCTAGAGTAGTAACGATGACAGGAATCCACAGACTGAATATAAAGGAGAATCCCCATACAAAGAAGATACAGCTCATAATAAATGGGATACCGCTATTATTTGGCATATGAATTTTCTCGTATTCACCTTTAAATAGTACATGACCATTTTTCTTAGCATCCCATAATGCCTCATTGGACCGTACATCTGGTAAAATAGCAAAATTATATTCTGGTACTGGTGTATGTGTAGACCACTCTAGTGTACGCGCATCCCAAGGATCATTACTAATATCTCTTGATTCATAACGAGTACTATAGTAGATATTGTAAACAATTAACACAAAACTAATGGCCATTATCGCCGCGCCAACAAAAGAAATCATATTCATTGGTCCAAATCCAGCAGATTCTGAATATGTGTACATCCTGCGTGCCTGGCCATCTAAACCTGAAATATACATCGGCATGAAAGCCAATATAAAGCCAATAGACATTAACCATGCCGTCCATTTTCCAATTCTCTCATTTAGCATGAAGCCAAACATCTTTGGCCAGTAATAATGCAGCCCAGCAAGCATTGCATAGACAACACCAGGAATAATAACGTTATGGAAATGAGCGACTAAGAACATCGTATTATGATATTGATAGTCTGCTGCAGACATTGCTAGCATGACTCCGGTTACTCCGCCAAGTGTAAAAAGCGGAATGAAAAGCATGCTATAAAGCATTGGCGTAGTAAAAACGATTTTTCCTTTTCTTAGCGTAAACAGCCAGTTAAAAATCTTCACACCTGTTGGAACGGCAATTGCCATTGTCGTAATCGAGAAGATACTATTTGTTAAGGCACCTTGCCCCATGGTAAAGAAATGGTGCGCCCATACTAAGAAGGATAGAAGAGAGATAATAACCATCGAACCAACCATTGATGTATAGCCGTATAGGTTACGACGTGCAAAGGTGGAGATGATCTCACTATAAATACCGAAAGCCGGCAGGATTAAGATATATACTTCAGGGTGTCCCCAAACCCAGAAAATGTTGGCCCAAAGCATATCCATACCGCCATTATCCATGGTAAAGAAATGTGTTCCAAATTGACGATCCAAGGTTCCCATTGCAAGTAACACAGCTAATACTGGAAAAGCAAAAACGATAATTACGTTCGCAATTAAAGCGGACCAAGTAAACATTGGCATTTTCATTAATGTCATCCCAGGCGCTCTCATTTTGAGAATGGTAGTGATGAAGTTTATTCCTGTCATTAATGTACCAATACCTGCAATTTGAATCGCAATCATATAATAATTGGTACCGACAGATTCACTAAATTCGTTGCCTGCAAGCGGGAAGTAAGATGTCCAGCCTGCGTCAGGTGAACCTCCGACAACGAATGAAATGTTGAATAACATCGCACCCATAAAGAATAGCCAGAAGCTTAATGCGTTCAAGCGTGGGAATGCCACATCACGTGCTCCGATTTGTAGTGGAACAACAAAGTTCATAAAGAACATGATGAATGGCATTGCCATAAAGAGGATCATTACGATCCCGTGTGTGGTGAAAATTTCATTATAATGCTGTGCGTCAAGCAGTGTATTTTCTGGTACAGCCAGCTGAGCACGCATCATGATGGCATCAACCCCGCCTCGGAATAGCATGAGGAGGGCAGATAGCAAATACATAATACCAATTCGTTTGTGGTCAACAGTTGTTAACCATTCACGCCATAGGTAACCCCATTTTTTAAAATAAGTTATCCCGGCAATAACAGCAATAAGTGTAAGGCCAATTGCAGCCATCGATGCATAAATCGCAATACTAGGATGTGGAACGGCAAATCGATTAAAGAAATCCATTTATTATATCTCCTTTCAACGGAAGATTACTTTTTTATTATTAATGACTCATACCTTCATGCCCGGTATGGGAATCTGTTTGAGATTCTGTTTCAGGTGTTTCTGCTGATTCATCGTTATGATTATGGCCAGATGGCGGCGGTGAAAATTCTAGGTGAGTCCCAGTGTATGTTTGTTGCCCTAGATGACCTGGTTCTAACAATTCCTCGAATTTCTTCTCTGTTATCGGCTTAGCTGTTTCTTTTACTTCTTTTACCCAATCGTCAAAATCTTCTTGAGACATTGCAGTGACATTGAATGTATTTTCAGCAAATCCTTTACCTGAGAAGTTGGCGTTTCGTCCCATAAATTCACCAGGGACATCGGCTGCTAAATGCAAGGTAGTGACATGGTCATTCATCGCGTATTTTTGTCCGCCTAACTGTGGTATCCAAAAACTTGTAATCGGACCGTGAGAATAAAGTTTAAATTCAAGAGCTCTGTCTGTTGGAATATATAAGTAATTGACGGTTTCAATTCCTTCTTCTGGATAACTAAAATGCCATTTCCAGTTTGAGGATGAAGCATAGACGACTAATGGCTCTTTATCTTCATATCCTTTTGGTGTTGCCTCAACGATATAATTACTTTGAACAGATACGTAAGATAGATAAGCAACGATTAATACTGGAATACCTACCATAATAACCTCAACCCAAAGGTTTCCTTCGATATGAGGAGGTTCATAATCTGCTCTTTGTTTAGAAGCTCGGTATTTTACTAGCATGTAGACTAATAATGCAAAAACGACAATGACAATCACAGACATGATTCCTATTGATAATAGGATGTCACTAGCCTGCCTTTCGGCTTGAGGACCTTTGGGATCCAAGACAAGTAATGGCTCACATCCAGTTAATAGTGTGATAATTGTAAGAATCACTGAATATAAAGCCCCTTTTGTACCCTTTTTGTGCATGTGTTTTTCTCCTCTCATTTATTAGAATGGTGGTTGTACGTGAATTTGTTCACAAACTTGTTTAGGAATTTACCTTTTTTTAATGAGATTAATTACTAACTAATAATAATTTTATAATTAGTGTCATTATTTCCTACTACAATATTAACAACATCGCTGTGATGTTTATATACGTTTTTCAAATAATTTGTGACAAATTTGTTAAGGTTTTAATTTCCTTTATTAGATATTCAGTGGGAATATCTTCAGTTTAAGCGATAAATAATTGTCTAAATTTAGATATTAATGGGATAATGTATATGAATACATAGGAATAGGAGAGACATATATGAAAGTCAAAATCAATCGCCATGCAGCGAAAGCATTGAAAAAAATGTTGGAGGGGGAAGAAGCAGAAGGGAAATTGTTCCGTGTGTATGTAACCAATATGCATGGTGACCATGCCCATTATGATTTAATGCTCGATACCCCAACAGAGCATGATGAAGTGGTTAAAACAGATAAGGACATTGATTTAATCCTCGATACGCGAGATGAATATCTAGATGGTGTATGGATTCAAATGTTCCATGTTCCAAAAGAAGAATGGCTGATTACCAATCCATCAAAAGGCGGACATCATCACCATCATTAAATATAGAAAGAATAAATGAATTCCACCTGAAGTTATTACAGGTGGTTTTTTTGATTGTAATTTTCAAAATATTTTCATATAATCCAATTACCCCAACTAAAAAGGAGATCTGCGATGATTCGACGTTTCTTTTCTTATTACAAACCGCATAAAAAGCTGTTTATCCTTGATTTTAGCAGTGCTGTTGTTGTTGCGGTTTTAGAGTTAGCTTTTCCATTAGCAGTATCTTGGTTTATTGATGAATTGCTGCCGGGGGGAGATTGGCAAACCATTGTGACAGTTAGTATTGCGCTGTTGATGGTTTATGTACTTAGTACCTTTTTGCAGTTTGTGGTGAATTATTGGGGTCATAAGCTTGGGATTAATATTGAAACAGACATGAGGCAAGAACTTTTTGAGCATGTGCAAAAACAGTCTTTCCGCTTTTTTGACAATACCAAAACAGGGCATATTATGAGTAGAATAACCAACGACCTATTTGACCTCGGTGAACTTGCCCACCATGGACCTGAGGATGTTTTCATTGCCGTGATGACTTTTATCGGTGCTTTCTGGATTATGCTGACGATTAATGTGAAATTAGCACTTGTCGCTGTAATGATTTTACCTTTGTTAGCATTATTAGTTGTAGTCTGTAATCTAAAGATGAATAAGGCTTGGAGTCATATGTACACAAGCATTGCAGATGTAAATGCGAGAGTGGAAGATAGTGTGTCAGGAAGCCGTGTGGTTCAATCCTTTACAAATGAAGATTTTGAGATTGCAAGATTTCGAAAAAATAATCATAAATACCGAAATGCAAAACTAGTAGGATATCGCGTGATGTCTTTCAGTTTATCCGGTATTTATATGATGACCAGGTTAATTACCATTATTGTACTTGTTTATGGTGCATGGCTTAGCTTTACAGGGCAGCTTTCATATGGGGAGCTTGTCGGATTTGTACTTTACATAAATGTTCTTTTTAAACCAATTGATAAAATTAGTGCGATTATGGAATTGTATCCAAAAGGAATGGCTGGATTTAAACGTTTTATGGAAATTATCGACTCTGAGCCAGAAGTAAAGGATACGGATGATGCCATTGAAGTAGCTTCACTTAATGGTGATATTATCTTTAATGATGTTTCTTTTAGTTATGACCAACAAAAGTCAGTACTTGAAGGTATCAACCTAAACATTACTGCAGGTGAGACTATTGCGTTTGTTGGACCATCGGGAGCAGGTAAAACCACGATTTGTTCTTTGATCCCTAGGTTTTATGATGTGAGCAATGGCTGCATTATGATTGATGGATTCGATATTCGTAATATGACAAAAAAATCACTTCGCTCTCAAATCGGAATTGTTCAACAAGATGTCTTTCTTTTTACGGGGACTATACGAGAAAATATCGCATATGGGAAGCGGAATGCAACAGATGTGGAAATATTTGAGGCTGCAAAACGTGCGTATCTCGAGAAATTTATTCAATCACTGCCTGATGGGTATGAAACGGAAATTGGTGAAAGGGGATTAAAGCTATCCGGCGGTCAAAAGCAAAGATTAGCGATTGCCAGGATGTTTTTGAAAAATCCACCTATATTAATTTTAGATGAAGCAACCTCTGCACTCGATACTGAAACGGAAATGGTCATCCAAGAAGCTTTAAACGAACTTGCAAAAAATCGAACAACGCTGATTATTGCTCATAGACTTGCTACCATTCGGAATGCTGACCGGATTATTGTCGTGACGGAAGAAGGAATTGCTGAAGAAGGCGGTCATGACGAGTTAATTGAACAAGGCGGTATTTTTGCGAATCTTCACCGTGTCCAATACCAACGATAACTTTTTTTGGAAAATCTCTACGAAGTACGTGGGGATTTTTCCTATTTTGTGAGAAAATGGATAGTCTATTAAGGTAATGGTTTTAAAGGAGTGATTACGAATGGAAAATTATAAAAGTGATAACGAGATAAAATTAATTGCACTTGATATGGATGGTACACTGCTAAATGATGAACACGAGATCTCTGAGGCGAACCGACTCGCCATTTCGGAAGCACAGGAAAAAGGTATTTATGTAGTCCTCAGTACTGGCAGATCTCTAAGAAAATGTGAAAAACATGCGGATTCACTTGCGTTGTCCTCTTATTTAGTAACAGTAAACGGCAGTGAAATCTGGGACGATAAAAGAGGTCTAGTGGAGAGAAATCTTTTGAAAACAGATGCCATTCAATGGATGGTAGAGCTTACTCAAAAGCATAAGATAAGATTTTGGGCGATTAACACAAATCGAAACTGGTTTGATGAAATGCCGGAGGATATTCATGCTGAGGAATGGTTGAAATTTGGGTTTAACATAAAAGATGAACCAACAAGGGATATAATTCTAAAAGAGCTAGAAGCAAGAGGGGAGTTTGAATTAAGTAACTCGACTCCAACAAATATCGAAGTAAACCCAGTTGGGATTAATAAGGCAAAAGGACTGGCTTTAGTCTGTGAGCGCCTAGGAATACATATGAAGAATGTTATGGCCGTAGGTGATAGTCTTAATGATTTGGCGATGATTAAAGAGGCTGGCTTAGGTATTGCAATGGGAAATGCTCAGGAATTGGTAAAACAAGCAGCATCTTGGGTCACCACAACCAATAATGAAAATGGTGTCGCTGCAGCAATCCGAAAATGGGTGCTCTAGTACTATCATTTGCGGACACATAAACAATATACTGAATAGAAAATTTTATTTTCTTGAAATAAAATTTAATCTATTGAGAAATACTTATAACCAAGAGGATATTGTTTAAAAACAATTCCTCTTGGTTATAATAATCGGGCAAGACTATATTGCAATTTCATGTAATTGTTACATGCTAGGAGGAGCTACAAAGATGGAAAATGGTAAAGTAAAATGGTTTAACGGTGAAAAAGGCTTTGGATTTATCGAGCGTGACGGTGGAGACGATGTATTCGTTCATTTCTCTGCAATTCAAGGCGAAGGCTACAAAACGTTAGATGAAGGTCAAGAAGTAACGTTTGAAATCGAAAATGGACAACGTGGTCCACAAGCGGTTAACGTTCGTAAAGCATAATTAACCTTCTAAATCAAAAACAGACTCCAACGCGAGTCTGTTTTTTTATCGTTCTGGGCGGTCACTCATATAAAAGAGAGTCCCTATAGAATAAAAAAACCTCCACAAAAGGTGGAGGTTCAATATGTGATAAGTAAAATGGTTATTTATAGTATGGGGTTATTATAGAAAATTCATACCTAAGGATAGTTCAATTTACCATTAGGTGGACTTTGAATTCAATATTTCCTGCACTCTGCCAACTTGGCCATCCGTTAATCTCACTTTAATCCCATGGGGATGAGAGCTGGAATTTGTTAAAATATCCTTCACGACACCCCTTGTTAGTTTTCCGGTTCTTTGATCAGCCTTAAGTACAATATTAACCTCGATACCGGGAGTGATGTCTTTTCTATTTTGTCCGTTCATTAAACACCCATTTTTCTACGAGTATTACTCACTTTTTTAGTCTGTTGGCTTTTCATTTTTTGGCTGTTTTGCAGCCCGCCTTGGCTGTTATTCGCTGCTGCAGCCTTATTCTTCTTATTGGCTAGCTGCTGCTTCATAGCTTCCTGCAAACTCATTTTCTTTTTTGGTTCTTCATTTTGGTTTGTTTGATTGTTATCTGACATTAGAAAATCCTCCTGAAAATATGTACTAAGATACATACAGTATAATCTATTTTTAATAAAATTAACAAATTAATTAAAAAGGATAAAGTTACGGAATATTCACTTTCTTGTTATTTATTTTTTTACCTTAAATTTATTCTGTTAAATGATTATTGTTATTTTCTGATTATTTATTAAAATACTTTAAATTTCGACACCTTTTGCAGCTCCCTCATATTAAACTAATTCTAATCACTAGGGGGGAGAGGGGCATTGAAAAATCCTTTTTTATTTTTGATTATCCTTTTTATCATAGTTTCACAAAGTATGCATGGCCATGCACAGAACCGGATGATAATCTAATAGATTTGCAGATTGAGTTAGAAGAATACATAAAACCATGGCAAGATAAGATTACACTTCACTACCAAAATCTACTATCCGATGTATCCTATGAAATAAATAATGATAAGAAGATGCCTGCAGCAAGTACGATTAAACTTCCATTGGCACTATATGTATTGAAGCTCGCTGATCAAGGGGAAATCGATATTTCTGAAAAGCTAACTTATATGAGTCATCATTATTATGAAGGAAGCGGCATCATTCAAAATGATAAAATAGGGAGTAGCTATACCATTGAGGACCTTATCGAAAAAGCGATGGTCTATAGTGATAATATTGCTTTTATTATGCTAAAGGAACGAGTAGGGCAGAACAATTTTATTCAATTCATGAAAAGCCTTGGAGCTAAGTATACATACCCCGGAGGACAAAATGTTACTTCTGCAGGGGATTTAATTCTGTATGCAAAAGAAGTATACCAATTTTCTAAGGAAAGTAAATATGGAGAAAAACTGGTAACATACCTAGAAAATACAATCTATAATACTACAATCCCTCAAGGTATTCCTGGTAAGAATATTGCTCATAAGGTTGGGATGATTCCGAAAGACTTGATTTATAATGACGTCGCCATCGTTTACGATAAAGTACCCTTTGGATTAGCTGTCACGACTATGGGAATTGGATATGAAAAATCACAGGAGGTCATCGCAGGAATTGCTAACATTGTTAATAAGCATCATGAATTAATCGTAAAGGAATACCTAACAGTTGACGTACCCAAGAGCAAACTTGAAAGTATCTATATAAATGGAAATACAAAATCGGGAAACAATAGTGTTTTTTTAACGAAGGAGTTTTTTGTAAACTATATTAAACCTTGGAGTATCGATAATAAAGTAGAAAAAGTTACATACTATCACCGTCTTGTATCCCTAAAGCAAACTCTATCGGCTGATCCAATTAAGATAAAAGATTCATGGGAAGCAGCAGCAAAAAAAGCAGAAGAAGAACAATTTAAGAAATCAATTAGGATTACCTTTGCCGGCGATGCGATGATGGATTGGTCTGTAAAAGAAACGGTAAAACAAAAAGGTCCAGACTATCCCTTCATACATATTAAAAAGGAACTTTCCTCGAGTGACTTAAGTGTCGTAAATCTGGAAACAGCGATTACTACAGACGGAGTAAAGGTTCCAAAGGAATATAATTTCCGTTCAGATCCTATTTCCTTAACAGGATTAAAAATGCTGGGTTTCAGCTAGTAAGTTTGGCTAACAACCATTCCTTTGATTATGGTCAATCCGGGTTTACCGACACGCTTAGTAATCTGAAAATATACCAACTTGACTATATGGGTGGAGGGACAAACAAGGCAGAGGCTTATGGTGCTAAAACGTATACGATTAAAGGCAGAAGTATTAAATTGCTGGCATTCTCAAGAGTTCTTCCTGACTTTACCTGGTTGGCAACCGATACAAAGCCAGGCTTAGCAAATGGATATGATTTATCTTTAATTCAAAACACCATTGAAATAGAAAAGAAAGATGCAGATTTCCTTTTTGTCTATATCCACTGGGGTGTTGAAACCAAGCGTTCTCCTGAAGCTTTCCAACGTGAGTGGGCAAAAACGATGATTGATTCAGGGGCGGATGGGGTTATTGGCAGCCATCCTCATGTGCTTCAAGGCTTTGAATATTATAAAGGTAAACCGATTGCCTATTCATTAGGAAATTTCCTTTTTCCAAATTACATTAAAGGGGATAAAGCACAAACTGGAATCCTGCATCTAGATATCCAAAAGGACAATATTGAAATGTCTTTTGTACCGTTTAGAATTATTCAGGATCAAATCATTGTACAGACAGAGCAGGAAAAACAAGTTATTTGGAACGAGCTTCAAACCTTATCTTACGGGGAAGTTCAAATTAACAATGGAATCATTTCTGACTCAACAACGGTTGCAAAAGCAAAAGGGAGATAAAACTATGGAAAACAAAACAGCTATTGTAACCGGTACATCAAGCGGATTTGGCTTAAGTACTTCTGTAGAATTAGCACGAAAAGGATTCACTGTTATTGCTGCCATGAGAAACTGTAATAAAAGCAGTATGCTTTTGCAGGAGGCAAGGAAGCATGGAGTTGAATCTAAAATCATCGTTCATGAATTAGATGTTACATATGAAGAGTCAATCCAAGCCTTCAAATCGTGGATTAAAGAGGAGTTTGGGAGAGTAGACGTATTGATTAATAATGCTGGATATGCAGGCGCAGGGTTTGTGGAAGATGTATCAATGGATGAATATCGAAAACAATTTGAAACAAATGTTTTTGGAGTTTTCGCCGTTACCAAGGCCTTTTTGCCTTTAATGAGGATGCAAAAACAGGGGTGTATAATCAATATTAGCAGTATAAGCGGGAAAGTAGCTTTTCCTGGTCTTTCACCTTATGTTGCCTCGAAGTATGCCATCGAGGGCTGGAGTGAGAGTCTCCGCCTAGAAATGCAGCCATTTGGTGTGAAGGTCGTATTGATTGAACCTGGTTCCTACAAAACCAATATTTGGTCAACAGGAAAACAGGTTGCAGAAGAATCATTACTTTTACACTCTCCATATAAGGATTACATGCAAAGCATAGAAAGATATATTGCAGAAGGGGAAAACAGCTTTGGCAACCCCGAGGATGTGGCAAAAAAAATAGCTGAGATTGCAACATTGGAAAACCCGGGTATTAGGTACCCAATTGGCCGTGGAGTTAAAGCTGCTATCTTTTTGAAAAACTTTTTACCATGGAGACTTTGGGAAAAAACAATTATAAGTAAATTGTTTGTAAAATAGAGCAGATTAGTCCTTATGTATTCACGATGTTGTCGTTTTTAGGAAGGAATTTTAGGGGTAAGGTGAGAATAATAGATATATAAGCAACAAAAGAGGAGTGATAGGTATGGAGATTCAAGTACTTGAAAAAGAAGAAATAAAGGTAATTGGAATTTCTGGGAGTGGCACTTATTCCCAAATGGACAAGATACCGGAATTATTTAATGAAATGAAAGTACGGTTAGAAGAAGTACCCAATCAAACCAATGATGCAATCGTAATTGCGCCCTTTCATAGCAGAGAGACAGAATTCACCTATTATGTAACGACACCAGTTGAAAAGGTAGAAAATGTTCCTGATGGTATGGTTGGATTTACCATCCCTCGCAAAAATTATGTTTATTGTTCCTATAAAGGAAGTTTTAAAGAATTAGAAAATACATACCGGCAAATGTTAGTATGGATGCAAGATTATGGCTATGATTTAGACGATCATGCCTTGAGCTTAAAAGTTGTTAAAGAAAATGAATTTGATAGCGAAGGCAGCATGGGTTTCGAACTTTATCTTCCTGTAAAAAGCTATAAGGATACCTACAAATGACGTAATTTTTGGGAGAAGATTTTATCTTCTCTTTCTTTTTTTAGCATTTCTCCCAATTATTATGTATACTAATAGTAATCATATTGAATATTCCTTCGGGGTCAGGTGAAATTCCTAACCGGCGGTGATGAAGCATAGCTTCTTAGTCCGTGACCCGGTTAACGTAAAAGTTAAGCGGTGGATCTGGTGAAAATCCAGAGCCGACAGTTAAAGTCTGGATGGGAGAAGGAAAAAAATCCGGTTTTAACCAAGGGAGAAATCTGCCCTTTTTTAAGCCCTATTTTCTTATTGCCTTTTCCAAGGACCCTGAGGTGTTTCATCTCTTCAGGGTCTTTTTTTATTCATTTATGGGTATATGCAAAAAAAAAGGGAAGGAGAGTAAAACTATGTTTACCGGTATTATTGAAGAATTAGGAGTAGTGGCAAATATCCAGCGAACTGGAGAATCATTCGTTCTTACAATTGATGCAAAAAAAATTCTCAAGGATGTCCATCTTGGAGACAGTATCTCGGTAAACGGAGTATGTCTTACTGTCACTAGCTTTTCAGGCAATCAGTTTACAGTAGATGTCATGCCTGAAACCGTAAAAGCCTCCAGCTTACGATCACTCAAACGTGGTGCAAAAGTGAATCTCGAAAGAGCAATGGCTGCAGGGGGCAGGTTTGGAGGTCATTTCGTTTCAGGCCATATTGATGGAACGGGTGTAATTAAAAGTAAAAAACAGGTTGAAAATGCAATCTATTACGAAATCGAAGCCTCAACAGAAATATTAAGGTATGTAATCGAAAGAGGTTCAATTGCCGTAGACGGTACAAGCCTGACTGTATTTGGAGTCACAGATGAAACATTTACTTTATCACTCATCCCGCATACATTATCTGAAAGTATTATTGGTCTTAAGGAATCAGGTGATATTGTCAATTTAGAATGCGATATGATTGGAAAGTATGTTGGACATTTTTTAACAAACAGTCAAAATAATAGTAACAAAAAGAGTCCATCCGGAATTAGCGCGAGTTTTTTAGAAGAGAATGGTTTTGCTTAATTACATATCAACGGAACTTAGAAAGGGGAGAAAAGACGTGTTTGATAAGATTGAAGAAGCATTGATAGATCTGCAAAACGGCAAAGTCATCATTGTATGTGATGACGAGGATCGAGAAAATGAAGGTGATTTTATTTCCTTGGCTGAAAAAGCTACACCTGAGGTAATCAATCTAATGGCTACGCATGGAAGAGGATTAATCTGTGTTCCGATTGATGAGGAGTTAGCACAGAAATTAGAACTTTTCCCAATGGTAGCCGTAAATACAGACGTACATGGTACGGCGTTTACAGTTAGTATTGACCATAAATTTTCAACTACAGGGATATCAGCCTTTGAACGGTCGGCAACAGTATTAAGCATGCTTGATCCGGAATCAAAGCCTTCTGATTTCAAGCGTCCAGGACATATTTTTCCATTAGTGGCCAAAAAAGGCGGAGTCTTGAGGAGAACAGGACACACCGAAGCGGCCGTGGATTTAGCAAGACTATGCGGCTCTAAGCCTGCTGGTGTCATTTGTGAAATCATGAACGACGATGGCACAATGGCACGCGTTCCGGAGTTGCGTAAAATTGCCGATGAGCTTAATGTGAAGATGATTACCATAAAAGATTTGATTGAATACCGCAATAAAAAAGACAAACTAGTCAAACGCGAAATCGAAATCAATTTACCAACGGAATTTGGTGAATTTAAGGCTGCAGGGTATTCAAACGTAATTGATGGTAAAGAACATTTAGCATTAGTAAAAGGTGAAATAAATCCTGATCATCCTATCCTTGTTCGTGTGCATTCAGAGTGTTTAACAGGCGATGTTTTTGGTTCGTTCCAATGTCAGTGCAAACCACAGTTACATGTAGCATTATCACAAATTGAACAAGAAGGAAATGGTGTGCTCCTATATATACGTCAGGGAGGCCGTGGTTTACTAAATAAATTACGGGAGGATGGTCATAACACCTTAGACGAAAATGAAAAGAATGGTACTGGAGAAGAACTAAGGGAATTTGGAATCGGTGCCCAAATATTAAAGGATTTAGGGATTAGAAAAATGAAGTTGTTAACCAATAATCCGCGAAAAATCAAAGGCATTAAGGGCTATGATCTTGAAATCATTGAAACGGTTCCCTTGCAAATGGAAATACTAGATGAAAAGGTAAAAAAATAAAACATTAACATTTATGGAGGTATTATCATGGGTAATTTTTATGAAGGTAATTTAGTAGGCTCAGGTTTAAAAATCGGAATTGTTGTCGGACGTTTTAATGAGTTTATTACGAGCAAATTGTTAAGCGGTGCGCAGGACGCCTTAAAAAGACATGGGGTAAGTGATGGAGATGTGGACATCGCTTGGGTGCCAGGAGCATTTGAAATTCCGCTAATTGCTCAAAAATTGGCGAATAGTAAAAAGTATGATGCTGTTATTACATTAGGCACCGTTATTCGCGGTTCTACTCCACATTTTGACTATGTATGTAATGAAGTAGCCAAGGGTGTTTCAAGGATTAATCTGGATAGCGGTATCCCCGTTATTTTTGGAGTTTTAACAACAGATTCGATTGAACAAGCAATTGAGCGTGCAGGAACAAAAGCTGGTAATAAGGGCTGGGATGTAGCAACTGGCGCTATAGAAATGGCTAATTTAATCCGAAATATGGAATAATAAGATCTTTTTTGAAGAAATTTGTGGGAAATGATACATTTTGAATTTTTATTCGATATAATAGGTCTATCATAAAAATATTTGTAGAATAGGTGCTTAAAAACTTTTTTAAAGTTTTTAGCTTAAAAGGGAAGTTTGGTTAAATGCCAACGCGGTCCCGCCACTGTAAATGGGAGCAACCTACATTATGTCACTGTCAATTTGATGGGAAGACGTAGGAAGCTATGACCATGAGCCAGGAAACCTGCCTAATTCTTGTGCCCCAAAAAACCTACGAGGATAGGGAGGTGTGGACGACTAGAGTCATTTTTTATAATGGAATCTAATCAAACCAACATCTCTACTAATCGTAGAGATGTTTTTTGTTTTTTAGGTGCAGGCATTTTTAATGATGTATTTTGACGCAAAGTCATTAGGGGGAAGAACAATGAAAAAATTATCATCATTATTACTTATTCTTTTATTAACAATAGGTGCTTTAGCAGCATGTGGGGAACAGAAAGAACCTGTGAAGGATCAAGAAAACAGCAGCACTGAGCAAAAAGGAGTGGAAACGGCCTTTCCCGTAACCATTAAAGATTCTTTAGATAATGAGGTTACAATTGAGGCAAAACCAGAAAAAATTGTTTCTGTGATTCCAAGTAATACAGAGATTGCTTTTGCGCTGGGACTTGGTGAAGAAGTTGTGGGTGTATCTAATTTTGACAACTATCCGGAGGATGTTGCATCAAAAGAGAAGATCGGTGATATGAACCTAAACATCGAAAAAATTATTTCTTTACAACCCAATCTAGTATTGGCACATGAATCAACTGCTGATAATGGGAAAGAAGGACTCCAACAGCTTAGAGATGCTGGAATTGCTGTTTTAATCATTAATGATGCACTCAATTTTGAACAGGTGTATGATACGATCAACATGATTGGAAAAGCAACTGGTGAAACAAAAGCAGCTGAAGAACTAATTAAAGGGATGCAGGATAAATTAACAGAAATTAAAGCCAAAGCTGAAGAAATAAACGAAAAGAAAAAGGTGTTTGTAGAAGTATCTCCTGCTCCGGATGTGTTTACAACCGGAAAAAACACATTTATGGATGAAATGATCAGTTTGATTAATGCTGAAAATATTGCAAGCGATCAAGAAGGCTGGATTAAAATGGATCAAGAATCAATCATTGAGCGAAACCCAGATGTCATCATTACTACATATGGATTTTATACGGAAAATGCAACAGAACTATTGTTAAGCAGACAGGGTTGGGAAAATGTCAATGCAATAAAAACCAAGCAAGTCATCGATGTGGATTCTGATACTGTTACACGTTCAGGCCCAAGGATTGTAGAAGGAGTAGAGGAACTTGCAAAGGCTGTCTATCCGGAAATTTTTAAATAATAAAGTATTAGCCTATTTGATAGCAGGAAGCTTCCTGCTCCTTTCAATTTTATTAGGAATTTCGATAGGAACCGTTTCGGTTCCTATCTTTACCATTATCCAAATCATCATGTCGAAGCTATTTGGCTTTATTTCACTAGATCAAATTGACCCCATGTTTTCGAGTATCGTTTTAAACATTCGTTTGCCACGAGTTATATTGGCTGGTTTAGTAGGAGCATCTCTCGCCATTGCAGGAGCAGCCTTTCAAGGTCTATTAAGGAATCCTTTAGCGGACCCCTATACGTTAGGTGTATCATCGGGCGCGTCCGTGGGGGCGGTCCTCACATTATTTTTCCAATTATCAATCCCTTTTATTGGAAGCTTCACGCTGCCCTTACTCAGTATCTTATTTTCATGGGTTACGATATTTTTAGTGTTAGCTTTTGCCCGAAAAATTGAACGCTCGATGAGGGTGGAAACGATTATCTTAACAGGAATCATCTTTAGTTCCTTTCTCGGTGCGATTATTTCACTCATGATTGCTTTAACCGGTGATGAACTTAGGCAGATTATTGGCTGGCTTTTAGGTAGCGTATCGATGAGAGGCTGGGAATACATAAAAATTATTTTACCTTTTTTTGTTCTAGGATCAGTCATCCTTATTTTTAATACAAAAGAATTAAATGCTATGTCCTTTGGTGAAGAACGTGCCCACCACTTAGGTGTGAACGTTCAAAAGAGAAAACTAATGATCCTGACTGCAGGATCGATATTAACAGGAGCTGCAGTTGCGGTTTCAGGGACGATTGGTTTTGTTGGGCTGGTGATTCCACATCTTTCAAGATTATTGTGGGGTCCTGATCATAGGCACCTGCTGCCATTATCGATTATTACGGGAAGTGGATTTTTAATTTTGGCAGATTTAATTTCGAGAACAATTATTTCTCCAACAGAGCTGCCGATTGGAGTCATAACGGCTTTATTTGGTGCCCCAGTATTTGCATTAATCCTATTACAGAGAAAAAGAACGGAAAGAAGTGGATAAAGGATGCTTAGGGTTCAAGATGTATCAGGCGGGTATTCAGATGAATCTGTATTAAAGGATATTTCCTTTGAAGTTCAAACTGGTGAGTTATTCGGTATATTGGGACCTAATGGAAGCGGCAAGACGACTCTGTTAAAAATGATAAGTGGAATCCTGCCGATTGCAAAAGGTGATATTTTCATTAAAGGTAAACGTCTACAGGAGTTTAATTCAAAACAGCTTGCACAAATCGTAGCTGTTTTGTCACAGCATTCTACGCAATCCTTTTCCTATACCGTAAAAGAAACCGTTTCTCTTGGTCGTTATGCCCATCAAACGGGCTGGTTTCAGACATGGGGAGAAAAGGATGAAAGCATCGTGCAGCGTGTAATGAAACAGACAGGTATCGCTTCTTTCAAAAATAAAAATATCCAAGAGTTATCCGGCGGCGAAAAACAAAGGGTATTTCTGGCGCAGGCACTTGCCCAAGAACCGGAAATTCTTCTTTTAGATGAACCAACCAATCACTTAGATTTATCCTATCAGAAAGAATTGCTGGATTTGTTAAAACACTGGACGACAGAAACGGGTTTGACAGTCCTTTCCATCTTTCATGATTTAAATCTTGCAGGATTATACTGCGATCGTTTGCTTCTCCTTGAAAACGGAAGTATTAATATAAACCATATCCCGAATGAAGTGCTTAGGGAAGAAAGAATACGAGACGTTTATCATACCGAAATTAAGAAGCATCCCCATCCAAGAGTAGCTGCACCACAAATGGTGTTATTACCCGAAGAGAAGCAGGATATGGAAAAAGTTCAAATCGATGAAAAATTGCTGCGAATGACCAAAGAGTTTATCGAGATAAAAGCCCCTTCTCCATTAAGGACGATGTCTTCTGGGGTTATTGGATCGGGAACAGGCTGGCATCATACGTTTGTTAATCGTCACGTTGGAAAAGACTATAACTGCAGCGATCATCGCAAAGAAATGGCAGACTTTTTAAAAGCAAATAGCTTTGAACCTTCTGAAACAGTTGGAATGATGACAGCAGTCGTCCTTGAAGATGTTGCCTATAAGCACATCGAAGGGTTAGGTTTTTCACTTTTTGTTGTGGTAACGGCAGGTGTTGGTAACGCTGTCGATTCCTCCAAAAGTGTACAGCATACATTTGAACAGGTGCCTGGCACCATCAATACATGGATATTCGTTAATGGTGAATTAACGGAGGAAGCATTTATTCAATCTATAATGACTGCAACGGAAGCAAAAGCGAAAGCGCTCCATGATTTAAAGGTTATGGATGGAGTGACAGGCACCATTGCTACGGGGACTTCCACAGATAGTATTTTAATTGCCGCTGCACAGGCTGGAGAAATTCTAGAGTATGCGGGTACGATTACTCCTTTAGGAAAACTGATTGGAAAAGCCGTTTACGAGTGCACGACAGAGGGTATTCGAAAATCTCAAAAGAGGAAATTCGTATGATAGTTTATCATTTAACTGCCATAACCATTGCTTATTTCATTGATAAGCTTGTAGGGGATCCACCTAATTGGCCGCATCCTGTTAGGTGGATAGGATCGTTGATTTCATTCTTTGAAAAAGTGTTAAACCACGGACAAAATAAAAGAATCAAAGGGATTTTAATGCTCCTTTTTGTACTATTGATAGTATTTTCTATCGGAATTTTACTTGTAGTAATTAGTTATCGGATTCATCCTATTGCAGGGATTGTTGTTGAAAGTTGTATTATTGCAACAACAATTGCCCAAAAAAGTCTAAAGGATGCTTCGCTTGATGTCTATGGTCCCTTAGAAAAAGGCGACTTGGCCGGCGCAAGAATAAAACTTTCATACATTGTTGGCAGAGATACAGATACTTTAAATGAAGGTGAAATTGCACGAGGAGCAATCGAAACGGTGGCTGAAAATACGAGTGATGGGGTGACAGCTCCTTTGTTTTGGGCGCTGATTGGAGGTGCTCCGCTGGCACTGGTTTATCGGGCAACGAATACCTGTGATTCAATGGCAGGTTATTTGAATGAGAGATTTAAAGATTTCGGTTGGGCTTCTGCTAAGTGGGATGATGTAATGAATTGGATTCCCAGCAGGGTTACGGGAATCCTTATGCTAATCGGGACAAAGCCTATCAAAATGGAGTATCGACGGGCGTTGATGATATTGTTACGAGATGCAAAGAAGCATCCAAGTCCAAACAGCGGCTGGGGTGAAGCGGCGGTGGCTGCGATTTTAGGTATTCAGCTAGGCGGTATCAATTATTACAAAGGAATACTTTCAAACCGGGCAAAGATGGGGGAGCCTCTACAACCTATTCAAGCAGGTCATATTTTATTGGCTAATAGAATCTTAGATAAAACCGTTTTTTTATTTTTGCTATTTTTATGGATAGGAGGGATGATTCTTGAATTGGCCTTCACATGGATCTAATCCGCAGCACCTTTTTAAGTCGATGGGGCTTTCGCTCCCAGATAAGTATATAGATTTTAGTGCAAATATTAATCCTATAGGCCCGCCTTCCGTTCTGAAAGAGAAATGGAATGATTTTTATCAGGAAATTAATGTGTATCCAGACCCATTTGCTGAACAACTTAAGAGCAGGATAGTAGAAAGTGAACAAATTTCTGATGATTCCATCTTAATTGGAAATGGAGGAGCTGAACTCATTACCCTTGTGGCAAGGTTTCTGACAGGTAAAAAGGTAATAGTGGTGGAACCAACTTTTTCTGAATATGAAAAGGCTTGTCGGGCTAATCATTGTGAGATTCAATATCATCAACTGAAAGAGCCAAATTTTGCGCTAAGTATGGATGAGCTACGCCCAAAATTACCGAGTGCAGATGCCTTATTCTTGTGTAATCCAAATAATCCGACGGGTATTCAATATTCTGTATCAACAATACTTTCAATTATTGAGGAATGTGAAAAACAAAATTGCTTCGTGATTTTGGATGAAGCATTCTATGATTTTTTAATAGATTATCATTCTTTTATTCCTTACATAAATAGGTTCTCGAATTTAATCATCATCCGTTCAATGACAAAAATGTTTGCGATTCCAGGACTTCGTTTAGGATATGCAGCTGCCCCCTCAAACATCATTGCGGAACTTAGCACATTGCAGCCGCATTGGAGTATCAATACAATCGCATTATTGGCGGGTGATCTTTGTTTACAAAATAAAAAATTCATTAAACAGACCCAAGTCTATATTTGGGAAGAGCGGGAACGGTTATTTACTTTTTTTAAGAAGAAAAATTTTGTGATTACACCTTCCCAAGTTAATTTTTATTTGTTAAGAGATCCCTGTCTCAAGGATCAGTTTAGCTTTTTTGAATTTCTTTTGCACAAGGGGATCATTCCCCGCCACACGTTTAATTTTCCAGGGTTGGAAGGAAATTGGCTTCGCTTCGCAATAAAAAGCAAGGAAGAAAATAGTAAATTAATGGAGGTGTTGCTGGAATGGCGGCAGCTTCATTAATCTTTATTTCTGGCGGGGTTAGAAGCGGGAAAAGCAGCTTTGCTGAAAAAATGGCACTAGAGCTCGCAAAAGAAAATGGTGGTAAATTAAACTATTTGGCAACAGGTGTGGCTTCCGACCAAGAAATGCGGGACCGAATTGCAAAGCATCAGAATGACCGTGAAGCTGAAAATTTCCAATGGAGAACGGTTGAACAGTCTCAAAATATTGGGGAGATTGCTCATTTTTTTAACATCGAAGATATTATTTTACTTGATTGTGTTACGACCCTCTTAAATAATGAACTGTTTTCTGCAAACCAAAAATGGGATAACTCATTTTTAGCAAATGTAATGGAAAGGATCACAACAGGAATAATTGAAATACGTGACAGAGCAAAAGTATTAATCGTTGTTAGTAATGAAGTTTTCCATGAGTCAATGGCTGAGAATGACCTCGTATTTTCATATGGACGAATTCTCGGAAAAATTCATCAGCAGTTGGTGAAGTCCGCTGATCAAGCATTTTTAGTTGAGGCGGGAATACCGACCAACATGAAGGGAGTTAGGAAATGAGAGGAGTTATGATTCAAGGAACGGCATCCGATGTTGGTAAAAGCCTTATTGTGACCGCACTCTGCCGAATGTTTGCCAATGATGGAGTAAAAGTTGTACCCTTCAAATCTCAAAACATGTCTAACAACTCTTATGTTACAAAAGATGGAAAAGAAATGGGCAGGGCACAAGGAATCCAGGCAGAAGCTTCAAAAATCGAGGCAACTGTATGGATGAATCCGATATTATTAAAGCCCCGTTCGAACCAGGATTCTGAGATTGTCTATTTAGGTAAGCCGTTGAAAACTCTTTCTGGAAGAGGGTATCGGGATACTTTTTATGAAAAGGGACTTGATGTGATTAGGAAGTCTCTTGAACACCTATCGAGTGAATACGAACTAGTGGTTATTGAAGGGGCGGGAAGTCCGGTTGAAATCAATCTCAAGGATCGAGAGCTTGTGAATATGAAGGTGGCTGAGCTGGCGGATGTTCCTGTAATATTGGCAGCAGATATTGATAGAGGCGGAGTTTTTGCGAGTATTGTAGGCACGCTAGAGCTTTTGGAACCTGAAGAAAGACAAAGGGTTGCAGGCATTATCATTAATAAATTCCGCGGGGACATCAGCTTATTTGAAGATGGCATTCATTGGCTGGAAAAGAAAACGGGAATTCCTGTATTAGGTGTACTGCCTTATGTTGAAGATCATATGATTGATGGGGAAGATTCTTTGTCATTAAGCAATCAATTTGCAAACAGGAAAAAGGGGAATCTGGATATTGCTGTCATCCATCTTCCGTTTGTTTCGAACTATAGTGATTTGGAACCATTTCTATATGAAGAGGATGTTTCGATTCGCTGGGTCAAACACCCTTCTGATTTTGGAAATCCTGACGCAGTCATTATTCCTGGGACAAAGAGTACAATCAATGATTTGAATACGCTAAGAGAAAGACAATTAGATAATTTGATTCAAAAACATATAGAAGATGGCGGTTATGTTGTAGGTATTTGTGGCGGATATCAAATTCTGGGTGTAGAAATTATCGATGAAATGGGTTCGGATACAGGGATACCTAACAAAAGCGTGGCAGGACTTGGATGGATTCCAGGCAGAACCACTTTTTATGATGAAAAAGAAACAGTGAGAGCTGCAGGAGTCTACCATGAAAATACAGGTTTGACCACAAATGGAAAGCTGGAAGGGTATGAAATACATTTAGGGAAAACACAACTACATCAGCAAGGCTGTTCATTTTTAGCGCTTGAGAATGGAAAAGAAGAAGGGTATTACAGCAAGAATGGACAAATTATTGGCACGTATCTTCATCATCTTTTTCATAATGACGAATGGAGAAATCATTGGTTAAACATGATTCGAAAAAGCAAAGGTATTCATAGTAAGGAAACCATTTATATTTGTGAGTACAAAGATACAAGATATGATGAGATTGCGGAAAAAATGAGAGCACATCTTAATTTTGAACAGCTAAATGACATCATCCATAAGTGGTGCTCAAAATGAAATTTCTAAAGGGTTTCTTACTCGACCTGCAATTTTTTACTGCCATTCCAGTCCGTTTTGCATTACCTATGGATAAGCCTCATTTAAAAAGTGCCGTTCAAGCTTTCCCTTTATTAGGATTGCTTCAAGGGGGGATATATGCTTCGCTCATTTTTCTATTGCTAGAATATACTCCTTTTTCCAATCTTGCTATCGCGTTCTTGCTTTGGTTAATGACGATTATTTTAACTGGTGGAATCCACTTGGATGGCTGGATGGATGCAAGCGATGCTTATTTTTCATACGGCGATCAACCGAAAAGGCTCGAGATTATGAAGGACCCAAGAACAGGAGCCTTTGGTGTAATCTCGGTTATTGTATTGCTAAGCAGTCGGTTTCTCTTTATTTATGAGATTACCGAAAATGTACAAATAGTATCATACATGTTGATAGCTGCCATCCCTTTTATGAGTAAAAGTGTCATGGGTGTCCTGCTGCTTACCGTGAAGTCCGCTAAAAAGGAAGGACTGGGTACTTTATTCCAAAGTGCCGCAACAATAAAAGTATTATGGATATATCCAATTTATATTGCTGTCTTTCTAGCTCTTATGACATTGGCTGCTAACGGATTCTTTCATGTTTCGATATTGATTTTGATAGCCTTTGCTAGTTTGCTAGTATGCCGTAGAAAAGCTGTAAAGTGGTTCGGTGGAATTACGGGTGATGTTTTAGGAGCTGCCGTTGAAGGGACTGAATTATTTTTATGGATGACAGTGTGGTTATTGCATTATTTCGCCATGGCCTAACAGAGGAGAATAAACGAAAAGCTTATTTAGGATGGAACGATTCTCCTTTATGCAAAGAGTCTTCTGACCTGAGCACAAAAAGCAGCTACAATCTCTATTTTTCTAGCGATCTGCCAAGATGCATTACAACTGCCACTATACTGTTTCCTAATAAAGAGTTGATTCTTTTACCTAATTTACGAGAAATGAATTTTGGCAGGTGGGAAGGAAAAACCTATGAAGATTTAAAAGAAGTTCCTCTTTATCGGCGTTGGCTATCGAATCCTTTATCTTATTGTCCTCCAGAAGGAGAGTCATTTGATAAATTCACCCATAGGGTTCAAAATGGGTGGGAAGAGATTACTGGAGAAATTCTCTCTAAAAATGTCGGCCGCTGTGCCATTATCACGCATGGCGGGATCATTCGATACTTATTATCTGAATTTGCACCCCAACCTAGAGACTTTTGGTCGTGGCAGGTACAACATCATCAAGGATTTGAACTTGTTTTTGATAGAGAAGCATTAAGGAGGCGTGATCGTTGCACTTTATTACGGGAGGTGCCTTTAACGGCAAAAGAGCATGGGTAAAGAATACGTACGGTTTAACTGGCAGCTGGCTTTCAGCTTATCAGGAAACACCTCTGGCAAAAAACATTAACCATATAAATAGTGATTTACTAGTTTTGGAAGGAATCGAAATTTGGTTGAAAGAGTTAACGAAGACCATTCATTCAAACAGATGTCGGGAAATTTGGATTCAAATTATAAACAATTGGCTTTCTTGGGAAAAAGCAGAGCCCGAGCGAAAACTAGTGGTAATTGGGACGGATATCACAAAAGGAATTGTCCCGATGGAGAGAGAAATTAGATTATGGCGGGATGTAACAGGATGGGCCTATCAAGATCTTGCTGCAAAAGCAGATAAAGTGGATGTCATTTGGTATGGATTAAATCAAACAATCAAATAAACGGGGGATGAGAAGCAATGAAGCTTTATACAAGAACTGGTGACAAAGGGAAAACAAGTATTATTGGCGGCAGGGTCGACAAGGATGATAGTAGAGTGGAAGCTTACGGAACAGTGGATGAAGTAAATTGTTTTGTAGGGCAGGTTATGACGGAACTTGACGAGCTAATCTTTAAGGATGTCTTAGCAGATCTTGAGAAAATTCAGCATGAATTATTTGATTGTGGCGGGGATCTTGCCAATATTTCCGATAAAGTTGAGTTTAAGCTGGAGCAAGAAACCATTGAGTACCTAGAAAAGAAAATCGATGAATACATTCAAGAAGCTCCGGAACTCGAGAGGTTTATTTTACCTGGGGGAACAAAGCCGTCTGCTTCGATTCATATTGCCAGAACGGTGACAAGGAGAGCAGAAAGATTAGTTGTAACATTAATGAAGACCGACGAGAAAACGCCTGAATTAGCATTGAAATATTTAAATCGTCTTTCCGACTATTTCTTTGCCTTAGCAAGGGTGGTAAATTATCGACTTAACGTAAAAGACGTAGAATATGTTCGAAGTGCAAAAGTGTTCAGGGAAGGGAAACGTAAAGATGAAAAGTAGAATGCTCATTTTACTGGCATTATTTTCAGCCTTATCCGCGGTTGGCGCTGCAATTAAAATTCCGGCAATCATCGGCACAGTAGCTTTTGATGTTTTTCCAGCATTACTGGCTGCTGCCTTGTTAGGCGGTGGTGCAGGAGCAATTGTCGGTGCGTTAGGGCATTTGTTATCTGCTTTAATCGCAGGTTTTCCATTAGGACCCATGCATGTACTAATTGCAATTGAAATGGCCCTTCTGGTCTTTATTTTTGGTGTTCTATATAAAAAGAAGAAGAAAGGCACTGCTAGTATTCTCTTTATCCTTGCGAATGCATTTGCTGCACCATTGCCGTTTATATTTATCATGAATCCAGCTTTTTATGTTGCATTAGTTCCATCATTATTAATTGGATCAGCAATCAATACAGTCATAGCTTTAGTGGCGATTCCTCGACTCAAAGCTTTGGTCAAACAAGATTTGATTGAAAAAGATGTGAATATATGAGGGATACCATTACCATACCGTTAAATAATCAAGAATCGCTTATTGTTGCAAGTGATAATAGCGGCGGCATTGGAATGAAAGCAGAGGATCATGTACAGGTCTCATATGAAACAGTAGCATATTACTCATTTAGAGTAGCAGCAATGGAATGCATCGCAGCAGGAGGAGAGCCGGTTTCAGTTGTGCTCCATAATTTTTGTGGAGATGAGTCTTGGAGTGAGCTCGTAGGTGGAGTCCAAAAAGGATTGGCAGAATTGAACCTAGAGGATATACCTATCACTGGCAGTACAGAAAGTAACTTTCATCTTAAACAATCTGCTATTGGATTAGTAGTTCTCGGTAAAAAGCCTTTTGATAAAAAAACAGAGAAGTATTTTTCAAATGATTTAAAATTTGCCATAATCGGTAAGCCGTTAGTTGGGAACGAAGTGATTGACCTTACACAAGAGGTTGCACCTTTATCAACTTTCCGGAAAGTGTCTACCCTTCAAGATATCATGATTTGGCCTGTCGGTTCGAAAGGTATCTTATCAGAGCTCAACCAGATGTTTCCTACTAAAGAATTTACGAAAGAAATGCTTGATACGAATGTAGATGTTTTAAAATCATCTGGACCCGCAACTTGCTTTATTATTGCGTTTGAACAGTATCAAGAAGAGTATTTAAAAAGGTTGGCAGATATGTATTTTCACTCCATTGATGTTAAATAAAAGAGCACGCCTTTTGGCGTGCTCAGATTGTCGAGAAAGGGTATTTTTCTCTGCAATTTTATATTTTATTAGAGTCTAACCTACGATTTTTAAAAAAATTCGTGCCTGCTAAATGGCCTGTCGATTTCCACTCCAGGTGCTTCGCTTTCCGCGGGCGTGCCGGGAAGCCTCCTCGGCGCTGAAGCGCCTGCGGGGTCTCCCCCTGCCCCGTACTCCCGCAGGAGTCTTCGCACCTTCCGCTCCAATCAACAGGGGAGCATTAAATTAGAATTGCTACACACTTTCTCTAGTCTCGTTAAGTGTGTGGCAATTTTTTTCATGTTTTGGCATGCTTCGGTGAGTAACACTAGTTCACTCGCATTATGCACCCCCCGTAACCTACAATAGCTTCAGTCGTACTTTGGAGTATTTCCTTTTTCTCATTCACCTCCGCTTTTCTTTCAGAGGCTTTTTTCCATGGTTTCTCCTGTCTTCCTCAATAGAATTGTTTAATTCATCAACGTATTCGCGTGTTTCAACTTCCACTTCAACTCTAGTGAATTTATTTTTGTTTGCATTCGCTTTAAGATGTGTGGAATCGGAAAATAAAACTCTTCCGCCTACCATCTTATGGTTAATTGCTTTAAAGACAATCAAAAATCTCCTGAAATATATTTGTATCCTTAAAACGGGTTTGACGATTCCAGCTGATTGTTGAATTCTGAAAGATTGTGCCATTATCAATATTGAGAGCAAGGAGTGGATTGGAGCGAAAGGTGCTTGACTCCTGCGGGATGTAGAGGAAAGGTCGAGACCCCACAGACGCACAGCATCGAGGAGGCTCGACTTCCTCCCCGCGGAAAGCAAGCACCTGTAGCGGAAAGGAACGGTCCGTTTGTATACAAAAAACAACATTTTAGAGAAGAGCCAAAATAAAAGACTGTCGAGAGTTTCTCGACAGTCTGAGCACGCCTTTTGGCGTGCTTATTCTGTTAAACCTTTCAGTTTCTGGATGATGGTATCAATGCCTTTTCCGATTGAAAACATGGCATCCTCCAAATATTTTTTCCAAACTGGTGCCTGCTCCTGTATCTTTTCACCCAGTTTTTGAGCATTTTGGTTTAATTCCTCGCTAATTTTCTCAGCCTGTTTTTTAATTTTCTCTCTCGTTGCCGTTTTACCGGCAAGCTGGTCATTAATCGAGACGACATCAAACTCTTCCTTTTGAATATGTGGCAATGATTCCTTCATGATTTCCTTGAAAATCGGGACAACATTTCCAGAACTACTGCTCGGCAGATAATGCTTACGGTCGGTTTGGTCATAACCAATCCAAATTGCTGCCACTAGATTCGGGGTATAACCAACCATCCATTGATCCTTCGTCCCGTTTATATCAGAATAGGGGAGCTGGGTTGAACCTGTTTTACCGGCAATTTGAACACCTGGAATATGAGCATTTTTGCCTGTTCCTGATTCGACAACATTTAGAAGCATGGATGTCATTTCATCGGCAATCTCCTTAGAAGTTACCTTTGTTGATTTTGGTTCCCGTTCTGCAAGTATATTTCCAGTTGGACCGACGATTTTTGTGATCAGATGGCTGTCATTGCGCTTACCGCCATTTGGAAAAGCGGAGAAGGCATTCGCTAATTGCTGCGGTGAAATTCCTTTATTCATTCCGCCTAGCGCAATGGCCAGATTTCTATCTTCTTTTTCGACAGGCACTCCAAAGGCTTTAAGGGAATCTAATCCTTTCTCAAGTCCAATTTTATTTAAAAGCCAAACTGTTGGGACATTTAAGGATTCCTCCAGTGCTTTATACAATTGAACCTTGCCCTGATAGGTTTTAGAAAAATTCTCAGGTTTGTAGTCACCATAAGAAGCAGGCTCATCAATGAGCTCTGAGTCGAAAGTATAACCTTCTAGAAGGGCAGGTGTATAAACAGCTAGAGGCTTAATCGTTGAACCTGGCTGAGCTTTTAATTGGGTAGCGCGGTTAAACCCTCTAAATACATGCTCACCACGACCGCCAACAAGTGCACGTACACCTCCACTTGCTGGGTCCATTAATACAGACCCACTTTGAACGATGGAATCTCCCTTTCCCTTTGGAAATAATGATTTATTATTGTTTACCTTTTCGAGACCGGTTTGTAGGTTTTGGTCTAATTCAGTATAAATTCGGTAACCCCTCGTTAATATCTCTTCCTGGGTTAATCCATATTTTGAAATCGCTTCATTTAGGACAGCGTCGACATAATAGGGATATTTGCGCTCAACTAAACTTCCACTGCCGCTATTAATCTTAATCTTTTCATCTTTTGCAGCAGTGTATTGGTCTTTCGTAATCATACCAAGTTCATTCATTTTACTAAGAACGACATCTCTCCGCTTCATCGCCACATCATAGTTTTTCGTGGGGTCGAGGTAATTGGGAGATTGCAGTAATCCAGCAAGCAAAGCTGCCTCACTGATGGTAACCTCATTTATCTCTTTATTAAAATATCTTTTTGAGGCATTACTAATCCCCCATGCCCCGCTGCCAAAGTAAACTTGATTTAAGTACATTTGAAGAATTTCATCTTTTTTATATACCTTTTCAATTTTAACCGCTAAAAATAACTCCTCCGCTTTTCTTTTATAGGTTTGTTCCGGTGAGAGTAGGGCATTCTTCGCTAATTGCTGTGTAAGCGTACTGCCTCCGCCAGTAATTTCACCTGCAAATATATTATTAAAAAAAGCTCTTGTGATGCCTTTAATATCAAAACCATTATGTTCATAAAAACGTTCATCTTCAATGGCAACAACCGCACCAGGAACGTATTTCGGCAGCTCCTCAATTTTTGCACCACCGGTCCTATTGGTGGCAACATTCGTTGCGATTTTTCCGTTATGATCATAAATGACAGTCGGTTGGCTAAGTCCTTCCTTTAAGGTTTGAACATTTGCCCTTGTTGCCAGCCACCCAAAATACACGATGGTTGTGAGGATGACAATCAGTATGACTAATAATAATAGCTGTGTGAGATGCTTCTTTTTCCAGAAACGGACAATCATTTCCCAATAGGGGCGTATTTTTTCCATTATGTTTCCTTTCCTTCAAAAGGATTTTTTGCTTTATTCATTATAAATTTTTTAGCAGAAAAACACCAATCATAGCCCTTTTTGGGGAATGACAAAAATAATTCTATAACCTGTAGGGATTTGATGAGAGGACTTCGTCTATTAAGGTGAAGTAGGGAAACAGGAGGAAATTATGATTACAATCAAAAACTTAAGTCATGAATTTGCTGTAGGAAAAAAAGGAAGACAGACCGTCATTCCAGTACTAAGAGATATATCTTTTGAAATTGAAAAAGGGGAAATCGTAACCATCGTTGGCAGGAGCGGTTCTGGTAAATCAACTTTATTAAATCTGGTAAGTGGTTTTATTCACCCGAAAGAAGGTGAAATATGGATTAATGGCCAGAAGGTTTCACAATTGAATGAGACCAAATTTGCAGAATTTAGAATCAAGAACCTCGGTTTTATTTTTCAAAGCTTTCAATTGATACCGAGTATGACAGCTTTTCAGAATGTGGAACTTCCACTTATTTTAAAAGGAGTCAACGAAGATAAAAGAAAGAAACAGACAAATGAAATGCTGGCTAAAGTTGGTTTAGCAGATTACCAGGAACACTACCCAGGAGAATTATCGGGGGGACAGCAGCAGAGGGTGAGTATTGCCCGTGCTTTAATTGTTAATCCTCCTATTATTCTAGCTGATGAACCCACTGGCAGTCTTGATAGTGAAACGGAGGATGATTTATTGACGTTTATCAAGCAGTTGAATGCAGATTTAGGGATTACCTTTCTAATCATTACCCATGATGAAAAAGTAGCTGAAATCGGTCATCGAACCATTGAATTAACTGATGGGCGAATGAATGAGGAGGTGCTTGTATGAAGCTGAGAGACCAATTCCGTTTCGTTCGTCAAAATATGAAGAAAAATAGAACAAGAGTTTACATGACCATACTTGCTACAGCAATGGGCTGTGCATTCTTAATTGTTCTTGCATCCGTTGGGTTTGGATTACAAAAATCAGTTGTCAATGAAATACTGGAAGGTGGGATTGTTACACAGATTGATGTATATGGACAAGAAACAAATGATGAAAACGGTTATCGCCAGATAGAAGATAAAGATATACAAGCTTTTGAAAAGCTTAAGGATGTTAAAGCCATAACAACGCGGAAAATTCTGCAGCAGGAAGGGTCCTATTCAATTGGAGATTATCAGCAAAGTACACAAACCGTGGTTACTAATTTTCCATCTGAAATAAAAGCTGGTTTTGAATTGTCAGAAGGCCGTCTCGCTAAGGCAAAAGATGAAGTAGTGGTTGGCTATCATTTCCCGCTCAATCTTGCTATAAAAGGGGAAACGAAAAAGGAATGGTTTGACGAAAAAGGTCAATTGAAAGAAGAGTTTCGTTATAATGGAGAACTTATTGGAGAAAAAATCAATCTTACTGTTCAAAAAGTCGAGGAGGGTAAACCAGTAGATAAAATCATACCCGTTACCGTTGTGGGAATATCTAAAAAACCAACCAAGGAATGGCAGGAGGATAGAAGTGTATATATTTCAGAGGATATCCTGAAGGAAATTGAGGCATTTACGGGAACACCAAAAGGGATTGTCCTTGATTCAAATAATGAGGTGGAGTTAGCTGAACTTGAAGCTAATAAGAATACTTTTGACGATGTGAAAATTCACGCGAAAAATATGGAAGTGGTCCAAGGCATAGCAGACAAATTAAAAGAAGAGAAATACGCAACTTATTCAGTAGTAAATGAGTTGAAGCAAGTTAATTTGATGTTTGCAATCGCAAAGGTTGGACTTATTTTTATAGGTACGATTGCGATTCTAATTGCTTCAATCGGTATCTACAATACAATGACGATGGCCGTAACAGAGCGCGCACCCGATATTGGAATTATGAAAGCAATCGGAGCAACTCCTCGTACCATAAAACGAATTTTCCTGCTGGAAAGTAGTTATATTGGTCTGATTGGGGCATTAATTGGTACTATTGTTTCCTACGGGATTAGTTACGCAGTCAATTTGGTTATTCCTTTAATCATTAAGCAGGCCTTTGGTGAGGAAACCCCTCCTGATCTTATATTTAGCGAAATTCCACTTAGTCTGCCTATTATCTGTGTGGCTATCTGTTATGGCGTTACGATCCTTTCAGGTCTTCGCCCCGCCCAAAGAGCAACGAAAGTGGATGTTTTAAAGGCAATGAGAAGAGAAATATAAATAAGATTCTGTGATAATGGCGGACAACCATTTTCAGTCCAAGCATATGTTAGTAGAAAGAACTTCTATAACATAGGAAGGAGATGGGAAAATGATCAACTGGAAGGTCCGCTTTAAAAACAAAAGCTGGGTTATGGCCTTTGTTGCTCAGTTAATGATTGTTGCGCAAATGCTTTTGGGAGGATTAAATGCATTAGGGATAACAGATTTTCAACTTTCAGATGCTATTCAGCAATCCATTTTAACTTTTGTTAATGCATTATTTATTTTACTTTCCATGATGGGGCTTATTCAAGACCCAACAACAAAAGGTATGAGTGACAGCGCACGAGCAAAAAATTACAAAGAACCGAACTAAAATAAAAACAAAAAACGGCTAAGTATCCCACTCAAGAGGGAAGCTAAGCCGTTTTTTATTATGTTGGCTGTGTTAAAGGTAACTGTTGATCTTAGAACACTGTTGATTTGTGCGGAAAGCGAAGCGCCTGGAGCACAAATCAACAGCCCAATTTAACACAGCCATTATGTAGAAAATTGTAAATAAAAGGGGATTGAAATTTCTCAATTGTCTAAAGGGTAGAAGGTATAATAAAGATAAGGTTAATAGACATTTAGAGAAATAATTATGGAAGAGGGGGGTTCTTGATATGTGGTATTGGATTGGTATGGCAGCAGTAATATACATCCTATTTATTATCCTTGAGGAGTCAATATATCTACTTTGGAATCGTTATGTTTACGGACCAAAAGTAAGAAAAGCAATGCTTTGGAATAATCGAATCATATTGGGAATTACCTTTTTAATCCGGTTACATTTAAAAGATATACGACAAAAACATATCCGTAAAGTTAGTTCCCATTAGTGGAATTTCCTTATACAAAAAATTGCCTTTTCCGACAGGAAAGGCAATTTTTTTATGCAGTCACTACAGAATGACTTTTTGTAAGCGAGGGATCCTGGACCATTGGTAAGGTAATGTTAACCGTTGTTCCGCAGCCTTGCTCACTGTCAAAAATAATATGACCATTATGGGATTGGACAATTTTATAGCTGACCGTTAAGCCTAAGCCTGTCCCTTTTTCTTTTGAGGAATAGAAGGGTTCTCCGATTTTTTGTAGACGTTCCTTAGAAATACCGCATCCATTGTCTTTCACCGTAATAGCTATTTTATCCTGTTCTATTTGATCAAGACTAATCAATATTTTACTGTCATGATTAGATGCTTCGATTGAATTTTTGATTAAATTAATAAATAATTGCTTTAACTGATTTGGCTCACATTCAATTATAATATCCTCTTTTGGGAAATTAGACTCAAGCTGTACATTGTAAAGGGATGCTTCAACGGCTAGTAACGAAATAACATCATTTAATACCCTTTGTATAGCCAATTTCGAATATTTTAAGTGCTGTGGTTTTGCTAATAACAATAGTTCACCAACAATGTGGTTGATTCGATTTAATTCATCTAACATAATTTGGTAATAATCTTGGTGTTTATCATCTTCCATTTGTAACAATTGTACAAAGCCCTTTAGGGAGGTGAGTGGATTTCTTATCTCGTGGGCGACACTCGCAGATAACTCACCGACGACGGATAATTTTTCAGTTCGATTCAACCGTTCTTCTGTTTGTCTTAGTGTCGTAATATCACGTCCAATAATAACTAATCCTTCTCTAGTTCCATCCTCATGAAACAACGGAACTTTTATCGTATCAAAAATCTTCGATGTTCCATCGGGGCGCGGCACAACCTCTTCACAGCGTGTGATAGTACCCTTTTCCCACGTTTCCTCATCAGATACTTCACAGAATCTTAGCGCATCGCCATAGAACTCAGTGTATTCTGCTAATTCGGAGTCTTTTTTTCCAAAATAATCGACATTCTCGAGCTGAAATAATTTCAGTCCAAAGTCATTAGATTGAATCCAGCGGCCTTCACCATCTTTGAAGTTTACGAAATCTACCATTGAGTTGATGAGAGTAGATAAACGTTTTTCTTGTTCTTTTGTAGAAACTAGTTCTTCCTTTTTAAGGATGAAAAAATAAAAAATTCCGCCAGTTACAAGAATATAGAATATTTCTTTCCCCCGTTCAAAATAATTAACAAGGGGCGAAGGGATATAATGAGTCAGTAAATAATTACTTGCGTAAATCCAAATTAAGCTGGTAATTAGGTACAGGGCTACTAATTTCGGTTTATTCATTTATTTCTCCTATCCTCTCTTGGAGGGAAAGTTTTCCTAGGTTTTTACTAATTTATAGAGTCACATATACTATATTACTAAAGTTTGACGCGTTTTGGAATATCAGAAAACTGGAAATCTACATAACTACAATAAAAAGGCTACAAATAGTAACAACTTCTCTAAATGTAAGCAGCAAATTATAATTACAACTCGCTGCCTTTTTTGGGGTTTTGTCAAATTTTAAAAAAGAGAAAAAAATAAATATGAACAAAAAACTTGTTTTATCTGAAAGTTCAGAATACAATTAAAGTAACATACCAACCGGTAGGTATGTATCCGGTTTTGCTTGCATATATTATTACGGGCTTTATGACTAAATTCTACTAATAAGGATGGAGTGAAAGGTATGCATTTACGTCTGACAGATGAACAAAAAATGGTCCAGAAGACAATTAGAAAATTTGTAGAAAAAGAATTGGTTCCACTAGAAAATGATGTATTAAGAAATGAAAGGGAAGGGAAACCGAGCCTTTCTAAAGAAATACTAAAGGAGCTTCAATTAAAAGCAAAGGAAGCTGGTTTCTGGGGTATTAATACACCTGAAGAATATGGTGGAGCTAATCTAGGGCAAATGATGATGGCTATTGTATTAATGGAGGTTTCCAAAACATTTGTTCCATTTAGCTTTGGCGGATCTGCAGATAACATCCTTTATTACGGGAACGAAGAACAAAAGAAAAAATACCTTCTGCCTACCATTAATGGTGAGAAAAAGTCATGCTTTGCGATGACAGAGCCTGGTGCTGGTTCCGATACGAGAAACATTAAGATGACAGCTGTAAAAGATGGCAGTGACTGGGTGTTAAATGGGGAGAAGACGTTTATTACCGGTGGGAATGAAGCGGATTTTGTTATGGCAATTGCGATTACAGATAAAGAATTACACCAATCTACCCATGGGCGGGAAGGTGTTACCTGCTTTATTGTTGATCGTGATATGGGCTGGAAGTCAGAGTATATACATACGATGGGAGAATGGGGTCCAGCCGGCCTAGTATTCGAAAATGTTCGTGTTCCGGAAGAGAATATTCTTGGTGAGTTACACAAGGGCTATAATCTAGGATTAGAATGGATTGGTTTTGCTAGATGGGTTGTTGGCGCAAGAGCGGTAGGAGCGGCAGAGCGATTATTGCAGATGGCGATTGACTATTCAAAAGAACGGATTACCTTTGGAAAACCGATTGCAGAAAGACAAGCGATTCAGTGGCAAATAGCTGACTCAGCAGTAGAAATTGAAGCGGCTAAATGGTTGGTTTTAAATGCGGCATTCACTCTTGATAACGGTGAAGATAATCGTCACCTAGCTTCAATGGCAAAGCTTTATGGCGCAAATATGGGAAATAATGTGGTAGACCGTGTGCTTCAAATCCATGGAGGAATGGGCTATACGAGAGAACTGCCAATCGAGCGCTGGTACCGTGAAGCAAGACTTTGGAGAATTTACGATGGTACCGATGAAATCCAGCGAATGATAATTGCGCGGAATTTGATTAAGGGACATGTAAAGGTAGGGCAATACGTTTAAATAGTATTTGTAAGCGTTGTCTATTAAAATCGAATAGATTACTATTTTTTTACAGGAGGATTAGAAATGGCAGGTAGATTTTTAGGAAGAGTGGCGTTTGTAACAGGAGGAAGCCGGGGGATTGGTAAGGGGATTGTAGAACGTTTTGCCGAGGAAGGCGCGAAGGTAGCGTTTATTGATTTAAATGAAGAAGCATTAGCAGAAACAACGAAGGAACTTAGAGAAAAGGGTTATGACGTTTTTTCAAAGGTCGCAAACGTAGTACATGCCGAGCAAGTGGAAAGTGCCTTTCAAGAGGCTTATGAGGCACTTGGCTCAATTGATATTCTAGTCAATAATGCAGGTGTCATCCGTGATAATCTTTTATTTAAAATGACAGACTCTGACTGGCAAATGGTCATGGATGTTCACTTAAAAGGATCCTTTAATGCTGCACGTGCTGCTCAAAGGTATATGGTTGAAAATAAATATGGACGCATCATTAATATTTCTTCGACTTCTGCCCTTGGTAATCGGGGTCAGGCCAATTATGCTGCCGCCAAAGCAGGGTTACAGGGTTTCACAAAAACGCTTGCGATTGAGCTAGGAAGATATGGTATTACTGCAAACTCCGTTGCACCAGGGTTTATTGAAACTGAAATGACAAAGGAAACTGCAGCAAGAATTGGAGTTCCGTTTGAGCAATTAATCCAAGCTAGTGTAGCCAATATCCCTGTTGGAAGAAGTGGAAAGCCTGAAGATATTGCCAATGCTGTGGCATTCTTTGCCGATGAAAAATCTTCCTTTGTAAATGGCCAGGTTATCTATGTTGCTGGTGGACCAAAAAATTAAGTCTCTTTTCGTAAACTTTGTTGCTTTCTGTACAAATACCAGAGGTGACTTCAGACAAGTTTGATGAATCTAAGAGTCATGGTGTCCGAACCAGAGGTAACTTCAGACAAGCTTGATGAATTTAAGAGTCATGGTGACCGAACTAGAGGTAACTTCAGACAAGCTTGATGAATTTAAGAGTCACGGTGTCCGAACCAGGGGTGACTTCAGACAAGTTTGATGAATTTAAGAGTCATGGTGACCGAACTAGAGGTAACTTCAGACAAGCTTGATGAATTTAAGAGTCATGGTGTCCGAACCAGAGGCGACTTAGCCAAAAAACGTTATTAACCAATAATAAAAACAACAATCTTTGCGAAAACAGCCAAAATTAATAACTAAAGTGAGGCGAGGATAATTTGTTCAGTGATCAAGTTGGTAAACGTTCCACTAAAGTGAAAAACGTTGTGGAAAGAGGAGCCGTGAAGAAATTTGCGGAAGCAATAGGAGACCTTCACCCCATTTATGTTGATGAAGAAACAGGGAGAAATACAAGATTTCGAAATAATATTGCACCGCCAACATTTCCAAGGACGTTTGACTACGGAGTGATTGAGGGATTTAATCTTCCTAATAAAGGATTAATCCACGGGGAACAGACTTTTCATTACGAACGGCCATTAGTAGTTGGTGAAGAGATTCTATGTTACTCCGAAGTGAAAAAATACTTTGAGAAAAAAGGGAATTTTGGCGAAATGGGTTTTCTGATACTAGAAAGCTTTGGTGAGGATTTAGCAGGTAATACGATTTTCAGTTCAACCTCGACCGTTGTAATTTCTGAAGCAGTGAGGAAGGTGCTGACAAAATGAGTACTCTTACACAGTTACAAGTTGGTGATTCCGTAAAAGAAATTCAGTTAGAGCCTGTCTCAAGAATCGATTTAATTAAATATGCAGGTGCTTCTGGAGATTTTAATCCGATTCATACTATTGATGAGGAAGCTAAAAAGGCAGGATTACCAGGAATAATCGCACATGGTATGTGGACGATGGGTAATCTCGCAAAGCTTTTTACACCGTATTTTGAAGAAGGTTTCGTCAAGGATTATTCCATCCGCTTTAAAGCAATGGTCTTTTTAAATGATGTGATTACACTGAAAGCTACCTTGAAAGAGATAAATGAACCTAATCTTCGTTTCCAGGTGCAGGCTGTAAACCAAAATGGGAATGAAGTATTGAAAGGTGAGGTTTTGTTTACCACATATTAAATATTTACCGATAAATGTCCAGGTGATGAATCGACACCGATCCGATTTGTTGCCTTTTTTTCTGCTAAATTTAGCGAAAAATAGATATTGAATATTATAAATATTTTGTATATTATGTCCTTATTAACATACCAACTAGTTAGTATGTAGAAAATTCATATAGATAGAGAATATATGTCAATGGGAGGAAACGTCGATGCATGTGAAGGAATTATTTGATTTAACAGGAAAAGTCGCGATTGTTACAGGCGGAGGGAGGGGGCTTGGTCAGCAAATTGCTGAAGGATTTGCTGAGGCTGGTGCAAATGTAGTGGTTTGTTCAAGGAATTTAGAGGCATGTCAAGATGTAAGTGAAGGGTTAAAGAAAATCGGAGTCGATTCTATCGCATTAAAATGTGATGTTACGAACGCAGAGGATGTAAAAAATGTGGTTGAACGTACGATAGAGAGATTTGGACAAATTGATATCCTCGTTAATAATAGTGGTGCTACCTGGGGAGCACTGGTGGAAGAAATGCCGCTTGAGGCTTGGAAAAAAGTAATGGACGTCAATGTAACCGGAACCTTCCTCATGTCACAGAGTGTGGGCAAAGTCATGCTCGAGCAAAAATCCGGAAAGATTATTAATATTGCCTCTGTGGCTGGACTCAAAGGCAGTAACCCAAAATATATGAATACCATTGGATACAATACCTCTAAAGGCGCCGTGATTACCTTTACAAAGGATTTAGCGGTTAAATGGGGACCACACGGAATCTATGTAAATGCGATTGCACCAGGTTTTTTCCCTACGAAAATGTCAAAAGGGCTGCTGGAGAAAGGCAGCGAAGGAATTCTAGAAGGGACTCCATTACGTAAGTTCGGATCAGATACTGACCTAAAAGGAGTTGCTTTATTCCTAGCGGCACCTGCTTCTAATTTTATTACAGGTGACATTATAGTTGTGGATGGCGGTGCACACGCGATGTAGAGTGTCATCTTTAAAGGGATGAAGAAGCAGAAAATTAAGGTTAAGTAATCGGAGAACCACTGGAGCAGGTGTCTGCTCCAGTGGTATCATCATGTGAAATTGGGAGGGGAAATATGGAGATATTAATTCAGCAATTGTTTAATGGGTTAACAATTGGAAGCGTTTACAGTCTAGTGGCTTTAGGATTAACGCTAGTTTATGGAATCCTTCACATTCCAAATTTTGCACATGGTGCATTATATATGATGGGTGGCTACATAACGCTTACGATGATGACAAAGTATGGTTTACACTATTGGATTGCTATTTTCATATCTATTTTGGTAGTTGGACTATTAGGAGTTCTCATGGAAAGATTTGTTTTCCATCCTCTCAGAGAGGCACCACCTATCCATGATAAGATTGCTGCCATTGGTATTCTTTTATTCTTGGAAGCATTCGCTCAATTTGTCTGGGGAGCAGAGTTCCAAAGCATGCCGACTCCATATGGACAGGTAGTAGAAATTTTAGGATTAACCTTCACGATGCAGCGCTTGCTTATTGTCATTGCCGCAATCGTCGTCATGATTCTTTTAACACTATTCTTGAAAAAAACCTATACCGGTTCAACGATTATTGCCATGTCACAAAACCGTGAGGGAGCAAACCTTGTTGGAATTAACACAAATAAAGTTGCCATGCTTACCTTCATGATTTCTGGTGGTTTAGCGGCGATAGCAGCCTCCTTGAGCGCGCCTATTAATCTAGTATTTCCAGGAATGGGACAACTTGTTATTTTAAAAGCCTTCGTCATCATTATTCTCGGTGGGATGGGAAGTGTTCCCGGAGCTATTTTAGGCGGCTATATTTTAGGGTTTACTGAAAGCTTAGGCGCAACCTATATTTCCAATGACTACAAGGACATTATAGCCTTTGTACTCCTTGTTATTATTCTATCTGTTAAACCTACTGGGCTTTTCTCAAAGGGGGGCCACTAATGTCAAAGATTCAAAAAATTGTTATACTCGTACTCATACTTTTTGCCATCGTTTTTCCTTTAATCAGCAATAACGACTATTTCATTCACATTATGACACTTTCCTTTATTTGGATGATTGGTGTTTACGGTCTAAATCTTCTTGCAGGTTATACCGGCTATCTATCTTTGGCACATGCTGGATTCTTTGCCATAGGTGCCTATTCACTTGGGTTGCTAACCGTTAAAGCAGAAATGAATTTCTGGCCAGCACTTTTTTTATCACTCGTCATTACTGGAATCATAGGGTTCTTTGCAGGACTCATCTCGCTAAGAACAAAAGAGCACTTTTTTGCCATTTACACACTTTGTGTCGGCTATATTATTTATCTCGTTATTGATAAATGGGACAGTTTAACTGAAGGTGTACGTGGATTAATTGGGATTCCAGCACCAGCGGACATCGGACCTCTTTCTTTTGAGACACTTCAATCTCATTACTATTTAGTATTGTTTTTCCTTCTTCTGGTTGTTCTCATCATGTACCGTATCGTTCACTCCCTATCCGGCAGAACATATATCGCGATTCGCAATAGTGAGGATTTGGCACAGACCATTGGGATTTCCACGATGAAAAATAAATTAACGGTCTTTGTTATTTCTACGGTTATTGCAGGATTATCAGGTGCACTTTATGCCTCCTTTGTCCGTTTTATTGGGCCTGATATCGGGTCGATTGCAATTGTGTTTGATTTTCTTACCTATTTACTTGTCGGCGGGATTGGTACTCTAAGCGGTCCCATTGTTGGTACGCTGCTAATCGTCGTTCTTTCTCAGCGTCTTCAGTTTTTACAGGATTACCGGATGCTTGTCTTCGGTCCAGTATTAACACTGTTGATCATTTTTTATCCTCGGGGAATTGTTGGGGCAGTGGCTGCCTGGGGTCAAAAGCGCAAAACCTTGGTTCATAATGCAAACATCAAAGTAAAGAATCTACCGGAAAAACAAGTAAAGGAGGGGTAAGCTTGATTTTTTTAGAAACGAAGAAGTTAACCAAAAACTTTGGTGGTTTAGTGGCTGTTAACAATGTTGACTTTGTGATTGAGCAAGGAAAGATTAATGCCATTATTGGTCCTAATGGTGCCGGGAAGTCTACCTTTTTTAACTTAATCAGCGGCTTTCATCCTCCGAGCTCAGGACAGGTTATTTTTAAAGGACAGGATGTTACCCAATTACCTGCCAATAAAATAGCTCAGCTGGGGGTGGCTAGAACCTTCCAAACTACAAATCTATTCGAGCAATCTACCGTTTTAGATAATATCATGGTCGGTCATCGATTACGGACGAAGTCAAATTTGTTCGATGCGATTTTCCGTACAAAACGGCTTAAAACGGAGGAATCCCTTTGTCGTGATAAAGCTATGGAGGTGATTGACTTTGTTGATTTGCAAAAGGTTGCGTATAAACCGGTTACAGGCTTAACTCAAGAGGAGAAAAAAAGAACGGCATTTGCACTTGCACTGGCTACTAATCCTGAAATTGTTTTTCTTGATGAACCAGCTGCCGGAGTCAACCCCGATGAAACAGAAGGCTTGGCAGATTTAATGCGAAAGATGGCAGATAAAGGAGTCACAGTCTGTCTAATTGAGCACAAAATGCAGATGATCATGAAGCTGGCAGACAAAATTATGGTGTTGAATTATGGTGAAAAGATTGCCGAGGGTAAACCAGAAGAAATCCAGAATAATAAAGCGGTGATAAAGGCTTATCTGGGGGGTAGTGCCATTGCTTAGTTTGAAAAATATCTCTGTCAAATACGGCAGCTTTACCGCTGTTCATGACATAAATATCCGCGTGAACGAAGGAGAAATCGTTGTTTTATTAGGTTCAAATGGTGCCGGGAAAAGCACCACCTTTCGTACAATCAGCGGCTTAAGTAAACCTTCAGAAGGTGAGATTCTCTTTCAAGGAAAATCTTTAAACAAGGTGTCAGCGGACAAAATTGTTCAATTAGGAATCGGTCAATGTCCGGAAGGAAGGAATCTTTTCCCGGCGATGACCGTTCAGGAAAACCTGAAGATGGGGGCTTTTGTTCATAGAAGGAAGAAAGACGAAATTAAGAAATCCTTAGGGCATGTGTATGAACTATTTCCTATTCTCCGTGATAAAAAGGACGATGCTGCCGGTTCCTTAAGCGGTGGACAGCAGCAAATGCTAGCCATCGGCAGGGCCTTAATGTCAAAACCAAAGCTCATGCTGCTCGATGAACCATCAGTAGGACTTGCTCCGTTAATTGTGGAGCAAATGTTTGAGGTCATCCAGCAAATCAATCGAGAGGGGACGACGATCCTTTTGGCTGAGCAAAATGCCAATGCAGCCTTAAAAATAGCAGATAAAGGCTATGTTTTTGAAAATGGCTCTATTGTCCTTCAAGGGACTTCAGAAGAGTTATTTGCCAATGATGAGGTTAGGAAGGCGTACATAGGAGCTTAAAATTTGTTTGTCTTCTAAGGGGGTGATGTTCACATCATCACGATTTGCGACTGAAAATTTAATGAAAATACGAGGGGGAAAACCATGAAAAAAATGAAGTGGCTTTTTATGTTCAGTATGATATTTGTATTAATTTTCAGCTTAGCAGCCTGCAATAGTTCTTCCAATACATCAGGGGAAAATGATGACAAAGAAGATGATAATAAGAGTGAAGAAATAGGAACTGTGAACATTGGGTATACGGGACCTTTAAGCGGACCGGCTGCCTTTTATGGAGAGCGGACATTAAATGGGGTGAAAATGGCAGCTGATGAAGTGAATGCTGCCGGCGGTTTTGAGGTTAATGGCAAGAAGTACAAGTTAAATGTCGTTTCCTTAGACGATAAATATCTGCCAAATGAAGCAGGAGCGAACGCAAAAAGATTAGTTCAAGAAAATAAACCACCGATTATTTTTACGCCGCATAGCGGTGGTATCTTTGCCCTTCAAGTATTTAATCAGCTTGATAAATTTATCATTGGTGCCTATTCAAGCGAACCACAAATAACGGAAGTTGGTAATAAATTAACTGTCCGAATACCGCCTCGTTATGATGGATATTTACAGCCATTCACCGAGTATGCAATGGATAACTTTGGTAAGAACGTTGCCTTCCTGCCAACTGCTTCTCAATATGGTAAGGACTGGGCAGCTAACTTAAAGACATACTGGGAAAAAGAAGGCGGAAAAGTTGTTTACGATTCAGCAATTGATTTTTCAAAGGAAACAGATTTCTTCACCATTTTAACGAATGCTCTAAAAGAAAAGCCAAATGTATTATTTATCGGTGGAGCTTCTGAACCTACAGCGAAAGTAGCAAAGCAAGCTCGTGAGCTTGGCTTCAAAGGCGGATTCATCGTTATGGATCAAGCGAAATTTGATGAAATGAAGGCAGTAACAGGTTCTTATGACTTATTGAATGGCTCCATTGGTGTTATGCCGCTTGTTGATTCTCAAGAGGCTGCAATACCTGATTTTGTGAAACGTTACAATGAAAAATATGGTGAGAATCCTGGTTCTGAAGCGGGACTAAATTATATTGGCATGCATGTGTTTGTTGAAGCTATGAAAGCTGCTGGTTCAGTGGATGATGTGGAAAAAATCAGAGCTAATATGCAAGCTGGTTTAGACAATTTGCCAGACGATAAAAAAATCTATATCGTTGAAAAAATTAATGATGATGGCGGATTTGAATTTGACTTGTCAGTTGCTGCTGTAGAAGACGGAAAAATAGTTCCAATTAAAGTAGATTAATAGGAATAGTTTGTTAGACCTAGCTATATCTATTCAAGGGACCCTCTTGTTTTTCATTAAAGTCAAGAGGGGATTCTTGTATGGGTAGTACTCTATTATTTTGAAAAGATTCCTTTTAAAGGAGAGGATGTTGTGAGGCTAAGTGATTTGCTGGAAACAAACATCAGTCAGTTTGGCGAGTATCCTTTTTTGTATTTTAATGAAAATCATTATACAAACATTGAAACAAAGATGTTTGCTGACCAATTTGCAGGCGGGCTAGAGTACTTAGGCATTTCAGAGGGAGATAGAGTAATTGTTTGTATGCCAAACTGTCCTGAAGTTATATTTGCTTATCAGGGCATTACCAGAGCGGGTGCAATTATCGTTCCTGTTATGTTCACACTCCATCCGAAAGAACTGCATTATATCGCTTTGAATGCCGGTGCTAAAGCAGTGATTACATCCTCACTAATTCTAGGAAATGTGAAGAAAGCGATCGATGGATTGGATCCCAAACCAAAAGTTGTTGTAGTTGACCAGCCATCCGATGATCAAATTTTGAACTTTTATGACGTAAAGGCTGAGCTGTCCTTCGTTACCACTGAACCGGTAAAGGAAGATGATACAGCCGTTATACTCTACACATCCGGTACTACTGGTAATCCAAAAGGGGTTCTGCTAACCCATAAAAATTTAACCAGTAATGCTGAAAATTCGGCTAAACACAATGAACTAGAAAGGGGAACCACACTTGGAGTTCTTCCTCTTGCACATGTCTACGGGCTGACAATCTCAAATATTTGCTTATTAATGGGAAGTTCTATTGTCATTTTTTCCAGCTTTGACGCGGGAGCAATATTTAAAGCAATCGAGAAATATGAAGTGAAGACTTTTTCGGCAGTGCCGGCAATGATTCATGCTTTAGTCTCCTATCCCGGTGCAGACCAATTTAACACCTCAAGTCTCGAATCAGTTAGTTCGGGTTCGGCACCGCTCCCTGTCACCCTGCTGCATGCTTTTGTACAAAAGTTTGGTGCCAAGGTTTATGAAGGCTACGGTTTATCGGAGGCTGCACCTATAGTAACGGCTCATAAAGATGGTATTGAAATTAAACCTGGCTCAGTCGGAATTCCAATACCAGGGGTGAAAGTGAAAATTGTCAATGACAACGGAGTTGAGGCGGCATGTGGTGAGGTCGGTGAGCTTTGTGTTCGCGGTGAAAACGTAACACCCGGCTATTATCAAAATGTCGAAGAATCAAGGCGGGTCCTGATTGATTCCTGGTTACATACTGGTGATATGGCACGAATGGATGATGAGGGGTATGTCTATATTGTTGACCGGAAAAAGGATTTAATTATTCGTGGTGGATTTAATGTCTATCCACGGGATGTCGAAGAGATTCTGAATGCTCATGAAACTGTTTCGGAAGTCGCAGTGGTAGGAATTCCTGACGAACAGATGGGAGAAGAAATGGTTGCCTGTGTTGTTGTAAAACCGGGGGCAATTGTAAGTGAAGAGGAATTAATAGGATATTGTCAGGAGCATTTAGCAAAAAACAAAACTCCACGGAGAATTGTTTTTCTAGAAACTCTGCCGCGGAATGGTGTCGGGAAGATTTTGAAAACTCATTTACGTAAAACGGCAGCTGAAATAGAGGCAGAGTAAATAGGAGGTCAAAAATGAGAGAGAGAAAAATATTAACGACAAGTAAAAGAGGTTTATTAGAAGATTCATTCCCGTTTCGTTTATATCAAAAGGCGAAAAGATTAGGAACCTGGAATCCAGCAGACATTGATTTTAGTCAGGATGCTAGAGACTGGAAAATCCTCAATTATGAACAAAAGGAAGATATTCTTCGTTTGATCTCACAGTTTCAAGCTGGGGAAGAAGCCGTGACGCTGGATTTGCTTCCTCTAATCATGGCAATCGCAAAAGAAGGACGTCTTGAAGAAGAAATGTTCTTAACTACTTTCTTATATGAAGAAGCCAAGCATACAGAATTTTTTAGGCTTGTATTGAATGCCATCGGCGAAAGAGGGGACTTATCCCATTTCCATACAGAGACGTATAAAAAGATCTTCTATGAAATCCTCCCAACTACGATGGAACGTCTTGTGACGGACCAATCTCCAGAAGCAATTGCAGAAGCCTCCGTAGTTTATAACATGTTTGTTGAAGGTGTATTAGCAGAAACAGGTTATTATTCTTTTTACCAAGCGTTAGAAACTGCTAATATCATGCCTGGCCTCTTAGAGGGCATTGGAAATTTGAAAAAGGATGAGTCCCGGCATATTGGCTATGGCACCTTTCTGCTTCAACGATTAATTTGTGAACACCCTCATCTCTTTGAATTTGTTGCGGCGAAAATGACTGAACTTACTCCTTTATCTCTTAGATTAAATGAGGAAGGAATAGCGGGAAGGGAGGTAAGTGCATTCGGCGGTGATCCAGCAATGGTCATGGATTTCACGCTTAAACAGCTGTCAGTAAGGATGGAAATTCTAGCACGAGCAAAAGGCAAAAAAATCGAAGAGATTTATAGATTTTCAGAAAGTGAATTAGAGGTTTTATAAAAAGGAGGAATTAAAATGGCAGTAAAAGTTGAAGTTCAAAGTTTCCCGCTGTTTATTAATGGAAAGTGGGAACCTGCAAGCAATCAAGAAACCTTTGATGTCTTTAACCCGTCAACAGGTGAGATTGTTGCAAAAGTTGCAAAAGGCACCGTGGCGGATGTTGATCGTGCAGTTATGGCAGCAAGGGAGGCGTTTGACAACACCGAATGGAAAAACATGAATCCGAAAGACCGGGCTAAAGTTTTATATGCCATTTCTTATCAAATTGCAGAGCATGCCGAAGAGTTAGCGTATTTAGAAGCGATTAGTTCCGGAGGTACCGTACGCAGGATTGGCAATAGTGATATTTTACAAATGGTCGACCTTTTCCAAACATTGGCGAACTTTACATTAGAATATCCATTCTCCGAAACCTTGCCAGTACCGCCATTTCCAGGTCCGGCACATAATTTTATCTGGCGGGAGCCAATTGGAGTATGTGCAGCCATTACACCATGGAATCTACCGATGGTCATTGCGACTTGGAAAATCGCCCCCGCACTAGCAATGGGAAATACAGTGGTCATTAAGCCTGCAAGCTATACTCCATTATCCACCTTAAAGCTGGCAGAGCTGATTTCAAAGGTAGTTCCACCCGGAGTGATTAACGTAGTAACAGGTCCTGGGGCTGAAATTGGCGAAGCATTAGTTAGCCATCCAAAGGTTGACAAGATAGCCTTCACTGGATCAACAGAAGTGGGCAGGAGAATCATGAGTTTGGCATCAGAAAGTATTAAAAATACTACCTTAGAGCTTGGAGGAAAATCACCAAACATTCTTTTAGAGGATGCAGACCTTAGCATTGCCCTTCCAGGAAGTCTTTTTGGAGTGTTCTTACATTCTGGACAGCTTTGTGAAAGTGGAACTCGTTTATTTGTTCCAGATTCCTTATATGATCAAGTTGTTACCGGACTAGTCGAATTAACAAGTAAGTTGAAGATCGGAAACCCTCTAGATCCTTCGACGGATGTAGGTCCTGTCATTTCAAAAAAACAAAAAGAAACCATTCTTTCTTATATTGAAGCTGGTAAGCAAGAAGGAGCCACCCTTGTCTGCGGTGGAAAAGAAGTCAAGGTTGCGGGTTGTGAGGATGGATATTTTGTTGAACCAACCATCTTCACCAATGTGACCAATGATATGAAAATTGCTCAGGAAGAAATTTTTGGACCTGTATTATGTGTCATTCGATATTCCGAATTAGACGAAGCCATTAAGATGGCAAATGATACGATTTATGGATTGGCAGCAGGTGTTTGGACGCGTGATGTCAATAAAGCGTATGAGGTTGCGAGAAAGCTTCAGGCTGGTGTCGTTTGGATTAATGACTGGCATATGCTTAGAAGCGATGCCCCATTTGGCGGTTATAAACAAAGCGGCATTGGCAGAGAAATGGGCCAGCAATCACTTGATGCTTATACACAAACAAAGCATGTACACACGTCGATGTCTCCAGAGCTTGAAAGACGTAACTGGTATGGAATTCTGTTTGGCCAAAACTAAAGAAGAGGTGAAAAAATTATGAAGACTTCCTTATCACAGTTTATGCTTCGCACAGGAATTTACAGTGGTGCGAATTCACGGGCAATGGTACCAAGTTTGTTTGCTGGCCTAGGTGCAAAAAGAGTGGTTCTTTTAAGTGACAGAGGGTTAGAAAAAGCTGGTGTCGTCGAGAAGGTGGCAGAAATATTTAATTTAACTGGCCATGGCAGCGGACCACAGCTGGTCGGTCAATATCTTGATATTACCCAGGATGCAGAAAGCCGATGCATAAATGTTGCAGTCCGTTATGTAAAAGAGGTAGGCGGAGATGCCCTGCTGGCAGTTGGCGGCGGTAGTGTTTTAGATACCGTTAAAGGGGTTAAATATGCACTTCATAAAGGATTATCGGATATTAAGGAAGCGATTCCTGGCGGCCTTTTATATGAACAATTTCCAAAGGCAAACTTTATCCCGATTCCACATATTGCGATTCCGACTACAGCAGGAACAGGGTCTGAGGTTTCCCCGATTGCAGTTATTTTCAATGAAGATATTCAAATGAAGACAAATATCATAAATCCATTCATAAATGCGGATATGGCTATTCTCGATCCTGATTTAACGGTTGGACTGCCGCCTTTTATCACGGCCTTTACTGGGTTTGACGCCTTAACACATGCCATTGAAGCATTTGCCTCGCCGACGGCGACGGCTCTGACGGATGCATATGCACTGCATGCGATTCGTTTAATTGAAAAAAATCTTCCAGCAGCAGTGTCAGAAGGAACGAATATCGCTGCCCGGATGGATTTATTACAAGCAAGCCTGATGGGTATTACAGCCTTTAGCTTTGCATTGAATGCTATCCCAGTGCATAATTTGGCCCACGCATACGGTGCATTGTTCCGCATTCCACATGGCTTAGCCAATGCTGTCTTCCTTCCGGTGGTCATGGAAATGGTTCCTGCATTATACCTGCCAAAAGTGAATGAGCTTGCAGCCGCCTTAGATGTTGAGGTGAGAGGTGATTGTGCTGAAACGGCATTAGCGAAGGTAGTGGAAAAGATTCGTTTACTTCAGCAGAAAGTCGGACTTCCTGCAGATTTCAAACAGTTTAACATTACCGAAGAAAACCTGGGACAGACGATTCCTGCTGTGATGAAAGATCCAGCAGCACTAAGCTTCCCAATGCCTAAAGAATTGATTGCAGCGATTGGACAAAGAGTTGTACCACTAGGAGTAAAATAAATTAGATTGTCTCAGTCTTGGAACAGGATACCATAATGATATGGTGCCCTGTTCTTATTTTTATTCGCATTTTTATTTTTTTTTTGAATACTAGTAAAGATTCATATATAATTTTCGTTAGGGTCAATCTCAGTAATGGAGCTTGTCTACATATTTTATTACGATTAGGAGTTTTAATAATGGAAAAAGTACTTATTTTTGGTCACAAAAACCCTGACACAGATACAATTTGTTCTGCGATTGCTTACGCAGATTTGAAGAAACAACTTGGAATGGATGTTGAACCAATCCGCCTCGGAAGTGTAAATGGGGAAACGCAATATGCGCTGGACCATTTTAATTCGGAGGTTCCACGCCTAGTTGAAAATGTTGCAGCTGAAGTAAATTCAGTTATTTTAGTCGACCACAATGAGCGCCAGCAAAGTGCGAATGATATTGCTGATGTTCGTGTCTTAGAAGTTATCGATCATCACCGTATTGCGAACTTCGAAACAAGCGATCCATTGTATTACCGTTGTGAACCAGTAGGATGTACAGCAACGATTTTAAATAAAATGTTTAAAGAAAACGGCAAAGAAATTAAAAAAGAAATTGCTGGACTTATGCTGTCCGCTATTATTTCTGATTCATTATTATTTAAATCGCCAACTTGCACAGCAGAGGACGTAGCAGCTGCAAAAGAACTAGCTGAAATTGCTGGTGTTAATGCCGAGAGCTATGGATTAGAAATGCTAAAAGCTGGTGCAGATTTAAGTGACAAGACCATTGAACAACTAATTTCACTTGACGCAAAAGAATTTGAAATGGGCTCTAGTAAGGTCGAAATTGCTCAAGTAAATGCAGTCGATACAGCTGAGGTATTTGCACGCCAAGAGGAATTAGAAGCTGCTATTTCAAAAAATATTGCAGATAAGAACTTAGATTTATTCTTATTTGTGGTTACGGATATCTTAACAAATGACTCTGTCGGTTTAGCGTTAGGAAGTAAAACGAGTGCTGTTGAAAGGGCATATAATGTTACCCTGGAGAATAACACTGCAGTTTTAAAGGGTGTTGTATCTCGTAAGAAACAAATCGTACCTGTTTTAACGGATATTTTTAATCAAAGTGTTTAATAAAACAAACCGTTCTTATTATAGGAACGGTTTATTTTTTTAGAGAAACTATTACGTTGACTGTACACTTTCCGCATGATATATTAATAGTATTGTAGAGAGGGGTGAGTAAGTTGGGAAGTTGTATCGTATAGGCGAAATCGCCAAGTTAATGAATCTCTCCAAAAGAACAATCGATTATTACACCCAAATAGGCTTACTTAACCCTATTCGGACGGATTCCAATTATCGATTGTATGGAGAAGACAGCATTCAAATTATGCATTTAATTGAGCACTATAAAAATCTTAATATGCCGCTTGAGGAGATTAAGTCATCCATTGAATTAATTAAGACGAAGGATTGTGTTGATAAACAAAGAGTAGAAAAGCATTTTGAACAAATTGGAATTTTAATGCGTCATCTTAAAGAAGAAATTGAAGCAATCGAACCCATTCTTGAAAAACTAAACGGCAATCAAAAAGAAATGGTTGTGAATAAACTTTCTTCCCAAGGTGTTCCATTAGCCCAAACACTATTATTATTACTAAGTTAAACATACATTTAAAAAACCCAGGAGGTGTATTCCTTACTTTTTCATTAAGGTAAGGAGACCATTGACCATTATAAACTTGATTGTAATTGCAATTTTAATTGCTTTTACGGCATTCTTCGTGTCTTTCGAATTTGCCATTGTAAAAATCCGCAGTACACGAATCGATCAGCTAGTATCAGAAGGCAATAAAAAAGCAATTGCAGCTAAGACAATTGTATCAAATTTAGATGAATATTTATCAGCGTGTCAGTTAGGTATTACAGTTACTGCTTTAGGATTAGGGTGGCTGGGTGAACCAACAGTGGAACGCTTACTTCATCCATTGTTTACTCAATTTAACATACCTGAATCTGCAAGTAGTATATTATCCTTTATTATTGCTTTTGCATCCGTAACGTTTATACACGTTGTGGTTGGGGAACTTGCTCCGAAAACTATTGCGATCCATAAAGCTGAGGCGGTTACGCTTGTTTTTGCAAAACCAATGATTCTCTTTTATAAAATTATGTATCCGTTTATTAAAACTTTAAATGGTTCGGCTCGTTTGATTGTTGGTATTTTTGGCTTAAAACCTGCATCTGAACATGAAGAGGCTCATTCAGAGGAAGAACTTCAATTAATTATCTCTGAAAGTTACAAAAGCGGTGAGATTAATCAGTCTGAGTACAAATATGTGAACAATATATTTGAATTTGATGATCGTATTGCAAAAGAAATTATGGTACCTCGTACTGAAATCGTGGTATTTGATCGATCACAAACTCTTGCAGAATGTCTAGAAATTGTGAAGGTAGAAAATTATACAAGGTACCCAGTCATTGATGGGGAAAAAGATAACATTGTTGGTATGTTGAACATGAAAGAAGTACTGACAGATTATATTAGTGGTAAGAACCTTGACACACCTATTGATGAATATACACGTCCTGTTATTCAGGTCATTGAATCAATTGCCATCCATGATTTATTAGTTAAAATGCAAAAAGATCGTGTTCATATGGCTATTTTAATGGATGAATATGGTGGTACGGCAGGTTTGGTTACGGTTGAAGATATTCTGGAAGAAATTGTCGGAGAGATTCGAGATGAATTTGACGAAGACGAAGTTCCAGAAATCAACAAAATCAGTGAACATAAAACCGTAGTGGATGGAAAGGTTCTAATCGATGAAGTAAATGATTTATTCGGATTAGACATCCAGGAAGATGAGATGGATACCATTGGCGGCTGGATTCTATCTGAGAAAATGGATGTTGTCGAAGGTGATAAAGTTAAATATGGTGATTATGAATTTAAAGTACTAGAAATCGATGGTTATCATATTAAATTATTAGAAATTGTGAAATTAATGAAACATGAATCTATAGCATAAACCTACCCCTCTTGTATAAACGACAAGAGGGGTTCTTTTTGTCTGTAAATTTAGGTTTTTTTCTTTATTACATTGATTACACAGTAAAGGCAGATCTGTGTCACACCTCCCATGAAATCTATGAACATTTTGAAAACGATTTTAAAACTAATTTAATTAAACTCACTCCTCGATTACGATAGAAATGGATATTCATTAAGTATAAACATGGTTTTTAAGGGAGGAAGATGAGCTTGGAACTAACGAGAAGATCCTTACTGAAAGCAACCGCAGTGTCAATGACAATGGCTGCTGCAGGATGCAGCAAAAAAACCGAAAACTCCGAAATGAAAAGTGCTCAAGCAGCAAGTATTGAACCAGATGAATGGAAAACCTCTGTGTGCCGTTTTTGCGGTACAGGCTGTGGAATTCTAGTTGGTATAAAGGATGGCAAGGTAATTGCAACAAAAGGTGATCCGGATAATCGTTCGAATAATGGTCTTAACTGTATTAAAGGATACTACATCGGTAAAATCCTATTCGGCAAAGATCGTTTAACAAAACCGCTGATCCGGGATGATAAATCCAAAAAGGGAACAATGGAAGGTTTCAGGGAGGCTACATGGGAAGAAGCCCTAGACTTGGTAGCAAATAAATTGAAAGAAGCCCATAATGCTGATCCAAAGTCGATCGCCTTCTGGGGGTCTGGACAACAAACGATTATGGAAGGGTATGCCTCTGTGAAGCTTTGGAAGGCTGGATTATTGAATAATAATATTGATCCTAATGCCAGGTTATGTATGGCAAGTGCAGTAACAGGATTTATGACAACGTTCCAATCTGACGAACCAATGGGATCCTACCGTGACTTGGATGAAGCAGACGTATACGTGACCTGGGGAGCCAATATGGCTGAGATGCACCCAGTTTTATATTCCCGGCTTACAGCCCGTAAGCTTAAAGAAAGCGGAGTTAAGCATTATGACTTAACGACAAGACGTTCTAGAACCTCAGAGCTTGCAGATGTTGTAATGGAATTTAGACCACAATCAGATTTAGCAATCGCAAATGCTATTGCAAATTATTTAGTCCAAAACAATCATTATGATCAAAAATTCATTGATGAACACACACAATTTAAAGCCGGTACTGAAAACCTTGGACACACCTTTGATGATAATTATGAAGCAAGCGAGATTGGCCAGGCGGCAGAAAAAGAATGGACCATCACATTTGATGAATTTAAAACAAAGGTTGCACAGTATACACTGGAAAAAGCAGAAGAAATCTCAGGTGTGCCTGCAAAAGATATTGAAGCACTTGCAAAAGAATTTGCTGATCCAAAGAAAAAGGTTTTATCGCTTTGGACAATGGGTGTAAACCAACATACACGCGGAACGTGGATGAATAATCTCATCTATAATATTCACTTGTTAACTGGAAAAATTTCGAAGCCAGGGAATGGTCCATTTTCATTAACTGGCCAGCCGAGTGCCTGTGGAACAGCAAGAGAAGTGGGCGTATTCTCTCACCGACTGCCGGCTGACCTAGTCGTAAAGAACCCGGAGCACCGTCGTTATACCGAATTAATTTGGAATCTGCCCGAGGGGTATTTAGAACCTATTCAAACTCCTGGGTTCCATACCGTAAAAATGTTCCGTGAGCTTGGAAATGGAAAAGTAAAGTTCCTATGGAGTATGTCGAATAACTGGGCTCAAACCATGCCTAAGCTTAATAGATTTAGAGGGAAAGATGCGAATGGAAAAGGTGTAATCGATAGATTTATTGTCGTTTCGGAGGTCTACCCAACTAGGTCTACTGAGATGGCAGATGTTGTTTTTCCAGCGGCCATGTGGGTTGAGAGGGAAGGCCAATTTGGAAATGCTGAACGGAGGACTTCGATATTTGAAAAATGTATAGAGCCGCCAGGTGAGGCGAAATGGGATTTATGGGCGATTGTTCAAGTGGCCAAACGGGTTCTAGACGGAAAAATGATTGGTGGCAAGCCTGCATTTGATGTCCTTTTTGGTATGGTTTGGGATAAAGCTAAAAATGATTTACTTGAAGACCAGCATGAGGTAAATGGCCGACTCTGGGAGGAGTATCGAGCTTTTTCTAATCCCCATGAAAGTAAAAACACTGCAATCCAGGAAATGGGTGCTAAGTTAAAGATTAAAGCAAAGCAAATGGCACCTTATGATGAATATCTAAAACAGCATGGAATGTGTTGGCCAGTCCGAAACGTTAATGGCAAATGGATCGAGACAAATTGGCGGTATGTACATGGAAAACAAGAAGAAGGTTTCGATCAGTTTGGTGTCGAGGAATTTGGAAAGACAGGCAAATACAAAGATATTGATTTCTATAAATCTGTTGATCACAAACCGAATATCTATTTCCGCCCTTTTGAAGAAGCGGCAGAGGTACCGGATCAGGAATTTCCATTCTGGTTGTGTACAGGGCGGGTGCTGGAACACTGGCATAGCGGTTCGATGACGCGAAGAGTACCAGAACTTCATCGCGCTGTTCCGGAAGCTTTATGTGAAATTCATCCAGAGGATGCGAAGTCACTGGGAGTCAAAACAGGAGATATGGTTAAAGTGATTTCACGACGGGGTGAAGTAAAGGTAAAGGCCACAACAAAAGGTCGAGGAAATCCTCTTAAGGGACTTATTTATGTGCCATTTTTTGCCGAAGAAACACTTATTAATCTAGTAACCTTAGATTGCTATTGTCCAATTTCAAAGCAGCCTGATTTTAAGAAATGTGCGGTTAAAATTGTAAAAGCATAATGGAGGTGTGAATGGTATGAGAGGAAAAGAACTTCTTTATATTTTAGGGTTTGTCTTAGTAATTGTTGTTGCAATTACTTCGACTAAATTGCAAGGATCATTAGAATCTGCCTCTACTAATCTGAAAGTGAATAACCCGGCAGCAGGATTAATTCAGTTGACCGAAGAAGGAAGACAAGATGCTGCAACTATGGGACTTTTGAATGCACCTCCGATGCAGCATGTTACTCATGTAGACCGATGGAATGGAGAGCTTCACCATGAAAGCTGTTTAGCCTGCCATGGAAAAGAGGGGACTGGAGCACCTACGCCGCCAGATGACCATTTTTATGATAATGATCCAAAAGGCCAAGTTTTCAGGGATAATTGTGTTCAATGTCACGCCCAACAAAATGATACAAAAACGGCGTTCAACGAGTAGTATAGCGTGATTGGCCTCCTTTCTTAATCTGAAGGCCAACCAAATAAAGTCTGGAGGGGTTGAGCATGGTTATTTCGGGAATTTATGTTGAAACAATCCCAGGCCAAGCAGAACATGCAGCAGAAAAATTAGCTTCTATAAACGGTGTTGAAGTTCACCATATCCATGAAGGAAAAAAAGTAATCCTTACATTAGAAACGGAGACGGTAGACCAAAGCTATAGAACCGCAGAAACCTTTAAGGAAATTGCCGGGGTCCTTGCCATTTGTCTAGTTTACACAAACTTTGAAGATGAGCCATATTATCAAGAGGCTGCTGGTGCTAGATGACAGAAAAGCTAAAAAGAAGAGAATTTCTTTCATTAAACTGGGAATCTGCCATTGGTTTCTTAGGGAATTTTATTGCACCACAAATAGAGGTGGAAAGGGATTTTTTCCGCCCGCCGGGGTCTTGTAATGAACTGGAATTTCTAACCTCTTGTTCTAGATGTGGGAAATGCAAGGAGATATGTCCTGAAAATAGTATCAGGTTATTTCCTCTTGAAAGTGGAGTGAAATTGGTTAATACTCCCTATCTTGATCCAAACGTAACACCTTGCACACTTTGCACGAAGTGTATCGAAGTATGTCCGGCCAAATCATTAAACTTTGCCGATTTCGCTGTCACCCCTAGTATTGGAACTGTCCAGGTCAATACTGAACATTGTCTTGCTTTTAAAAATGTAATGTGTGATTACTGTGTTCGTGCATGCCCAAATGAAGGAGCACTGAATTTAGTACAGGGTACCCCAAGTGTCTCAATTGAAAAATGTACGGGCTGTGGAATCTGTGTAGCTGGCTGTATAGCTGAAGAAACGGCATTAAAAGTAAGATTATAAATGATAAAAAAGACCTGGGTTAGTCTAGTCCTGTGGTCTTTTTTTGTCCAAGGATTTTACCCATTATCGCCTATATAATAATTCAAGTTGGTATTTCATAAAGATATTATTACTGACGGGCAAACTCTCCTGCATGTTCCTAGGGATAGGTTCATATGGTTTAGAAAGGAGGTATCCAATGATTAGTATCAATGGTGTGATCGTCAAGGCAGAAGATCTCCAAAAAGAAATTACGAATAATGATCAAAGGGCAATTTTGAAGCAAATGGTGAGTTACCCTGTGGTTTATTATTACTCTTCTCTTCAACAATTGAAATTTGAATTATTATTTCGAGTAAATACAATTAAGGCTGCAACGGCATTAGATAAAGGCGGTGCAAAGTTTACCACTTTCACATATTCCTTTCCCAACAGGAAGTACTGGTATCGATTGCCGAATGGAGGCTTTCTCTTGCGTGAGGGGTTCAATCCCTCTGAAGGAATTGAGGATATCGTGAAAAATGGGAAGTTATATGCTTTCGAATGCGCTACAGCTATTGCAATCGTCCTATACATTGCTGCACTCTATACCATTGGACCGAGGGCATTTAATACGTACTTCAGGCGTCTTTATTTAATGGATTGGCAATTCGACGAGGATCTTCCTGTTTATCAAAAGGATGGTGAGGATTTTCTCATTGGTGATGTCTTACATTTTAAAAATCCAGATTTTGACCCAAAACAGCCGTGGTGGAGGGCTGAAAATGTAATTTTTTTTGGTAATGATAAATTCTTTGGACATGGAATTGGAATAAGAGATTCTAAGACCATTATTAACTTCTTAAATGGAAAGAGAAAAGAGAATCATACGGAATCTGCTTATCTTATGCGTATGATCACAAGGCCAAATTATAGAACGATTAACCTATTGCGTTAAAGAATAAGGAGCTTCCGAAATGGAAGCTCCTCTTATATATCAACCGTGTATTCTTCCGTCAAAATCAGCGCTAAGCCGTTTGCTGATTAAATAATCCAGCTCACGCCGCTTTTCAACTTCCATTCTCACATTTAATTTTCGTTTATAGTCTTCATAACATACTCCGTGTGCACTCAACATCGCTTTTTCCATTTCATTTGTATACTTTAGTTTCAAATAATGGATAATGAATCCCTCCGGTTTTTACCGTTTTAACGGCTTTATGGGTAACACAATTACAATGATAGCACTGCAATTATTTCCATACAAAGTCGAAAAAACAGCATATCTGGCGGTCAGCTTTCGTGAGGTGGATGCTCGTGAATATAACTCTTACGTTCTTAAAATAGAAGCCATATCCTTCCAATAAGAGCTTGTAATGTTTTTATCGAAACAAAAGAAAGCCCATTGCATGTGCAGCAATGGGCTTTCTTGTTATGGGTTGCAAATTAAAATCTTTTTAATTCATAGATTTATCTAACATGAAATCAGCTTTTGGCAGTGTAATAATCTTGCCGCCAATTTGCACGTGTACGGTATCGTTGAAAATGGCTTTTACAATTCCCTTTAGTGAAACACTTGAGTTGATTGAGATATCTTTTTTATCAGATTGGTTTGCCATATTAATCAACACCTTCCAAAGTTAATTATAGAATATTATATATGAATAAAACCAAAAAAAGCGAGTAAAAAGACTCAGAAAATCAAAAAATAAATAATTTGTTCATGTTATTTCAATCGACTGCCAAGGGGTGTGAACATAGATTGGAATAACATGAACTATAGTTCAAGTATTACATGTTAAAGTGAGTCTGTCAATGGAAACATGAACTGTGGTTCAATATTAAATTTTTGTGGTATACTAGGTATGAGGTGAGAAAAATGTCAGACCGAGAAGACCAGCTGGTTGGTGAGTTTCCCCTAATTCCTAAGCAGGAACGAGCGCAAATAAAAAGAGATTTATTATTAAAAAGTGGTCATGAATTATTTGTTTCAAAAGGGTTTGAGCATACAACGGCAAAGGAAATCGCCGCACATGCAGGGGTGGCAACCGGGACTTTTTATCGGTACTTTTCGGATAAACGACAGCTGTTAATGTCTCTGTTAGAGGATCAAATTGAGATGTTAATGCCGCCTGAACCAAAATGGGGTGTTTCAGATCCAGAAAGTACGTTAGCTTCCCTATTAGAATCACATGATGAACGTCTGAAGGAAATGGGCTTGCAGCGATTACTTCCTGAGTTATTGGCTAAGGATACAGAGTTTGCAGAGGTATTAGCAGCCGGAAAACGGAAGATTTTTACTAGGATTCTTTCCGGATTAAAAAGGGCTAACGATAATGATTTAACTTGGAACGATTTAGATTTAAATACCGTTACGTGGTCGGTGATGATTTTGGCCGAGCATGCCCATGAGAAAATGAAACAATGTGGGAATCAGACAGATTATCGTGAAGTAGCTAAGGTGATGTGCCGTATAATTTTTCCACCAGAAGTCATGAAACAATTACGCACAAATGGAACTGTAACAAAAGAAGAGTAACGATTTTCGAAAGGATGTAAGCGATAGCAATGGAAAAGACCCTAGATTTGAAGGATTTAAAAGCAATCAAAATAGAATTGACTCGTTTTATGATGGCTTATAAATTTGCTTTAGATGAAATGTCCACAAAAATTAATATACTTAAAGATGAATTTAATTATATTCATGACTATAATCCAATAGAACATGTTAAAACACGATTAAAATCGCCTGAGAGCATCTTTAGAAAAGTTCAGCGAAAAAGGTTGGAATTCAACCTACACAGCATAAAGGACAATATAAAAGATATAGCAGGTATGAGAATAACCTGTTCCTTTATTTCCGATATTTATGAAATTAGCAGGATGATTGCGAATCAGAAAGACATTCGAATATTAGAATATAAGGATTATATTAAAAATCCAAAGCCCAATGGTTATCAAAGCTTGCATATGATTCTGGAAATACCGATTTTCATGTCCGATCGTGAGGAATTAACCTGTGTTGAGATTCAAATTCGGACCATTGCCATGGATTTTTGGGCAAGCCTAGAACATAAAATTTATTATAAATATAACAAAGCAGTTCCTCAAAAAATGCTTGATGAATTAAAAACAACTGCCGAAATGACTGTAATGTTAGACAATAAAATGGAAAATCTTCATAAGGAAATGAAGAAAATGAAACAAGCTGATGAGGCTGAGGAAATGCTTCAGTCTATGGGGATCGGAAACAACAAATTAAAATTATTAGAGTCATTTATGGAAGAAAAACTCGGAATTAAATAATAATGAGAAAGCCTATTACATTTTTAATGAAATAGGCTTTTTGTATGTTTAAAAAACAAATTAATCTAAATATTTTTAAAAGACAAAAAATTCTTTTATTTTGTAGATAAGCTGTTATATAATAGAAAACATCAAAGAGAAAAGGGGGATTTACTTGGAACAAATTGTGAATTGGTTAAATGGAATTATTTGGAGTCAGGCACTTATTTTTTTATGTTTAGCGGTAGGATTGTTTTATACGTTATCAACTAGGTTTCTTCAAATTAGGCATATGAAGGATATTTTTAGGTTAATGTTTAAAGGTCAAAAATCAGAAGCTGGAATTTCGTCCTTTCAGGCACTTAATCTAGCATTGTCCGGCAGGGTTGGAACAGGGAATATTGCTGGGGTTGCGACTGCAATAGCTTTTGGTGGTCCAGGTGCTGTTTTCTGGATGTGGCTAATCGCTTTTTTAGGAGCAGGTTCGGCCTTCATTGAATCTACTCTTGGACAGGTGTATAAGACCAAACAAGGCGGCCAATTCCGCGGGGGTCCGGCCTATTACATAGAAAAAGGTTTAAAGATAAAATGGTACGCTGTATTATTTGCTATCGTAACAGTTATTGCTACTGGTGCCCTTTTACCAGGGGTACAGGCAAATAGTATTGCCGTCAGTATAGATAATGCCTTTGGGATAAATACGAGTATTACAGGTATTGTATTAATTTTAGTGTTAGCCATCATTATTTTTGGCGGTATAAAACGGATCGCACGTACAGCCGAACTTATTGTACCATTTATGGCTGTTGGTTATATTCTCGTGTCTTTTATCATTACTTTTGCAAATTTTTCTCAAATACCAGAAGTCCTGTCTTTAATATTTTCTAGTGCATTTGGCGGCAATGCGGCTTATGGGGGAATTTTAGGTGCTGCTATTTCTTGGGGAGTGAAGCGAGGCATTTATTCAAATGAAGCAGGTCAGGGTACAGGGCCGCATGCAGCTGCTGCTGCGGAAGTATCGCATCCTGCTAAGCAAGGAATTGTGCAAGCATTCTCTGTATATATTGATACTTGGTTTGTTTGTACGGCAACTGCCTTTATGATCCTGATGACTGGAATGTACAATGTCACACCAGAAGGAAAAGAACCAATTGTTACAAACCTTACCGAAGTTGAGGCCGGTCCTGGCTACACACAAGCAGCAGTTGAATCCGTTTTACCAGGATTTGGTGCGCCGTTTGTAGCAATTGCATTATTATTCTTCGCATTTACAACCATCATGGCTTACTATTATATGGCGGAAACAAATCTTGCTTATATTTTTAAAAATAAGAATCGTTGGACGGAATATGTTCTGAAATTCGTTATCTTAGGAATGACCTACTATGGCTGCGTTAAAGAAGCAGGTCTTGCCTGGGCACTAGGGGATGTTGGGGTTGGGGCAATGGCCTGGTTAAACCTTATCGCTATTCTCTTATTAACCAAACCTGCCCTAAAAGTTCTTAAAGACTATGAAGCACAGTTGAAGGATGGAAAAGATCCTGTGTTTGATCCTGTTAAATTGGGTATCAATGATGCTGATTTCTGGGAACATGAGTATAAGTATCCTGAAAAAGAGACAGTTGAAAAAACAGGCTGATGCTTTTGGTCAAAAAGAAAACTGACATTCACGTGTCAGTTTTTTTCTTATTTAGGAGGAATGTTGTGCATCGCTTTACGATAGGGGGGTATGATATAATAATTGAAAATGAGGTGATGGAATGTCTATTGAACATGAAAATGATGAAGAAATGAATAATGATTCCTGCTGCAGTATTGAAGGCAGCCACCGAAAAAGCCATCATTCCGATAAGGTGAAGAGTAATCTTGTTACGAGACTTAATCGAATTGAAGGACAAATTCGTGGAATTAAAGGATTAATTGAAAAGGATACATATTGTGATGATGTGATTACGCAAATTTCAGCCACGCAATCCGCACTTAATAGCGTTGCAAAAATACTGTTAGAAGGCCATCTTAAATCGTGTGTGCTTGAAAGAATTCAAGAAGGGGACAATGAGGTTTTAGATGAGGTCCTGGTTACGATTCACAAATTAATGAAGAAATAATGCTCCTCCTCCAGGTCGTACTTTTTGTACGTCTTTTTTTTTCCATTTTATTGTAGTTGTTAGAAGGAATAAGAAAAACCGGTGAAGAATAATATAGTTATAATATTCTGATAATTCAAAGGGGTGAGGAATATAAAGGCAACTAAGATTATCCTAATGGTATTTACGGGACTCATTCTGACTTTTAGTTTTTATGCTTATACAGTATTTTACGGGACACCCTGGGGAAAAGAGAATCATGAAGGAAATATGCAGAACTATATAACGGAAAAATATCAAGCTGAATTTGTACTTACGAAAATTAATTACAATTTTTTAAGCGAAACCTACCAAGGATATGCCCATCCTAAGAATCATTCAAACCTTTTATTTATCATTGAGCAGGATGCGGATTCTCCGCGTGGTTACTCCGATAATTATCCGAAAGTTATGTGGGATAGTGAGTTAGCAACGGACCTTAAAGCTCAAATTAAAGAACTTTTTCCGGATTTGGACGAAGGAATGTTTAAAGCACTGCAAATCAAAGACAAAGGAGAAATCTTTGGTTCGAATATTCCTACCTATGAAGAAATAAATGTATCGATCCTCTCTACCTCTATTCCTATAGATTTAAAAACAAATTGGTCAAATATAAACCAAAATAACGAATTAAAGAAAATGAAGAAACTTAGTCAATTTTTAAAAGAGGCTCGTTTCCCTGTATTAATCGAGGTAAGATATTATGAAAATGAACTGAATGAACAGGCTAAGGTCGTTTTTATTACAGAAGAAGGGAATATCATCGAAAAATAGTGCTCCTATAAAGGGTGGCACTATTTTTCAAGGTTTCTATTGTAATAATTTGATAGAGTTTTTTTATTCCTCATGATACGCATCACATTAGGACTGAGTTGTTTGGGGGTTGAATTGTAGAAATATTGCCAATATTTATCCCGGATATTTATTATTGCTGCATTATAATTAAGGTAACATCAAAAGGTCAGACAGATTTGGGTGATTTGAAGGTGAAAATTTTTCCATGGAGGGTAGGATGATTTATGAAGACATTGATTGTTTATTGCTCATCTCATGGCACTACAGAAAAAGCTGTCCAATTACTGAGTGAGTGGATGGAAGGAGAAGTCTTAGCTGTCGATTTAAAAAGGGATAGAATTGCATTTGAAGTAAGCGATTATGACTTCGTAATCATCGGCGGCTCTATCCATGCCGGCAGTATTCAAGGGAAAATAAAGCATTTTATCGGCAAGCATCATGATGAGCTGTTAACCAAAAAACTGGGCTTGTTTCTTTGCTGCTGGCATGATGGCGAAACAGCTATTGAGCAATTTGATCTCGCCTTTCCAGAGGAATTAAGGAAAGTTTCAATCGCAAACGGTATTTTTGGGGGAGAATTCCTCGTAAGTAAAATGAATTTTATTGAAAGGCAGATTGTTAAAAAAGTGAGTGGTGTTACTGAGGATACTTCGAATTTAGATACAACGGCAATCATGACCTTTGTAATGAAAATTAATGCAACCTTTGCTCATGTTTAAAAAATACCTGACCCTCCGTTGGGTCAGGTATTTTTTTGGGGCTTAACAAATTTTTTGAATCAGTTGAATTGAATTATTTTTGGGTGAATTAACAAGAGGACTCACTTCATAGGCTTCCATTAAATTATGCTCAAGGGGTTTAAGCAAGTGATGAAGCTTATTAGTCTCTGTTATGGAAGGGTCAAGCCAATATTTTTCATCTTCAGGTTTTAAGATTACAGGCATCCGGTCATGGATGTCTTGAACCAGCTCGTTCGGGCTTGTGGTGATCACGGAACAGGAATAAATTGATTTTCCTTCGGGGGACTTCCAATTCTCCCAGAGACCAGCCATAGCAAATAATTCATCTGATTTGAGCTTAATTCTCATCGGAATTTTAGTCTTATTATCAATTCTTTTCCATTCATAAAAACTATCGGCCACAATCAAACAGCGTTTTTTCTGATAGGCATTCCGAAAGCTTGGCTTTTCAGATAAAGTTTCGGCACGCGCATTAATCATTTTATATCCAATAGACATATCCTTTGCCCATGGCGGAATTAATCCCCAACGCAAAAACCCCATCTTATTATGAGTTCCATTATTAATCACCGCTAACACCGATTGCGAAGGAGCCACATTATAACTAGGCAAATACTCCTCCTCCTGAAGAAAAAACTCCACATCAAACCGATCAATCAACTGATCAACCGTAGCCGTCAACGTAAACCGTCCACACATGTACAATACCCCCTCTGGTTGTCCGGTGCCGGTTGTCCGGTGCCTGTCACCATTTATACATTGTATCACCATTTATTCATCGAATTATATAGTAAAATGTATAAAATGGAAATTATAGGCGAATAATGTTTAAGGTTTTTAGTTTGAAGAATTCAACGAGAAAGAGGTTCCGTATGAGAATTTGGTTTAATAGGTGGTTTACGACGGTTACGCATTTTATGGAGTTGATTCGTGGAAATGAGGAGGGGCGGCGGTTTGAGATTTTTGGCACTCATTCAAATAAGGACGCTCTCTATTTGCAGTATTGTGATTATGCCTTTACAGAACCCACCGTTTCAGGTGAGGAATATATTGAGTTTTGTCTAGAGTTTTGCCGGAAGCATCAGATTGATATTTTCATCCCAAGAAAAGAAAATGTCACAATCTCAAAAAGGGTTGCTGATTTTGAGGCGATGGGTGTAAAGGTACTGGTATGTCCAGATTCGGAATTGATGGAGACATTGGATAATAAAGCTGCTGCCTACCATTCCATCCTGCAAAAGGAAGAGGCTGGGGCAAAACTTGTTTCGATACCAGATTTTTATGTGGTTAATAATATAAATGATTTCAAATCTGCCTATCAATGTTTGAAGGATAAAGGACATACAGTGTGTTTTAAACCTGTTGTGGGTGAAGGCGCCACAGGTTTTCGCGTTATTGAGGATAAAATTGAAAGTATTGATCAGCTGTTTAGAAGGGCAAGCAGCCGCCGTCTTCCATATCAATACGCTTGTGAAATTCTAAGCCAGCAAGAGGTTTTCCCAGACTTAATGGTGCTGGAGTATTTAGAAGGTCCGGAATTCAGCATAGATTGTGTTGCATCCAATGAACAGCTGTACGCTGCGATACCAAGGATGAAAGGGGAAGGAAGGATAAGAGAAATCTTAGATCATCATGAGCTAATTCAACTAGCCCAGCGGTTTCATCAACACTACCATATACCGTACATTTTTAATATTCAGGTTAAATATAATCAGGGTGTCCCTAAGCTGCTCGAAATCAATCCTCGAATGAGCGGGGGCATGCATTTTAGCTGCTTAACTGGCCTTAACCTTCCGTACCTAGCGATAAAACTCTTGCTAGGTGAAGAAATCGGACAATTGAAGCCTAAATTTGGAATTAGGGCTAGTCATCTTGAGAAAGAAATGATACTTGAAAAAGATCTTTTTGCGTAACATCTAACTTCAACAACGCCTTGGGTGATTTCCCAAGGCGTTGTTTGTTTATGTCATTATTTATTAATAACCTGGATTTTTTCAGTGGTTTCTGGGACGCGCAGTAAAACGGCGCCGCCAAGGATAAATAAAATAACTAAGCTAAATACTCCTGCGTTTGTATTACCTGTTATTTGGGCAGTTACACCGACCAAAGCTGGTCCTAGGATGGAAGCAAATTTATAAAAAATATTATAGAATCCGAAGAACTCGTTTGCATTTTCCTTTGGAACCAACTTCGCAAAGTAGGAGCGGCTAAGTGCTTGGATTCCACCTTGGGAGGACCCTACAAGCATCGCCAAAATCCAGAAATCTAAGGTTGTTTTCATGAAATAAGCATAGATACAAATAATAATATAAATAAAAATGCCAACTAATAACATTCTTTTTCCTGTGAATTTATCTGCCAGTCTTCCATAAACAAGCGCGAATGGAGCTGCAATTACTTGTGTGGCAAATAGAATGATTAATAGATTTGTAGATGATATACCAAGATCGGTTCCATAGGCAGTAGACATAGTTATAATCGTGTGAACGCCATCGATATAAAAGAAATATGCAATAAGGAATAGAAATAATGGACGGTAAGCTTTTATCCTTTTAAGAGTTTGAAATACTTTTTTAAAGCTGGTAGAAATCGGTTTTGCAACCCGCTCGACGTAATAGACCTGTTCCACATTTTTTAACATTGGAATCGTAAAGGTTCCCCACCAAATCGCTGTGATTGCAAAGGCTATTTGCGTGGAGACAGTTACAGATAAGGGCAGAATCCCTTGTTGTGATAATAGAATAAGAGCAATGCCGATGATGAAAGGAATGGTACTTCCGATATATCCCATCGCAAACCCGCGGGCGGAAATCTTATTCATCCGTTCTTCACTTGTTACGTCGACAAGGAAGGCATCATAAAAGATATTGGCTCCTCCAAAACCAATGACGGTAACAATGTAACAGATTAAGAGGATGAGCCACTGGTTACTGGGAACAACTGCCAATAGAGCCGTAAAGGCAATCCCTAGAATAACAAAAAAGGTAAATAATCGCTTTTTTAAGCCCCTAAAATCTCCAATCGTTCCTAAAATCGGTGCACAAATGGAAACGAGGAGAGTCCCAAAGGAATTTGCATATCCCAAATACGCCGTAGAGGTAGAACCCGCAAGACCTGCACCATCTGCTGCTGCTTTAAAATATAAAGGGAAGATGGCTGTTGTAATTAATATGGAGTATGCAGAATTGGCCCAATCATAAAAAACCCAGCTCTTTTCTTGCTTCGTCAATCGACTCATAGTGAGTACCTCCTATTTAATTGTCAACTAAATGTACACCTCTTTTACATAAATATATGCGGAGCTATCACAACTTTAACAATAGTCCATCCATTTATTTATAACACCTTTTAAAGAGTGTAGCTTCTATAACAATTGTACAATAACTAGAGGGTTTAATTGTTAATTTTTCAATAATTTTAACACTTATGGTAATAATGCTATTGAAAAAAGCCAGTTCCTTTTGAGTATCCGGCTTTCTTCGTTTTTGGAAAGGTAGAATTAACTATACATTTTTCTTTTTATAGTCAATTGCCTTAACACTTTATACATCAATTGAATTTAATATAATAGGCAGTAAATTTCTAGGGTCTAGGCTTAGACAAGCTGGTTATCCAAATGAATACTGCCAAAATATGAAATCAAGCTGCCAACTTGGAAAGAAAGGAGTGAATATATATGTATATTGAGAATTTAGAACAATGGATGCAAAACATTAAAGTAACAAACCTTGTTAATGCCGATGTGGAAGTGGTTAATAACACACCGTTAGTGATGATGGGAAAAGGACGCCAAGGTGCAGTATTTCAAATATCGGATGACATCTGTGTAAAGGTGTTCGGGAATACCGAGGATTGCGATCGCGAATATTATGCTCTATCCCTTGGACAGCAGACTTCTCTATTTCCTAAGCTCTATGGGAAAGGTCCTCTCTATATTGTGATGGAAATTATCCGGGGTGTTGATTTACGCGAGTATTTACAATCCCAGCCATTAACAGAGGCACTTTCAGCAAAATTAATTGAAATGCTAATTACATTTAAAGAAATTGGATATGAGAGAATTGACCACCATAAGCGTCAAATTTACCTACAGTCTGATGGCAGTCTAAAGGTAATCGACGTAGCGAGAACCATTTGGCGTGATAGGGTCTATCCATACCCACGTAAATTATTGACATCCTTAGGGGAAGAAAACAAAGCAATCTTTATGACACATGTACAAGAAATGGCACCGGAATTATATGCAGAGTGGCTCCATTACATCCGAATGGAGGAAATCTCAAGGGAAATTACGGCGTTACTTCTCCCGCAGAAACCCGATAAGAATAAAGTCAAAAATCTGAGTAATAGTTTATTGACAACAGCGGATGAGAAAAACTATGTGGTGCTCCTCCAGGGTCTCGTTCATAAGGTTTTCAAGGAAGAATGGATCAAAACGATGCTGGCACGTGGGGCAGATCCAGAAAAAGTAATGGAAAAAATCGATGAATATTGGGACAAATTCGAACAAAGTTTTGAGTCAAGGTATCCAGAAGGTGATAGAGGTTACAAGGGTGAAAGACGTTTCGAAGGAGATAGAAACTCCAAAGGGGATCGTGACGCCAGAAGATGGAAAAGCTTCGAGGGCGATAGAGGGCGTCGCAGCAAAGGCGCTAAGGGTGGTAAAGGGAAATACTACTCGGGAGATAGATACGATGATCGCAACCGCCGTGACGATAAGCGAGGCAAGAACAAAGGCAAGGATAAAAAACGTCGTTAAACGACATTAAGGGTTTAACCTAGTGACCTAACAGGGGTGGGGAGGAGCCTAATGAAAACGAGGAGAAACCATTATGAAAGTATTAGTAATCTGGCGTCTGCTGACAGTTGGCGGGGTGAATGCCGGCTGGCGCAATCGCTCGATTTATTTTAAGAAACATGGAATTGATACAGAGTTTTTATACACTACCGATCATGGAGGGCTTCACATTATGGAAGATGTCGCTCCCGTTTATTTGACAAAGGATGAACAGGAGATTATCAAGATTATTAAAGACAATCATTATGACGCCATTATTGTTGTTGACACGGGTGCTGCTTTTAAGTGGCTTAAGAAAGCAAACTATCAAGGTCCAGTACTGGTAGAGGCACGCACACCAGAACTGATTAAGCTTAAGCCTCATTTAAAATCATTCAGAGGGATAAATCCCAAAGCCATTATTGTACCTTCACAGTATCAAAAACGATTGGTATCCATTCTAACAGATGAGATTCCGATACATGTGATTTATAATGGCATCGATACGTCATATTACCGAGCTTTGAATGACGAAGAGATAAATTATGACAGTCAACCGGTCCTTCCAAACGGTAAAAAAATTATTGGCTGGATTGGCAGATTGGATAAACGTAAAAACTGGCAAATGTTAATAGAAGTGGCGAAGCTAATAAAAGGTCAGCGTGATGATGTTGAATTTTGGGTGATTGGCGGTGCACAAAGTGTGCAGCGGGAGGAATTTAGAGCCAAATGGGAGGAGGAAAACCTCACGGATATTGTTAAATGGTTTCCAGTGATACCCTATCAGCAAATGCCGCAGGTATATGCGAAAATTCGCCAATCAGGCGGGTGTACGCTGGCAACTACTAAGACCGAATCCTTTGGAAATACCTTTATTGAATCGATGGTTTGTGGTGTGCCAGTAGTTTCTTCAAAAATGGCGCCGGTTACAGAATTGGTTATCCACGGTGAACATGGTATGTTATTTCGTGGTCAAAATGTAGAGGATGCTGTCAATCAACTTTCGGGTATTTTGGATAACCCAAGCCTCCATCAACAAATGTCAAAGGCTGCGATTGCGCGCGTCCATGAAAAGTTCGCGATAGAGGTTGTGGCAGAACAATATGTTGATTTATTGAAAAAAATAGGAGGGGGGAGGGCCGGGAATGATTAAACCAGTCGCCTACAAGAAAACACTAGAAGGAAAGTCAAATGCTCACTTGATAACATTTAATGATGGACGAGACTATGTTGTGAAGTATTTCCAGCCTGGATTTGAAAAAACGTTGGCAAATGAATGGGTCGCCTATTGCCTAGCACGGTACCTTGGTCTCCCCATCCCTTTTGCACAATTAGTAGAAATCCCCCAGGAGTTTTCCTCACAATACTCTGAACTTTCTCAAATGACTCAAACACAGTTTCAATTTGCTAGTCTTTACGTACCAGACTGTTATGATGGACATCAAGTGACCAATGTTCCTGCTATTTCAAACAAAGAAAACCTAGCAGGTGTTATTTTATTTGATTACTGGTTGTGCAATCGTGATCGAACTAGGAAAAATATCATTCTATGCGATGACACCCCGAATTCCTATCGCTTGTGGATTATCGATCATGCTGAAGTGTTCGCTTCCTATGACTGGACACTGCAAGATATCGAATCACTGCCGATTACGATTTTAAAAAGTGCAACTCATCAATTAATGGCATGTTTTATCGAGAATGAGGAGGAGTTTAACGAGCAGCTAGAAATCATTCAAACGCTGCCCATTCATTTAATAGAAGAAATTGTAGCAATTATTCCAGAAGATTGGCAGGTTACGAGTGAAGAAAGAAAAGCGATTGTTAGTACACTGCACACACGTCGTAAAAGAATACTAAAAAAACTGATGGAAAGGTTTATAAAAAGAGTTTATCGGCCAATACATGAACAAAATAAATGATTCCCTTGGCTATTTTGTAAAGGGAGTTTTATTTTTTAGAAAAGGTCTTTTAAAACGATTTTACTAGGTTCCTGACGTGACCGGAGGTTGTCCATCTGCATATAAAGGATTAAGAAGAAAATGAAAGGAGGCAACATATGAAAATCCGTAAGGCCATTATTCCAGCAGCTGGCCTCGGAACTCGATTTTTGCCAGCCACGAAAGCACAGCCAAAAGAAATGCTGCCGATAGTTGATAAGCCAACCATTCAATATATTGTGGAAGAAGCTGTCGCTTCTGGGATTGAAGAAATTATCATCATCATCGGCAGAGGTAAAAGATCTATTGAGGATCATTTCGATAAATCGTATGAACTCGAAGACACACTTTTTAGAAAGAACAAACTTGATATGTTAGCGGAAGTTCAAAAAATATCAAACTTAGTAAATATCGTTTATGTCCGCCAGAAAGAACCAAAAGGGCTTGGACATGCTATTCTTTGTGCGAAAAGCGTTATTGGCGACGAACCATTTGCGGTTTTACTTGGTGATGATATCGTTATGTCGGAAATTCCCTGTCTAAAGCAGGTCATCGATGTTTTCGAATATTATAATAGTTCGGTTGTTGCCGTTCAAACGGTATCAGAAGAAGATGTCAGCAAATACGGAATTATTAAGCCAAAGGGGACGATGATTGAATCGGATTTATTTCATATTGACTCTCTTATTGAGAAACCCAGCATTGAAGAGGCTCCTTCGAGATTTGCGATTATGGGACGCTATGTATTAAGTCCAAAGATATTTGAAATCTTAGAGCGAATTCCAATGGGTCGAGGGGATGAATTACAGCTGACTGACGCCATCAATGAACTGAATAAACACCAGGCAGTCTTTGCTTATAACTTTGAGGGGAGCCGCTATGATATCGGAGATAAACTTGGTTTTATTAAGGCCACCATTGATTTCGCATTAAGCCGGGAGGATATCCGAGAATCTGTATTAGCTTATTTGCAAGAAGTAACAGAGAATGAAACCGGTCAAAATAATAAGAAAGAGATTGATGATTGATATGAAGATTGCCGTTTTAGGTACAGGCTATGTAGGGCTGTCAACAGGTGTTTGTTTATCACAAATCGGTCACCATGTCACATGCATAGATATTAATGAACAAAAGATTAATCAATTACGTAAAGGGATTTCCCCCATTTATGAACCTGGTCTTGAAGAAATACTAACTTCTAATATGGTTGCAGGCAGATTACACTTTACAACCTCTCTTAATGACGCGTTAGCTGACGCAGAAACCATTGTTGTTGCGGTTGGAACGCCTCAAGGTGATAAAGGTGCAGCAGACCTTTCCTTTCTTGTACAAGCTGCAAAAGATATTTCCTCCCATATAACTCCTGAGAACATCATTGTTATTAAGAGTACGGTGCCAGTTGGAACGACTGATTTTGTCAAAAAAATGATGGAAGACCTGTGTGGTTTTAAGGTGAAAATGGTGTCGAATCCTGAATTTCTCCGCCAGGGTTCTGCTATTCAGGATACGATGAAAGCTGATCGTATCATTATTGGTTCGGAAAGTGCAGAGGCTGCAGGGAAAATTCAAGAGATGTATCGACCATTAAATGTGCCAATGCTTTTAACAAGTACCAGAAGTGCTGAAATGATAAAATATGCTTCGAATGCTTTCCTAGCAACGAAGATTAGTTATATTAATGAAATTGCCAATTTATGCGAAGCAGTCGGTGCAGATGTACAAGATGTTGCTAGAGGAATGGGCAAGGATAAGAGGATAGGTGAAGCGTTCTTGAACGCTGGGATCGGCTATGGAGGCTCCTGTTTTCCAAAGGATGTCAAAGCATTGCTGCATACCGCTGGGTTAAATGGCGTTGAATTTCCGTTATTAAAAGAGACCATTGCCATTAATGAATATCAGCGAGAATTGTTGGTAACAAAGGCATTAAAGCGATTTGGAGAATTAAAAGGCAAAAAAATTGCGATGCTAGGTCTAGCCTTTAAACCAGAAACAGATGATATGAGAGAAGGACCGTCTATTCCGATTGCGGTGGAATTAACAAAATTAGGAGCAGAAGTCGTTGCGTACGACCCCGTTGCCACTGAAAATGCGAGAAAAATTATCGGAGATACCATTAAATATGCTGGTTCCATTCATGAAGCCATTTCAGAAGCGAACGCCGTATTTATTGTCACCGAGTGGAACGAGGTTAGAGGTATAGATGTAGCTGAAATGATATGGAATATGAAAGAACCGATCATTTTCGACGGCAGAAACTGTCTTTCGGAAGAGAAAATCCGTAAATGTATTTCAGTAGAATACTATCCAGTAGGAAAACCACCAATCATTATATAATATCCAGGCATGATTCTTGCAAAGATATTTGACTGCAAAAATCATGCCTAAACTTTTTTCAATAGCAGCAAACTTTGATACAATAAAAAAGGTTGCAACTAAAAATACATAATGAATTTACTTGTTAATAGCAGAGTGTCCACTGGAGACGGACATTTGTACATGAATGGTGCCTGTCACCGAGGTGAAACCTGAAAGGTGTTCACCCTTGAAAGTGTAAGCATTGAAAGGAGTGGAAAGATGGTTATTGAGCATGAGCAGTTGGAGCGGAGTAGTTTGACTCGTTATGTTCCTCCTAAAGGGGATTTTGAGGGGTTTCGTGATGATGAGCATTACCGTGAAAAGTTGAAGGAGTGGGGGCTTTCGTCTGCGAAGGAGGCGAAGCGGGAGTTTTGGTTTAAGGAACGGAATTATCAACGTGTTGTTACGATTAAAGGGTATGAAACGTATGGGAAGTCTGAGGAGTTTAACACGCTTGTGATTGAGTTTCAGGATGGAAATTTAACTTGCATAAACCCTGCTTTCCTAAAGGAAATGCAGTCATCCAGTTTTGGCAGAGAGAGCATGCTGCAGGTTGAGGAGAAGGATTTCAGTACACCAGAACTAGTTACGGAGAATCAGGTTAAGGAAGAAGCACCTGAACCAAAACCGGCAGTACAAGCTGAATCCAAAAAACCAAAGGCAACAAAACCGAAAAAAGAAAAAGAACCGAAAATTGAGCTGCCAGCAGATAAGGTCCATTTCAAAGCGAGTGTCAAACAGTTTGCCCTTACATACAACCCGTTTAATGAAGAAAATGATGAAGTCGTCGTTCTCGAAAATGTCCAAGTTATACAAGAGCCACCCATTGAAATTGGACTCGCCTGGTGCAGCCACAGTAAAACACTAAAAAAATTCGAATTGACACCAGGAGATATGCTTGAATTTGACGGAAAAGTAGCAAAGAAGAAATTGGCAAAAGGAAAAGACGTAGAAGAAGAGTTTATCGTCGATACTCCTGTCTTATATAAAGTCAATAATCCATCCAAAATTGTAAAAAATGGATAAATCACAATAGAAAATCTTTAATAAAAATGAGTCTTCACATAAATTGAAGACTCATTTTTATTTTAAAAGATGTCATTATTAAAACTCTTGTCCACTCAAATTAAATGGATTTTCATATAGTATAGTAATCGTTTTTTATAACGAGGGTGGCTGATGGTAAAAGAGATGTGAGAGTGTCACATGGAATAGAAATTAAGAATAATTTATAACACTCCCTCTTTAGCTGCAGTTAATGGAAGGAGGGGATTAGATGGCTGCTATTCAAAAAAGTGTAGACTCTTCAAGCTTAGCAGAGGTAATTGACCGTATTTTAGATAAGGGTGTTGTCATTGATTTGTGGGCTCGTGTTTCTTTAGTAGGAATTGAGCTTTTGACAATTGATGCCCGTATTGTTATTGCCAGTGTAGATACATGGTTAAGATATGCAAAGGCGGTTGGTCTTCTTAAAGATCATGAACATCATCATTTTGCAGAAGAGTCGTAGTCGTGTTTTGAATTAGAATCGAAGGAGCCAAGGCTAGACTGTGCCTTGGCTCCTTTTTTAACGAAACTTCAATCCTAAGGAGGAAAAATGTTGAATCCGTTAGATAAAATAAATGGAACCTGTGAGTTTGTAACTACACCTTTTTTTGAAGACATCATTACAAGAACTCTTCACTATTTGCAAGCTGGGTTTCCTGTCCATTTTGTTGGACCAACGGGTGTTGGAAAAACAAGTTTAGCATTATTTATTGCGAAACAACTAAAGAAGAAGGTGACCATTATTCGTGGTCATCATGAATTATCCAACAAAGATCTATTGGGCCATTATTCTGGCGTAAGAAAGAAAGAGATAATTGATAACTATATCCACACTGTATTTAAGAAAGCGCAAGAAATTAAACCTGTTTGGGTCCAAGGTCAACTTATTGATGCAGTAAAAAATGGAAATGTGGTGATTTATGATGAGTTTTCACGTTCCCTTCCTGAAACGAATAATATATTTTTATCATTACTAGAGGAAAAAGTTCTGCCTTTATATGGCAATGGAAAAGACACATTTATAAAATGTCATCCTGACTTTTCAATTATTTTTACAAGCAATCCAGATGAGTATGCTGGTACCTTTCATACTCAGGACGCTCTTTTAGATCGACTGATAACCATACATTTAGATTCATGCGACAGGGTAACAGAGATAGAGATCCTAAAGCAAAAAACAGGACTAAACCAGCATCAAGCAGAGGAAATAGTTAGGCTGATTACCAACCTAAGGTCGTATGGTAATGGATTTTGTCCTAGTTTACGAGCCTCACTAATGGTTGCGGCTGTTGCAAAAAAATCAAACATTAAAATAATAGCTGAGGATATCCGCTTTCAGGTACTTTGTATGGATGTATTAATAAGACCAATGACTCAAATCCTTCCGAAACAGCCACCTGTGAAAATTAAGGAACTCATACTAAAGGAAATTCTAAGAAGGGAAGAAAAAAAATGAGTACACAAGAGGGTGTGTACATTTTTTGTGCGATACGAGAAAAAACGCCTAAGAAATTTGGAACCGTTAATGTAAATGATAGAATAAGCGGTGTTTATACCATTCATTTCGAAAATGTGGCAATGGTGGTATCCAAAGTATTGGGAGAGGTTTTACCCACTCGTAAGAACCTTATGGCCCATCAACAAACAATCACTGAAGTAATGAAACAATATAGCGTCATTCCATTCAGTTTTGGAAATGTATTTCACTCCAAAAATGATGTTCACTTAATAATGGAACATCTAAATGAGGAATTTGAAAAATTGTTTTCGCATTTAGAAAACAAAATGGAAGTAGGCTTAAAAGTCATTCCGAAGAAAGAATGGCTTGAGCAGGAGATGAGGAATAACCCGATATTATATGAGTGGAAAACCAAGAAGAAAGACCACGCTGATCCTGCTTCATTTTATGAACAGATCCAACTAGGTGAGCAAGCCCAAGATTTTATTCTCAAATTGGAGGAGAAAGCAGCAACGGATATTTTTGAATCCTTATTAGAGCTAGCAGAAGCTGGTAAGCAAAATAAAACCATACCAGGAAAAACATTGTTAAATGCAGCTTATCTAATTGATACCAAAAACGAAGAATCCTTTGATAAAAGGGTAAATGATCTTTATGAAATATGGAAGGATAAAGCGGAGTTTAAGTATTCTGGACCATGGCCTGCTTACAACTTTGTGAATATCCGCTTAAGGATTGAAGGGAAATTATGATATTTAAATTATTTACTCTGCCAATTCGTTCGATCATTAAACTAGGTGAAAAAATTCAAGAAGAAGTGGATCAAGAGCTGTATGATCTCACATATATACAGCAACAGTTGATCGAACTGCATATGATGTACGATATGAAAGAAATTGATGAAGAAGCCTATATGGAACGAGAGCAGGAATTACTTAACAGATACAGAATAGCCAAAGAACGTGAAAAGAACGAGTATTAAGTTTTAAAGGAGGAGGTAGTTATGGCTGATACAACGGTTGAAACCAATTTTATCTATTTGTATGGTGTCATCCTTAAGGAGGAACTACAAAAGACAGAGGTTCCATACATTATCGGGATTGATCAAAAGAGAGCTTCAGTCATTCCCTATAAAGAACTTGGTGCAGTAATTACCCCAGTTAATCCCCTGAATTTTTCCCAGCAGCGTATTGACCTTCAATTAAAGAACCCTGAGTGGATAAAGGAGAAAGCATTTCATCATCATGGATGTATATCAGCCATTCATAGCCAATTGACCATCCTACCAATGTCATTTTGTACGATTTTTCAAAAAGAAGAAAATTTAAAAAGTTTACTTAATGAACAATATGATGTGATTCTCGAAAAGCTTAATCGATTGAAAGAAAAACAAGAATGGAACTTAAAAATATATTGTAACCCTGAGCAGTCATTTTCCTATGTGGTAAATCATAATCAAACGGTACTTGAGTTAAAAGGAAATATCGCCACTATGCCAAAGGGAAAGCAATTTATTATGAAGAAAAGGCTAAATCAGCTGATTACAGATGAACTAGAAAAAGAACAATCCCAGTGGTGGCACCAGATTGAACAAACGTTAACGTCATTTTTCGAAGAGGCAAAGCTCCGGAAAAACTGGGGAAGAGAAATAACCGAACGAAAGGATGAAATGATTGTAAACTGTGATTTTCTTATTAATAAAAAGAATTCCGAACATTTTCTATATAAAATTCATGAGCTAGAACAAGAATTTGCTAAGGCAGGCTGCACCTTTCAAGTTAGCGGACCCTGGCCGCCTTATCATTTTTCAAAGGAGAATTAACGATGGAGCAGGTTCATCTTTTTCAAAATAAAGAAATGACGCTGTTGGATCTCCTGGATGGAATCATTGATACTGGTGTTGTGGTTAGTGGTGAGATATTAATTTCGGTTGCCAATATCGATTTAATTGTTGTGGATCTTAAGCTGCTAATTTCGTCGATTGAGAGTGCCTTTGGATCATACGAGCGAAAAATTGTTGAGGAGGCAATAGGTGATGGAGAGATTACCACTTGATTCTAATCAGGTCGAGCAAGGGTTAGCGAAATTAGTTCTTACGATTATTGAACTTCTCCGTCAGCTTATGGAGAGGCAGGCGATGCGAAGAGTGGAAAGTGATTCATTAACAGATGAGCAAATTGAAGAATTAGGGTTAACCTTAATGAGGCTTGAAGAAAAAATGGAAGAATTAAAGCTGGTTTTTGGGTTAGAAAATGAGGATCTCAATATTGAATTGGGACCTTTAGGAAAACTGCTTTAATCATCGATTAGGAGGGATCATATGCCCATTCATCACCCGCCGCAATCATCGAATTTACTCGATGTTCTTGAAAAAATTCTCGATAAAGGAGTTGTCATCGCTGGTGATATTAAAATATCTTTAGCCGATGTCGATTTATTAACGATAAAAATTCGGCTGCTGGTTGCATCGGTAGACAAGGCTAGAGAGATAGGAATGGACTGGTGGGAAAAGGATCCATACTATTCTTCAAAAGGGATAATGGCGGAAAAGGAGCGTGCTCAATTACACGAAAGAATTAATCGATTAGAACAGCTGGTCGAGAAAAATACATTACCACTTCCAAAGAGGGAGCAATCTATTGCCATTCCGAATGAAGAAAGCTCGTCATCATCTTTTCAGAATTCATCCCCCGTTCATTTGGATGAGAGCTCACCATAATTCAAGAAATTGTTAAAGAGGAGGTTTACTCCTCTTTTTAATGTGCTTTTTTCTAAACGATTTTCATTACCTTTCCAAACGGTGCTTTAGGAACAAATTCGGTCGGCACCAGCCAATATACTTCATAGGGAACTTGCATGTCTTCTGGTAGAAAGCCGGTTAAATCAGTAATATAGAAAACCGTCTCGATTTTCTCCTCTTCTGCCCATTCCAGTGCCAAGGTATAGGAAGCTTTTCCGTGTGTGTAGTACTTTATTTCTGATCCTTCCGTAATGGGCTCTGTAGTTCGTATTTTAAAATCAGCTTGGACGAGTGTGGTTTCAGGAGTTAGTTCTTTGAAAAAAGTTACAATATTTGCGATAAGATCAATTTTCGTTTCGTTTGTTGAGGTATCGACGATCAATGCAAGTTTTTTACCTTGACGATCCTGTATGATTTTTAGTAAATTTTTGTGCCATTTCATCCCTAGTTTTTCCCCTCTCTTTCAGTAGTCACAAAAATTATTATGCGCATAATGAACCTATGAATTCGATTAAAATTATTTCGTTTTAGGTATAAGATATTTAAACGGAAAATAGTTGTAGATTTTCACATAGGATGTATACTTTTATTATATTAGTAGCACTAATTTTAGATAGGAGAGATTATATTGGAAGGGAAATGGCTGATTGCAGACCGCGATTTAAATGAACGAGAGGGATTAAAATGGCTGTTAAAATCATCCTCTATACCTGTGTCCACTATTACTTTAGCCTCCAATTATCAAGACTTTATCGTTACTTTTGAAAAAGAGTCACCGGATATCATTTTATTAGAACTGGATATGGTTAGCAGTGATAGTTGGTCTGGTTTTAGAGAATTGATGCAAATCTATCAACCTATTTTGCTGTTAACAAGTGCGGAGGCTACCTTTGAAAAAGCTCACTTAGCGATTGACCTTCAAGCCCTAGATTTAATGATTAAACCATTTTCTGCTACCAAGGTGAAAGCTGCTTATCAAAAAGCAACAAAAGCACTTGATAAAAAACAGGATAAGAAAAATACTTCTCCTACACAGTTTTATAAGGACTTATCGTATGAGGCACTGTTTATTTCTGAACGCACAGTTTCTGCGGACTATAAAATGGCTGCGTTTAAAATTGAAAATACAAAGAATCTTGATGTACTGTATTCCTTTTTTACAGATTATCCTTTTAGAGAAATTCATGGGATATTCCCTTTAAACGATAAGGTCGTTCTTTTATTTAAAGAAACTTGCCAAAATATCAAAGAACAATGTCAAAAGGCGATGAGAAAGTGGGAAGAGGCATTCTCTGACCCACTCGCGGTAGTGGTGCGTAACGAAACATCACCACATGTAAGTCTCAATGAAAAATTTTTAGAAACACAAATCATGATGGAGTTAACCTATTATCGGGGCTATCGGCAAATTATGGAGTTTGAGTATACTCCCGAATGGATACATATCGATCCTTTTTTGGCTCCCCCTGAACAAAGGGTTTGGGTGGACATGCTAGCAAATCATGATATAGAAGGTATAAAAAAATGGCTTTACGATGAATTTCTCCAATGGGAAGATCCATATCCGGATCCAGGATTGGTAAGAATTAGGCTGACGAGCATCTTAGCACAAATAAGACGATTTATGAAGACCTACGATTTAAATGAACAGCAAAATTACGAAAAAGAGTACCGCCATATCTTCCATTCCATTTTGTATGATAGTGTGCTCTATCGGTCAGTACAAAATTTAATCTTATTTGTTCAAAAGTTATTTTTAGCAGCAGGCTCTAATCCCCAGATGTTCAAACAAGACCTCATAGAGCGGGGTATTGCCTTTATTGAGTCCCATTTCGATAACAGGGATCTAAAGCTAGAGGATGTGGCAAGGTATGTCGACCGAAATCCATCTTATTTCAGTCATTTGCTAATTTCAAAAACAGGCAGAAGCTTTACGGACATCCTGTCAGCTATAAGAATGAAAGAAGCGAAAAGGTACTTGCTTGAATCCAGTAAGCCGATAAAGGAAATAGCGCTGTTGGTGGGATTTCATAATCCTAATTACTTTAGCAGAATCTTTAAAGAGGTAGTCGGAGTTACTCCGAGAGAATATCGGATGAATAAAAAGGGATAAGACTCAGAACATACTGAGTCTTATTTTTTCTAATTAAAGTGCAATTTTCTAAAAATAATATAGTTATAGGCTAAAAATAAACGAGTTATACAGATAAATAGTGCTAATTTTCTAATGATTGATTTGTATTTTTCAGAAGATTTTATTTTTATAATAAAGGAGAGATAAAAGACATAGAGGAGTGAATAGTATGGAAGCTAGTATATCTAAATCAAGAGTAATTAAGAATTTTAAAGGAACAGAATTACATGCTAAAGGCTGGATTCAAGAGGCTGCACTAAGAATGTTAATGAACAATCTTGATCAAGAAGTAGCAGAGCGACCAGAGGATTTAGTGGTTTACGGTGGAATTGGGAAGGCAGCACGTAATTGGGAATCCTACGATGCTATTGTTAAATCTCTACTTGAATTAGAAAGTGATGAAACATTGTTAATTCAATCAGGTAAACCTGTGGCCGTTTTCAAATCACATAAGGACGCACCTCGTGTGCTGCTGGCAAACTCTAATTTAGTTCCTGCCTGGGCGAACTGGGAGCATTTCCACGAGCTAGATAAAAAGGGGTTAATGATGTACGGACAAATGACTGCAGGCAGCTGGATCTATATTGGAACGCAGGGAATTGTCCAAGGAACCTACGAAACGTTCGCGGAGCTTGCACGTCAAGAATTCAGTGGATCACTAAAACATACCATTACATTAACTGCTGGTCTCGGCGGCATGGGTGGCGCCCAGCCATTAGCGGTAACGATGAATGATGGTGTATGCCTTGCGATTGATGTTGATGAAACTAGAGTGGATCGCAGAATTGAAACCGCCTACCTTGACGTGAAAACGAGCGATTTAGAAGAGGCTATTAATCTTGCAATCGAAGCAAAGAAAGCTGGGAAGGCATTATCAATCGGTTTGATTGGAAACGCTGCTGAATTGCTGCCGATTATGATTGAAAAAGGGTTTATCCCGGATGTGTTAACAGATCAAACTTCTGCTCATGATCCATTAAATGGTTATGTACCAGTTGGTTACAGCTTAGAAGAAGCAAGGGATCTTAGAATAAATGACCCTGTAACATATGTGAAACTTTCGAAGCAAAGCATGGCTATCCACGTAAAAGCTATGCTGAAGATGCAGGAAAAAGGCGCAATAACCTTTGACTACGGAAATAACATTCGTCAGGTGGCAAAGGATGAGGGAGTAGAAAATGCCTTTGATTTCCCTGGCTTCGTTCCTGCTTATATCCGTCCATTATTCTGCGAAGGAAAAGGGCCTTTCCGCTGGGCGGCATTGTCAGGAGACCCTGAGGATATTCGAAAAATTGATGAAGTCCTGCTGCGTGAATTTAAGGATGATGAGCACCTATGTAAATGGGTAAAAATGGCTCAGGAAAAGATTAGCTTTCAAGGTCTGCCTGCTCGTATTTGCTGGCTTGGATATGGAGATCGTGCCCGCTTAGGAAAAATCATTAATGACCTGGTTGCCTCTGGTGAAGTATCGGCGCCGATTGTTATTGGTCGTGACCACCTAGATGCAGGCTCAGTTGCATCCCCTAACCGGGAAACAGAAGGAATGAAAGACGGAAGTGATGCCGTTTCTGACTGGCCAATCCTAAATGCGATGATCAATGCCGTTGGCGGTGCCAGCTGGGTTTCCCTCCACCATGGCGGAGGCGTAGGAATGGGTTATTCTCAACATTCCGGAATGGTCATTGTTGCGGATGGAACCAAGGATGCAGAAGTCCGCTTGCAACGAGTATTAACAACAGATCCTGGGATGGGTGTTGTTCGTCATGCTGATGCAGGCTATGAGCTTGCGATTAAGACTGCGAAAGAAAAAGGCATTAAAATGCCAATGCTAAATCAAGATTAAGAGGTGATACAGTTGGGTAAGCCAATTTTTATAAGAAATGCTTCTCAGATCGTGACATTACAGGGGAGTTCACAGGCTCCCCTTGTAAAGGAAGCGATGTCAGAGCTTGGTGTGATTGAAAATGGCAGTGTTTGGATTGAGAACGGAGTCATTTGTGCTGTAGGAAATGATAAGGTACTTTTTGAAAAATATCAAGACCGTCTTAGTGAAGCGGAGATTGTGGATGCAAGTGGAAAGCTTGTAACACCAGGACTAGTAGACCCTCATACTCATCTCGTCTTTGCTGGAAGCAGGGAAAATGAGTTTAATATGAGGCTGCTTGGTGCCACTTACATGGAAATCATGAATAGCGGCGGCGGGATTCACGCAACAACTAGAAGAACTAAGTCAGCCACTCGTGAAGAGCTTTTTGAAGAAAGCTTTGAACGCTTAAATCAATTCCTGCGTCACGGTGTAACAACTGTCGAAGCCAAAAGTGGTTATGGAATGGAATGGGAAACGGAGCTTAAACAGCTTGAAGTCGCAAAATTGCTCAATGAAAAGCATGTCATCGATGTGGTTCCTACCTTTATGGGCGCTCACGCCGTTCCAAAAGAGTATAAAGAGAAGCCTGATCAATTTGTGGAGCTGCTCATTAATGAAATGATTCCAAAGGTAGCGGAGCTGGGATTGGCAGAATTCAATGATGTATTTTGTGAGCATGGTGTATTTACCCCTGAACAATCAAGGCGAATCCTGGAGGCAGGGAAGCAGCATGGTCTGATGCCAAAAATCCATGCGGATGAAATTGAACCCTATGAAGGGGCAGAGTTAGCTGCCGAGGTAGGGGCGATTTCTGCAGACCATTTATTAAGAGCGTCTGAAAAGGGAATGAAAGCGATGGCTGAAAAAGGTGTGGTCGCCGTGTTGCTTCCTGGGACAGCCTACTTTTTAATGGCGGAATCGGCAAATGGTCGTAAAATGATTGACCTTGGGGTTCCTGTTGCATTATCGACCGATTGTAACCCTGGATCCTCTCCGACTGTATCATTACCATTTATTATGAATCTTGGCTGTTTGAAAATGGGGATGACACCTGCAGAAGTGATCACTGCAGCAACCATCAATGCTGCGCATGCGATTAATCGCGGCCAGGAAATTGGCAGTTTAGAAGTTGGAAAAAAGGCGGACATTACGATTTTCAATGTCGATAATTATATGAAGCTTCAATACTCTTATGGGGTGAATCATACACATACAGTCGTGAAGTCTGGGAAGGTAGTTGTTAGGGGAGGTCAATTACATGAAGAGCTTTCTCTATCCAAAAATTAATCCTTCTAGTTTTATGTGGGTACGGCCTGAAAATGGGGCAGCGTTGAAGGTTCATGAATGGATTCAGCCAATTACAGCTTTGACTGACCCTGAAAAAAGCAAGGAGGCAGAGGTAGTCATCCTCGGTGTTCCTTTGTCCCGTTCATCGATTAGTGCTTCAGCTGCATCAGATTTTCCCGAAGCCTTCAGACGCTCATGGCGTGGTTTTGCTGCTTATAATCTAGATGATGATGTCGATTTGTCTGAAATGACTGTACTTGATACCGGGGACGTTCCTATGTATGTTACGGATATTGCGAAGTGTCATGAAAACATTATTGAGGCATCTGCAGCTATTCATCAGCATTTTCAACATTCGAATGTATGTGCAATTGGCGGAGACCACTCCATCACAGCGATGATGGTGAAGGGAATGAATCAGGCAAAGCCTACAGAAAAAATTGGGATCCTGCAATTTGATACACATTTTGATTTGCGGGATATGTCAGATAATGGACCTTCTAACGGTACACCGATGCGCAATTTAATTGAGAGCGGTGTGGTAGAAGGGAACAATATGTACAACATTGGTCTCCATGGATTTTTTAATACAAAGGATTTAAAACAGTATGCAGATGAAAAAGGAGTCAACTATTTCACACTTCGAACAGCACGGAAAAAGGGAATAGAAGAGCTCGTTCTACATTGCTTAGAGGAGTTATCTTCTAAAGTGGATACCATTTATTTAACTGTAGATATGGATGTGTTAGACATTGCCTATGCTCCAGGGGTACCGGCATCAACGCCGGGGGGCATGACAACAGAAGAACTGCTAGAAGGGGTACTAGCAGCAGGTCGTCATCCAAAAGTAAAAGCAATGGACATCGTCTGCCTGGATCCACAAAAAGACACACAAGTCCAGCCAACAGTCAAACTCGGAACACACGTATTCCTAACTTTCCTAACAGGAGTCATGCTTCGACAAAGTGCTAGCAACTAGATAGCAAATGATATCTAATTGATAGCTATGGTGACAGGCACCGCTAAAAGACATTTGTCCACCCTGGGTGGACAAATGGTGGGTGCGAATACGGAACTTAGGGAATTTATTCGAACAAGGGGGATTGGGTATGGAAAATCGACCGTTACAGCAGGTTCAGCAGCCAGAATTGCAGAATAGTAATATGTTGAATGTCATGAAGTTTTTTGTTTTTAGTGCGATTGGTATTTTTGTATTTTTTGTACCTGTTACTATGAATGGCAAGTCTTCTATTATGCTGGATCATTTTGTTTCTTATATTCAACTTGCGGTCCCAAGTGTTTTACCTTATTACGCCTTACTGGTCATATTGTTAGGTACCGTATACCCTTTTGTGACGAAATCTTGGAATAAAGACACAGTTTCTATTGTGTTTTCAGTACTGAAAATCTTCGGATTAGTTGCTGCTATTATGCTTGTTTTTAATTTTGGTCCGAAGTGGTTTTTTGATCCAAATATGGCACCATTCCTATTTAACAAACTGGTGATTTCTGTTGGATTGTTAGTTCCAATTGGATCAGTTTTTCTTGCTCTCTTAGTGGGATATGGTTTACTTGAATTTATCGGAATATTCATGCAGCCAGTGATGAGACCGATTTGGAAAACACCTGGAAGGTCAGCTATAGATGCGGTTGCCTCTTTTGTAGGAAGCTATTCCATTGGGTTATTAATTACCAACCGTGTGTTTAAAGAAGGTAAATATTCAATAAAAGAAGCAGCCATTATTGCAACGGGTTTTTCAACTGTTTCGGCAACCTTTATGATTGTTGTTGCGAAGACATTGGATCTAATGGAGGTATGGAACGCCTATTTTTGGGTTACCTTTGTGGTGACATTCATCGTTACCGCTATAACAGTTAGAATTTGGCCGCTAAATAAAATGAGCGACTCATATTTCCAGGATATGAAGGGTGATGAAGAGGTCATTATCAAGAAAGACCGTATTAAAACTGCGTGGAAAGAAGCGATGGTCACCGCTCATCAATCTTCGAGCTTAGGTAAAAATATCTGGGACAACCTTAAAGATGGCTTTATCATGACTATGGGTATCTTGCCATCTATTATGTCAGTTGGGTTACTTGGACTTATATTGGCAGAATTTACACCTGTATTTGATTGGCTTGGTTATATTTTCTATCCTTTCACAGCACTCGTTCAATTACCAGATCCAATGCTGGCCGCAAAAGCAAGCGCTGTCTCAATTGCAGAAATGTTCTTGCCGGCCCTATTAGTTACCAAGGCAGCCATTGTTACTAAGTTTGTTATCGCTGTTGTTTCGGTATCATCGATTATTTTTTTCTCAGCTGTAGTACCATGTATCTTATCGACAGAAATTCCACTTACGATTGGAAAACTCGTCGTCATTTGGTTTGAAAGAGTAGTATTCACGATTCTCCTTACAGCACCTATAGCTTTCTTAATTCTTTAGTAGCATTAACTGTTCCTTTTTAAAGTGGGAACAGTTTTTTTATTACTAAAAGATACATAATAACAAGAGGAAGTTTATTTAGAATGCAAGTTAAGTGATTTCATAATTGTTGTTGAGGTGTACTAGTCAATGCCAATGCTGGATGTTAAAGGTGTCAGCCTATACTATAATGTTAAAGGAAGCGGAACTCCCATCGTTTTTATCCATCCGCCTTTACTGACGAGTGAGAATTTCAGTTACCAAATGGAAGAACTTTCTCAGGATTTTAAAGTTATTACTTTTGATATAAGAGGCCATGGCAGAAGTCAGTACTCAAATCAATCGCTAACTTATCCGTTAATCGTGGATGATATTAAACGTTTGCTGGATTATTTAGGTATAGAAAAAGCATTTTTCTGCGGATATTCGACAGGAGCTTCTATTGCCTTAGAATTTATGCTGACTTATTCCGACAGAGCTTTAGGAAGTATTTTAGTAAGTGGGATGTCAGAGGCGAGTGATTTTTATCTGAGAAACAGGATATCTTTAGCCATTAAACTTGCAAACCCTCTGACATTTTCTATTCTGACATATTCCGTTACATGGGGCAATTCCGATACAAAAGAAACGTTTAATAAATTGTACAATGAATCAGTAAAAGGTGTTGCCAGAAATATTATTCAATATTACCAGTACAGTTTGGAATATAATTGTACGAGTCAACTTAATAATATTGAACTCCCAATATTATTGGTCTATGGTAAGAAAGACAAATCTTTTCATCGGTATGCCAGTCTATTAAGTGACCAATTACCATGTAATGTAATAAAGTTTCTTTCAAAAGAAAAGCATCAGATACCGACAAAAGCAGCGGGAAAATTAAACAAGTTGATTCAAGAATTTGTCCAATTATGTAATGAAAAAAATAGGATGTAAGCGGTTCCATTGGGAAATTTTTCTGTATTTCTCGGGAAAGCGCAGGAACAGACATTTTCTGAGTACGGATGTCAATTAATGTTGTCGTATTAACAAAGGAGAATCACAGAATTGGTGCATAATGTCAAACGGAATAGATTATTTTTTTGAAAATAGTGAGGAAAAAGTATGAATATTGTCGTAATATCAGATACGCATTTACCAAAGAGAAAAATGGGATTACCAACTAGATTATTAGAACAACTGAAGGATGCTGATTTGATTATCCATGCAGGTGACTGGACAACCATAGATGTATATAAAGAGCTACAGTCATATGCAAGAGTTGAAGGTGTATATGGAAATGTAGATGGACAAGAAATAATAGAATTGTTATCTTTTAAAAAAATAGTAGAAGTATGTGGGTTTAAAATTGGTATTACCCATGGACATGGTAAAGGAAAAACAACGGAAAAACGTGCCATTGAAGCCTTTAAAGGTGAAAAAGTAGATTGTATTATCTTTGGACATTCTCATATCCCGGTAAACCGATTTGAAGGGGAAATATTAATTTTTAACCCAGGATCGCCAACTGACAAGAGAAGACAGAAGCAGTATTCTTTCGGGGTAATCACCATAAGTGATAAAATAGCAGCAGAACTTTTATATTTTGATGAAGAGTAACTACGAATGGAAGGAGAGGGTAAACAATGGCTGAAGGGATTATCGTCTATACCACAAATGACTGTATAGAGTGCACAATGGTCAAAAAAGTCCTTACGGAGGAAGGCATACCTTTTGAGGTGAGGGATATTTCAACGAACACAGATTTTCAAACAGAAGTTGAGAAATATGGCTTTTTAGGTGTTCCGGTAACGGTGATAGGAAATAAAGCTGTAAAAGGTTTTACAAATGAACTGAAAGAAATAATGGAAATAGCAAAAAAGAGCTAATTTTTGGTTAGCTCTTTTGTTATTGTTAAAAACCTGCTAGCTTTTTCGCATAGAGCATATTGGTTTTTAAGATTTCATAGTATAGGTTCGGATAACCTGCGACTAGTGCTATTTCGTGTGAGGGATTGAAGTAATCGATTTCTGAAATCCAGATATCGCCTAATTCTCCAATTATTATATCTACAGCTGCATTCGCAAAATGCACCCCCATGCTCTCAATTTCTTTGACTGTGTCAATAGCAATATGGGTTAATTCCTGATAGGTCAGGGATGCATACAAATCACTTTGCTGCAAGAAATCTGATACCATCTCTTTTTGAAATTTAACCAAAGGCATTAGTTTACCTTCATTCTCTCCAGATTGATCTCCTCGGGTAAACAAGCCCATAGCCTTCCACTGACCTGTTTGATCTTTAACAGTAATGATTCGAATTGACATCGTTCGATAACCTGTTACATCAATCGATTCCTGAATCAAATATTCTCCATCTTTAAAATATTGTTTAAAAATGGAATAGGCTTGATCCCGACTATTAAATTTGAAACTCTTAGTTTCCAAGGTTCTCAGATTAGATATAACGAGTGAGTTCGAGTTTTTTAAGTATACTCTTATGACTGAACGATTTGCGTTATTAAGTGGTTTAACTGTTAAATTAGGGAATTTCTTTAAAAAGTAGTACAGATCTTGAGGAGAACCATAAAGAATCGTATCGGGCAGGTAACATTTTACACCAATTGAATTTGCTAATTTCTTGTGAATACTCAATCTAGATAGAAAGAAATCATTAAAAATGACATCGCCAATGACTGATTTGAAATGCTGTATCCACGCAGAGCTTACAGAAGATGTCATCACAAAAATAGCTGAAGGATATGGGTAGGTACCTTCTTCCCATTGTTTTGTTCGTGGATTATAAAGATATCCTTTGGCTGTATGATTGATTTTATCAACATGGTCAAGAGAAAAGACAAGTATTGCACCTTTAATCTCATGATAAAGGAAAACATAATCTCGTAGTTGTTCAAGGTATTTCTTGATGGAGCTTTGATAATAACCAGCAAGTAAACCTATAAAGGGTCCTATTTGTATTTCGTTTCCATGCTGCTTAATTTCAAGACTGCAATGCTGAGGTATGTTCAGCATGTCCAAAATATCTTCAGATAGGCTTGCCCCATTCAAGGGTAGCTCATCAGAAATTTCTACAATAGATTGATAGGTTTTTGCTCCAAATCTGATCTTTCTAGCTGTAATTTGAGTAATTCCCATTGATTCTGCTAATTTGGGATGAAGAGTCAATATCCCACTGTTAGTGGTGTTTCTCGATAGCAGAATAACATTATCCATTTATATTCCTCCCAACCATAAATCCTGGATACGTTATTATATGTACTAATCATCGAGTTTGTCTTTAAAATGTGAGCGATTCTAACAATTTGGACAAGTGTACCATTGTTATACGGAAATATGGAATGGTGGATTAATTATCTTTTTCATCATTCTTTGTATTATTATTTTGTTCATCCGGAGGACCGTATATTTCATTGATTTCTTTTGCAAGTTCATCTAAAAATTCATCAGTCAATAACGGCTTTTTCTCTTTAGACATAAATTTCTCCAATCATATTTTTCTTTTAAAAATTTTAATTTACATTTGATAAACACAGGAGTATGATAATCACAGTTTCATATTTCTAAATCGCTGAGACCAATTGGTGCGGGGGAACCATTCATATGGATAGTATATCCAAGGGGTGAATCCTTTAATAGGTAGGGCTACTCAATGGCCCGAATCCGACAGCTAACCTCGTAAGCGTTAATGAGAAGGAAGGTGGAGCTTGTTGACAGAGCATATATGTCTACAGGTCTATTTACTTTGACTTGTGGGCATTTTTTTGTGCATTTTTGACAATTTAATAAGGTAATAGAAAGTTATTCACAATTTATGGTTTCTCGGGAGTGGAAAAAGTGGTTTCTTCAGTCAAAAGATTTTTAATTGGCAGACCTTTAAAGTCAACAGAATTAGGGGAACAAAAGCTCAATAAAACAAAAGCGTTGGCAATTCTTTCCTCTGACGCTTTATCATCGGTTGCGTATGGACCGGAACAAATCCTGATTGTGTTGGTGACTATTAGTGCGGCTGCCTTTTGGTATTCCATTCCAATCGCAATCGGGGTTTTAATCTTATTATTGGCGTTAATTTTATCCTATCGACAAATTATTTTTGCCTACCCTCATGGCGGAGGAGCCTATGTAGTATCAAAGGAAAATTTGGGTGTGAATTATGGGCTGATATCGGGAGGTTCTCTACTTGTTGACTATATTTTAACGGTAGCAGTTAGTGTTTCAGCTGGAACGGATGCCATAACATCAGCCTTTCCAGCACTACACGACCATAATGTGGGTATAGCGATTGTCTTTGTGTTATTTATTACAACATTAAACTTAAGAGGTGTAACAGAGTCTGCTTCTATTTTAGCATATCCTGTATATTTATTCGTCCTCGCTTTATTCATTTTGATTGGTGTAGGTATGTACAATATCGTAACAGGTCAGGTTCCAGCGGAATTGCATACACCTGTTGGTACACCTATTGCTGGGATTTCTTTATTTCTGCTTTTAAGGGCTTTCGCTTCAGGAAGTTCAGCACTTACAGGAGTTGAGGCGATTTCGAATGCAATTCCGAACTTTAAAGATCCAGCCCCAAATAACGCTGCAAAAACATTAGCAGCAATGGGCGGATTACTTGCTGTATTATTTTCTGGAATTGTATTTTTAGCTTATTATTATGGAATTAGGCCAAATGAAACGGTTACAGTAGTCTCACAAATTGCAGAGCAAACATTTGGGCGGAATTTTATGTATTTCTTTATTCAAGGGACTACGGCTTTGATTTTAATACTTGCCGCCAACACAGGGTATACAGCTTTTCCTTTGCTGGCAGTAAATTTAGCAAACGATAAGTTTATCCCAAGAATGTTCAAAATAAGAGGAGACCGGTTAGGATATTCAAATGGAATTTTAGTCCTAGGTTTAGCTTCCATCCTCCTAATTATATTTTTTAAAGGTCAAACTGAGCACTTAATACCACTATATGCGGTTGGAGTATTCATTCCTTTTACGTTGTCACAGACGGGAATGATGTTAAAATGGCTTCGTGAAAAGCCTCAAGGCTGGAAGGCTAAGCTATTTATTAATACCTTAGGTGCAGTGATTTGCTTTATTGTTACCATTATGTTCTTTTTAACTAAGTTCGCCCAGGTTTGGCCGGTATTGGTATTTTTGCCTGTCATTGTTATCGTTTTTTACCGAATTAGAAAGCATTATGAGGCCATGGGTGAACAACTAAGAATAAATGCCGACGAACCTGCAATTCCAATCGAAGGGAACGTAATTATTGTTCCTGTAGCAGGAATTACACAAGTGGTAGAAAATTCACTTAATTACGCAAAATCTCTAGGAGCGGATCAAGTGCTCGCCGTCTATGTTTCCTTTGAACGAGATGATGAAAAGAAATTCGAAGAAAAATGGAATAAGTGGCAGCCTGATATTAGGCTCGTAACCCTGCACTCGCATTACAGGAGTATCATACAGCCATTGACTAAATTTGTTGATACGGTACAGCATAAAGCTAGTGAAGCGAACTACAGGGTCACGGTCATCATTCCACAATTCATACCTAAAAAAGGCTGGCATAATATCCTGCATAATCAATCAAGCTTACTTATTAAAGCATACCTGCTATATAAAAGAAACGTTATCATCACAACCGTTCCATATCATTTAAAAAAATGATAAAAGAGCAGCTCCGATACGGGAGCTGCTCAATTTAGTTTTTCAGCATGACTAAAGATACATCCCGGCACCTCAAAGGTCTGCCCGTTAGCTGTTAATGAAATAGAACAAATGGCATTACCAATAATAGTTTCATGGAGAAAATGTATGTTGGATAGAATTGCATTGTCATTAAAGAGGACTCCAGAGGCCTCTCCTTCAGCTGACATTATCATACCAATACCGCCACCGGAAACAGGTTCACATGTGGGTAACCCAGATACCACGGATTTAAAAACAAAGCTATTGTTTTGATCTTGATGGTCACCATAAAGAATGGAAATATAACTGTTTTTAACTGAACAATTAACATCACAAATTTGTGCAGATACCGTAATCATGCCGCTGGAGGGAAAACGATTAATTAAGGTTTCAACTGGTACGGCAGTAGCGGATAAGGTTGCACGACAATCACAACTTTCCATAAAACACCTCACATTAATATTTAATAATTATATATATGAAAAAGCTTGTCTTTTGGATTGGACAAGGGGTGATAAAAAGGAGTTTTAGCTGTGAGAATTGAATGTTTAAGGGGAAGTCAATTATTTATAATATGAGATGATAAGAAGAAAAAGGAAAAGAATGAAAGTTCCTTAATATGGGTAAATATGAGTTAGAGGTGAAGAGTAAATGAGTAAAACAAGAGTGAAATTTGACTTACATACACATCATGACCGGTGCGGTCATGCAAGGGGAGGTATTCGTGATTATATTGAAGCCGGTATTGAAATGGGCTTAAATGTCATCGGGATATCCGATCATACACCTTATTTCTCGAGTGAAGAAGATCATCCTTTTCCACATATATCGATGGCAGCCAGTCAGTTTCCGGAATATGTTGAAGAAGTCTTAAAGTTAAAACAAGAGTATTCTGGTAAAATTGATGTCCTTTTAGGAATCGAGGCAGATTTCTTTCCTGAGCAGGTAGAAAACTATCGACCTTATTTTGACAGATATCCTTTTGATTATATAATTGGATCTGTTCATCAAGTGGATGGAGTAAGCATTTTTAATAAGAACCGCTGGGAGGGCCTGAGCTCCAAAGAACAAATACGAACGAAAGAAACCTATTATTCTTTAATTGAGCAATCTGCTCGCAGCGGTATGTTTCAGATACTGGGCCATATTGACGCAATGAAGGGCTATTATCCTGACTTTTCAAACATTCAAACTGCAGCAGTTGAGCACACCTTAAAGGTCATTGCAGAATGTGATATCGCTATCGAAATCAACACCTCAGGAAAAACAAAATACGTTGGAGGCTGGTATCCAGCCCATGACATTTTAGAGATGGCACTCCATCACGGAGTAAAAGTCACCTTCGGCTCCGACGCCCACGACCCACACCGAGTCGGTGACGAATTCGAACAAGTTCGTGCTCGACTCAATGAAATAGGCTTCAAAGAATGGGTTTACTTTAAAGCAAAAAAGAGATATGCAGTCAATATATGAATAAGTGAATAAATGGTGACAGGCACCAATGTAATGGACGAAGATTCCATTTCATTGGTGCCTGTTTAAGTTTTCGGTTTTTGGATATTGTTGGGACTAGTATATCAAGTTGGTCATACGGAAAATGCCAATTGCTAGAAAAGTTTACTAGCTTTTTAATAACACTGTTTTTGTGAATTTTCGAGTACGAGAATACATGAGTAGAAATACAAATGCACTGCCTATTCTCATAATGGAATTTAACTCCATTGATTTTTGTATGCCTAACCCTTCTAACAGCATAATACCAATCTGAGGGGCTATAAAGGCGACAAATGATAAGAGTACATTATAGGTTGTGATACAATACGTTCTCGTTTCGGCAGGGGATTGTTCCAACAAAAGGTTGAACAATAAGAGCACAACCCCGGAAATAAAAAATCCGGATAGTGCTTGAACACCTGTTAAATAGAATAGGTTAGTAGACAGAATCGTTAAGAAGGGAACAAGTCCCATCCCTAGCGCAGCCCATACCAGCATGAGGGTATTAGATTTTTCCTCTGCCCATTTCTTCCACAATGGGAACGAAAATATTTGAACCAATTGACAAGCTACTGAAAAGATGCTAATCCAAAGGATGGTCGCTTCTGCGATTCTGACATGGTAAATATTGAATATTCCCCATGACATCTGCCAGGTGAAATTAAAGCAGAGTGCCGCAATCAGGAACCATTTATAACCATGATCTTTAAAAATAGACCAGTCCATCGATGATTTTTTTGTATTGGGGACGGGCCGGACTGTTTCTTTATGTTTCATTAAGAAAAATACTTCGAGTAAGCCAAAAAGTAAGGCTGCAAAAAATAGCCATTGATAGGCAGTTGCGTTACTTGTTTGGTTTTTCATGATAATCCCGATAATAAGTGTGGAAATCATTCCAGCAATGGTTAAAAGCCGGTTACGATCACTAAAAAAAGCACCTCTTCGTTCTTCCTTTATCATACCGCTAATTAATGTTTGCCAGCCAACGTTAGATATTGTTGCAGGTACATTCATGAAAGCGATAATGATCAAGAATGCCCACGCTTGGTAAGTGGAGGAGAAATAAACAACTCCTATTAGGAGTAAAAAAAATAGTCGAGCCCATAAAACTGCCATCGCAACTGTTTTTTTCTGCGTCTCCAAACGATTTAAGAGAATAGCTGCAGGAATTGTCATCAGAAGTGCAATGAAAGGAGGAAGTGAACTAATCAATCCAACTTGATAATTGGATGCTCCAAGAATCGAGATAGCAAAGATGGGATAAAAGTTCCCGGCAAGGTTAATGGCAATGGTAGAAACCATGCCATGATAAATACTAATCTTTTCATTAAATGTGCGCACGAATCTTCACCAGTTTTCTCTATTAATCAATTACGATAATATTATACTACGGCATCCGAAATTTCTATATAATTCTTTTGAAAAAATACCGACAATATTAACCTCGTGATTCATAATATTTTTCATGTAAATATAGCCAAAATAAAGTATAATGAATATTTGGCTTGTATATGTCAGTTTTTCTAGGAGTAATATATATGAATCAGACTTTTACGTTAAAGGAAAAGACAAAACAAATTTTTGTCATGTTAATTCCCATTTTAATCACACAGCTTGGAATGTTTTCGATGGTCTTCTTTAACACCATTATGTCGGGTAAATACAATTCTTCCGATCTAGCTGCTGTTGCGATTGGATCGTCAATCTGGAGCCCGATATTTATGGGTATTAGTGGAATACTGCTTGCGGTTTCGCCGATTGCAGCTCAGCGCTTTGGGGAAAAGAAAAGCAGGGAAGTTGCTTCAGTTGTAAGGCATGGTCTTTATCTGTCCTTTATGATAGCTATTGTGGTGATTGTACTAGGAATTTTCTTTTTAAATCCAATATTAGCTAAAATGAATCTACCGAGAGAAGTACAGAAAACAGCTTTTGACTATCTAGTAGGACTAAGCTTTGGAATTCTTCCTCTATTTATATTTAACGTGCTTAGGTCCTTTATCTATTCATTAGGAAAAACACGGGTAGTCATGTACATCCTGCTCCTGTCTTTACCGATTAATTTCTTTTTGAACTATGTGTTAATCTTTGGACATTGGGGATTCCCGGAACTAGGCGGGGCAGGTGCTGGTTACGCTACCTCCATCACTTATTGGGTAATAACAGGAATGACTTTGTTTATAGTAAAAAAGCAGGAACCTTTTTCAGGCTTTTATGTTTTCCAGAATCTGAAAAAGTTCTCATTGACTGAGTGTAAGGAAATATTGAAAATTGGTGTCCCAATGGGATTATCAACGTTCTTTGAAACAAGTATGTTTGCTGTCGTGACCATTCTATTAAGTAAATTTAACGTGACGACAATCGCGGCCTATCAATCCGCATTGAATATTGTTTCTTTTCTCTATATGATTCCGATTAGCATTTCGATGGCACAAACGGTCCTTGTGGGGTATGAAGTAGGAGCCCGAAGGTATAAGGACGCGAAAACCTATAGCTGGCTTGGAATCTATTTGGCTATATTAATTGCTCTTATTACCGGTGTATTAGTGGTACTTTTCCGCTATCAAGTTGCTGGATTTTACTCTAATGAAGCAGAAGTCATCAACTTAACGGCACACTTTTTGATATTTGCGTTGTTCTTCCAAATCAGTGATGCCATTCAAGCCACAGCACAGGCAGCATTACGGGGCTATAAAGATGTAAACCTTGCTTTTATCATGACCTTAATTGCATACTGGCTAATTTGTCTGCCAGTTGGATATGGACTAGCGAACTTTACAAATCTAGGAGCAACCGGATATTGGCTGGGACTTACTGTAGGTCTATTGGCCGCAGGAATCGCCTTATCATGGAGACTCATCTACATTCAAAAACGAAAATTCATAGACACACATAAACTAGAAGCCGTATAAACATTTACAATATAATATAACAGTAACCTCCAGAAAAGTCCTCATCACCCCTTTAGTGTGATGAGGACTTTTCTGGTCTCCGCCTGCGGTGGACAGTGTCCACGGCCGGTGAACACCTTTTAGGTGTCACCTTGGTGACAGGCACCGTGACAAAAAAATGACAATGTTGTCATTGTTGATATGTGATAATGATATTATTCTTTATTTTAGATAGAAGGAAGTGGCTATTATGGAGCAATATTTTGTTTTTGTTTATGGAACGTTGAGGAAGCATGAACGGAATCATTATTTGTTGAAGGAAGCGGAGGTTGTTGCTGAGCAGGCATGGACGGAAGGGAAGTTATTTGATACGGGTTATGGCTATCCAGCCTTACAGGAATCTAGTAATAATGTGGTTTATGGAGAATTGTACTTTGTTACGGAGGAACAGCTGCGGAGGTTGGATGAGTTGGAAGGGTACAGTGCAGATTGTATGGATAATTTATATAATCGTAAGAAGAAGGTTATCTCTTATGACAGGGGGAAATCCCAAGCATATGTGTACACCATAGCAGACCACAACCAGCATATGTTGAAAACTCCCATTAACTCTGGTGATTGGAAGGAGCATCACTTCCTCAATCATCAAGACTCAATCCTTTATTTTGCCTATGGAAGCTGCATGGATGACGCACGCTTTAAAAAGGCACAGGTTGATCACTATTTTCAAAAGGTGACAGGCACCGGCATTCTACATGGCTATACATTACGCTATTCTGTAAATATGCATGATGGCGGTCGAGCTGACATTGTAGAGGAAGGTGGAATCGTTGAAGGCAAGGTGTATGAGATTCCAGTAAATTGTGTTTCCTATCTTTATAGTAGAGAAGGGGTAGGGTCACGTCTTTACCGGCCGGCTTTCGTTGATCTCACCATAAATGGAACTTTATATAATGATGTATTGACCTTTATCGTGGTTAATAAGGAGGCAGAAACAGCACCGCCTGACCATTATTCTAAGGAAATCATTCGAGGCGGCACTGGATATTTAAGTGAATCTTATCTTGAAGAATTGAAGAAGCATATAAAAGTATTATGTAAACTAAAGTAGCGAAAAAATAATCTTACTCTATCAAAAGGGTAAGATTATTTTAGTTAAATAGTAAATAAGTATTTTCTGTGTATTAATGAATTTTCAGTAAACAAGCGATAAAGCCATTTTGAAAGGTGTTCAGGAAGATCTAAAACGAGAGAAAAGTTAAAATATACGTGATTAAATTAATTGTAGAGCCACGTCATACTGAGAAATTGAGTAGTTGTTAATAAAGAATCAATCATTATACTTATAAAACAAACGCACGTCAATATGTGGTAACAATCATAGGAGTGCAGGCATAAAAGACATAAAAATAATTATTCTATAATAGATTTACATATATAAACTAGTAAAATATACTTATTTTGAGGAGGGATTTTGTGGAAATGTATGATGTAAGCGGTGTGCAAAAGAATCACCCTCGGGTAATGATCTTCCCGGAACGATACCCAAGGGCAAAGCTAGTTGAGTATACAACTTTATCGTTAGTATACTCTTATTCTTAAAAAAATCAATAACCACAATTAGAGAAGAGGGTAACTAATTTATGGATGTTAGAGATAAGCATTTACTTAATGAAAAGACGGTTCTAGTTACAGGTGAGTTCAGTGATAGAGGAGAATTATGGTCAAGAGTAATGGAAGGGGAAGAAACCTTCCTCGTAAAAAAGACACCAACAGCAGTAATCGAGGAAACATTATTACATGTGGGCTCGGATTTCCTAGGAGCAAGACGTAGTTCTAAATACTTACTTTCACCGATGAGGATGCACCCTATTAGTGTCAATCCGCAAATGGGCATCTTATTGTTTCCAACAAAGAATATGAAGTCCCCTAACTGCATTTGGTTTTCACTTATTCATGTGAAAACAACCAAGCGTGTTGGAGTCAATCAGACAGAAGTATTAACGAGTTATGGTCACACAATCTTAATTGATATGACAGAAAGAGCCTTTAACACTAGACGTCATAAGGCTATTGAGCTTCAAGAAACCATTTCTAAAAATCTAAGATTTCCCATATTTTTCTATGTGGAACCAAAGAAGGGCTATTATATTTGTAAAAAACAAAAAGAAAATAACTTCAGCCTTGAGAAAAAATAATACAATGAGAGCAGCTTCCTTACCGTAGGCTGCTCTTAAAATTAGGAAGTTTTGATTTCCAGCGAAGCTGAAAATCCATGCCAGCTAATCCGATCCCCATTAATATCGGGAAAAACTTTAGCCCAATGGTCTGGTTATACAACAAGAAGCCAAAAATATTAATCAGTTCAGTTAGAATCAAACCGAGTACAAAACCAGTAATGAAAATTAGTAGTGTCCTCATAGTCTGACAACCCCTTCACTTTGCTTGTTTTTATAAGCCATTTTCCATCCCCGTGGGACATTCTTAACAGACATCCAAAATAGAATGAAAGCGATAACTGGATGAAGAGCAGCTACCCAAGGGATAGCAGATGTTATATTGGCAGTGAAATACATAACGAAAATGACAGCAAATAATGCTGCACTATGTCCAATTGCCCAGCGTGGTAATTTTCCAACAAAGGCGATAATGAACATAAGAATAGGAATAAATTCAAATAAATGGATAAAACCTGTGTGCTTTGTCCAATTTACAGGGTTAACAAAGATGGCCAAACCCGCAAAGAAAACTTGAACAAGTATGCAAATTAAAAATAAAATCGACAGCAATGCAAAACTGATACTGCCTATACGATTTCTAGTTGAATTCTCATCTTTCTTCAAATCATGTTCCCCTTTCAACAGTATTTTCAATTAATAGTTTAGCAATGAAACGAAAGCTAAATAATGAGCCTCGGACGTAACCTTTTCTAAGTCTCTGGTCTTAAATGCAGAAATTTCAATTCGCGAAATGGGGCTATTCGGTATTTTTGTTTACTAAAGGGAAGTGAGGAATAAAATTGGTAAAAAGGTAAAAATTATTAAGTAGGAGGTGGAAGTGTGTCCTTATTTCGAACAAAGAAACGCAACATCAAAAAACCACAATTGTTGACTCCGAGTAATTTGGTTGAGGAAAAGGGGGACACACCAGCTTCTACCTCGTTAATGGAGACAGAGAAGGAAGTAAAAGAAATTCTAGGTAATAACGTAGATTTACAAATAAAACATTTTAAGATTTTTGGCAAATTCCCTGCAGCCAGTATTTATTTTTCAAGCTTGATTAATCAGGATGTTCTCAATAAGGATATTCTAAGGCCCTTAATGTATGAACCTGAGCATTTAGTGGGAAAAGAGAAACCTCTGCACCAATTAATCGATCTCATCTTAACTGAAACTCTTTATCACAGTCAGGCAAAAATTGGGGAAAGTCTTGATCAATTAATAGAGTTGATGCTGCGTGGGGAAACAGTCATTTTTATTGACGGAATAAAGGAAGCCATTCATATAGGAACACGAAAGGTAGAAAAGAGAGCCATTGCCCAGCCGGAAACGGAACAGGTTATCTTAGGGCCACGGGAGGGATTTATCGAAAGTATCGCAACGAATATTTCCTTATTAAGGTATCGACTTCCAACACCAGACTTCCAAGTGAAGACGATGAAAATTGGGCGCCTAACCAAATCAACGGTTGCGATTTGTTATCTGAAAGGGATTGCAAATGAGACGGTTATCAAAGAGGTGGAAAAAAGACTATCAGAGATTGATATTGATGTGATCCTTGATGTAGGGTATCTAGAACAATTTATTGAAGATAATCCTTTTTCACCATTTCCCCAGACCCAGACGACAGAAAGACCAGACAAAACGGTTGCCAATTTAGTAGAGGGTAGAGTGGCCGTCCTAGTCGACGGTTCCCCATTTTCTTTGGTGGTTCCGGTTGTGTTTAATCAATTCTATCAAACACCGGAGGATTATTCTTCAAGATTTCTGATGGGTAGCTTTGTAAGGCTAGCTCGTATTTTGGCCTTGGTATTTTCACTTATCTTTCCATCCCTATATGTATCCCTTATTTCCTTTAATCCCGAACTGCTACCAACGGAATTTGCCGTCGCGGTTGCTGGTGGTCGTGCTGGAGTGCCATATCCAGCAGTTATTGAGGTATTAGCGATTGAAATTGCGATGGAAATTTTAAGAGAAGCCACTGTCCGTCTTCCAAAACAAGTAGGGGGAGCATTATCGATTGTTGGCGTACTGGTAATAGGCCAGGCGGCAGTGGAAGCGGGATTATCAAGTCCGATAACCGTTGTAGTGATTGCCTTAACCACGATTGGTTCGTTTGCGACACCTACCTATACGGCTGCGTTTGCCCTCCGAATGCTAAGATTCCCAATCATGATCTTAGCTGGGATTTTTGGATTATACGGTGTAATGGTTGGAGTCATCTTTATTTTTAATCACATGCTGTCATTAAAATCTTTTGGTGTTCCGTATATGGCACCTGTTTCCCCAGAGAATTATCAAGGGATGAAGGATGTCATTATCCGCAGTCCTTTGTGGTGGATGCCAAAAAGACCTGGATTTCTTCAACCTGCCAATCAAGATCGATTGGGTCAAAATGACAATACGATTTTAGAACACAATAAAGTTGGAAATGATCAACGGGAGGATACATCAAATGGGGGATCCAAAGGAGATAACAACACTTCAGGCAACAACCATCTTAATTAGTACCATTATTGGGGTAGGAGTTCTTCCTTTACCGTTGTTTGCAGTCCGAGCAGGTGAAACGAGTGCCCCGTTTGTAACTCTAACAGGAATTGCATTGGCTGCTTTTGGATTATTCATCCTAACATATCTAGGGGTTCGCCATCCTCAAAAAACCATTATTACGTACAGTCAAGATATTATCGGTAAATGGCTGGGCAAAATCTTTAGCATCTTTGTCATTTTCTTCTTTCTTATCTTAACCGGATTGGCAGCACGGGAATTTGGTGCAGTTGTGGTAACGGCTGTTTTAAGAGAAACGCCACTGGAGGTTACAGTAATAGTCATGCTATTACTGGCTTCCATTAGTTGTAGGAATAATATCAATGTCTTTTCCTACATACACAATTTTTATGTACCTATGATATTGGCCCCTGTATTAATTGTGGTTGCATTTTCATTGAAAAATGCAAATCCACTATATTTGCGTCCTATATTTTTAGGAAATGATTTTAGAGGTATGGCTGGTGGAATGCTAACTATTTCAGCATTATTTCAGGGGTCATTTATTATTACCATGATTATCCCCTCGATGAAATCGCCAAAGAAAGCAATGATAGCTAGTTTTTGGAGTATTTTGGTTTCAGGGGGGTTATACCTATTAATTGTCATTGCAACGGTGGCTATTTTTGGTCCGGAAGAAATCAAACAAATCTTTTGGCCTACGTTAGAACTAGCTCGGACGACTGCAATACCAGGGAATATCCTCCAAAGGTTGGATATTATCTTTTTAGCCGTATGGGTACTGGCAGTCTTTACTACTTTATTCTCAAGTTACTATTTTACCATCCATTCCATTAAAGAGCTTTTCGGACTAATGGACCATAAAATGCTTTCCTATTTTATCCTGCCTTTTGTGTTTTTTTTGGCGATGCTGCCGCAAAATGTTTTACATATGTATGAGATTATTCAATACATTGGAAGAGCAGGCTTGCTAATAACCATTATGTATCCAGCTCTACTACTATGTATAGATTTCCTCAGGAGTTGGAGGAGGAAAAAAAATGTGGCAAAATCATCGTGAAGGAAAAGTTATGTTCGTCATTTTTATTCTTATTCCCTTACTTTCAGGATGTTGGGATAGTAAAGAAATTGAAAAAAGGGCAACGGTGTTGGCAATTGGAATTGATAAAGCGAGTGAGGAAGAGCGAAAAAAGGAAGATGAAATCTCTCATTTGGGAAAAAAGTTTCCGATTCCAGATGAAGATATGGTCAAGGTTACGGCGCAAATTGCGATTCCTGGTAGAATACCTCTAGGTCCGCAGCAGACTGGGGGTTCGGTAAAACCAGTTTTGGTTTTAGAAGTCGTGGGTCATACCTTTCAGGATGCCATGCTTAATTTGCAGCAGGAAGTTGCGGATGAAGTTTTTCTAGGACATCTGCGGATTATTGTCCTCAGTGAGGAAATAGCCAGTGGAGGAACAAGCCAATTTAATGATTTTCTTAGACGTAATCCTGAAATTCGCAGAACTGCTTCTCTAGTGGTATCGAAAGAATCAGCTTCAAAATATATGAATTTAACTCCGGAACTGGAACGTGTTCCATCCCTATATTTAGCAGATATAGTGGATAATTTAACGGCAATAGGGAAATTTCCACCCAATTTCATTGGTCTATTTTGGACCCTTTACTCTAGTAAAGGGCAGGAGACTTACCTGCCTTATCTAGCACTAAAAGAAAAGTCTACCATCCAACTTAACGGTCTTGCATATTTTCATGGTGATAAGATGGTGGGAAAGACATCTCCTTTAGAAATAGGTGTTTTTATGGCAGTACGAGGAATCGGCAGAGGTGGGTATGGAGCCTTTGTAGAGGTGCCTGGCAGGAATGAATCTGTTTTAGTAAGGGCTGTTAGCCGGAAAACAAGAACGAAAGTCACACTTAATAATGGCAGACCGCATGTCTCTATTAAAATACAGTATGAAAGTGAGATAGATGAAAAGGAAAGTGCGAAAATCCAGCTCTCCAATTCTGCGATCCTGAAAAAAATTGAAAAGGAAGCATCAAAAAACACAAAAAAATCGATTGAAAAATTAATTGCTAAGACGCAAAAAACAAAATCTGATATTTTTGGGTTTGGTGAACACTTTCGAGCTAAATTTCCACAATATTGGAACAAAAACGTAAAAACAAAGGAAAAATGGGATGAAATTTATCAGACTGTTACGTTTGATATAATGGTTGATTCCCATATTCACCGCGTTGGTATGAAATCTAAATAAGGAGTTTCTTTGATGTATATTGGATATTTAAATTATGTAATCGTAATCTGCTGGGTGACAGGGGGATTAATCCTTCTTACTGATGTAAAGGCATGTCGAAATGCTTCCTTGAAAAAAGAAAAGACAGTTTCAAAATTATTAGGATGGATCAATATTTCTATTGGCTTTGGATTAATTGCAGCGGATTTTATATACACCCGTTTCATGTGGTGATTTTGTTTTTGGACTTCAATTTTGAGGTCCAATTTTTTTATGGAATTTTATAAAAATGTATCCGTTATCACGACTGTGAAATAAGGGTTTATAACACACTTTATCAGGTTAAAGCGTTGAAATAATGTGTTAGATAACCTTTCAAACTCATGTTAATGAAGTTGTCACAATGTTATAAATAATTCAGATGATTCAAATCAAACAAGGAAGGTGTTCACATGGTAAAACAAAAACTCGTCCTCATAGGGAATGGTATGGCAGGGGTTAGAGCTGTAGAAGAAGTGTTGAAAATTAACCCAGATGGATTTGAAATTACGATTTTTGGCACAGAGCCTTATCCGAATTATAACCGAATTCAGTTATCTAAGGTGCTGCAGGGTGGTACTTCGGTGAGTGACATCACTTTAAATGATTGGGAATGGTACGAAGATAATAAGATCAGATTTTATCCCGGAGAGAGTGTTACATCCATTAATACGAAAACACAAAGAGTGAGCACTGAAAAAGGGCGAATAGAGCCCTATGATCAATTAATTATTGCAACAGGTTCTAACCCATTCATGCTTCCACTTCCTGGTGCAGATAAGGCAGGGGTTAAGGCGTTTCGGAATATAAAAGACTGCGAAGAAATGATTGAATATTCAAAAAGATATAAAAAGGCGGCAGTGATTGGCGGCGGGTTACTAGGCTTGGAAGCAGCAAGAGGGCTTCTTAACCTCGGGATGGAGGTAGATGTCATTCATATTTATGATTACTTAATGGAGCGTCAATTAGATCGAACGGCAGGGAAGTTACTGCAAGCAGAATTAGAGAAACAGGGCATGAACTTTATTTTACAAAAAAATACCGCAGAAATTACCGGGAGAAAGCATGTTACAGGATTAAAGTTTTCTGATGGCAGCAATATTAAAGCTGATTTAGTAGTAATGGCCGTTGGAATTAAGCCGAATGTCGCTTTGGCCCTAGAAGCTGGAATACCCGTTAACCGCGGAATCCTAGTGAATGATTATTTAGAAACAGAAGTCCCGAATGTGTTTGCTGTTGGGGAATGTGCCGAGCACCGCGGGATTGCCTATGGATTAGTGGCACCGTTATATCAACAAGGACAAGTGTTAGCAAAAAGAATCTGTGGGATACAGGATGAAGGCTACCAAGGGTCAGTCCTGTCCACTCAATTAAAAGTTTCCGGTGTAGATGTTTTCTCAGCAGGGAAAATCAATGAGGATGAAAGTACAAAAGTATATAAAACCTACGACGATTGGCACGGTGTTTATAAAAAGGTCTTAATTGAAAACGGGAAAATTGCCGGGGCTGTCTTGTTTGGTGATACGAAGGATGGTAACAAGTTGTTTAATTTTATCAAAAATGGCGCGGCTATTGAGGAATATTTAGAATCTGAACAAAGAGTTGAATCTGAAGTAAATGTGGCTGCCAGTATGTCAGATGAAGAGCTCATTTGCGGCTGTAATGGTGTTACGAAAGGAACAATTGTAGAGGCCATAAAAGCAAATGGATTAACGACAGTAGACCAGGTAAAAGGCTGTACGAACGCATCCCGTTCATGTGGAGGCTGTAAGACACTTGTTTCTGATTTACTTGCTTGTACACTTGGTGATCAATATCAGGCAGACCAAAAGGAAGCAATCTGTGGCTGTACGACATTCTCAAGAGATGAGGTCTTGGCGGAAATTCGTGAAAAAGGGCTGACACATATTCGCGAGGTAATGAACGTGCTGGAGTGGAAAACAGATGGCTGTTCGAAATGTAAACCAGCTCTTAATTATTATTTAGGAATGATTGATCCGCTGCATTACCAAGACGAAAAAGAAGCTAGATATGTCAATGAAAGAATGCATGCGAATATCCAAAAGGATGGGACCTATTCCGTTGTTCCAAGAATGTATGGCGGCGTTACAACCTCCGGGGACTTACGAAAAATTGCCGATGTGGCGGATAAATATAAGGTTGGCATGATTAAGGTCACCGGTGGTCAGCGAATCGATTTGCTAGGAGTGAATAAAGAGGACCTGCCTAAGATTTGGAAAGAACTCGATATGCCATCGGGGTCAGCTTACTCTAAAGGACTTCGCACAGTAAAAACCTGTGTAGGGGAAAATTATTGCCGGTTTGGCACCCAGGATTCAATTGGGATGGGAATCAGACTAGAAAGGAAATTTGAAGGCTTAAACACTCCTCATAAAGTGAAAATGGCTGTGTCAGCCTGTCCCCGTAACTGTGCAGAAAGCGGAATTAAAGATGTAGGTGTTGTCGGTGTAGAAGGTGCATGGGAAATGTATGTTGGCGGCAATGGAGGGACTCATTTACGCGAAGGGGATCTGTTGTTCAAGTTCAAAACAGGAGATGAGTTGGTAGAAATGATTGGGGCCTTCCTCCAATATTATCGTGAAAGTGCTAAATATTTAGAAAGAACTTCCGCTTGGGTGGACCGCTTAGGGTTAGAGCATATTAGAGAAGTCCTATCCGATGAGTTACTGGTGAAGGAATACAATAATCGAATTGGTGAGGCTTTGTCTGTGGTTCAAGATCCATGGAAAGAAGCGATTCACAATAAAAATCTCATAAGAGACTTATATCAGACTGTAAAAATATGACGATTGGGGGAGTTGGGGATAATGGAAAAAACATTACGCAGCGTGTTCATCGGGGAAGTTGCAGACTTACCGCAAAAGTTAGGGAAAACAGTCACCATCGGAAGTAAGGAAATTGCTGTTTTTAAATTGGAAAATGGGGAAATCCGAGCCATTGAGAACCGCTGTCCCCATAAAGGCGGCGTCCTTGCCGAAGGGATACTAAGCGGTGAATATGTATTTTGCCCGATGCACGATTGGAAAATCAGCGTAAAGGACGGCAAAGTCCAGGCGCCAGATGTAGGCTGCGTTCAGTCCTATCCAGTTGAACTCAAAGGGGATCAAGTCTATATCTTAATAAGGGATTGATAAGAGATTCATAGTGAACGAATCTGAATATGGGGAGTGATACCTTGTCAATTGTGAGTCCAAATCAAGTTGTGGAAAGTATGATTCAGGCAGGTGAAGGTAAGGCAAAATTACCAGTGAAGGATTTACTAATCCGCGGAGCTCTAGGTGGAGCATTGCTCGGATTTGGCACGACATTAGCTTTTACTGCAGAGGTCCAAACAGGATTAGGAATTGTCGGAGCATTACTTTTTCCAGCTGCTTTTGTCATTATCATTCTACTTGGGTTGGAATTAGTTACTGGTAGTTTCGCACTAATTCCTGTTGCGGTGATGGCGAAAAAAGCTACAGCTGCACAAATGATGAAAAATTGGTTTTGGGTCATTATTGGGCATGTTCTAGGAGCAGTTATGTATGCCATTCTATATATCATTGCAGTCACACAGTTTGGCCAAGTTACCAATCATGCTGTTGCAGCAAAAATCCTCGCAGTGGCCGAAGCCAAAACGTTAGGATACAAAAGTCTTGGTTCTGAAGGCTTACTGGTCGTATTTGTAAAAGCGATGCTCTGTAATTGGATGGTTACTCTTGGTGCGGTAATGGCTATGACCACGAAGTCTGTCATGGGGAAAATTGCAGCAATGTGGCTTCCAATCTTAATCTTTTTTGCCCAGGGCTTTGAGCACGCAGTGGTGAATATGTTTGTCATTCCAGCTGGCATGATACTGGGTGCGGATGTCACAATTACAGATTGGTGGGTATGGAATCAAATCCCCGTATTAATTGGCAATTTAGTCAGCGGTGTTCTTTTTACAGGAATGGCGCTCTATTACACTCATAAAAAGACAGAATCGCAAAATATTCTAGAACTGCCACAAACAAAGGCGGTGATACCGAGTACACAGCGATAAGAAGGAGGGATGATTATGGGAAAGGCATATATCGTTGGAGCAGGTCCTGGTGACCCTGATTTAATAACAGTTAAGGCGTTACGATGTATTCAGAAAGCAGACGTGATTCTTTATGACCGGCTGGTTAATCCAGAGCTTTTAGTGGAAGCAAAACGAGATTGCCATCTCATTTATTGTGGGAAAAAACCGAATTACCATACACTTCAGCAAGAAACCATTAATCATCTTCTAGTCAAATACACAAAACAGGGGAAAAATGTTGTTCGATTAAAAGGTGGAGATCCTTTCGTATTTGGACGCGGAGCTGAGGAAGTAGAAGCTTTGGTTGAACAGTGTCTGCCAGTCGAAGTAGTTCCCGGGATAACAGCAGGAGTAGCCGCTCCTGCTTATGCTGGAATTCCGATCACTCATCGTGAATTAGGAAGCTCTTTTGCTATTGTAACGGGTCACAAGCCAAAGGGGAAACCTGACGACATAAATTGGAAGGGTCTAGCAACAGCTGTAGATACTCTGGCAATCTACATGGGAATGACAAATCTCCCATATATTTGCGAGGAATTAATGAAGCATGGTAAAAAAGCGGAGACCCCTGTTGCGATCATACAGCAAGGGACAACAAGTGCACAGCGTACCGTAACAGGAACGTTGAGTTCTATTGTAGACATAGTTGAAAAAGAAGAAATTGAAAATCCTGCCATGATCGTTGTTGGAGAAGTCGTCACCTTCCGTGAAAAAATAAATTTAATAGGAGCAAAAGTGAATAAAGAAAGCTATGCAACCATGGCTTAAAGTAGTAGCAAATAAACCGTTCTGGGGGTACATGAGTCCAGGACGTTTTTTTTGTTTTTTGATGTAGTAAAAGTGTGAAAAATAATTTTTCTAAATTTTATATTTTTTTATTTACACAAATCCTATTGGTATGGTAGGATTAATTTCAACAATTACCAAATACTTATCAAGAGAGGCTGAGGGACTGGTCCGATGAAGCCCGGCAACCTGCTGTGTAAGGTGCTAATTCCAGCAAAATGAACTTCATTTTGGAAGATAAGGCGTTAAACAAACGTGAGATGCCTTTCCTTTTTGGGAAGGCTTTTTGATGGACAAAGGAGGTTTATAGACATGACTACACCAGTTACGTATGAAAATTGGAGTCAAATATCAGGTTCTTTCCCAACCGAGAATAAAACGAAGGGAGCAAAATCGGTACTGGAGTGGGCTTACAGCTCATATCCAGAAGAACAAATTGTCTATGCATCCAGCTTTGGTGCAGAGGCGATCGTATTAATCGACCTCATCCAGCAGGTGAAGCCAGATGCGCATATCGTTTTCTTGGATACAGGATTACACTTTCCGGAAACCTATGAGGTTATTAATAAAATGGAACAACGGTTTCCTTCATTGAAAATTGAGCGGAAACTTCCAAAGCTAACCTTAGATGAACAACGTGAACAATATGGATCAGCGCTATGGAAGAGGGAGCCTAACCAATGCTGTAATATACGTAAAGTGATTCCATTAAGGGAGACACTAACGGCAAAACAAGCGTGGATTTCAGGACTTCGCAGAGAACAATCACCGACAAGAGCAAACACAGAATTCCTAAATAAAGATGAAAAGTTTCAAAACATTAAAATCTGTCCGCTGATTTACTGGACTTGGGATGAAGTTTGGTCCTATATCAAGGAAAAAGATCTCCCTTACAATACCTTGCACGATCAAAATTACCCTAGTATCGGCTGTTTTCCTTGTACACAGCCTGTTTCGGCAGACGGTGATTCACGTGCAGGACGCTGGACGGGAAGCGGCAAGACGGAGTGTGGCTTGCACACATCCTAAAAGGGGGCTTATAGTTTGCTCACAATTATTGCGGTTATCATAGGATTATTTTTTGCATTCAATATTGGTGCTAGTGGTGCAGCAGCTTCGATGGGGATTTCCTACGGAGCAGGTGTAGTTAATAAAAGGCTGGCATTGTTTTTATGCGGTATTACCGTTTTTCTTGGTGCCTGGCTTGGCGGCGGGGAAGTGGTGAAAACGATTGGAAGCGGGATTGTTCCGAGTAGTACCTTTACCGTACCCATTGCTCTTATTGTTTTAGCATCTGCTGCGCTAGCGTTATTTTTAGCAAATATTTTCGGGATTCCACTTTCAACAAGTGAGGTAGCAGTAGGATCCGTCGTTGGGGCCGGAATTGTCTATCAATCAGTATTTGTCGGCAGTTTGGCATGGATTATGGTCTTTTGGCTGCTAACGCCTGTTGCAGCATTTATAATCGCCATCTTTTCTACTAAGCTATTAAAAAACAGGATGCTAAAACGCTGGATGGAAGCGCCAAAAGCCGTTCCGTATCTTTCAGTTCTTGTCGTTTGTATGGGATTATTTGAAGCCTTTTCGGCGGGAATGAACAATGTCGCTAATGCTGTAGGACCGCTAGTCGGTGCTGCCATCATGTCTACAAGTGACGGTATTTTCTGGGGCGGGCTTTTTGTTGCAGCTGGTGCGATTCTGTTAGGCCATCGTGTTCTCGAAACGAATGGAAAGAAAATTACCACGCTTCGGCTGGAAGAGGGTTGTGTCATTTCTGGGACAGGAGCAGCGATCGTTACGGCAGCCTCTGTCTTCGGCATACCTGTGCCACTGACACAAATCACGACATCTTCGATTATCGGTATTGGCTTTGCCAAACATGGCAAGTCAGTTCTAAAAAAGGGTATAGTGGTTCAGCTGCTTACTGTGTGGATCGTATCACCTGTATTATCTATGGTGCTTTCTTACACACTTATCCAAATGCTGATAGAGCATAACTTCTATCCAATTGTTGCGATGGCAGGTGTCTTAATCTCCGTATTCGGTGTTTTGTCACTAATGAAAAAATCGAATCAACCCGTAACAGAAGCTGTAGAAAAGTAGCTTGATAGTTTCACTGATTTAATCTCTTTTTTTGAAGAGTTTAATAATAAAACTTAACTTAAATGTAGAAAGGTTTGATTCTATTGTCATTTTTACCAGCACCTCATGGAGGTAAACTAATCCAAGCATTTGATCCAAATTATGATGTAACATCCATTGTAAAAGAACTTGAAATTGACGCCATTGCCCTAAGTGACCTTGAGTTAATCGGTGTTGGGTTATTTAGTCCGCTAACGGGTTTCCTTGGGAAAGCTGATTATGAAAACGTAGTGGAGAATATGCGTCTTGCAGATAACACCATCTGGTCCATTCCCGTTACACTCCCTGTTTCCTATGAAACAGCCGCAACACTTGAAGAAGGGGAGAAAATCAAGCTTGTTTTTAACAAAGAGGTATACGGGGTAATTATCGTATCAGAATGGTATGAGCCGAACTTAGACAGGGAAGCAGTTGAGGTATATAAAACCCTTGAAACGGCGCATCCAGGAGTTAAGCGACTTTATGAAAGAGGACCTGTTTATGTAGCTGGTGACGTAACTCTTGTTAAAAAACCAGAAAAAGGTGTCTTTAGTGATGTATGGTTTGAGCCAAAGGAAACACGTGCATTGTTTGAAGAAAAAGGCTGGAAAACGGTGGTAGGCTTCCAAACAAGAAACCCAATTCACCGTGCCCATGAGTATATTCAAAAAGCTGCACTTGAAACCGTTGATGGACTTTTCGTGAATCCGCTTGTTGGTGAAACAAAGTCTGATGACATCCCAGCTGATGTTCGCCTAAAAAGCTATCGTGTCCTTCTGGAAAATTATTACCCACGAGAACGTGTACAGCTAGGTGTCCACCCAGCGGCAATGAGATATGCAGGCCCGAGGGAAGCAATTTTCCATGCGATTGCCCGTAAGAACTTTGGCTGCACGCATTTTATTGTCGGCCGTGACCATGCAGGTGTTGGTAATTATTATGGTACCTACGATGCCCAATTAATTTTTAATGAATTCCCTGATGGGGAGCTTGGCATTAAGCCATTATTCTTTGAACATAGCTTCTATTGCACAAAATGTGAAGGAATGGCTTCTGACAAAACTTGCCCGCATAGCAATGAAGACCGAGTCATTCTATCTGGAACAAAAGTAAGAGAATTGCTTCGTGCTGGTCAGCTTCCACCATCCACATTCAGCCGTAAAGAGGTTGTTGAAGTGTTAATAGAAGGCATGAAAGAAGAAACGACGGTTTAAGGAGGAGAAAATAATGACTAAAGCAACCAATATTACATGGCACGCTAGTGCAGTTACCAAATCCGACCGTCATGTTCAAAATGGCCATGGAAGCTGTGTCCTGTGGTTTACAGGACTTTCTGGTTCGGGTAAATCGACGATTGCAAACGCCGTTTCAAGCGCTTTGTACCGGCAGGGGATTAATGAATATGTTCTAGATGGTGATAATATCCGCCATGGATTAAACAAGGATCTCGGTTTTTCCGACCTTGACCGGACAGAGAATATCAGAAGAATTGGCGAAGTAGCAAACTTGTTTGTAGACAGCGGTGCAGTTGTAACAACAGCATTTATTTCTCCATTCCGTTCCGATCGCGATCAGGTCAGATCCATTTTCCAAGAAGGAGAGTTTATTGAAGTGTTTGTTGACTGTCCAATTGAAGAATGTGAAAAACGTGATCCAAAGCAGCTATATGCTAAGGCTCGCCGTGGAGAAATAAAGGACTTTACTGGGATTGATTCCCCATATGAAGCACCGGAAAACCCAGAAATTACGGTTCGCTCAGATCTTTTAACAGTCGAAGAGGCAGTTAATCAAATCTTTGGCTACCTTCAAGAAAAGAACATTCTCTAATATGAGTCGATAAGAAAGGATGGTTGATCAATGGTTGGCAAGGTTTTTTTAGTAGGTGCGGGTCCCGGAGATCCAGATTTAATTACAGTAAAAGGGTTACGCTGCCTCAAGCAAGCTGATGTCATCCTCTATGATCGGCTAGTAAATCCTGAACTTTTGGAGAATGCGAAAGAGGGAGCGCAACTTGTCTATTGCGGCAAGCTTCCACATTATCATACAATGAAGCAGGAAACCATTAATCATTTTCTGGTGAAATATGCCAAAAAGGGATATAACGTGGTACGGCTTAAAGGTGGAGATCCTTTTGTTTTCGGCCGCGGCGGTGAGGAAGCAGAGGAATGTGCTAGGCATAACGTGCCATTTGAAATTGTTCCAGGTATTACGGCTGGAATAGCGGCTTCCGCTTATGCAGGAATTCCTGTGACCCACCGTACCTTAAGTAAAAGCTTCGCCTTTATTACCGGTCATCAGGCTGGTGATGTCTGTGCAGAACACCAGTGGGCACACTTGGCAAAGGGAGTCGATACGATTTGTGTTTACATGGGCGTATCTCATCTTCCGGTGATAACCAAACATTTAATTTCAAATGGGAAATCACCACAGACTCCAATCGCTTTGATTCATTGGGGCACTTTAAGCGACCAGAGGACAGTAGTTGGCACACTTGATACGATTGAAGAAGTGGTAGAAAGAGAGGGGATTACCAATCCAAGTATGATCGTGATTGGGGAGGTAGTCACCTTGCACAAAAAATTGAATTGGTTTCAAGAAGAAATTTTGGCCAATATTCCAGCCGCCAACCGGTAACAGCAGAAGGGAGTACATTTTTATATGAAAGCAATTCTTTATATCGGCCACGGTACTCGTTCGAAAAAAGGGGCGGTCGAGATACAGGCTTTTATTGAACGAGTAAAGGCACGAATTGACGTTCCAATACAAGAACTGAGTTTCTTAGAGCTCACAGAGCCGCTGATTGAAGAAGGCTTTGAAACATGTGTCGAGCGGGGTGCAACGGAGATTGACGTTGTTCCACTGTTTCTTTTGGCAGCGGGACATATAAAACGGGATATTCCTGAAGCTTTGTCTCCCTTTATTGCCAAATATCCTACTATTCCGGTAAAAATAAAGAATCCTTTTGGGGTACAGGATGTTATTCTGGATGGTGTGGCTGAATTAATTAGGGATTCTGCAGGTGAGGTGACCACTACAGACAGGTTATTGATTGTCGGTGTAGGCAGCAGTGACCCTGATGTCCACGTGAATTTTGGAAAGATTGCGGTTGGTCTTGGGGAACGGCTTGGACCTGAAAGGGTATCTGTGTGCTATCTAGCAGCAACCGAGCCGAAGCTTAATGAGGGTTTGGAGAAAATTTCGGAAGATGCTGCGGGTCGGGTAATTGTTGTTCCCTATATGTTATTTACCGGACTCCTACTTGCAGAATTAAACAAAACCGTTCGATCCCGTCAAAAAGAAGGTCAGAGGATTCTCTGTACTCCAGCTTTAAGTAACCATACCGTGATTGAAGATATCGTACTTGAACGTGCGGTTGGTGAGTAAAGTCTATAGAATTACCGATAAACATTGTAAAAAGAGAACTGGGTCAAGAAATAGACCAATTAATATCTAACAGCCTCTAAAAAATACTGTATGATAAGTTTATATTCCATAGTGAGGTGGATAACGTTGCAACTTCAGGTAATGAACAGTCCGTTTAATCAGGAGCAGACGGAACTCCTAAATCGTCTTTTACCGACATTTACTGAATCACAAAAAGTTTGGTTGAGTGGGTATCTTGCTGGTGCTGCACAAGCGCCAATTCCTTCTGTGCTAGGCATGCCAAGCCAGCAAACAGCCGATGGTACAGCATCAAAAGAAGTAACCATTCTATACGGATCACAAACAGGCAATGCAAGAGGCTTAGCAAAAAAGGCCAGCTCGACACTTGAGGGGAAAGGGTTCCAAGTAACTGTTTCCGCTATGAGCGATTTTAAACCTAACAATATAAAAAAGGTAAAAAATATACTTATTATCGTGAGTACACACGGAGAAGGTGATCCACCGGATAATGCGCTAACCTTCCACGAATTTTTACATGGAAAACGAGCTCCAAAGCTTGAGGAACTCAACTTTTCAGTCTTATCCCTTGGCGATAGCTCTTATGAGTTTTTCTGTCAAACAGGAAAACAATTTGATGCTCGTTTGGAGGAACTAGGGGGCACCCGACTTTATCCACGTTTCGATTGTGATCTCGATTATGATGAACCGGCAGCAGAATGGCTTGAAGGAATCATTAGCAGCCTAGGTGAAGCAAAGGGTGGAATTCCTGCATTAACACAGGCAGCATCTACACAAACGGCAGAATCTACCTACTCTAGAACCAATCCGTTTAGAGCAGAAGTGCTTGATAATCTAAACTTAAACGGACGAGGCTCTAACAAAGAAACGAGACATCTGGAGTTATCACTTGAAGGTTCTGGAATTAGCTTCCAACCAGGTGATAGTCTTGGAATCTATCCGGAAAATGATCCAGAACTGGTTAGCCTGCTTCTTGAAGAATTGAAATGGAACCCAGAAGAAAGTGTTTCTATTAATAAACAAGGTGAAGTTCTTTCATTAAAAGATGCACTAACAACCTATTATGAGATTACTACATTAACAAAACCGCTACTAGAAAAAGCATCAAAACTCACTGCAAACAGCGACTTAGAGGAGCTGTTAAAAGATAGTGAAAAAGTAAAAGCCTATCTTGAAGGACATGATTTACTCGATGTGGTTCGTGAATTTGGCCCAGTAAATAGCTCTCCTCAAGAGTTTGTTTCGATTCTTAGAAAAATGCCTGCACGCTTATACTCCATTGCAAGCAGCTTAACTGCGAATCCTGACGAGGTCCATTTAACGATCGGGGCTGTCCGTTACCATGCACATGGTCGTGACCGAAAAGGTGTCTGTTCTATTTTCACCGCAGATCGCTTGCAATCGGGAGATAATGTACCAATCTACATTCAGCACAATGAAAACTTTAAACTCCCAGTGAATCCTGAAACTCCAATTATTATGGTTGGACCAGGAACAGGGGTGGCACCGTTCCGTTCTTTTATGCAAGAGCGCGAGGAAATAGGAGCAGAGGGTAAGTCTTGGATGTTTTTTGGAGACCAGCATTTTGTGACAGATTTCCTTTATCAAACAGAATGGCAAAAATGGCTTAAAGATGGCGTGTTAACCAGAATGGATGTTGCTTTTTCCCGGGACACAGCAGAAAAAGTCTATGTTCAACACCGCATGCTAGAACAAAGCAAGGAATTGTTCCAGTGGCTTCAAGAAGGTGCTGTGGTTTATATTTGCGGTGATGAGAAACATATGGCACATGACGTACACCAAACGCTAATTGGAATAATTGAAAAAGAGGGCAGCTTGAGCCGAGAAGAGGCAGAAGCCTATCTAGCAGACATGCAGCAGCAAAAACGATACCAGCGCGATGTATATTGAGTAATGGAAGGAGATTTTTCATAAATGGTGAAGCAAAAGTTAAAGGCACCTGAAGGCGCGCCAAGTGATGTAGAGCGAATAAAAAGAGAGAGTAACTTTTTACGCGGAACACTGAAAGAAGTCATGCTTGATCGAATCAGTGCAGGAATTCCAGACGATGATAACCGTCTAATGAAACACCATGGCAGCTATTTGCAAGACGACCGAGATCTCCGCAATGAGCGTCAAAAGCAAAAACTTGAGCCTGCATATCAGTTTATGTTACGTGTTCGGCTGCCTGGCGGTGTTGCGACACCGTCCCAATGGCTGGTTATGGATGAGCTGGCTGAAAAAAATGGTAACGGAACATTAAAACTGACAACACGTCAAACGTTTCAAATGCACGGGATATTAAAATGGAATATGAAAAATACGATACAGGAAATCCATTCTACGTTATTGGATACCATTGCTGCTTGCGGCGATGTCAATCGTAACGTATTGTGTACCTCAAATCCCTATCAATCTGAAATTCATATGGAGGTATACGAATGGGCAAAACATTTAAGTAATTATTTATTACCGCGAACAAGGGCCTATCATGAAGTATGGCTTGATGAAGAAAAAGTAGCTGGCAGTCCTGAAGTAGATGAAGTTGAACCGATGTATGGATCGCTATATTTACCACGTAAATTCAAAATTGCCATTGCCGTTCCGCCTTCGAATGATATTGACGTCTTTTCACAAGATCTTGGTTTAATTGCGATTGTAGAAGACGGAAATCTTATTGGTTTTAACGTGGCAATTGGCGGAGGTATGGGAAGTTCACATGGAGATAAAGAGACTTACCCGCAGCTTGCTAAGGTAATCGGCTTCTGTACACCAGATCAAGTTCAAGATGTAGCAGAAAAAGTCATTACCATTCAACGCGATTACGGAAACCGTTCCGAGCGAAAAAATGCCCGCTTCAAGTACACCGTTGACAGACTAGGATTAGAAACCGTCAAGGAAGAATTAGAAGCTCGACTTGGCTGGAGTCTTGGCGAAGCAAAACCATATCATTTTGATGATAACGGCGACCGTTACGGATGGGTAGAAGGCGTTCAAGGAAAATGGCATTATACCCTTTATATCCAAAACGGCCGTGTGGCAGATTCGGATGATTATAAGTTAAAAACTGCTCTCAAAGAAATTGCAAAAGTTCATAAAGGTGAATTCCGTTTAACTGCTAATCAAAACGTAATTATTGCAGATGTTTCAAACCAAGAGAAGAAAAAAATTAATGAACTTATTGAACAATATGGTTTAACGGATGGCAGTCACTATTCTGCACTTCGCCGCAGTTCTATGGCATGTGTTGCACTTCCTACATGTGGGTTAGCAATGGCTGAAGCAGAGAGATACTTACCAAAACTTATTGATAAAATTGAGGACATTTTAGATGAAAATGGTCTTAGGGATAAAGAAATTACCATCCGTATGACAGGTTGTCCAAATGGCTGTGCGCGTCCTGGACTGGGAGAAATAGCTTTTATGGGTAAAGCGGTTGGAAAATATAATATGTACCTAGGAGCGGCTTTTGACGGCAGCCGACTCAACAAAATGTACCGTGAAAATATCGGTGAAGAAGAAATCCTGAGCGAACTGCGTGTCATTCTTTCCCGTTACGCTAAAGAACGAGAGCAAGAAGAGCACTTCGGAGACTTCGTCATTCGTGCAGGCATAGTCCAAGCTACAACCGACGGCACAAATTTTCATGAATAAAGTAAAAATAAAAAGGAATACCAATTCAAAGGAATTGGTGTTCCTTTTTGTATTGATATAGAATTTCTCATGTTTAGTCTTTGAGGTCATAATACAATGCCACAACGACATCAATATTATTATCAATAAAACTAAGGCGTTCTCTTGAAACCTTAGTCCATTCACTCGAAAAATCCATTGCAGACAAAATGTGTCTGAGACTAAAAGAATATCTATCATTTAGCTGTGAAATGACATAACTAACCCCAATATGTTTTCCTTCATCTTTTTTCAAAATGTCCTGGATGTCGCGTATAATCCACTCAGGTGCAACAGCAACAGTCTTTTTCAGTAATAATTCATATTCTTCATAAAGCATGATCTATACCTCCTGATTTCTTCACAAAAACTGTCTAATAAATCAAACTAAACCAATAATAACCATATGGTAAGTATTCGCCTGATTTGCTTTCAACATACAAAAACACCCAGAATTTATCGGAAATAACTTTATAGAATAGTCTGAAATTTTAAAAATCGTCTAGTTTTGTCATATTTTAACTTGTTTTATCGAAACGATTTAATAGATTTAAATACATGCTATAATACTTTTCGTGACTAATATATTAAAGCATCTTGGTAATTAATAGAGTTAGAGGTGTGTTTTTGTTATGAGGATAGTAGATTTAGAAGAGGCAATAAATGAGAAGAGAGACGAAATGATCAAAATTGGTATGACAAAGGGACTGTCTAATAAAGAAACGATAATTTGCAGTCAAGAACTAGATAACCTTCTTAATGAACATAGAAGGTTAACCCTAAATCAGGGTATGTCAAATTCCACCTTTTTTCTAGATGATTTTGTTTCGGTTATACAGTATTTTGTCAAATTAGTATCAAGACCTTACAAATTTATATCTCCTTATAAAGGTAATAGATTCTATTGATGAATGATTTACTTTATAAGGTATGTATAGACCCAGCCCTTCGCCAAGGATGGGTCTTTTTTCTTTTCAAAAATACTTACGTTCGCTGAATCGTAGAAGTAGAGAAACTTTTTACCATCTTCTGAAGGTTTCTATGTGCTTCTCTTAATTTTATCGTTTCTTCGATGATTTTTTGGAATCCTTCAATGTCTCTATCAGATGCATTTAATAGTGTCTTTGGTACACCTTCTGCAATTTGTTGTAGGGTAATATCTTGGCTCATGGCAATGACCACCTTTCAACTTATTCATTAGACTAGCTTTCGTCTACTCTACTAATTTTAGAAACGTATGAGTTTCTCCTGCATGAACTGTAAAAAACTTATCTACATGAATCACCAGATTCTATTAGAAATAGTAAAGTTCTTGCAAATAACGACGGGAATCCATTTAGATTGCTTGTCAATTGTAGAAAAATATTTAAATATTCAGTAAATTAGTAAGAAACTCCGGAAAAATTTTGCGGAATAATAGAATAATAGTTGACTTACCTATTGTTTGTAATATAATAAAACCAATAGATTTACTTGGGATTAAAAAAGAGGTGACGTTAGATGTATTTAACAATTGATTCTATCGAAAAAAGCTTTATAAATGATAGAAAAGAAAACGTGAAAGTTCTTGATGGGATAAATTTAAATGTTAAAAAAGGTAGTTTTGTTTCGATTGTGGGACCATCAGGCTGCGGGAAGTCTACGTTGCTCTACTTGGTTGCTGGACTCGACAAAGCCGATAGCGGCGAAATCCGTGTCGATGGGAACTTGGTTACAAAACCTGGACCTGAAAGAGTAGTAGTTTTCCAAGAAGCAGGTTTGTTTCCATGGCTGACCGTATTAGAAAATGTAACCTATGGTTTGAATCTTAAAAACATGCCAAAAGAAGAGGCGAAAGCCAAGGCACTTGATGTATTAAAAATGGTTCACCTCAGCCGTTATGTAAATTCATATCCACACGAATTATCAGGTGGAATGAAGCAGCGGGTTTCAATCGCTAGGGCGCTAGTAATGGAGCCTGATATCTTGTTAATGGATGAGCCTTTCTCGGCACTGGATGAACAAACTAGAATGGTGCTGCATAAAGAATTGCTAGAAATCTGGAGAAAGACCAAAGTAACCATCTTTTTTATCACACACAATATCAGAGAAGCGGTGCTGCTCTCAGAGGAAGTGGTCGTATTTGCCACTCGTCCAGGGAGGATTAAAGAAATCATTCCTGTGCCAACGATGAAGGATGGAGTAACACCGGACAGTGTTACATTAAATACGGAACAACGAATTTTATCAATATTACAAGATGAAATTGAAAAAGTATTGAAGGAGGAAATGGGTGATGACTACAGCTTTAAGACGGATCATCTTCATCGCGGTGATAGCGGTGATATGGGAAGTCACATCTAGATTTTCCAGCCTTCCCGATTTCATGTTTCCAAGCTTAACTCAAGTCTTTGAAACTCTTTTTAATGGCTTACTAAGCGGGCAAATCACACTTGCCATTGGCAAAAGTATTGGACGTATTTTACTAGGGTTTACGATCGCGATTATTGTTGGATTGATACTTGGTTACTTCATATGGCGATATAAACTTGTCGAGGATACACTTGGATTTGTCGTAACTGCGCTCCAATCAATTCCAAGTATTGTCTGGTTTCCACTAGCGATTATCTGGTTTGGATTAAATGATTTTTCCATCTTGTTTATTGTTACGATTGGAGCAACATGGACGATGACGGTGAATGCTACAAGCGGCTTTAAAAACGTTCCACAACTTTATCAGCGTGTTGCTAAAGTCTATGGGTCCAGCGGTCTTCACTTTCTGCGTACTGTAATCCTTCCAGCATCTGTACCGCAAATTATTTCAGGGCTGAGGATTGCTTGGGCATTCTCATGGCGAGCACTTATGGCCGGTGAATTGCTTGGAGGCGGCGGCGGACTTGGTCAGCTGCTTGAAATGGGTCGTTCACTAGGGCAAATGGATTTAGTAATTTCTGTCATGATTATCATAGCAATCATCGGAACCATTGTGGACAATGTTGTTTTTTCAAGGCTCGAACGCAATGTAGAAGTAAAATGGGGAATTCGAAAAAGATCTTAATAAAAATATAAAATAGCCAGGAGAGAAAAAATGATGAAAAAATCTATACTTTATTTATTTTTCACTGCATTGTTCATTGGATTGCTTAGTGGTTGTGCTCAATCTTCCAACGAAAGTGAAGGCGGAGAGGTGAAAAACGTTAAGATTGGATATTTTCCAAACTTAACACATATTGCAACAATTGTTGCACTTGAAAAAGGTTATTTTGAAGAAGCTTTCGGTAAGGATGTAACGATTGAAACAAAAACAGTTTCAAACGGCGGACTATTTATGGAAGCAATGGCAACAAAGGCTATTGACGTTGGAACTGTTGGACCTGGTCCATTACTTAACTTTTATGTGAAAAATAAGGAATACCACCTTATCTCCGGTGCTGTGAATGGTGGAGCCGTTCTAGTTGCGGCTGAAGGCAGCGGTGTTGAGAAATTAGCTGATTTAGATGGTAAGAAAGTGGCGATTCCAGTTATCGGAAGCACACAGGATGTCATGCTCCGAAAAGCGCTAAAAGAAGCAGACTTAACAGCAAAAACAAGTGGAGGTACTGTAGATTTATTCGCTGCAGCTCCAGCTGATACAGTTTCTCTTTTCATCCAAAAACAAGTGGATGCGGCAGCGACTCAGGAGCCATGGGGATATGTACTGGAAAACCAAGCAAATGGAAAATTACTTCTTGACTGGGATGAGTTCGCTTGGGGTAAAGAATCAACCAATACTGTAGTTGCAGCTAGAGCAGACTTTTTGAAAAACAAGGACTTAACTAAGAAGTATTTGGAAGCTCACAAAAAATCGGTAAAATTCATCCAGGACAATCCAGATGAAAGTAAAGAAATTGTCATCAAGCACTTAAAGGACCTTACTGGTAAAGAGTTAAACAAAGAGGAAGTGGATGCAGCATTCTCGCGTTTAGCGGTGACAACAGATGTCAATGAACAAGTGATTCAGGAAATGGCAGATATCAGTAAAGAAGCTGGATATATTCCAAGCAGTGATATTAAAGGGCTTATCGATTTGTCATTACTTAAATAATAGAAAAGGTTTTGGACTCAATTATGAGTTCAAAACCTTTTTTTAAGGTAAAATAAGGATGAATTTACATAGAGGAAGGGACGATGGAAATGAAATCAACTATTTACTGGACAGGGGATATGGCTTTTACCGGTACAACACCTTCAGGGCATGATTTAAGGATGGACGCAGCACCAGAAGTTGGCGGACAAAATAGCGGTCCTAGACCAACAGAACTGCTCCTATACTCGCTTGCAGGCTGTACAGGAATCGATATCGTGATGATTTTGAAAAAAATGCGATTAGAACTGACTGGATTTACAATGGAGGTAGAAGGAACGCGGGCAGACACTGAACCGAAAAAATTTACTGATTTTCATATTCATTACTTAGTAGAGGGGGATTTGCCGGAAGAAAAGGTAGTCCGCGCGATTCAATTATCGAAAGATAAATATTGCTCCGTATCTCACTCATTAAGTGCAAACATAGTAGCAAGCTATTCAATTAACGGAACAAAAGGGAATCAAGTTTTATAAAAAGATAAAAAGGATTCAGCGCGCAGCTGGATCCTTTACCTTTTCATAGTGGTCATAAAAAACTTTAAATAGTCGTTCGTCGCCGCCTCTATCAGGATGGAGGGCCTTTAATATTTTCTTGTATTCCTTCCTGATTGCGTCCATATCTGCCCCAGGTTCTAAACCCAATAAGGAGGTAAGGGTCAAAGGTGGAGAGTCGGAAAGAGCATACTCAGCTTTTAGCATCCTTTTTAAAGACCTATTTTTTGCTTGTTCAATCCGAATCGTGGATTTTAACTGTTCAATTTCTTCTTTGAATTTTTGATTCTCGTGGAATGTTTTTTCCCACTGATGAAAATCTATCCCATATTTCTTTGTTTTGTCCTCAATCTTCTTTTCCAAAATAAAAGATGCTAAATCAACAGGATTTATCGAGTATTCTAGATTAAGGTGCTTGGTTCTTCTAGCCTTGATTTTTCCATCAAGAATCCAGCGGATGACAACTTGTTCACTATTTGTAATTCCCTCAAGCCTAAGCTGTTCTGTAACTTCTTTAACATTTAACATATAATCAACTCATTCTTCAATCATCTAGTGTCTGCTAAATTCAATGTATCATATGGAAAACGTTATAGGTTTACAAGACTATTTAATTTGTATTAAAAATAGTTTTCAATTATCGATTATCTACTTTTTCTGGATACAGGTCATGGTTCATCAAACGGAAAGTCGCCATTTCCTCAAACTTGGTACCTGGTTTCCCGTAGTTACACCATGGATCAATGGAAATTCCACCGCGTGGAGTGAATTTCCCCCAAACTTCAATATATCTAGGATCTAGAAGCTTGATTAAATCGTTCATGATAATATTGACGCAATCCTCATGGAAATCACCGTGATTTCTGAAGCTGAATAAATAGAGTTTCAAAGATTTACTCTCAACGATTTTTTGATTCGGGATGTAAGAAATATACATCGTAGCAAAATCAGGCTGATGCGTAAGCGGACAAAGACTAGTAAATTCAGGACAGTTAAATTTTACGAAATAATCACGCTCTGGATGAAGATTATCGACTGCCTCCAAAACCTCTGGTGCATATTCAAACGAGTATTTTGTATTTTGATTACCTAATAGTGTTAAATCCTTTAATCCTTCTTCATGGCTACGTCCAGACATAAAAAAACCCCCATTAAAATGTATCCCAACACTTTTTAAGAAGGAGAGTCCCAGCCAGCATTCTATACAAAACCACAAGGATAAAAAACAAAAAGCCACGTCCGGTATGGACATGGCATAGAGTCATGTATCCATAGTTTTTTATAGAGGGTATCAGCTATGAACCTCTCCCGTGTAAGTACGGGTATTATCTTCTCCATATGATAAAGGACATCAGCAAAAACGTCAAATAAAAAATTATGGTTCCTTTTTTCATTTTTTTTATGGTATTATACTAACAGCATAAACGAATAGAGGTTCTAGCACCCCTCGTTAAAAAAACTAAGATGAAGCTGTACTTCTATCTTGGGGTACGGCTTTTTTCTATTTTGGAAGGAGTTTCCTTAAATATGTTAAAAGATGAAAAAGCCATTGTCGTATTTAGCGGCGGGCAGGACAGTACTACCTGTTTATTTTGGGCAATACAACAATTTAAAGAGGTGGAAGCAGTCACATTTGATTATAATCAGAGGCATAGTTTAGAAATAGAATGTGCAAAAAATATTGCCAATGAACTAGGTGTAAGACACCATATATTAGATATGTCTTTATTGAACCAGCTTGCACCCAATGCGTTAACACGCTCTGATATTGAAGTCAAAGACGGAGAAGATGGTGAACTACCTTCAACGTTTGTTCCAGGAAGAAACCTTTTGTTCCTTACCTTTGCCGGAGTGTTAGCTCGTCAGATTGGTGCCAAGCATTTAGTGACGGGTGTTTGTGAAACAGATTTCAGCGGCTATCCAGATTGCCGTGATATCTTTATCAAATCACTTAATGTTACCTTGAATCTATCCATGGATGATAACTTTGTTATTCACACTCCATTAATGTGGCTGAATAAAGCGGAAACGTGGGAATTAGCGGATAAATTAAATGCGTTTGAATATGTACGTGAAAAAACCTTAACCTGCTACAATGGCGTTATTTCTGACGGCTGTGGAGAATGTCCAGCCTGTGTGTTAAGAAAACGCGGACTCGATGACTTTCTAAGTGGGAGGACTAAAAATGTACGGCTTTAGAATCGTCGATAAACTTCAGAAAATGGATGAAGACATTCAGCGTAAGGAATTAAAGTATCATACAAAGCGTGTTTTGGTAAGTAAAGAATTCACCTTTGATGCAGCACACCATTTACATTGTTATGAAGGAAAATGTAAGAATCTCCATGGACATACGTACAAAGTTATCTTTGGAATAAGCGGTTTTGTGGATGACAGAGGATTGATGATGGATTTTGGTGATATCAAGGAAATTTGGAAAAAAGAAATAGAAATTCACCTTGATCATCGATACCTAAATGAAACACTGCCGCCGATGAATACAACCGCTGAAAATATCGTGGTTTGGATATATGAAAAAATGCAAGAAGTATTAGCTAAAGAAGAGAACAAGGAGCAATTCCACGGTGCAAGAGTAGAATTTGTCCGCCTTTTTGAAACGCCTGCCAGCTATGCAGAGGCAAGAAGGGAGTGGATGGAAGAATGAGAAAACTTCCAATTCTTGAGATTTTTGGCCCCACAATTCAAGGCGAGGGGATGGTCATTGGTCAGGTAACGATGTTCGTTCGAACCGCGGGCTGCGATTATTCCTGCAGCTGGTGTGATTCAGCCTTTACTTGGGACGGGAGCGCCAAAGACGATATAAGGCAAATGACTGCGGAAGAAATTTGGGATGAATTACATTCCCTTGGTGGAGACAAGTTCTCCTTTGTAACCATCTCAGGGGGAAACCCCGCACTATTGAAACACCTAGATTCACTGATTGATTTATTAAAAGAAAAGCAGATTAATATTGGAATTGAAACACAGGGAAGCAAATGGCAGGATTGGTTTTTAAAAATCGATGAACTTACCATTTCTCCTAAACCGCCAAGTTCAACGATGGAAACAAATTTTGAAATATTAGATTCGATTTTTATTAATCTTGACGAAAATCAGTTTGACAATAATGTAAGTTTAAAGGTTGTTATTTTTGATGAAGCTGATCTGGAATATGCGAGAATGGTTCATAAGAGGTACGAAGGCATTCCTTTTTATCTGCAAGCAGGGAATGATGATATCATGAATGGTAATAATCAAGAATTGATCCCAAAGCTGCTGGATAAATATGAGTGGCTGGTTAATCGGGTAGTCGAAGACAGTCAATTAAACAATGTCAAAGTACTCCCACAACTTCATGCCCTGCTTTGGGGTAATAAACGCGGTGTTTAAATAGTATGGCCCACCTATTCACTTAGGTGGGTTTTTTCTGTTCAGGTGTTAAGCTAATCCATTAAAATAAATACATCTTTGTATCGTTTATTAAATAAAGATGAAATTTGAATTAAGAGTGGGTAAATCTTCCAATATTCGACAGACGCAGAATAATCAACGGTTTAAAATCGGATGTGGAGTCAGGGATGTAAATATTTTGGAGGTGCCTGTATATGAAAAATATACTTAGAAACGCTGTACAGCAAAGAAGGCAATTTCTTATAGATAAACTGCTTAAAATTGGTGTGTTCAAAAAAGAAGATCGACACCTGTATGAATGGACTTTAAGTGACCTTGAAAGGGAATATGAATATACGGAAACAAATCCAGTTAAGGGTAAGATGGAACAAGAAAACCAACAGCTGCAATAATGAGCTGTATACTTAGACACAGGAAAAAAGCCGGCTGTTTAGTCCGGCTTTTTCACTAATAATTTATGTATTTGTTGATCCTAATTCTCCGCGATCCGTCGCCATAGGAGGCTGCTCCAGCCATTTATGATGAATCATGATATTTGAGCCATCCTCTGAATACAATTGAACTTCTAAAGATAATCTGTTATACATGACCCCCAAATCGATTCGAGGACTTTGAGCTACACCAGTCCCGTAATAACCGATACTTAAAGCGATTAACCCTGTGGTAAAGAACATCATCAGTTTATCGGAAAATGTGTAGGCAGTACTTGATGTTATTTCCGCAGAAAGAGATGCCGGAACAGGGAGATTACATTCCTCTAATTTTGCTCCAAATACTTTTACATGTTTCTTGCCAATATCGATTCCTCTAAGAAAAAACTGGGTAACTTCCTTGTCTTTTGCAACCTGACTAAATCCAATCAGTGTAGCCACACCTAAGATGTTACGCTGGGTGTTCGCATATAGATTGCCTACTTCAGCAACAATTAATGGTCTTTTTTCACCAATAACATCAAAAATAAAAGCTTGTTTTTTTACAAATTCAACCTTCTCATTAGGTATAGAAGGTGACCTTACGTAAAGACCTTTTGCTAATAATAAATCCTTTGATATTTTGTATAATTGCATGGTTTCAGACAAGCATTCCATATAATAATCGGTAATGTCTGCTCTTGTTGATGAGGCGACACTAGCTGAATAATTGGTTAGCCCAATCTTCGACATTTGATGGATAAAATGAAGGACATAGCTGTCTGAAAATAATTTTGGAGCAGATAAATCAACGTCTTCTTCTACTTTAAAACCATAAGGAACGGCATAATCCTCTTTATCAAAAAAGGCTGTTAATTTTTCAATATGTGTCTCTGATAATCGTAAAGTAAATTCAATAACAGATGATATTTCTTGATCCTCAGCCTTTTCTAAAAAATAACTTAGGACACACATACTTCCACTGTCATTCATATATTGCGTCCAGAGCTGAGCTAATTCGGCAGATGTAATCCTCATATTCTTACCATTTTTCATACATTACCTCCAAAAATGAATCCCTAATACCATCATTTCCATAGTTAATGATTATATGTATTTATCGTGTGTTTTTTGAATATATAAGCGTTTTGAACTATAAAATGTAAGGCTATTTTCTCATTAACTTTATTGGATTTCGTTTTAAAATGAAGCAATATGTATAATGATATTTGGAGTTAGCAGAGTTGAAGGTGGTATCAGACGTGGGACGAATGGAACGAAGACAGCAAAGAAAAGCGTCAAAATGGGATTGGAGACAGATACTTGCAAAAGGAATGGTAAAGAAATTATTTGTGGCAGGAATTGTTGCTGGATTATGCGGTCTTCTCCTTGTAAATATCTTTATTTGGACTAGTGATGTAAGTAAATTAGATAAGCCAGCGCCTCAGCCAACGATTATCTATGATCAAAATGGGGAAATTGCCAGTAAGATTTCAAATTCAAGTATTGAAGGTGTAGGATTCAAACAAATTCCAAAAGAAGTCATACAGGCTGTAATTGCAACGGAGGACCAGCTTTTTTATAAGCATAATGGTATCAATTACTTTGCGATTATGAAGGCTTTCTTTAAAAATATGTTAAGCGGTGACATTGTTGCAGGAGGGAGTACCGTTACGCAGCAGCTTGCAAAAAATGCATTCCTCACACATGAACGGACATATACACGTAAGGTCAAAGAGTTGATCATTACAAAAAAGATTGAACGTACCTACTCAAAAGATGAAATCATGGAAAGATATTTGAATCAGATTTATTTTGGGGAAGGTGCATGGGGAATTCAGCGTGCTGCCAAGACTTACTTTGGAAAAGAAGCTAGTGATTTAACTTTAAGTGAGTCTGCGATGCTTGCTGGGTTAATTAAGGCTCCTTCGATTCTTTCACCATTTAAGAATATGGAAAAGTCAGTCGAGCGGCGAAATCTTGTATTATCCTTAATGGAAAACGAAGGATACATTAGTCAAAATGATGTTGAAAAAGCAAAGCAGCAGCCAGTAGTGTTAAATCAGGAAAAAGTGGAAGACGAGTATGATGGCAAATATCCTTACTATGTGGACCATATTATTCAGGAAGCCATGGCAAAATATAAGCTTACTAAAAATGAAATTTTATCAGGCGGATTTCATATTTTTACAGAATTAAATCCTACGATTCAAAAGGCAACAGAAGAAGTATATCAGAATGACAACTTTTTTCCGGCGAGTCAAAACGATCAATTGCTCCAAAGCGGGGCTATTTTCATTGATCCTAAAAGTGGAGGAATTCAAGCACTTGTCGGCGGGCGTGGACAACATACGTTTTTAGGATTTAACCGGTCGACCCAATTAGTGCGACAGCCGGGTTCAACCATGAAGCCGCTGGCTGTTTATACTCCTGCATTAGAAAAAGGTTATGAGGTTTTTGATTTATTACAAGACAGACCAATAGATTTTGGAGGTTACCAGCCAAAGAATTTTGATAAGCAATATCGAGGCGAGGTAACGATGTATGATGCAGTTGTTCATTCGTACAATGTTCCCCCTGTTTGGTTGTTAAATAAAATCGGTTTACAGCAAGGTACGAACGCAGTGAAGGAATTCGGTATTCCTTTACATGAAAAAGATCATGCACTGGGGATTGCGCTTGGAGGTATGCACGAAGGGACCTCTCCGCTGGCAATGGCACAAGCCTATTCCACTTTTGCCAATAATGGAACGATGGTAGAGGCACATTCGATCCAAAAAATAGAGGATATAGATGGAAAGGTTATTGCAAAATGGAAGAGCAAATCAACTGAAGTGACCAAACCAGAAGTGGCACAAAAAATCACCTATATGCTAAAGGGTGTTGTTAAGGAAGGAACTGGGAAGAGGGCATTTATGGATGGCATTGATGTTGCGGGTAAAACAGGTTCGACACAGCTGCCATTTACGAATGACGGTGGAACAAAGGATCATTGGTTTGTCGGATATACCCCTGACATTGTCGGGGCAGTGTGGTTAGGCTACGATCAAACTGATGAAAATCATTACCTATCCTCATCAAGCAGTGGAACCACTCCAGTTATTTTTAAAGAGATCCTGGCGAAATCAAAATCAGAGCTTTCTGATGAAAAATTTGCCCTATCAGCGCTTGAGAAAAAATATAAAAATGAAATGAAAAAGATGAAAGAAAAAGAGGAAAAAGCTAGGAAAGAACAAGAAAGGAAAGATAAAGAGAGAAATAAAGGCAAGGGGAAAGGCAAGGAAAAAAATAAGGAGAAAAAGGATAAGGATAAAGAAAGAGATGAAGAAGAGGAAGACGAAGATGAGGATGAGGATGAATAAATTCCTCTGAGTGAATGAAGGACTAGTCTAAAGAATAGACCAGTCCTCTTTTGTATCTGAATTACATATAAAAAATCAAACTGGAAATAAATAAATAGTATTATTTTTAGCAATGGAGGGATAAAATGGAAGAACTAAATGGTCGGGGTACTGGCGAAGGCGCAGATTCATTAACAAATCGGCAAGGTCATCCTGTAACAGATAACCAAAATATCAGGACGGTTGGCAATCGTGGTCCATCAACACTTGAGAATTATGATTTTATTGAAAAAATATCTCATTTTGACCGAGAAAGAGTGCCAGAGCGGGTGGTACATGCACGAGGTGCTGGGGCACATGGATATTTTGAAGCCTATGGAAAAGCAGGGGATGAGCCCGTTTCAAAATATACAAGAGCAAGGCTGTTCCAGGAAGCTGGAAAACGCACACCGGTCTTTGTTCGTTTTTCTACAGTAGCTGGAGCGATGGAATCACCCGAAACAGAACGTGACCCAAGGGGATTTGCGGTGAAGTTTTATACGGAGGATGGAAACTGGGATCTTGTCGGGAATAATCTAAAAATATTCTTTATTCGCGACGCGATGAAGTTTCCAGATATGATTCATGCTTTTAAGCCTGACCCGGTTTCAAATTTAAGTAACCCTGAACGAATGTTTGATTTTCTCTCTCGTACGCCAGAAGCCACCCATATGGTGACATTTCTATTCTCCCCATGGGGAATTCCAGCGAATTATCGCCAAATGCAGGGATCAGGTGTAAATACATATAAATGGGTGAACAAGGTCGGGGAAGCTGTTTTAATCAAGTACCACTGGGAACCAATGAAACAAGGGATTAAGAATCTTACCCAAAAGGAAGCATCGCAAATACAAGCTAAAAGTGTTAGCCATGCTACTCAGGATTTGTACGAAGCCATTGAGAATGGTGATTATCCAGAGTGGGAGCTTTGCGTACAAATCATGAGTGATGATTACCACCCAGAATTGGACTTTGATCCATTAGATGATACTAAATTGTGGCCAACAGATAAGTTTCCCTTCTTAAAAGTAGGAAAAATGGTTCTAAACAAAAATCCCGAAAATTATTTTAATGAAGTGGAGCAATCAGCGTTTGGTACAGGTGTATTGGTTGATGGCTTGGATTTTTCTGATGATAAAATGCTGCAAGGCAGAACTTTTTCCTATTCCGATACACAGCGATACCGCGTAGGCACAAACTATTTACAACTTCCCATTAATGCTCCTAAGAAGCGGGTAGCGACTAATCAGCGCGGCGGTCAAATGTCTTATCATGTGGATTCAGATCAAAATCCACACGTAAACTATGAGCCTTCTGTTATCGGAGGCTTGAAGGAAGCTGAACAAATAGGGAAAGTTCATGAACCGCACTATAATGACAAATTGGTTCGTGAACCAATCGACCGTACCAATGATTATGGTCAAGCAGGCGATACGTACAGGAACCTTGAGGACTGGGAGAGAGAGGAGCTCATAAGCAATCTTGTTGAAGCACTCAAAGTATGCAGACCAGAAATCCAAAATAAAATGATTGAGTATTTTACCAATGCCGACGAGGATTATGGAAGACGGGTAAGAGACGGCGTAGATAAAGCAATGGAAATGAGGAAGGAAACAACTCATACCAGCACAGCTGATGCAGATGAGGCAACCGGCCAGGCACAACAAATGGGACATGAAGCAGATCCATATTAATGATATTTGACCGGACTTGATATAAGTTCGGTCATTCTAATATAAAAAGGTTGTAGGTAAATGGTAGAAGGAATTTATCAAGTTGTGGCGAAAATTGTATATAATAAACTTTTTTTGAAAGGAAGTTTCATTATGTATCGTTTTAAAGCCATTGATCATATTCAATTAGCATCTCCAAAAGGCTGTGAAGATAGTGCAAGGAAGTTTTTTATAGATATTTTAGGTTTTGAGGAAATGGAAAAACCAGAAGTACTAAAAAAACGTGGCGGTGTTTGGTTTCAAAATGGAAAAACGCAGATTCATATTGGTGTAGAGGAACCTTTTGCGCCAGCTAAAAAAGCACATCCTGCTTTTGAAGTAGAAAATATTGAAGCTTTGAAAAAACATTTATTGGTTAACGGAATAGAAGTGATTGAAGATGATAACCTTCCGGGGGCAAATCGTTTTTATACAGCGGACCCTTTTGGTAACCGTATTGAGATTCTTGAGTGGATCTAATCTTTCATTGAGGGGGGAGGGACGAAAATGAGTTTAGGAGATAAAACCATTGAAGAATTAGAAGAGATTGAAGAAGAATTGAATGAGCAGGAAGAGGAGCATGGCTTTTCTAATTATTCTATGAAAATTGATTTGTATAAGGAAATGTACCGAAAACTCTCCCAGCTTGTCCGGCAGCACAATGAGGATGTTCAAAGTTCGCTTGATTATGTAAAAAGGAAATTGATTTACTGTCTCATTCATTATGGTACCTATTTAAAAACGGAATACCAAAAGGATGACTATTTGGCAAGAAGCTGCCTGGAGGAAGCCTTAAAATATGATAAAGGAAATCCCTTGGCAGCTTATCGACTAGGTTTCTTGTCCTATAAGTTTAATGATTATATTAAAGCCATACAGTACTTTCAACAGGCATTAGACCATGATCAATACCATAAACAGCATCTCTATCAACTTAATGAACAGCAGCAGTTAAATGCCCATTTGTATTTAACCAATTGCGCATTGCAAATTGCGAAGGAAACGTATGAAAAAATGAGACATTTACCGTTTGCAAAAATACAAGATATTCCGAAGCAGGAGTTATCACCACTTTTTAGCAGACTATTGGAAAATGAGAAATATTTGCTGCGGAATGCGTTTTATAAGATTAGTAGAGATGTGACAGACACTTGCTCAAAAGCGGAATGTGAAAAGTTAATTTCATCTCCCCCTCCTGAAACATTACTATTATATTTTAGTGATCGTACGATTATTGCACTCTTTAATGGCGAGGAAGTTTCTCTTACACAGGATCAAGGATACATGCTCAGTTATTTCCTAATTAAAAGTTTAGAAGAGCATCCTGCAACAAGGCATGACTTCTCTGTTGTCGATACGATTCGGCCAAACACCTATATACAATCTGTGAATAGGTTGAGAAACCGAATGAGTAATCGAGGATTTCCTTCGTTTATACAACGGACAAGATTTCAAGAGGAAGCCGCTTATTATTATGATGAATCGTATCCATTTTATATTATGTATCGGGTGGACGATGAAATTGAATATCGTTAAATATGCGATAACAGGGCTGTCCCTCCGAATATTTATTTGTGACATGAATATTAGTTAAAATAGATATATTTTCTTGAAGAGTTTGGAAAGATGGAGGGGATACTCCTGAAAATTGAGTACCAGCATATTTTTGGTTTGCCGAGGAAAATTGTCTGGAAATACATCAAGGATGAAAAGGTACTTCGGAATGCAATCCCTAGCTGTCAATCTTTTGTTCAAAGCTCACCGGGATTATACAAAGTTGAAATGGAGATTACCATTGGGCCGCTCAAGGATGTTTTTACCATCGAGGTTAAACTGGAGAAAGAAAAGTCACCTTCTTATTATCATATAAATCTGAAAGGAAAAGGTAATTTAGGAGAGGTCAGCGGCAAAGCGGATTTATTCTTGAGTGATCACCAAGGAAGTACACAGCTCAACATCCAGGCGGAAGTTAATGTCACGGGCACTCTTTCTGGGGCAGCAGAACGTATCCTAAATGGCGGAGCAAACAAGGGGATAGAGAAATTCTTTCAGAGCTTAGAAAAAGAAATGAAGAAGAAACTCTATCTTTTAAGAAAAGGACGAAAAGTTTAATACGAAAGAGCAACGTCAGTATCGTTGCTCTTAGTCATTAACATTATGCTTCATGCTCTGGATAATTAGCTAATTCTTTTATTCCAACGATCCAGTCCTTGAGAGTGGCATACTTATTGGCGTCGAAACCAAAGTGTTCTTTAATTAAACGAATAGAATTTTGTTCATTTTCATGAACGATTCCATCTGAATAAACAATGCGGAGGATTTCAATTAGTACAATATGTTTGGAGCGTTCCTCTTTAAAAACCTTAAGAATATCATCTATCGCTAAGCCTTTGATTTTATAATCCTCGAGATCCATTTCCTTTTGATACTTAACGATAACTGGATTTTCAAATACCGAAAATTTCCCATCTATGGTTGCCATTAAATAGGCTAACTCTAGAAACGCTTCTTTCTCCTCTTGTTGAAGCTTTGTCAAAAACATTATGTGTAGCTCCTTTATCAATAATAAATGTAATTATGTTATTAGTCATCTTACCAAGTTTAAATACCATTTGTCTAATGTTTAATTGGTTGAAAAAGGAAAAATCCAGTTTTAAAGCGAATAATATAGAGTGTGTAAATAAGGAGGAAGGAAGGGAAGGAAGAGGATATCCAAGCAAGTTTTTCAAAAATGCTCCAGTCTTCTAGTGATTCAATCTACTTAACAGTTAAGGAAAAACAGAGTCATAAATTTGTTGGATTGGTTTCACTCGACCCTCACCATGATAAGGAAAAAATTGAATTATCATATCAGTTCATGCCTGAATGGTGGGGTACGGATATGCATATGAAGTTCTAAAGGAGTTACTAGATTATGCAATTTTTCAACTTAACCTCACAAAAGTAGTAGCGGAAACACAGAGTGCAAACGTAGATTCTTGTAAACTATTAAAGAAATTAGATATGGAAGTGTGCGAAACAGTTAGTCGGTTTGGAGCAGAGCAAGTGATTTATTCTATTGAAAGGAGAAAATGGAATGGAAGATAAATTACTTAGGATTGGAACAACCTATTTACCAGTACGCAATGTAGACATTTCATCAGAATGGTATGTAAACAAATTAGGAGCCATTTTAAACTATAAAGATGAAGACAAAGCCATACTGAGTTTTGCTAATCAAAGTGTATTTCTAGTAAAGGCCAAGGTAAATCAGAGCGCTAACTTTATTAATACATACGGTGAGGAATGTTTTTCAATTACATTTGAAGTGGATGGACTAAACTCCCTTGAAGCAATTCATAGTGAGTTCAAGGAAAAAGAGATTAGAGTTGGTGTAATTGAGGACCGGGGACATATCGGAAGAAACTTTGTTTTCTATGATCTCGATGGTAATAAATTTGATGTGTGGAGTGAACTTAGCCCAATATATAAAGAGAAGTTTCTTTCATAATGGGAGATAAAAGAAAATGATAAAATTATGTTTCTATGGACGTTTCCAAGTAATGATTAAGAGTAATAAAAAGGGCAGGAATGTTGACGATGATGAATGAATCAACATTACATATTTTAAATGGGCAAGCAATGCACGATTTTTTTAAAAGGACGAATTTCCTCCAGGGTGAAATGATGATTCCTTTTAACGAAGCAATGTGTTTTGGGGACACATCTGATGAGCTTTTTACACGTGAATTTGTCGAAAAACGTGCAAAGGTTCATCACGTTAGTCCAGAACAATATTACGAAATTACTTTAAATCCATTAAAACCGCTCTTTAGCAAAGGTTTTACCCACATAGAACTATGGTTTGACGAGGATATGTTCTGTCAAATCAATATCCTCACGATTCTTGCTTGGCTCGACAAAAACGGTCTCAGTAAACCCATAGACCTTCATATTGTTGAAGATAAATTTAAACCTATTGAAAATTACACACTATTCGCAACGGGTTATTATGATGTTTTTATACAAGTAATGATGCATAAAACGCTCCCTGAATGGATCTATCCAGCCCCGATAAAGAAGGGAGTTGAGTTATATTTAACTTATCTTCATGAGGATAGTAACCTAATGTTGTATATTAAAAAACACCAAAATATGTCGGAAAAGGAACTTGTGTATGCCCTCTTAGAAAATTTTAAAGGGTATGGATTGGGTGATGTACAATACCTAGAAATTATTAGAGAGCAACGTTCTAAATGAAATATAAAAATGGTTGTGAAAGTTTTAAAAACAAAGTATTTTACAAAAATAGTGAATCAAAGCGTCTTCTGTAATCAATCAGGGACGTTTTTCTTTGTCCTAAAGTTGCCTTAATGTTGACTGTCAAATTCATAGAATATCCAATTTATTTCCAGTTAATAATATATTAGCCGAAATAATTTGATGGTTATAAAAAACGGAGTTGATGAGGTGCATTTATTGTTGAATAGCCTTTTTCTAATTGCTGGTATTAGATGGGGGGACTGGAAAAACTGGAGTAAATATCATTCCACTATTTTATTCTTTTGGTTTGGTGATTTGCTTTATAATGTTCTATGTAAAAATTATTTGATGTGGGAGTACAAGGAGACGATATTTGGTCAAAATCTCCTGCCTAAACATTTAGCTGTTTCATTATTAATTATGTTTGTTGCTTACCCAGCCACTGTAATAATTTATCTAGGAAATATCCCAAAGGATCCAAATAGAGTAGTTTTGTGGATACTCTGCTGGGCAACATTATACTCGTTGGTAGAATACATAAATTTAAGTTACCTAAACTTAGTTTCTCATCACAACGGCTGGGCAATGGGATGGTCCGTATTATTCAATTTGATCATTTTTTCTATGCTACTTTTACATTATAAACACCCAATTGCAGCTCTACTCATTTCAATTCCAATCATTTTATTCTTTGTCATTTATTTTAAAATTCCCATTTATTAAAATGCATTCTGAATATATTTTATAGGTATGTAAAAACTAAGGAAAATTAAGTTTAAGGGGATTTAACATGGATTTAATGAAACCGATCCACATAAGTTCAGATAAATTAAGCCCTGATCAGCCATTTACTGCCATCGAATTGGGAAAGCTTTGGGCTACATATATAGGAAATAGTATGTCTAACCGGATTTTAAGCTATTTTCTTAAATATGTAGAAGATGAACATGTCAAAATATTACTGGAAAATGGATACAACCTAACAGTTGATTTTATGAAGACTATTGAAAAGTTTTTCACTAATGATAAGGTCGCAATACCGATAGGATTTACGGAGGAGGACGTTAACCTCGGGGCTCCTAGGTTATTTGAAGACCAATTTTATGTTCATTATTTGAAATATGCTGCCAAGGCTGGACTCAGTTTATATGCGATTGCCATTCCGTTGACGTTAAGAGAAGATATACGTGAATTTTTCATCCATTGTAACACTACGACCACAATTCTTTTAGGGCAGATTAACAATGTATTACTGGAAAAAGGATATATCATAAAGGCTCCTACAATTCCAGGGCCTACAAAAGTAGATTTTATCCAAAGAGAAAACTATTTGAATGGCTTTTTCGGCGATGTTCGAGAATTACATGCGTTAGAAATTACACATTTGTACGATAATATCGAAAATAATATTACGAGCAAAGCACTGTTGATTGGTTTCAGTCAGGTTGCAAAAAAGGATAAGATAAGAAATTACTTTGTAAGAGGGAAAGAAATTACAGATAAGGAAGTTCAGCGTTTTCAGGATAAAATGCATAAAGGCAATTTACCATTCCCTTCACAGATTGATCATTTAGTTACGGATTCTACTTTTTCACCTTTCTCTGATCGGATCATGGTATTCCATAAAGTAGATATGTTTTCAATCAAGATTCGTTCGTTTGCAAACGCTATGTCGGTCAATGGGAGACGAGATATCAGCCTAATGTATATGAAATCACTTGCAGAGGTTTCTTTATATGCAGAAGATGGGGCAAATATCATGATTGAACACGGTTGGATGGAACAACCACCAAAGGCAATTGATCGTGAGAATTTGTCTTCAAAATAGCTTTGATTTGAATACGGAAAATCTTATAAATGTAAAGGAAGAGTGATATGGATTCGACTCGAATTTCACTAACCGCTCCAGAGGTTTCCAGTTTATGGACACAATACATGTTTGACTCTATGTCTATTTGTTTTATTAAGTATGCGCTTGAGCACTTAGAAGACGAAGATATCATTGAAATCTATAAAGATTCACTTGTGCTTTCAGAAAGACATGTAGAAAAAGTTAAAGAGTTTTTTGTAGGTGAAGGGATTCCCATCCCACAAGGTTTTACAAACGAGGATGTAAACATTCATGCCCCCCGCCTATTTCAGGATCCATTTTATTTGTACTATATATACATAATGGTACTTCAAGGGCTGACAGGTTACGCTCTATCAGTCGGGACCTCCATTCGCGCAGATCTTCGTAAATACTATATTTCTTGTAATACTGAAACCATGATGCTTTTTGAGAAATCGATTGATACAATGCTTTCGAAAGGGCTATATTCAAGACCTGTTGTCCTTACTCCTGCTGAAAATATCGACTTTATTAAACACCAAAGCTTCTTAACGGGTTGGTTTGGGGAAAAGCGTCCCTTAACGGGGATGGAAATAGGGGATATTACCTTTAATATGAACAAAATGCATATGCATGTCGCATTAAAGGTGGGATTTTGCCAAGTGGCTGCTTCTAAAAAAGTTCGACAATATATAAATAGGGGTAGTGAGATATCCAATAAACATATCGCTGCATTTGGGAAAATCTTTCGTGAAGAAATGTTGAATTCACCAATGTCCTGGCAATCCCATGTTACAAGCTCCACAACATCGCCATTTTCAGATAAATGGATGATGTATCAGGTCCAGTTATCTACCCAAATTGCGATTGCATTTTATGGGACGGCTTTGAGCGTCACATCTAGAGCAGATATTGCTGAAAAATATATCGTAATGGCAAGCGAACTTGTTAGATATGCAGAAGATGGTGCGAATTTAATGATAGAAAATGGCTGGATGGAAGAGCCGCCAAAAGCAATTGACCGTAGAGCACTATCCAAAGGAAACAAGGAAGGCATTGAAAGTAAAAATCACGATAAATAAAAAGCTATTGAATACAGCAAAAAAGCTAGGCTAATGATAGTCTAGCTTAATTTAATCTATTTATAATATGCATCTGAATATTTTAAAAAAAAGGTGAATGAGGCTTGAAGGTAGAATGTTTGATTGTGGAAAGCCACAATTAATAAAAAGAGGTGTTCGAGGATGTTATCGAAAGAAAAATTAAATGAAATAAAAACGCTTCAGGAGATTTGCGAGAAAGAAGGCAGACTTCAATTAAAGCTTAATTTTGACATGCTGGAAAGCAGGGCTGTAAATCGCAAGGAAGACTTTTTTCATTATGCTGAAGGCAAACTTGTTGGCTTTCTTGGAAGCTATTATTTTGGTAATAAGGTTGAAATATGCGGGATGGTGCATCCGGATTACCGAAGAAGAGGGATATTTTCAAAGCTGTTAGAGGATGCACTTGAGGAAGCAAAAAAACGAGAAGCTAGAACCATTTTGTTAAATGCTCCAACCGAATCCCATTCTGCGAAGGAGTTTTTAAAGAACATCCCTTGCAGCTTGTCGATGGTAGAGTATCAAATGAAATGGCAAAAAACAGAGTTACCTGAAAATCCTTCAGTTACGATAAGACCGTCTTTTTCGGAAGAAGATTTGGAAGCGGAAATACAACTCGATGTCCAGTGCTTTGGGTTAAATGAAAAGGAAGCACGCCAGTATAAGCAGGAAACAAAAGACCTTGATACGGATCTAAGATTAATAATTGAAGCAGAAGGTAGAATTGCTGGAAAAATGCGCCTCTCCGAAATGAATGGTGAGTCTTGGATATATGGATTTTCCATTTTTCCAGAGCTCCAAGGGAAAGGGATCGGCAGAAAAGCACTATCGAAAGTGGTAAAAGTGGAGGACGAAAAAGGGTTGTCTATATTTCTAGAGGTAGAGGCTAAAAATGCGCATGCGTTAAAACTCTATGAATCATGCGGATTTAGAAGCTATCATTCCCAGGATTACTATAAGGTAAAATTATAAAAATGGCAGTTCCTAGTCCATCTGTAAATTTAGTCTATTCTATTAAAAAGATAATATTTCCAGTAAATAATAGCAGACATTTGAAAACGTTTACATTATAATAATAGTAAGAACTAGGAGAGGGGAAACAAACCATGGAACTTTTATTAACACAATGTGAACATAACCAGTCGGAAGAACCTTGTGAAGAGTGTGCCCCAAATAAAGAAAGTGATGATAATATGGATCTTTATGAATATGATTATAATAAAAGAATATGGTTTTAGGACATAAATGCTGAATATATGTTCTTAAAATTAAACGGAGCTGTCGTTAAGACGGCTTTTCTTTTTGGAAAAAAAGAAATATATGAGATAAAAAGCTGGGCGAAGTCCATCAATATTGCATTAGGAGTGGCATTTATTGTTAAAAAAGAGGTATTGTAAACCTCTTTTGTCATTTTTATTGTAGATAATGCCGTAACTTCTCAATCTGCTTTCGACTTGTATCAATGACTTCTTCCGCAATTTGCCTGCTTTTGGGGTCAAGGTCGCCACGAACAAGTTCCTCAGAATATTGAACTCCATATTGATCTAAGCCTTTCAAAGCATCCTCAATTATTTCAGTTGAATCATTTGGGAGCATGGCATTGTGCATAAAACTATGCATTGAGCCCGAGAACCCTTCACCGTCCGCAGGAATGCCGCCCAAATTTTGAATTCTCTCAGAGAGTTTTTGCGCATTCAGCTTTACGTCCTGCTGCATGAATTGAAAGACACGCTTTAATTCTTCATCCTCAACCTTTTGGATATAGTGTTCAAAAGAACGTATACCCATATAGGTACCTCTTAATAAAGTATTTAATTCCTCAATAATGACTTCATTTGACGACAAATCCACACTTCCTTTCATTCTATTTTGACACGATACTAAGTTATATTATTCGAGTTTTTGTAGTAACTCATACATAATTAATGGAAAAGTAATTTTACGGAACTCATTATGGGATTTATCTTCTAAAGGGAAAAGGACCAATGCTGGCCCTTTTGTTTATTTTTTAAAGACATGTTGTCCTATTACTTGCGTTGTTGCTCTAGAATCGAGCCATCGGCTGGTGGCAATAGCGGGATTGTAAAAAAATAATGCACCTGGTGCTAATTGACGTTGATCAGTAAGAGCTGCTTTTACAGCTTGAATGGATTCCTCATCGGCGGGCATATCGATTTGACCATTTTTTACAGGTTGAAATTGACCTGGGGCATAAATGACTTCTTTAAGGGTATCGGGAAATTGAGGACTTTCGACTCTGTTCAGTACTACACAAGCTACCGCAATTTTCCCCTCTAATGGTTCCGTTTGTGCCTCAGCTTTAACCAATCTTGCTAGTAAATCTATTTCAGAGTCTGAGAGACTGATGTTCAAAGATTTTTCTTGGATTGGTTTATTCTGCCTAGCAGTATCAGGAGTATTAATTTTTTGACCTATGTAAATTAGATTTAAGTTTGAAATTTGTGGATTAGCGTCTGCTAGTTCTTGTAAGGTTAAATGATGATCTCTTGCTATACTTGACATCGTGTCCCCAGTCTTTACGTCATAAGCAAAAGCAGGGGAAGCAAATAATAGTGATGCAGTCAGAGTAAGTAACGAAATAAGCTTTTTCATAATTCTAGTCCTCCAAGTTGGTTTAATGTATTTAAATCTATTACTATGAGTTTAAAAAATAGAATAGTATTACAGTTAAGTTACATGGATAAGACAATTTGAATTCTAGAGTTTAGTAGTAAATACCATATTGGTAGAGTCTTTGCTGGAATTTAATAGGTGGTTTGAGAGGTAATCGTTTATGGAGCCCAAACATTTGGGGGAGGGGGAAAGTGGTCCTCATGAAACGAACAAAACAATATGAATCATTTAATAACAAGTTACAAACGATAATTTAAGTAATCATATGACCAAAGCAAATAAGTTTGTTTCCTGTATTTCTATTGTTACTATAGAAATATACCCTTTAATAAAGAAAGGACTAATATAAATAATGGGAACTATTAATATACCTGTATCAGTCTTAAATCTAGCCCCGATCCGTGAGGGACAGAATTCAAAACAAGCGATTGAGGAAATGGTGCAACTTGCACAAGCAACGGAGGCAATGGGCTACCAGCGCTACTGGATAGCCGAGCACCACAATACTCCGACACTTGTCAGTTCAGCAACACCGATATTAATCAAACATACCTTGGAGCATACCAAAACAATCAAGGTAGGTTCTGGGGGAATTATGCTGCCCAACCATTCGCCTCTTGTTGTCGCGGAACAATTCGGCACAATGGCTACTATTTATCCAAATCGAGTAGAGCTTGGACTTGGACGCGCACCAGGAACAGATATGATGACAGCCAGTGCGCTAAGACGTTCAAAAAATGATTCAGTTTATACCTTTCCAGAGGATGTTCAGTCATTACTTACTTATTTTGGGCCTGAGGAGCACCAAGGATATGTAAAAGCCTATCCGGGAGTTGAAACCAATGTTCCAATTTATATTCTGGGTTCTTCTACAGATTCGGCATATTTAGCAGCAAGTTTAGGTCTGCCATATGTATTTGCTTCACATTTTGCACCAAAATTCATGGGCGAAGCCATTTCGATTTATAGAGAGAGGTTCCAGCCATCTGAGTATCTAGATAAACCATATATGATGGTATGTCTGAATGTCATTGCAGCAGAAAGCGATGAAGAAGCGAAATATCAACAAACTACCATGCAGCAGTTTTTCCTAAATGTGGTCCGTGGTTCACGTAATCCATTACAACCGCCGGTTGAAAGCATGGACGGTATTTGGAACCCGATGGAAGAAGAAATGGCGAAGTCCATGTCCAGCGTGACATTGTTAGGTAGTAAAGATTCAATTCGTCAGCAGCTTACAAGCTTCCAAAATCGCTATGCTGTGGATGAAATCATGGCAGTGTCTTACATTTATGACCCTGAAAAACAAAAACGTTCATATGAGATATTTAAAGAAGTTGTAGAAGGCAAGTAATTCTGTACTCTCCAGTATTCAATTTGAAAAAAATGACGTTGTACAAACGTCATTTTTTTGTGCTCATTTAGGATAGCAAAATAACAATGAGTGTGCTCTTGAAAGCCAAATTAGTCACGCCCGTATTCATTACTACATAGGATGCAATATTACTAGCGGGGTGATTTGGGTGAATAATTGGTTAAAGGCCGGTATTTTACTATATCTTTCACTACTGTTTTTCGGGAGTTTTATAGCTATTGGTGTAGTTTGGACAGGAGTTTTAGACGAGAAGCTTCCCTTTATTGATGATATCAAAATTTTCTTGTATTATTTCTTCGCTGGATCCATTGGCGGTTCATTACGGCATTTGTACATGTTCTGTTCCCACTATATGAAAGATGAATTGAATGACTATAGACTATGGATTATGTATATCTTTTATCCAATCTTCGCAACCGGAACAGCGATTGTGGCAGTCACCTTAATTCAAAGTGGAATCTTACTCATCGAATTTGTCGACTTCGAAGATACCCCGTACGCACAAATAAGCTTTGCCTTCTTTGTTGGATTTGGATTCAACCGGTTCGTAAACAAACTAAACGCCATATCCCAAGACATCTTCAAAACCAATCAGCAGCAAACAATAAATGCCGAAGAAAAAGATGAAACTAGCCAGAGTCCTAATAGGTGACAGGCACCATTTATACATTTTCACCATTTTATGCAGGTTTTTGTGTATGACTGCTATTTACAAACATACATTTTAAGTATTTAGAAAATAAAGGAGAGGGTAGCTTTTGTGGAATCAATCTGGATATTATTATGGACCATATAATCTTTATAGTTACTATATTGGCTATAATCCCCCGACTTCGGTGAATCCGCATCCAAAGTTTCCGAGTATTCATAATCATGTATTCCTGAGTCCCTTTACGTTTGTGGCAGGGGATGTTACGATTCAGAAAAATACTTATATTGGGCCGTTTGTAAGTATACGAGCAGATGAAGGGACGCCATTTTATATTGGAAGGAATAGTAACCTTCAGGATGGTGTCATTCTCCATGGCTTAAAAAATAAATACTTTGAAAAGAACAGCAAAATGTACTCCATATATATCGGGGACCGAGTTTCTTGTGCTCATGGTGCCTTGGTACATGGACCATGCCGGGTGGATGACGATGTTTTTATAGGCTTTAAAGCAATCGTATATAATGCAATTATTGGGGAAGGAAGCTTTATTTCGTCCGGTGCGGTGGTTACCAATGGTGTGGAACTTAAACCAAATAGCTTTGTACCACCCGGTGCAAACGTCGACACACAGGAAAAAGCAAATGCATTAGCCGCTGTGCCTAAAACAGAAGAGGAATTTGCTAATGAGGTTCAGCGGGTTAATTCAGAATTTCCTGCAGCCTATTCCTTGTATTTTGGGAAAAATAAATGTTCATGCGGTCTAGCTTGTTAGGGTACATGAAATCAATCCTGCAAATCTGTGCAGGAAAGTCGGATAAGTTCATTTTCACAGAAAAGTTAACATCTGCTTCAATCTATTTTCCTATTTGAAAATAGATTCTTTTTTTGTATGTTAAATTTTTGTACCACAAGATTGGCTTTTTTTGTCATTGATAGTTCACGGTATTGACATATTTTATCAAAAATTTTTATTGTATATTTCGACATTTAATGAGTAGTTTTTGATAATATCTTTTTTTATCTTCCTTTAATAATAAAGTTTACAGTAAATTTTGTAATATTCAGTATTAATTAGTCGGAATCTTTCAATTACTTATAAATATTTTGTTTGGTAAAATGAAAGAACATTCAACAATAATTAAACGAAACTATAAATCATGTAGAATTGGATAGAGTAAAAGTGTGAAAAATGTCTAGACTTATCTTTGTCAGGGCCACAATAGAGGTACTTTTAGGAGGTCTTTATATGTATTTTAAAGTAAAGTTCTGGAGAAGATTAACGAAAAAACAGAAGTTAAGATTACTAAGACAAAAAGCCCACGTGAATTTAATTAGTAAAGATTTTATTGCTTAAGAGAACACATCTAAAGCAAGTTTGTAATTAGAAATAGAAAAAATTATAGAATAAACAAACACCGTCAATGGTCGGTGTTTGTTTTTTTGTCTGATACAAGTAGAAGTATAAATATATGGATATTATGGAGTTCTTGACCGCTATTCTAAAACATGTTACTATAAGGTCACTTAAAAAACATGTGACCTTATAGTAACATGTTTTTTAAAATCACCTAACCTTGATGAAAGGGTTGTTGGAATGGATGAAGAACTTTCAACCGTATTTAAAGCATTAGGACATCCAATCAGAAGGCAAATACTCGATATTCTCAAGCAATCGCCAAGAACAACTGGTGAACTAGACGAATATTTTCCTGAAGTTACTAGGTATGCGATTATGAAGCACTTAAAGATATTAGAGGAAGGCAATTTGGTGTTAGTAAGGCGTGAAGGTAAGTATAAACGTAACTTTCTTAACGCGGTACCTCTCCAGGAAATGCACAACCGCTGGGTAGGTAAATATATGCAGCCAACAGCCAATTCTCTAATGAAGTTACGATCGGCAGTAGAACAAAAAGGAGGAAAAGAAAAAATGAGTGAATTTCGTATTGAGCAAGAGTTATTTGTAGACGCATCTCGGGAAGAAGTTTTTAAAGCATTAACTGAAAAGGTAGAGGATTGGTGGGAATTTCGTATAGCTCCCAAAGGTGTAGACTCTAACTTTACATTTGACCCAGTACCAGGTGGGCAATTTATTGAAAAATGGGGAGAAAAGGAAGGAGCCATCTGGGGGAATGTATACTATGTAAACGCTCCTGCAGAAATTCGCCTATTTGGTCACCTTGGAATGCAAGGAGCGGTAAATAGTGCTTATACCTATCGTCTACAAGAAAAAGAAGGTGGAACGGTGCTTCAGCTTTCTCATACGGCATCAGGAGTAATCCAAGAACAATGGGAACAAGAACATACTAAAGGGTGGAACTATCTACTTGGAACCTTACTTAAAAATTACGTAGAAAACAAAGTGGAGTAAATTGAGATGGTAGATGTAATAACAGAAATAATTATCAGCTGTCCGATTTCAAATGTATCTGAATATGCTTCCAACCCTGATCATGCTCCAGAATGGTATGTAAATATCCAATCAGCGGAGTGGAGAACACCAAAACCACTCACGATAGGTTCTCAAGTTGCTTTTAAAGCGAAGTTTCTTGGTCGAGAACTTGCTTATGTGTATGAAATTGTTGAACTCATTCCAGGAAAGAAACTAGCAATGAAAACGGCTCAAGGTCCTTTTCCGATGGAAACAATCTATACATGGGAAGAGATGGACGCCAATCGAACAAAAATGACCTTACGAAACAAAGGAAATCCGACTGGTTTTAACAAGCTATTCTCCCCATTCATGTCAACGATGATGAGGAAAGCTAACATGAAGGATTTAAAAAAAATTAAAGAAGTCCTTGAAAATAATTAATAAATACGAAAAACACCGTCAAATCAAAATGAACGGTGTTTTTCGTATTATCCAATTAATATTTTCTCTTCTGCATATTTAACCTTAGCTTCTTTTCGAGGGTTCAATAAAGCAAATGCCATAGTTAAGGGGCCGAGTCTTCCTATAAACATCATGATGGTAATCAAAACCCTTCCGAATGGGGATAGTTCTGGTGTGAAATTTGCCGACAAGCCCACCGTTCCGAAGGCTGAAATGGTTTCAAATAGGAGTTTACTCATATCAGCTTTTTCTGTAAAAGTTAGTAAAAAGAAGATTAGAAAGATAAAAAATAGAGCAGCTACTACGATTGATAAAGATTTATTCACCAATTCCCATGATATTCTTCTTTTAAACAGGTTCACGTTGTGCCGATTAGTCACGACCGCCCAAAAGGCAAGAATGATAATGGCAAAGGTTGTTACTTTAATTCCACCACCCGTTGATCCAGATGATGCACCTATAAACATGAGTGCCATCATAAAAACAAGAGACGATAGATTCATGGCCCCAATATCAATCGTATTAAAACCAGCTGTCCTGGTTACGACTCCTTGAAAATAGGAAGCCCAAAGCTTATCTTCAAACGCAAGGTTTCCAATCGTAGCCGAATTACTATATTCGGAAATTAAGATAATTAGAAATCCTGCAATATTTAAAAAGAGTGACATGAGCAGTGCCACTTTAGAGTGCAGGGATAGTTTACGAAATGATTTTTTAGCCCATAAATCTAGAATAACGGTAAAGCCGATCCCCCCTGTAATGAAAAGAGTAGTGATGGCGATGTTTACCGCAGGGTCACCAACCCATTTACTTAAACTATCAGGTTCTAGACCAAAACCAGCATTATTAAATGCGGATATTGAATGGAAGATTCCATAATAAATGGCTTTCCCAAGCGGCATTTCAAAAGACCAGCGAATCGCTAAAGCAGCAGCCCCCAGGAATTCAACAATAAATGTAATAAGAATGATCCGTTTGACTAAGCTGACAACACCCGCAAGAGAAAATACATTTAATGAATCTTGCAGCAGTAAGCGTTCCTTTAATCCAATTTTTTTCCCTAGGACAATGAACATAAATATACCGGTGGTCATAAAACCCCAGCCGCCAATCTGAATCAAGCAGAGGAGAACAATCTCTCCAAACAAGGTAAAGGTTGTTCCTGTATCGACAACAGCCAAACCGGTTACACAAACGGCTGAAGTGGCCTCAAATAAAGCATCTATGAAGCTTAGTCCGCGACCCTCTTCATAAGTAGCAATTGGCAGCATAAAAAGAAAAGTCCCCAATAATATTAAAGCTCCAAAACCCAATACAAGTATTTGTGCAGGGTGAAATTTAATCAAATTCCCTTTTCTTTTATAAATATCCACTATTTTGGTCTCCCTTTATAATCCATAGTCAAGAACTGATATTGGTAATAATACCAAAAAGAATGCTGAGCTGGTAGTCATTTTTTTGGCTGTTTTCAATTGGTAAACAAGCGTCTTTATTTTGAAATACTGTCTGCAATCTTGGTATGATAGATTACAATAGATATAATTTGTGAAAATGGAGGCAATATAATGTATAGCTTTAAGAACGATTACAGTGAAGGTGCACATCCTAGAATTTTGAATGCATTACTAGAAAACAACCTGGTACAAGATGAAGGGTACGGCGAGGATCGATATTCGAAGGATGCAATGGAACGAATAAAGGAGAAAATAGGGAGCAATAACGTAGATATTCATTTCATTTCAGGCGGAACCCAGACCAATCTAATCGCGATTTCTGCCTTCCTTAGACCACATGAAGCGGCAATTGCCGTTAGCAGCGGACATATTCTCGGACATGAAACAGGCGCCATCGAGGCAACCGGTCATAAAATACTATCTGTAGAGGGGAAAGATGGAAAGCTTGCACCAACCGATTTGCAGGGAGTACTCGACGGTCATCCGGATGAGCACATGGTGAAGCCGAAGCTGGTATACATATCAAATTCTACTGAAATTGGTTCCATTTATACCAAAAGCGAACTTCAGGAGTTACATGAATTCTGCCAACGCAACAAACTTATATTGTATATGGATGGTGCGAGACTTGGTTCGGCATTGTGTTCGGAGGAAAATGATCTACAATTGAATGACCTTCCTAAACTAGTTGACGCGTTTTATATTGGCGGAACAAAGAATGGGGCATTGATTGGTGAAGCATTAGTCATTTGTCGTGATTCCTTAAAAGAGGATTTTCGTTATCATATAAAGCAAAAAGGAGCACTTCTAGCAAAAGGAAGGCTTATGGGCATACAGTTTCTTGAACTTTTTCGTGATAATTTGTTCTTAGATTTGGCTAACCATGCGAATAAGATGGCTGGCTTAATCAGAGAGGAACTCAACAGTGCGAATATCAAGTTTCTGACCCACTCAACATCTAATCAACTTTTCCCGATCCTGCCGAATTCAGTCATCAGCGAGCTGCAAAAAAACTATGCTTTTCATATTTGGGAGAAGGTAGATTCTGATTCATCCGCGATTCGCTTCGTAACATCGTGGGCAACAAAAGAGGAAGAGGTTAATAGCCTTATTGAGGAATTGAAAAGACTGCTCTAAACAAAATTATAGAATCAAAATCAACTGTAGAAAGCCTCTTTACTTTGAGGCGTATACTTAATAACTTACGAAATGAAGGGATTTATTCCATGCATATTAATGATTTACATAACTGGGTGTCTAAACTAGGACTTTCTCCACATCCTGAAGGCGGTTATTACAAAGAAACTTTTAAATCGGAAGAACATATTAGTGACAACGAATTATCCGTTAATTACGAAGGTTCCCGTAAGCTTTATACTAGTATTTATTTTCTTTTAACCTCTGATGATGTGTCCCATTTTCACCGTCTCATATCAGATGAACTTTGGTACTATCACGGTGGCAGTTCTTTAAGCATTCATGTTATTGATGAAGCTGGAAAATATCAGGAAATAAAGTTAGGAATGAATCTTGATGCTGGCGAAGTCCCACAAGCATTAGTAAGAAAAAATTCGATATTTGGTTCATCCGTTTCGGAAAAGGATACATGTTCGCTGGTGGGGTGTATGGTTTCACCAGGATTTGAATTTCAAGACTTTGAATTGTTTACACAGGAAGAACTTCTTGGAAAATATCCGCAACATAAAGAAATTATCATGAAGTTAGCATATAAACAGCTCCCAAGTTCGATGGAATAAACATAGAGGAATATTAATGTGGATTCTATGAGGAATAGGTTTAATTATTGTTTTTGGGATTAATTACATAAAGGTGCAAATCGGAATTAAAATGACGATTCTAAACATGAACTCGCGCATGCTGCATCCTCCCTCCAAAAACTTCCTTATTAAACTCAGTATAGGAGAGATTTGTTAAGACAGAGTTGTTGAATTGTAAATTTTTTGTCAATTATAGGATATTTCAAAGTTGGCTGACCAGCAGTATCACTTACACCAAGTAATGTCCAACCAACCTTTGCTACCGTGTTGCAGAGGAATTAGTTGAAACAGTTGACGAAAGAACCTAGGAAAAATAAACTGAAAGAGGTTTCTTTTCTTTTGGCTGTGTAAAGGAAATTGTTGCTTTTAGAACTCTGTTGATTTGTGCGGAAGGCGCGAGACTCCTGCAGGAGGACGGGACAGGGGAGACCCCGCAGGCGCATTAGCGCCGAGGAGGCTTCCCGAACCGCCTGCGGAAAGCGAAGCGCCTGGAGAGCAAATCAACAGCCTTATTTAACACAGCCTATCTTTTAAATATAGAAAACTTAAGGGTGAAGGCAAAAAGCATGGAACAAAAAGAACCTCTATTAGCATTTGAATTTGCAGACTCTAACGGAAATATAAATCCATTAACGTTTCAAAACCCCATCAACGTGATTACCGCCTTCAAGGTGGAAGATGTTTTACCTAGTTTCCAGCTTGTTCAAGAAGCTGTTGATAAAGGATATTACGCTGCTGGATTCCTATCCTATGAAAGTGCTCCCGCCTTTGACCCAGCATTTAAGGTCAATAGTGGGGGTTCGTTTCCTTTGCTTTGGTTTGGTATTTTTTCAGAGCCTGAATGTTCTCAACTAAGCAGTTCAGGAGAATTTACCGTATCGGAGTGGAAACCATCTATATCGATGGACGAGTATAATCAAGGGATTACCTCGATAAAAAAATCCATACAGTTTGGTGATACATACCAGACGAATTATACCATCCGACTCCATTCACTATTTAATGGGGATGGGCTAGCTTTTTATAATAGGTTGAGGCAAGCGCAAAACTCTAATTATTGTGCATATATACATACGGGCAAACAAAGTATTTTGTCTGCTTCACCAGAATTGTTTTTTCACTTGGATCAAGGAAAGGTTACGACTCGTCCAATGAAAGGGACAATAAAGAGGGGAGCATCCTTTGCTGAGGACGCCGCTAACGCAGAGTGGCTAGTTCAATCAGAGAAGAATCGTGCAGAAAATCTTATGATTGTCGATTTGCTGCGTAATGATCTTGGGATGATTGCTCAATCTGGCACTGTTAATGTTGAAAAAATCTTCGAAATTGAACAGTATCCAACTGTCCATCAAATGACTTCTACGATTTCAGCTAAAGTTTCGGAAACGACAAGCATTGTTGAGATTTTTAAAGCTCTTTTTCCATGCGGATCGATTACAGGAGCACCAAAGATCAGTACAATGAACATCATTGCAGACTTGGAAAATGAACCTCGTGAAGTATATTGCGGGGCGATTGGCTATATTACACCAAACAAGGAAGCCATTTTTAACGTACCTATCAGAACAGTTCTAATTGACCATCAAACAGGAAATGCCGTCTATGGTGTAGGTGGAGGAATTACTTGGGATTCGACATCGGAAGGGGAATATCATGAGATTCTTGCGAAAGCAAAGCTGTTAGAAGAAAAACTGACTGAATTTCAATTATTGGAAAGTTTGCTGCTTGAAAATGGAGATTATTTTTTGCTTGAAGAGCATCTTAAACGGTTAGAGAATTCAGCTCGGTATTTTGGGTTTCGATACCTAGGTGAAAAAATAAAAAGATCCTTAAAAGAGTTTGGGGATAAAAATCATACCGGGTTGTTAAAGGTTCGATTACTGATAGCGAAAAATGGAGATTTGACGATTGAAGGTCAGACAATCACTCAAGGGAATGCCCAATTAAAGGTAACCCTAGCGGATGAACCAGTTGATAAAACCAATCCATTTCTGTATCATAAAACAACCAATCGCGAGATTTATACTAACTTTCAAAAACAAAAGCCTGCAGAAACTTTCGATGTGCTGCTATGGAATCAAGAAGGTGAATTAACTGAATTTACAAATGGCAACATCGTTTTAGAAATCGAAGGCATCTTGTGGACCCCTCCGGTAATAAGTGGATTATTGACTGGAACTTTTCGTGATAGATTAATACAAATTGGGGAAATACATGAAAGAACACTAACAAAATCAGATTTGAATAAGGCAACAAGAGTCTGGTTTATCAATAGTGTCCGAAAATGGAAAGAGGTTCAATTAATCTAATCAATAATCTGGAATAAACAAGCATTGAAATACACGTAATAAGCGTGATATTCGTTTATGAAGGAAAGCTAAAAGATTACCAAACTGAAAATAAAGCAGAAAAGCATTGTATTCCTGTTAAGGAAAAAGCTGTTTACTCTAATAGATTGAAATGGCTCAGTTCTATTGTCTGAGCCATTTTATTTTGATTGTCACATCCTCATGATGCTTGTAACGTTTTGAAATGATAAAATATTATCATCTAGAGTAAAAGAGGTAATTGGCAAATGAACAATACTGAGGTAATCGCACGTAGAATACTAGGTTGGAAACTAAATCGATGGGATAGATGGTATGATCCAGAAAAGGGTGTTTTCATATATGACTTTAGCCCCGAGGAAAACCTAGACCATGCACTGTTAATCGTTGAAAGATTAAAAAGTTTCGGATATACCTATACAGCAAAAGGGGAACATGAAGTTTGTTTTAATACAGTTTGTGAAAACGGTGATACGTTAGCAAAAGCCATCACGAATGCAGCATTCTCTCTCGCCGATAATAGCACGATTGCGGATGAATGGTTTTAAAAAGAGAATAGTATTATTTATACTGACAAATCGTATCAAAAGCCCAATGACTCGAGTTGAATTTCGAGCATTGGGCTTTTGATATCATCCCTTTATTGCTTGATGCTTATATCCGCTGTTTGTTGAATAGACTTCATACCATTCGTATTTAGGAGCTTTAAACCATTCATATTTAGGTAAATACACTAAGTACCTGGTGTTGCCTTCAGCATCAAAGATGGATTTGAAGATAGTAACATTGCCAAATCCAAAGGTTCTATCCAAATAACCTTCCATTCCTTCTCTTATGATATTTTTCTTCTCTTCCATTTCCTTCTTATGTAACTCCATCACACCATCAATAAACATACTAAACAAGACCAAAGTAATTAGAATCAGAACAAAAATAAATATTTTTAACAAAAAACAACCTCCTGCCTATTTTTGATATTTCACTTTAATTTTACATACATAGAATCGCTGTAGGTGTGATAAAAATAACAGGTTTAATAAAAGATTTTCTCAGTCCCTGTCCTTTTTTGTATTTTATCTATATATAAAAGGTGGAAGAATAGGATTTGTAAAAGGGAGGATATTTATATGATAAAAATAACGCATGCCGCAGGACATGCACTTGTCACACCAGGGAAGCAGTCACCCGATGGATATAAAGAATGGCAGGTTACAAGTGAGATTGTGAAGCTTGTGATGTTGGAACTAGAAAATTATGAAGGAGTCATTCAAAAACGGATTGATGATTCAACTGGGAAAAGTGATATTTCCTTAAAAAAACGATGCGAACGAATAAATGGCTGGGGTGCCAATGTTCATATAGACTACCATCTCAATGCATACGGATCTGGATGGAACAACAATGCTGGTGGTACTGAAACGTATACGTACACAACAAAGCCAAAAGAGGCTGCGGCTCTTGCTGAAAAAATACAAACTAACCTAGTGAAAGAATTAGGATTTCGTAATCGTGGTATAAAAGCCGCGGATTTCCAAATGGTAAGAGAAACGAAAATGACGGCAATATTAATAGAATTTGCATTTATGACAAATCATAACGAAGCTATAAAAATGAGGACAGAAGAGTATCAGAAAAAAGCAGCGAAATCGGTAGTGGATGGACTTGTTGCCCAGTATGGACTGAAAAAGAAACCAGCAGTTTCATCTACAGTTGATGTGGTTTATCGTATACAAGTGGGGGCATTTTCAGATATCGATAACGCAAAAAGCTTAGTGGAAGAGTTGAAAGCAAAAGGATATCAAGCAATAATTGTATAACAAACACGTTTTCAGTCATAAATATATTTAACTTTACATCTCATATAAAGAGGTGTTTTTTTATGAGAAAAAAGCTTATTTGGTCTATTATTATATTGGTCCTGTCAGTTTCTTTCTATGAAGTGATGCTAAGAGGGAAAACTGTTACCTATATGGGTGAGGATGAGAATTGGCTTATAACGATAAATGCAAAAATAGAAGGACTTAATAGTAGTTATCGGATTGAAGTTAAGTATAAAGGGAGCGAAAAAATCGAGAATTTCAATTTTAACATTCATCCTCATTATGAAAGTGGATTACCATCATTAGATGAAAATGGATATTATATTTATGAATGTAAAAATGAGTGTACCTATTATGATAAGGAGTCTAAACTACTCTTATTTATTATTTGGAAGGAAAAGAATCATTCGGTGGAAAAACTGGATTTTATTGATTTAAAGAAGGTAAGAAATTAATAGGTAAAAAAGTCTTCTAGTAAGTTATAACTTTATATGGAACAGCATATTATTACTGTGCAAGCTATGTTTATTCATAGTAAAATATGTTTATGTATTCATAGGAGGTTTTTGAATGGATTTTATTAGTAGAGTTGCACCAGAATTAAAAGAAATACTTACTGTTTTCCCACCGCTAAATCTTCCCGAAGGATTGGAGGCAGCTAGACAAGCTCCCGCCATTCCAATCGAAAGACTTGAAAGCGTTAACATTTCGACGCGTACTATACCTGGCGGTGATGGCCAGGATATGAAGGTTAAGATTTATGAACCTGCATCGAGAAAGACGGAAAAACTTCCAGCACTGTTGTTCATCCATGGTGGTGGATACGTGTTAGGAGATGCGGATGGCTCTGATGGCGACTGCCAACTCTTTGCTGAGGAAGCACAGTGTGTTGTCGTATCCGTGGATTACCGCCTTGCTCCTGAGCATCCATTTCCGGCGCCACTAGAGGACTGTTATGCGGCTTTGGTATGGATGACAAATGCAGCTGATAATCTGAAGATTGATGTATCGCGTGTTGCTGTCGCGGGTCAAAGTGCAGGGGGTGGATTGACCGCCGCTCTAAGTCTGCTAGCTCGTGATCGCAAGGGCCCAGCCATCTCTTTTCAAATGCCACTGTACCCGATGATCGATGACCGTAATGTTACACCTTCTAGTTACGAAATTACAGACGAACGTGCCATCTGGAATCGTGGGAACAATTTAGCAGGCTGGAGGATGTATTTAGGAGAACATGCAAACGGAGAAATCTCACCGTATGCAGCACCAGCTCGCGCAAAAAATCTGTCTAACCTGCCTCCAACATTTACTTGTGTTGGTCAATTAGATCCGTTCCGTGATGAAACGATTGAATATGTTGCAAAATTAGCGCAAGCAGGAGTACCTGTGGAATTCCACCTCTATCCTGGTGCTTACCATGGTTTTGAACTATTAAATCCAACTTCAGAAATAGGTAAACAAGCAAGAAATGAATATGTACAAGCGTTGAAAAAGGCGCTCCAGCCTCAAACTGAAACTGTAAGTATATAAAAATACCTCTAGCGTAATGGATTAGTTTCTTCCATTGCGCTTTTTAATTTACAGAATAATACCGTTTTAATGGGGAGGCTTAATCAGCCGTAATATTTGGTACATAGAGAGAGTTTTGGAAAATGTTTAAAGTGGATGGTCTATTTTTAGGTGAATTGGATGGTTAAAAGTTGTTCCAGTTGCGCTATCATTAATTAGTAAATAGCACTAATAAAAATAGAAGAGGTGCAGCATGGAAATATTATCTGTTTTAGTCGTTTTAATCTTAATTGTTGCTGTTGTTTCAACCCTGGTATTAACGGGGAGGCCTGATGAAAACTATAGCGATTCCACAAAAAGGAATACAACCAATTTAACATTAATATATGTGGTGATTTGTTGAAACCAATTCAAGAATTTATACGATGGAAGGGACTGAATGGGGAGGAAATAATATGGGTATCTGGGCGTTGTGGGAAGCGTAGTGTTTAAGAAGGTAAGCAACTAAAAGTGCTTACCAATTAAAACCTCATCTAGAGAAAGGACTCTATGCTTTAACTCATTATTCCAATCTAAAAATCCGATCACCATTTGATTAGCCTCTGTAATGGTCGCATATCGGAAATGCTCATTCCCATTTATCACAAAAGCTTTTTCCTGTATTGCCTCCATCTTCGCAAAGACACATTCTGTGTATTCAAGTGGTAGATATTCATCTATACCTTCTGCTGGTCTGCCAACCCATTTAAAAAGGAAATCTTTGATTGCAAATTGCTCAATCATCGATAATTTTTTCTTAAATGTCAGCTTATCTACGGTTATTGTATTCAACTTAATCACTCCTTAATTAGTAGGTAAAGTTTATACTTTCAATCTCCTAACATCAACTCTATTACAGTGACAGAATATTTACATTTTGATTGCAGGCATAGTCCAAGAAATTGATAGTTTTGAAATTTCCGTTGTGATATGTGGAAATATGGGTCATTTTTCATATCAATTTTTCATAAATAACTAAGAAACCTTTAAAAAGGGGGGATGATGTATGCGAGCAAAATACAGAAGTTGGTCAGAATATCCTTACCCAGGGGAAGAAAACCCGCCTCAAGGATCTTCAGAACCAAGCGATTGGCCAATGTTTTTTATTTTTAGAGAAAAAGACAATATTTTCTTAGACCCTTTTCGTCAGCGCATTATTTGGAGAATTAAAAATCCTAATGATATTGATTGGGAGAAAGAATTACAAATAGTAGAGGCAACATTAAAATCATTAACGCCAAGCCAAATACAAATTGCAAAATATTGGGGAACAGTGGAGATAACAGAGAGAATTTCTACTATGACCTGTGATTTCGCAGACAAGCATAGGCTGGGATCACCCGATATAGCTAGGGTGTTAGGATTTCTTCATGCTTCATTAAATGATGCCTTTGTTATAACCTGGTATTTTAAATACCTTTGGGACGTGGCACGTCCAAACCAATATAGCAAAGACCTATCTCCTGTTTTGTCCACCCCTCGTTTTCCGTCCTATCCCTCTGCACACGCAACTGTGGCAGGTTGTGCAGAGGTTCTATTAAGTTATTTTTTTCCCGAAGAGGTATCTGAAATAAAGGGAAGAATGGAATTAAGCGCTCAATCTCGTCTATATGCAGGAGTCCATTTTAAAGTAGATAACGATGAAGGATTAGATTTAGGCAGACAAATCGGAGAAATGGTTGTAAAAGTACTAAGAACGCAAAATGTAAAATTAAGGTAAAAAAGTCGATGCTTAAAGGAGCATCGCTTTTTCATTGGGTCGTTGGAAGTAATCTCCCTAATCTTATATTTATCTATGATTCTGAATTCCAAATTGGTTACATAATTATAGACTAAAAAGATAGGACAAGGTGATGTTTATTTTTCAGAAATTTATAGCCACTATTATTGGCAGTTTGCTATTGGGAATTGGAGTAAACGGGTTTCTTGTGCCTAATCATTTAATTGATGGTGGAATCCTAGGAATTGCATTAATCCTTCATTATTTCTATCATTTTCAGACAGGAATGACCATGATCGCTTTGAGTGCCCCAATCTGTATATTGTCAATTCTGAGTGAGAAAAGTTATTTTCTTAGCAGTTTGCAAGGATTGTTGGTCTCTTCTTTGTTTATTGATTTGCTCTCACCTCTTCGTTATCAATTTATCATTTCTCAGCTTGGTAGTGCGTTAATAGGAGGAGTCATCATTGGAACGGGAGTTGGTTTGATGCTGCGGTATAAGTCGAGTACAGGGGGGACGGACTTACTCGCAAAAATCATTTCTGGAAGGTTTTCTTTAAATTTAGCACTTGTCATTATACTAATCGATGGAATTATTGTTTTAGCAGGTGTTAGTGTCCTGGAAACGGACAGCTTCCTTTATTCTTGTGTCGCTATAACCACTGTTGGCATAACAACTTTTTTGATTGAAAAGAAATATTGAACCAGTGGTAGGTCAAAAGGGAACGGCTCATTTATATAATTTCTACAGTTCTTAAAATTACTGAAGTTATTCGTTGTGCCTATGGGTTAACGCCTAATCTTGTGACAAACGCGGTACATAGTATGAGATTGTGGTTATTCAAAGGTGTGAGATATATCTAATTCATTTGTAGGATGATAAAAAAACAAACAGGGTGGGGGATTGTATCAAAATGAATGAGCCAACACAATACCGTGATGATTTGTTGGAATGGTGTAAAATCGCTGAGTTAAATTGGGAGAGTATGAATCGAAGGAATCGAGAACTTTTTAATCACGAAAGCTTAAAGGATTGGGAAGACTCCTGCCGCCAATTAAAAGCCAAATTACAGGGAAGCATAAACGCGGACCTCGATGATTATGAAACAGCTAAAAATTTATATGAACAATTAGGTTTGTTTTACAGTGAATCCAATGCGTATCTAGACGAAATAGAAATGGATACTGACCATCGTTTGGAAGGGGAAGAGAAAATACCTCAAGAATGTTTAGAAACAGATGCTTTTCAAGAGGAGAGTGAGCTTGAATCTGAACGAAATATCGATATGGAGGAACGAGAACAATACCGAGAAGAATTGTTAGAATGGAGTTGTAACCTTTATTCAAATTGGAACATTATGAAACCAAAGTTATCTATCCTTGTTGACAATGAAAGCTTAGAGGAATTAGATAAACTGTGCCGTCAAATAACAGAGCAATTACAGGAAGATATAAAACCTTTATACCCTCATATGAAATCACATGTATTAAATAGCATTGCTCCTTTTGTAAAATATGGATTACATGAAGCAAAACATACGGCATTTGCACATGCATTACAGGAAGTGGCTGCAATAACCTACTTAATGGGTAATGGTATGGATCCACAGACCGCATATTTAACTGTTGAATCTTGGGAAATTAATGAGATGTTTTAAAATTGAATGGTTCAAAGTGAACACCGTTTGTAAAAAATTTTCAATATCAGGTGCTAATCCATTGGGATAGCGCCTTTTTTAATGTAAAAAAAACAGATGGAAGTCCTGTATAATCAAAAAAGAAGGAATTTTATTATAGAGAGAGAACTTAATATCATTATAGTAATATTGAATTTTTTTAGGAGGTTAAATGAAATTTGTTTTGATATTTGGTCCGCAGGCTGTTGGGAAAATGACGGTTGGTCAGGAATTAGCAAAAAAGAGGAATATTTAAAAATAAACAATACGTACATGAGTGCAGAAGAAGTGGCCAAAGTCATCAAAGATAAATTCAAATTATAACGATTAAGGGAGACCATCATGAACTTAAAATTTATCAAAGTAATAGAACCTAGCGAAACGCTCGTAGACGTTTTTAACCGCTGGGATAATGATGAGGTATTAATTCCGTTAACACGTCCCAATAAAAATAAGGCTGAATTGGAACGCAGGGATACCATGACCTTGGATGACTTAAAACAAAGATTAGATCACCATCACATATATTTGATTTACCTCGATGACCAATTAATCGGAGAAATGAACTATACAGTTGATCCAAGGTATCTCTTCAAAAAAGAAGGAGGTACAGCCTGGATTGGGATTACAATTGGAGAGCTTGAAGGCAGAGGAAAAGGGATTGGTTATCAAGCAATCCAATATTTAGAGGCGGAGATAAAAAAGCAGGGACTAAAGCGAATTGAGTTAGGAGTATTTGAATTTAATACTCAGGCTCAAAAGCTCTATAAGAAGTTAGGATATAAGGAAATCGGACGTATTGAAAATTTCACTTATTGGGCGGATAAAATGTGGTTTGATATCCGAATGGAGAAAGTATTTATTTAATAAATAGAAGAACCTAAAATCAAGGAAACAATAAAGGATGTATAAGTCATGACCAACTTTCAAACATTAGACACTCCAACCTTGCTGCTAGACCATCAAAAGCTGTTAAAGAATATAAGCGATATTGCTAATTTTGCAAATGAACAGGGTGTATCATATCGCCCTCATATCAAAACACACAAATCTGTGAAAATAGCTCAGCTCCAGGTAGAAGCAGGAGCAGTAGGAGTGACAACGGCTAAAATAAGTGAAGCAGAAGTAATGGCTGCTGGAGGAATTAAGGATATATTAATTGCCTATCCCATATCCAACCCAGAAAAAATCACTAAATTAATAACGCTATTACAAAAAGGAGTCCAACTGAAAGTATCCGTAGACACTCCTGAATCCTTACGTTATTTACAAAGAGGACTAGAACATACACCTTTTACATTAGAAGTATGGATCAAAGTAAATGCTGGACTCAATCGATGTGGAGTCGAACCTGGGAAAGATGCAGTTCTTTTAGCAAAGGCAATTATGCTGCATTCAAAGCTTAAACTAGGAGGGATTTTTACACATGCTGGACATTCGTATGCGGCCAAAACCTATGAGGAAATTGAAAACATAGGCCTGCAGGAAGGGCTGGCAGTGGTTGAAAGTGCAAAGGAATGTGAACAGGAAGGTATTCTAATTCCCGTTCGAAGTGTAGGTTCCACTCCAACCTTTAGTATTGCAGGAAAAGTACCTGGCGTAACAGAAATCAGGCCAGGTAATGCAGTGTTTTTCGATGCCATTCAAGTAGGTCTTGGTGTGACAAACATAGAGAATTGTGCAGTAACTCTACTAGCATCCGTGGTGGGTGTCTATAAGGATCGGATTATTTTTGATACAGGCAGTAAGTCTTTGTGTTTAGACAAGGGTGCACATGGTAATCAGACTGTTAGCGGGTTCGGCCAGATCATTGGACACAATGAAGTAACCATTGACCGATTATCTGAAGAGCACGGTGTAGGAGTTTTCGAGGAAGAAACCAATTTAAGGTTAAATGATAAAGTACAAATCATTCCAAACCATGCCTGTCCTGTCGTCAATCTGTTTGAAGAGTATGTAGTTCATGAAAATGGACAGGTAATCGACGTATGGAAAGTCGACGCTAGAGGAATGGTTAAATAATTTTTTGCAACGGTGGAAAAAAACCTAGTATGTCAACCAAATTGACATGTTATTTCGGATTTTGTATAGTAGTTGATGTAGAATAGGATGGGAGTGAAACATTTGATTTCAAACTCTGAATTACAAAATTTAGATCTGATTGATCTATTGAGTGAACGGCATAGTTTAGTCCGGAAAATTTCAGAAACATCATGGAATAATCAAAGTGAAATCCATATTTCAAATTCCGAATGGTATATCATGGCTAGGATTTATAAAAGAAAGCCGAACATATCGTATATTACAAAAAATGTAGAAATCTCTCGTCAGGCGATACATAAGTTTATCAATAAACTTTCGGAAAAAGGATTAGTACAGGTTGAAAATGTCGAAAACAATAAGAAAGAAAAGTGTATCCAATTAACAGCTTTAGGTGAGGAATGCTACGAAAAAAACGAGGCCCTGAAGGCTCAGCTTGAGAATAAAATTGCTGAAAAAATAGGTGCTGATCAAGTAAGTATACTAAAAGAAATATTAAAGCTAGATTGGAATATTTAATAATGTGATAACCCACGCTTTGTGTAACAGAGCGTGGTTTTTTTTTACATATGCCATGTGCGGAATAGATAACCAAATCTCCAAGATTATACTTTTTTTCGCTCCTAATATAAATCGTCAACTAAGTTGATAATAACGTAAATATTATATTTTGTCAACTCGGTTGACATAGAAAGAAAAAATTTGATATATTTTGCAGGTTCGTAATTTCGTAGAGTTTTAAATTAAATAAAAGAGGAGATAGTTATGAGTACACAAATTCAAGTTAAAAATCCTAAAACAATGGCATTTATCTTAATGTTAGGTGCTTTTGCAGGATTGTTCGGTGAAACAGCGTTGAATATGGCATTATCAAATATTATGGAACAATTTGAAGTCGCTGCAACAACTGCACAGTGGCTGACAACAGGTTATTTATTGGTATTAGCAATTTTAGTGCCAGTCTCAGCACTATTAATGAAATGGTTTACGACAAGACAATTAATTATCGGGGGACTTGTTATTTCGTTGTTAGGAGCAATTTTAGCAGCGTTAAATTTCAGTTTTGGTATTTTATTACTTGGTCGTGTCGTACAAGCAATCGGAACTGGTCTTTTATTACCTGTTATGTTGAGCGTGATGCTGCTGATTTTCCCAATTCAGAAACGTGGAGTGGTAATGGGGCTTAACAGAAACTGTAAACAGTTTGCCGATTTCAAAGAAATCTGATGCTATTTTAGAACAGTTGCACTGATTTTAAGTGTAGAAATTGTCAAGTATTCCTATTTTTCTTTTGGAACAGTATAATCAGGGATGGGAGTTGAGAAAATGAATGCAAAAGATATAGCTAATATCCGAAAGCAGTTTAAATTAAACAATGATCTAATGAAAATTCGAGAAATCTTAAATGTTTATGTTCAGAAAGAGTCAGGTGAGATTTACCACTCCGTTATTTCACCATTTGAAATGGTAGATCAGGAGTCACAAGAATTATTTTTAATGAATTTTAAAAAAGTTTTGACAGGGGCTCTCGATGCCAAGCTATTTGAGCTGAAATTTCATCGGGATATAGAAGATAGTACCCAAATGATCCTCTTTGATGGATTGCAAAGTGATACCACCGATGATTGGATAGAATCTATGCACCAAATCGTTGGGAAAATGTTTGCGCATACGGTCTATGAATTTGATACCGTGGTGACATTTATTCGAGGTGAATATCGAAAAGCGACAAAAAAACGGGATCCAGAATCCGGAGAAGGCGGAGATGACGAGGTTTATTCCAACCAGTTTATCCTTTGCAGCCTTAATAAAACCGATCAGCCGAAAAAAGCGTTAGTTTTTGATTATATTGAAAGAGAATTTAGATCAAATAACGCCTTTGATCCGATTATTAATTTAGCACAACCCTTGTCAGGATTTTTGTTCCCTGCCTTTAATGACAATGCGGCAGATGTGAACCATATCCTTTATTGTGCAGGAAAAGCGAATCAACCAGATGAGACATTTATCGAACAGGTACTTAATTGCGAAGAAATCATTACCGCTTTGGAAGAAAAGGATAGCTTTGAATTAATTTTGAATAAAGTAATCGGAGATTCAGTAGATTCCCAGGTTATTTCTAACGTCTATGAGGAAATAGACAGGGTGGTCCAGGAGAATAAAGAAAATGAAGAAAGTGAAGCACCTATGTTGGATTCTCGGGATATAGAACGGATTTTAACAGTCAGCGGCGTTGAAAATGTAGATACTGCTAAAGTGGAACATGCGTTTAAAGCGATCGTAGATGATGAAAAACATGAGCTAAAAGCCAGCAACTTAGTACCTAAATCGATAAAAATTGAAACAAAGGTTGCAAATTTATCTCTTAGTCCGATGGATTTGAAACATGTAAAATACATTATGTTCCAAGGAAAACGGTGCTTACTGTTGGAAATCGAAGATGATGTTATCGTTGAAGGATTCAGATTAGAATCAGAAATACACTAATGCAGCGGGTCAGTCCCCCAGTGAATGACTGCCTAAACGCAATGGGGGATTGACGTATTCCTAATTTTTATATTCCTTTTGCAAATTCTTAGGAGAAAGATTGTATTCTTTCTTGAAGAGTCTGTAAAAACTTGAATAATCAGGAAAACCGCATTTTAAAGCAATTTTCTCTATTGGGATCTGCTTTTGTTTGATCATCGTTACCGCAAATGATAACCGTTTTAATGATACATACCGGTAAAAGGGCAGGTTCATGTGTTTTTTAAAATAATGAGAAAAATAGTACTTATTTAAATGAAAATAGCTCGATACCTTGTCTAAACTTAGATCTGGCTCTGTTAAATGTCCTTCAATGAAATCTAGTATCGACCGTAACCTTTCATCGTGCTCTTCCTTTTCACTAAGGTTTGGCAAACTGCTTGCAGGATTAAATATGACTTGAAGCACTTGAAATAATAGATATTGTAAGGTGAAGGAAACTTTTTCTTCACCATTTTTTATTCTATGAGTTATTTCATGGAGTAAAGATATGATATCTTGAAAATTCGTTTCATTTAGATGTAACACATAAGAACCTTGGGTCTTTTGAAAAACAATATTCTCATTCATAGCTGGTGAAACTGTTACAAAATCTGCCATTAACCGATTTCTAATGTTTATGATGATACGTTCATAGTGATCGATATTCTTAACGATTGCTTGATGAACCGCATAAGGAGGCACCACTACTATATCTCCTCTCTTAAGGGTGTAGGTCTTTCCTTCACAAAAAAAATCACAATCCCCGCCTAAAAATACCAGAATCTCCAAACAATCGTGAGTGTGTAAGCGAAATAAAGGATCCAATTGATAAAATCTTTCTGCGGATTCGTTATATTTTTTGAGTAAATCATAGGATTGATTTTTTTGACTAAAGTCATAAATTTCAAAAACCTGATTGACTACTGGGATATGTATCGACTGCTTCATTTAGGTCGCCCTCTCTAATAGCAACAATTACAATGTTTTAAGCAATAAATGATATTTATTTATCACTTTTTGTTGTTATTATAACATTGTTAAGGTAATTGATATAATGATAATTCCAAAATTGAGCACCCTATTAAAAGGGCATTTTTTGTTGAATCAATAGTCATGGATCCATTTTAGGAGGCGTTAATGTGGAAAAGAACCACAAACAACCTGAATTAGAAGTCAGGGTCAAAAAAATCATTGAAGTTGATGGGTTAAAATTTAAGGACTTGAATAATAGTGGGAAATTAGAACCTTATAAAGATTGGCGTTTAAGTCCGATAGAACGGGCGGAGAACCTGGTCTCATTGATGAATATTGATGAAAAGATCGGTATGATGCTGATAAATACTCGTAAAATGGGTTTATCTCAAGAAGATAAGAGTAAGACAAGTCATGATGGTGTGCTTGATGAGGCAATCGTTGAAAAAGGTGAAAATATCTTTGCCGTTTCCAAAATATATGGAACAACACATACGATTGAAAATATGCATTTACGTCACTTTATTCATAGAGACAATCATAGTCCAGCACAAATGGCAGAATGGATTAATAAAATGAATGAAGTTGCAGAGGGAACTCGTCTTGGTATTCCTTGCTTAATCACATCCAATTCACGAAATGAAAATGGTGAATCCATCTTTGGTATGAATGATGCAGTAGGGATTTTTTCAACATGGCCAGGAACGTTAGGGCTTGCTGCTGCAGCGAAAGGTGATATCAAAAATGGCGGGGATGCATCTCTTATTAGCGAATTTGCTCAAATTGCGCACGATGAGTGGGATGCTACCGGAATCAGAAAAGGTTATATGTATATGGCAGATACTGCTACAGATCCTAGATGGCAGCGGACGTATGGTACATTTGGGGAAGATCCCGAGTTTATTTCAGATGCAATTGGCCGTATTATTGACGAATTCCAAGGTAAAGAGTTAGGCAAACAAAGTATTGCCATGACAACAAAGCATTTCCCAGGTGGTGGTGCAAGGGAAAATGGCTTTGATCCTCATTATGCAGAAGGAAAGTGGAATCTCTACCCAACTCCAGGAAGTTTAGAAAAATATCACTTGCCGCCATTTAGAGCAGCGGTCGAGCATGGAACATCCTCCATTATGCCGTATTATTCGATACCAAGTATAAGTAAGAGTGTGGTTCAAGAATTTGAGGGTGAAGACATTCCTTTCGAAGAGGTCGGCTTTACGTTTAATCAGTATTTCTTACAACGTATCCTAAGAGAAAAACTAGGCTTTAAAGGTTATATCAATAGTGATAGTGGCATCACAAATAAAATGAGCTGGGGCGTTGAGGATAAGAGTGAAGCGGAGCGTTTTGCAAAAGCAATCAATGCCGGAACAGATCTTGTTGCAGATACCAATGATATTGAAAACCTGAAAATAGCAATTGAAAAAGGTTGGATTAGTGAAAAGCGTATTAATGAAGCGAATGTACGACTTCTTACTGAAATGTTTATATTAGGAATATTTGATGATCGTACTTACGTATATCCTGACCAAGCCACTGAAGTTGTTAGAAATCCAAAGCACTGGGAAGCAGCTTATGAAGCGCATAAAAAATCAGTAACGGTTCTCAAAAATTCAAAAGAGACATTGCCTTTAAATGCTGAAAAGCTTAATAATAAAATGGTCTATGTTGAAGTTTTCCATAAGGATCAAAAACTTGCATCTACTTATACAGAACAAGCAAGGAAAGAATGTCAAGAACTTGGAACCTTCTCTTTAACAGAGAACCATGAAGAAGCAGATGTAGCTATATTATTCTTGCAGCCAAAATCCGGATCCTATTTTAATGCAACACCTGGACTTTTAGAACTTGAATTATGCGAGGACAAAACCATTAAAGCTTTAGATGGCAGTGAGTATCAAGAATCAACTTTGAGTGGAATAGAACATCTTAAAGAAGTGTGTGATACCCTCCATAATCGTGGCGGTAAAGTGGTAATCAGTGTGAATGTTACATTGCCATGGATTCTTGGAAATGTTGAACCTTTAGCAGATGCATTGATTGTTGGTTACGATACATTCTTTAAGCCACAATTTGAGGTAATCGCTGGCCAGTTCCAACCTGTTGGCGTCCTGCCGATTACATTGCCTGCAAGTGATGAAGTTATTGCGGTTGATGAAAATGGTGACTGTGTGTCGAGAAATGATGTACCAGGCTATGACAAGGACAAATATATGCCTGAAGGACTTTCATATGCTTATAAAGATAGTGATGGTAATGTTTATAAACTTGGTCATGGATTAAAATTTTAATAAAATGGATTGTTTCCTAAAGCTAAGGTGATTTGCCTTAGCTTTTTTTGTTCACACAACAGGGAATAAAAATCGATAGGAGAAATAGGTAATTAGGACTAACAGTGTATTCATATAAATGGGAAGGAAGTGTATTTAAGAGGAGGGACAAAATGGCAGCAAATCCGATTGTTGCTAGATCATTAGACGAAATCCAATTTTGGTCTAGGATTATGAAGGAACATTCTTTATTTTTAAGTCTTGGATTTACCTATGAACAGAAGCAATTAATTGAAGAAGCCCAGCAATTTATGGCCTTATTCGAAAGAATTGAGGAGAAGCTCTCTAGATTTACGGTCAATTCGGATTTACGTCAAGTTCAAGCTTTTAATACCGAGGTTTATCAAGCCGCGGCATCAATTTACGGCTATAAAAGGAAGATATTAGATTTAACACTTCGCTGTCAAATCAGGCATAACAATTATCCTTTATTAATTGACCATATTAGCAGAGAAGCGGCATATTTTGCGAATCGGTTAAAAGAATTAAATGAAGGTATATTAGCCCCGACACCTGATTCAATTATTGAAGAAAATGTATTTTTCTTAAAGATTATGGCAGACCATGCAAAGTTTATCGGGCACCTTTTAGATCCTTCTGAAAGAAAGTTAGTGGAGCAGGCGAGAGAGTTTAGTAATGATTTTGATAAATTGTTGTTCCAAGCAGTTGATTTAGATTATATGCGGCCACAATCTGAAACCCAACCATTACTGAGTCAATTTTTAAACCAAAATAAAGTATCTGTTGCTTCATTAAGGGATTTCAAGAAAACAGCAAGAGACTTAATAGAAGAATGTCGGATTAAGAGCAACATTCACCCGCTCTTAGCTGACCATACATTTAGGGAAGCTTCGAGATTCCTAGAAATCATTGATATGTTTGAGGCTAGTCTGACTAAAGCCTAATAAACGATAAAACAAACCTTCCCCTAGCACAGGTGGAAGGTTTATTTTTTTAGTGATTTGGAAGCGCTTTCGATTTTTTAAGCCTCTTTGGTTCGTATTTCTTGATTTAAAAGGTGGCCAACAAACGAAATTTCTTGAATCGTTACTGAAAGTTCTCCTGTTGGAATTTTTAACGAAATCTTTTCACCAATATTTTTAAAAAGAAGCTGTCTGCCCACTGGAGATAAGAAGGAAATATAACCAGTATCCGGATCCGATTGTTCTGGGTAACAAATGACATAATCCTCTGTTTCGTTATCCTCGTTATACAGTACCGTAACCTTTGTCCCAATTAATACCTTAGGGAAAAATGAAATATGATTATTTTTTTGATGTACTTTTAATAAGTCCTCAACTTCTAATACATATAAATTAAAAAAGTGTTTTAAACGGTCAGGTATAGGGGTGGATGAGAGGTAAAGGTTCGTTAGCTCCTTGATGTTTTCATCAATATAAACTAACTGTTGAATGAAGTAGTCTCTACCTTGATATGCACTATGGTTCATAGTAGATAACCCCCAAGCTAGGATTTAACCTTTTGCAAAACTTCATTAAATTTTTCATTATAAAATCCTCCTAAATAAAAAAATGAAACCTTCCAAAAAAGAAAGCAGAAAGGCCAACGGTAATATTGGCACAGCTGTTTCTGTACAATAGAGAGGACTATAGCCCCTGTACTGAATGGAAGATATTAGTATTATTTTAACATATATTCATGGAAATATCATGAATACCAATCATTTGTTATTTGGTATTTACATCAAAGGAAATCAAACAAGAAATACAGCCTCTATCCCTTGTATGATTCAACAACAGATTGTAAAATAACTACAATCAAACAGATTGAGGTATTTAATGAAAAGATACAAATTACTTAAAAACTACAGAGGTATTCACAAGAAAGGCACTATTTTCTTTCTTATAGCAGAATCAGAGTTTATCGGTGTTAAAGAATTTGTATTACAAACCATGAAATTAGACGGGAAAATCATTCTTTCTGAAAAAGAACTAAAAAATTACTTTAGGCAATTATATTAATTAATCCAGAAAATAAATTATTCTTTAGTAAAAAATATATTTTTCATATGAAATATTTTTATTTTTCAGCTAAAATTACCTTAGAATGTATTTATCGACACTCTATCCTAAAATTTAGGAGTTGGATGTAGATGTGGTCATATATTTTCAAAAGGAAAAATAAAGACAGGACAGAAAGTTCGAATATTATGTCCCTACGAAAAGCTACGAAAGAAGCTGAAATTGAAAAAATTTCCAATACTCTTAAGGAAGTACTTTGCCAAACTTCTAAGGAAATAGTCTTTTTATGTGTTGGAACAGATCGGTCCACAGGCGATTCACTCGGTCCAATGGTGGGCACAATGCTGAAGGAAAAGAATATTCCTTTTCCAGTTTATGGAACACTAGAACAGCCCGTTCATGCACTAAATATAAAGAAAATTATCAAGGATATCCATAAAACATATGATGAACCTTTTATTTTTGGCATTGACGCTTGTTTGGGGGATGAAGGGAAAATAGGTTCCGTTTTTATTAAAGAGGGAGCCTTTATCCCTGGAAACGCGGTAAATAACGTATTACCAAGTGTGGGTAATTATCATTTGAAGGCAATCGTCAATTATCTGGACCCACTCTCACCGGTACAATCTTTAAATAGCACTCGTTTGTATACCGTTAAGATTCTTGCAGAAATAGTAACGGAGATTATCATCAAGGCTGCATTTGATGTTAAGAACCTTCAAAATGACCAAGTAACGTAAAGAAGTGTATCTGAAATTCTTCCTGCTAGGGAAAAATTCCAAGAAAATGTTATAATTGGTATAAAGTATACCGAGTAGGAAGAGGGAGTCAAAATGGTAAGTAACTGGACGGAGGATAATTTAATCTCGATTCGCGAGAGGGTTTATATCCACATTAAAGATCTGATTCTAGAAGGAGAGTTCAAAGCAGGCGATCGATTGGTGGAAAGAGAGCTGGCAGAAAGACTGAATATTAGTCGGACACCTATTCGTGAAGCATTATTTCGTTTAGAATCACAAGGGTTTGTGAAAACCGTACCTAGAAAAGGTGTAATTGTTGCAGATATCTCTGAGAAAGAAATCATTGAGGTATTTACAATTCTTGCATCCCTTGAAGTCTTGGCAGCAAAATTAGCTGTTCAGAAGTTAGATGACGTATCAAAAAGTAAATTCAATGAATGTATTAAAAAAGTGGAAGCAGCTTTGCAGGATAAGAGAGAATCAGATTACGCAGATATCCACTTTGAAATAAATCATCTATTATATAGTTCTGCTAAGAATACTAAATTATTTGAGATTCTAAGTGGATTGTCGGATTATATAAAAGCATTTGCAAAGCTTGGCCATAAAAAAACCGGAAGAGCAGAACAGGCAATGGAAGAGCATATTAAAATTATGGAAGCCATTGTGAATCAAGAAACAGAAATGGCAGAATTTCTTACAAAAATTCATATTGAAAATGCTAGAAAGGCGTACATTGAATCTGTTAAAAAGGGATAAGAAACTAAACAAATAAAAGAAAGAGCTAATTCTAGCTCTTTCTTTTATTTGTTTAAACCCCGATAACAATGGAAGAGGTTAAGTTTTTTAACACCTTTGCGACACTCATCGCTACAATGGGGCTGGATTTAGGATTTTGTTGGTAGGGTTGATTTTGAACAGATATCTCGATTTCTCCAAAAAAACCTTTTGCCTTAATGGTATGCATATTACGCTGAATGGTGGGATCGACAAAAACTTGAACATTCGTTTTTTCGAATCCTATTCCTGCTAGACTTAATGTTGCAGACACGTTGACATTTTCAGGGAATAATTTTGAAGCATTTCTCGCATTCCCTTCAAAGATACAATATGGCTCAGAAATCGTTTCTAGGTTAACCTTTTCTTCCGCAATCGTTCCGTACCAACTTTTTACAGGCTTCCTCGTAATAAGGGTAATCTCTTCAATTTCACCTAAAACCCCTGCAGCAATTCTATCTAAGCCACCAATAGCGGCTGACGGAATAAGAATTTGTTTGTTATTTTCCTGTGCTGTTTTATGTAGGGTTTCCAGAAACTCACTGTCGGCTAGCGCTCCCACGGAAATGACCACTAAATGACTCCCGCTTTTCAAAGCTTTTTCTCCATATAATTGTAAAGCATGATGGCCTGCAGCTTCGATTACAATATCTAGATCTTGCTTGAAAAAAAACTCTTCATCGTTCGTGATCGAAAAAGGGGGATGCGAAAGCTCCTCCATTCGATTTGGGTTCCTGACAAGAACGCTTTGCAGCCCAATGTCTCCTGCTTGTTGTGATTGAATTAAATCGGCAATACCCTTTCCTATTGTTCCATAACCAATGATCCCAGCTTTTAGCATTATACAACCACCTCATATTATTTTTGATAGATTAATAACGTTAACTTTGTAAAACTCTGTTAGATTCCCTCACAACTTCCTAGCATGGACCATTAATCCATGCTATTGTAAATCTAATAAAAAGTTGGTTGCGAGTAAAACTTCAGGATAGAAAGGGAGAATGGTAAATATTGTATTAATAATTTGGTATACGATATACCGATTTTTCACTATATTTTACCGAAATTTATGAATATTAGCAATAGAGTAATTTCCAAAATACAAAAATATCAAAATATTTAAAATTATTTGCACGATTAAAGCAATGATGTTATTATGTTTAATAAGGTGTAAATAGTGAAAACTAGGAGGTGGTTACGAGTCAAATAGAATATGAAAGCGTTATCTTTGGTTGATTGGAAATCATTCGTTTGCAACGTGATTAAGTAGGAATCATAATTTTTTTAAAAAGATAGAAATTTTTTATATTACCGTGGTATACAATCTACAATGCACAATGTACAAAAATGGTAAACTGGCAAGAATAGATGTACCTATTTTTATATGAGGGAATACATAAATTTGATAGCCTGCATCATTACCTCATAAACAATACGAATTTATAATTGCTTGCATTCCATTAACGGAACCTGAATCAAAAAAATGCGGAGAGTCGGAGGGGAATATATGGAATTAACATTAGCTCATTGGATTTACGCTCTTGTAACTGTTTCTGTCATTACTACGATGCTATTTAGAAAAGGTGTTGTATTACCAGTCATTATAGGTACATTTTTAGTAGCGGTAGTATATAAAGGGAACTTGATTTCAGGATTTCAAGCAGTCTTTAATGCAAACCTCGTTGCTGCTAAGGAGTTATTCAGCATTTTCTTAATTATTTCCCTGATGATTGCACTACTTAATTCTTTAAGAGATTTAGGTGCTGACAAAAAACTAATTATTCCTATTCAAAAAATAATGGTTAACGGCCATGTCTCTTATTTTGTATTAATGGTTGTGACCTATGTTATTTCATTATTTTTCTGGCCAACACCAGCGGTCCCTCTCATTTGTGCGTTATTAGTACCGGCTGCAGTCCGTGCTGGATTGCCAGTCATGACAGCTGCTATGGTAGTTGTTATTGCTGGTCAAGGGATGGCACTCTCATCTGACTATATCATGCAAGTTGCTCCTATGCTTAGTGCAAAGGCTGCAGGAATAGATAAAACTTTAGTTACAGATAGAGGATTAATTCTTTCTCTGATAACTGGTATTAGTGCATTGGGTGTGGTTTATTTTGCACATCGAAAATCAATCGTAAAAAGTTCCACTTTAGATCCGGATATGAATTTTTCAACTGATAATGCATTTTTTAATGTTGCGGATGAACTTGCTGCTACGACTGAAGAAAGTGTTGAGATGGTAAATAGGAAAAATAAATGGAGTAAGAGATTTGCCATCTTAGTGCCATTATCCATGTTGGCTGTCATGATTTATATGTTCCAATCCAAATTCTCTGGTGGTGCTGGTTTTGAAGGAACCGATGGAGCAGCTTTTGTTGGTGGTGTGGCTGCCGTTCTACTAATCCTAGCAACCATTGCTTTTAATCGCATTCATGCGCTTGATAAAATTAGTGACCATATTACAGAAGGCTTTGTATTTGCATTCAGAGCGATGGCTCCAGTTATTCCAATTGCAGGTTTCTTCTTCATGGGTAGTGGAGATTTTACACCAAGTATTCTTTCGCTTGACGCAGAAGCTGCGAAGCCAGCATTTCTATTTGATATGATTCAGGCTGGACAGACTTTCATTCCTCAAAACTCCTTTATTGCTGGATTTGGTATTTTGATTGTTGGATTAGTAACTGGCTTAGACGGCTCAGGATTCTCAGGGCTTCCATTGACAGGTGCTCTGTCTGGAGCTTTAGCGAACGGAAGTAGTATTGATCCTTCGACTATGGCAGCAATAGGTCAAATGGGCGCAATTTGGGGTGGAGGAACGATTGTTGCTTGGTCTTCACTTGTTGCTGTGGCAGGCTTCTTGCAAATATCACCAATTGAGCTCGCCAGAAAGAACTTCATCCCTGTCATGACTGGGCTTTTCATTGCAACATTAATAGCTGTATTAATTTGGTAAAAAAGATCAAACGTAGTTGAAAAATGGGGGCTATCGGCGAAGTCGTTTTCGGACCAAGCTAATAGTCCTGTTTTTTATTTTTTGCAATGATTAGGAGAGGTGAAGATCTTGAAGAAAGTAAAAGTGTGTTTAGTGGGTATTGGTAAATTGGGGAAAGCCCTGATGGAACACTGGAATAAAACGAACATATCAATAGGAGTTTATCATCCTTCATTAACGAAAACGGAAGATTTTGTTCAGCACTATCAAAATAGCTATCTATTAACCCCAAGTAAATTTAACGAAATCGATATATTTATATTAGCACTACCAGCAAAAGAGATCATCCCATTCATTTCAAATGAAATAATAAAAATGCAACCAGTTTCTTCTATTAATATTGTTAATATGGCTACGGCGATACATACAAATGAGATTAAAAATAATTTCCCATCCTTAAATGTTTTTGGTGTCAAATATATGGGGCAATGGAGAGATTTACTGGAGAATGGCAATGGTTTATTTATTACTGAGACAGCATTACCGAAACAAATAGAGGAATTATTTCTACCATTAGGTCAAGTGAAAATAGACCGAGAGGACCATTTGATTAAAGTAAATAAGTTGGCAACGTACCATGCCTTGAAAACAGCTGTCGCGATTGAGAATGAAATGTCAAAAAATCAATATTCAACTGAATATACTAAAAGGGCTTTAACATCCATTGCGCCTGAAGTAATCCGTGCCTATAGTAACGGAACTCTTGGTCACTTTGCAAAAGAAATTCTAAAAGAAATTAAGTCAGAAAAAGAATAAATGAAAAAACCAGGTGCTATATTGACAGCTCCTGGTTTTTCATTTTTTTTCCCTAGTCAGCCTGTAAATACTTGCAAGAGAACCAAGTAAAGCATAACGACGATGATATAAAATGAGGTAAAGGCAATATTCCAATTTGATACTTTATAAGAAGTATCTTTTACTAGATTCGACATTAGGCCTAATGTGGCATTATAAGGACCTACTAAGAAGGACGCGACTGCACCAGCCAACATGGCCACTGTTAGAATGTGTGGATTAAGACCAAGGGCAGATATGTCCAAGCCTCCTGTCATCAGTGCCAATGAAACAGCTGGATGAAGTCCCAAAAAGGCAAAAGCTAAAGGTACCAAAGGAAGTAGAATCATAAAGATTTCCACACCAGCCACGTTAATAAAAGTCAAAATCCAATCATTCAACCATTCATTGGTATGGGAGACCGTGATGGTCGAGATAAAAAAACCAGCCGATAGAAAAATGAAAAATTGATCCTTCATACTGATTGAGAAGGAATGGAAATGCTTCATTAATTGACTTCCAAATTCTGCTCCTTTTTTTAGGAAAAGAGACCAAACCAATGCAAATGGAATGACAAGGAAAGAGACAAGAATTAAAAAGGAATAATGAAACAGCGATTCAGCTATAGATATGGCAATAACAAAAATAAGAATAGCCAAGAAAATTTGCAGTATCCTGCCTGGAGAATTGATTTGACCCTGTTCAATAGTTGCGGCTGTTTCGTGAGCAGATACGTCTTGAACAGAAGTATGCATTTTTTTAGATCTGCGTGCTCCTATAAACCAATCCATTCCCAAGCCTAAAATGCTAAGTGGAATCACATAGGGTAAAATGGATATCCAGCGTACGTCGGTTACAGAAATAACAATACCTACGATAGGGGTAACTGGTGCCCACAATAGGGGCATGGCAAAACCTCTAGTAATAGCTCTACTCATGAACCGTTCTTTATTCTCAACTGAGAACATGTTCAATGATGGACGTATCGAATAATAGGTCATCGGCAGAGTAGCGAGATTCATAAAAATACTAAAAAAATAGGAAATACCAGAGGTAATAATATACAACTGACCAGAATTGTTTACCTTTTTTTGAATAATGGTTTGAATGCCGCCGCTATATCCACCTAATTTAATGGGGATTCCTAATATCGGGACTAAGGTAAATAAAGTAATCAAGTCAAGCATAGGTCCAAAAGATAATATGTATTGATGCCATTGTGCTCCGCTAGTCCATAGCAGAGTGAGACCCAAGAGTAGAAATGCGCCCCCTAAGATTTGAACGGATCGTTTAGCAAGAAAAAAGGTGAAACAGACAATAATTAAACAAAGAATGGATAGCAGGACACTAAAGTCTAGTTGAGGCAGCAAAGTAGACAGTAAAAACATAAAAATAACGAATAAAAATAAGAATCTTAACATAGCAACACCCTGCTTTTTAGTATTTGGTTCATATCCTAAACCAGTAATCTATATTCGTATGGTATACCAAACCGATGATTTGTTCACCATTTATACACATTATACATTATTTATTTGGTATTTGGTATACAATTTAGTTGTAATTTCTTCAATACCATAATACAATAAAGGTAAGCAAAACAGGAACATAAATAGGGGGAATAGGGATGTTTAATTTTCTTTTTGGATCAAAAAAGGCTATGGAAAAGGCTGAAAAGAAGTTAGCTCGTTTAAGAAAAACATTAAATTTTTAAAATCCTTCCAGAAATAACAGAAAAATCCGTCACATAGGGGACTTGTCAAAGTCCCTCTAGTGGCGGTTTTTTGTCGTTCTGTATTACAAAAAAACCGGAGATGAGGTGGGTCAGCTCCGGTTAAAATAATAATAGAAGTTTTTTTTATTTTATTAAGCTACTTCAGTTGCTTTCACTAGCTTAGAATGAATGGAATCTTCACTATTCCCTGATGCTTTGACAATTTCATTCAATTCTTCGCGTGCATCTTCAATCGTTTCAAATCTTTCGAAAAATTTCACAGCAATTTGGTTTACATATTCTTTACCTTCAAATTCTTCAAATAATTGGATCTTAATATTTTCATCGATTACTTTCGCAATCGTATATTTTGCTTTTAATTTATCAAAAAAATAAAAGTTATAGGTCTCTACAACCTCTAGCCCGGCATTATCAAGAATGGTTTGAAAAGTATCTTTATTTGTTAGTACAATATAGTTCCCCATTATAAACACTCCTATAAATTATTTTTATACTTCTTGATCCAACTAGCTTCCTAAAATATATGTAGGTAACGACCACCTCTCATTTTGACATTTTGTATACCAAATACCTTACCAGTAGTTTATCTTAAGTTATCAAAATGTTCAATGGTATATTCTAATTTTTTAAAAAATTATAAAAACTTCTTTTCATCTTATGTAGAAAGGATGTATAATTCTTAAAAAGCATCAAATTCTTTGTTCTAGAATGAAAGGGGATATTTTATGCCAAAAGTAATTCTTCATGTGGATGGAACTATAGTCGAACAGCAAGTAAAGGATAACGCAAATCTAGTAGTTTTAGCAGGTATCCGACAATTTCCTCAATTAAAGTATGGCTGTGGAATGGGTAGATGCACCAAGTGCACATGCCGCGTGATCAGTGGTGGAGAATCCATTGCACCACCGAATTGGAAAGAAATAAAAATGTTAGGTGACAAGGTGGAGGAAGGATATCGCTTAACCTGCCAATTAACAATCGAACAGGATATAGAAATTTCTCAAGAAAACATCTCCATTCAACCGCCAAAGAAGCAATCTGCTACCCTAAGATAGTAGATTATTTTTTAAAACAACGTTGGTATACAAAATGCCGAGATGAATAAGGATAGAGTGAGGGGATATTATTGGATTGTTATAATCTAACAAATATGACGTGGCAGGAAGTAAAAGAATCATTAAATACCGTTACGTTTGCAATTATTCCAATTGGAGCGCATGAACAGCATGGACCACATATGGCAGAAAGCTGTGACGCTGTATTGGCTGAAAAGATGGCAGAAAAACTTGGCCAGAAAATGTTTCCGTATGCATGGGTCACTCCTACCGTTAATATGGGAGTCTCACCACACCATATGAACTTTCCTGGAACAATTTCACTTCAGCCTGATACACTGATTTCTATCATTAGGGATATGATTTCATCCCTAAGTCACCATGGAATTAAAAAATTCTTATTGTTAAATTCACATGGTGGCAACCAAACAACCTTGAATGTTGCATCAATGACCTTGACAAAAGAATTGAATGTTGAAATTTACTATGCGAAAACCACAGCCTCGGCTAAAAACACTATCGGTAATTTCATCACATCACCTTTGTTTGGACACAGCTGCGAAAGGGAAGTATCCGAAGCTTTGTATTTAGCTCCAGAGCTTGTACGTCTTAATCAACTTGAGAAAGGCGATATACAAGAACAAGGCAGGTGGAAGCAGCTTCGTCCAGGAAAGGCGATTCAAGGTTTTTATTATTATGAAGAAATGACCCAAAATGGCTGTATTGGAGATGCCACACAAGCAAGCTTCGAATTGGGGCAACAGATTGTAGAAGAAGCATTGGAAAATCTCTCTAAAGATCTCTACAGTCTATTAAATTTAAATAAGGATGTTTATATTTAAAACTAGGCTTTTAAATAATTATTTAATTGATATTTTAAAAAATTCTAAAAATTGTATTTACAAATAAAAAATAATAGGGTAATATTTTCATTAAGGTATACCAAATACAATAATTCGAAATTGATAGAGATTAAGCACTTACATACTCTAATTTTTTTCAAGTATTATGGTATACAAAATATCAAATACAAAAACGGCAAAAAATGCCCAGGAAACAGGAGGAGTTAAAATGACAGAATTATTATCAAAAGACGAATTCCGTAAAGAACTAGAAGAAGCAATTAAAGGTAATCATAGCCAGAAGGCTCCATTTACAGTCGCTTGGGCTGAAGGAAAACTAGAAAGAAAGCACTTTGCACGATGGGCTGAAAATCATTACCACTATGTAGGACCTTTTGCAGATTACCTTGCGTATATCTATCACAATACTCCATCTGATCCAAAATTTGCAGCTGCAAAGGACTTCACATTACAAAACATGTATGAAGAAGAGATTGCGGCAGATCGTCATACAGATTTATTGATTCGTTTTGCAGAGGCGTGCGGTACAACTGCTGAACGAGTAATTAACCCTGATAATATGGCACCGACAACTTTAGGTCTTCAAAGCTGGTGCTTCGCAGTAGCGTCACGTGAACACTTTGTTGTTGCTACAGCTGCCCTTGTTGTTGGTTTAGAATCTCAAGTACCAGATATCTATAGAAAGCAAACACCGGCATTACGCGCTCAATATGGATTTACAGATGAGGAAATTGAATTCTTTGACTTACACATTGTTTCAGATGAAATTCATGGTGAACGTGGATACAAGATTGTTCTTGACCACGCAGATACACCAGAATTACAGCAGCGTTGTCTTGAAATTGTTAGAGTGGGTGCTAAAATGCGCCGTATGTACATGGATGGTTTATGGAGAGAGTATCTTGAGCAGGACTTAGGGTCTTTAGTTCAAACCAACTAAAATACTTAGTTTCATACAAATAGATCGGATTCATTAAGGATTATACTCCTAATAGAATCTATCTTTCCTGGCCGTCATATTAATCTTGAAAAATCGAGGTTCTAAATGACGGCCATTTTCTATTAAAAAAGAAAAAGGTGATACTTTGTTAACAACAAAAGTGAAAACGTTCAATAACTATATTAATGGTGAATGGCAGGAATCTGTCAGCCAAAAACAGTTTGTAAGTCTGAATCCAGCAAATACAGAAGAAATTGTCGGCGCCTTCCAAGCTTCCAATGAACAAGATGTTCTAGCAGCGATAGAAGCAGCCCAAGCTGCTTTTCCAAATTGGGCAAAGACATCACCATCAAAACGTGCAGCTATTTTAAATAAAGCAGCAAGTATTTTGGAGGAAAATGCTGATCAATACGCAGAAGAGTTGACAAGAGAAGAAGGAAAGCATGTTACCGATGCTAAGAATGAAGTCATTCGGTCTGCACAAACTCTCCGCTTTTATGCTGTTGAAGGACAAACGATAACAGGTGAAACGTATCCAAATGATGATCCGGAGATGAAAGTTTCGTCTGAAAGAGAGCCACTTGGGGTGATCAGTGTCATTACGCCATGGAATTTTCCGCTTTCTATTCCTGCAAGAAAGATTGCACCAGCACTAATCACAGGTAATACGGTGGTTTTTAAACCATCTTCAGATACACCACTAATTGCTTTACGTCTTGTTGAAGCACTGCATCAGGCTGGTATACCAAAAGGTGTCATGAACTTTGTAACAGGCAAGGCTTCAGAAGTAGGCGATGCTTTAGTTACCCATCCTGCCATTAAGGCGATTACTTTTACGGGTTCGACAGCTGCTGGGGAAGATATCCACAAAAAATCTTCTTTTACTACTCGGACACAAATGGAGCTCGGCGGAAAAAATCCATTAATCGTCATGGATGATGCAGATATTGAATTAGCCGCTACGTTAACAATTAACGGTGGATTCTCCTTAACTGGGCAGGCGTGCACTGGAACAAGCAGAGTAATCGTTTTGAAAAATGTAAAAGAGCAATTTGTTCAAAAACTAATTGAAAAAACGAGCGCCTTAAAAATTGGAAATGGCTTTGAGGAGGGCGTGAAAATTGGACCTCTGGCAAATGAAAAGCAATTGAAAAATGTCCTTAAGTATATTGAATATGGGAAAGAAGATGGAGCGTCATTGGTGTTTGGCGGTGACCATCTAACAGAAGGTAATTATCAGCAGGGTTATTATGTTCAGCCTGCTATCTTTAGTAATGTAAAACCTAATCATCGAATTGCAAAAGAAGAGATCTTCGGTCCTGTAGTGGCGGTCATTGAAGTAGATACATATGAAGAAGCCATCCAGGTTGCAAATGATGTAGAGTATGGTTTGTCAGCTGCGATTGTTACAGACAGTCTGAAAATCGCTAACAAATTCACTAAAGACATTCAAGCCGGAACCGTAAAGGTCAATCGAACCACCACTGGTAATTTAATGAATGCACCATTTGGCGGGTTGAAAAAATCAAGTACCTCAACATTCCGTGAATCCGGAAGAGTTGGGTTGGAATTTTTTACGCAATTAAAGACCGTATATATCGGATATTAAATTAGAAAGTTTGAGGAGAATAAATAAATGAAAACAATTTTAAAATTAGAACTAGAAGAAGTGAAATTAATGATTGAAGCTGCAAAGAAGAAATCAGAGGACATCAATGTGCTGGAAACCATCGCCATTGTGGATGATGGAGGGAATTTAATTGCTCTTGAAAGAATGAATGGAGCGAGAATAACTGGCCCTGAAATTGCGATTGCGAAAGCATACACGGCTTCAGGTCATAAACGTTCTACTCATTTATTTAATAAGGAGCCAAATGGTCCTGCATTACCAGGTAACGAAGCATTTGGGATTCAACAGATGCTGCCAGGAAAGTTCGCCATTTTTGTAGGCGGATTCCCAATTGTAATAAATGGTGAAGTGGTCGGAGGAGTAGGCGTAAGTGGAGGAAACGGTGAACAGGATATAGCCGTTGGAACCGCAGCACTCGAAGCATTGCAAAAGCATGTAGAAATTCAAGGTCTTTCAGTATTAACACAAGCAGATATTAAAATATAATAAAATGAGGACCTCAACCATTGTCCAACTTGGAACAATATGAGGTCCTTAAATAGTCTTAACACTTCAAAGGCTAGCTACAAAGGAAGGATGGAGAATCAATTGAATAAATTTTTGGAATTAGCCATTGGATTTGCGCGCACCGGAGTTACTGGCTATGGAGGAGGACCTTCTACCATCCCGTTAATCGAATTTGAGGCAGTGAAAAAATATAAATGGATGTCAGAGGAAGAATTTGGCGAGGTTTTAGCACTGGCAAACACACTTCCTGGCCCCATTGCTACAAAAATGGCCGCCTATATCGGTTATAAAGTGAAAGGGAACTTAGGGGCTGTAGTAGCCATTCTGACCCATGTTCTTCCTTCCGTCATTGCCATGCTTGGTTTGTTAGGTGTCCTTTATTCATTTAGTAGTTCACCTATAGTAGGTGGTATGGTTCAAGGGGTTACGCCTGTTATTGGGTATATGCTAGCTGAAATGGCTTATCGTTTTTTCCAAAATGGCAAAAAGGGTTTAGGTTTATCGAAGATGTTATTATTCTCAGCCATTTCTTTCATCCTAATCGAACTGGTCGGACTTCACCCAGGAATCCTAATCGCCACTTTTTTAATTTCTGCCTTTTTCATTGCTAGCCGGAAAGAAAAGGCCGCAAACAATCCTCCAAAAGAGGTGGTTGAACTAAAGGAGAAAAGCTCATGATATATTTGGAAATATTTTGGTCGTTTCTTATTGCGAATCTTTTGGGATATGGAGGAGGACCGGCTACCATCCCATTAATACAAATCGAAGTTGTCAATGAACAAGATTGGATGACTCTATCCGAGTTCGGCGACCTGTTAGCCATCGCCAATGCCTTACCTGGTCCAATCGCGACGAAGATGGCAGGTTTTATCGGATATGAAGTAGGTGGTATTCTAGGTTCGATTGTTGCACTTGCAGCTACGATTCTTCCATCAGCCATTGCCGTTATTTTGTTGTTTAAGTTTGTGAATTTATTTAAGGACTCCCCAAAAGTAAAGCTCATGACAAAGTCTGTACAGCCAATTATCGCAATCTTACTTGCAGTTATGGCTTATCAATTCTTTTTAACAGCTTTTGAAAATAGTGGGGTATTTCACCTTGTACTTCTAGCGGTACTCAGCTTTTTTACCTTGAGCAAACTAAAGGTCCATCCATCTTTTGTCATTATTGGAGCACTCCTTTATGGAGGAATCTTTTTATCTTAATCTAGGAATCGTATTTAATTAAGCTGGGAGGTGAAAGGATGGAAGTAAAATGGGAGGAAAAGAATCTATTATCGATTAGAGAACATGCCTATCTATATTTAAAAAAGATGATCCTCGATGGTGAGTTTAAAGCTGGCGACCGTCTAATTGAGAGAGAGCTTGCAGCTAAATTGAAAATAAGCAGGACGCCCATTAGGGAGGCTTTGTTCCGGCTGGAATCACAAGGCTTTGTGAAAACCGTTCCGAGGAAGGGGGTCGTACTTTCCAATATTTCGGTAAATGAGGTTATTGAGGTTTTTACGATTCTTGCTTCATTAGAAGTTCTTGCCGTTAAATTAGCTTCACAAAGAATGGATCAAGAAACAAAAAATGAATTGGATCAAAAAATAAAAGAATTGATGGAAATTCAAGAGAATGAAGAAGAAAACTTTAATTTTGAACATATTAAAATGAACCATTTAATAAACAAAGCATCGAAGAGTCCAAAATTACTAGAAATTCTTTCCGGTTTAATAGACTATATCCATATGGCAGCGAATATGGGCTATGAGACACCTGGCAGAAGGAAAGTTTCTTTAAAGGAACATATAGATATTATGAAGGCATTACGTAATCAGGAAACGGAAATGGCTGAATATTTAATGAGGATTCATATTGAAAACTCTAAAAAAGCATACATCACCTATATGGAAAGTCTACAAGAGAAGCTTCTTAGAAGTAATAGTTGAGGCAGGCAGCTAAATTTCAAGCAGCCTGTTTTATTTTTATCCTATTTTAGAAGGATCTTAAAATAAAAGAAAAATAATTAGAAAATTTTAAATTTACACATTGTCTGAAAATTAAATTTATGGTATATTGTATACCAAGAGGAACATTTCGAGGAGGAATTCATAGATGCCAACCATTCGATTTATTAATAGTAATAAACAGTTAGAGGTTCCAGAGGATTCGAATATTTTAAGAATGTCACTTCGCTATGATGGAGAGCTTCCAAATCGATGTGGAGGAGGAATTTGCGGCACTTGCGTTTTTAAGGCGGAAGAAGGGGCGGAATTCCTTGACAATGTTAAAATTCAGGAAAGAAGGAAACTTGGAGAGGAATGGCTAGAGAAAGGGTATCGCTTAGGCTGCCAGACCTTTGTTACAAATGGAGATATTGAAATCTCTTGGGATGAGGAAATTACCAACCAAGTAAAAATGAGAAAACCTGATAAACTAAAGCAAGAAGTAGCTGCGAATAAATAAAAATGGTATACAATCTACCAAATAAGAAAAATTAATCCTATCATTTGAGGTGAGAACGATGTGGGTTTGTCACACGCATATGAAAGAAGCATTAACATTATTAGAAATTCCCCATATACGTAAAGCTCCATTTAAAATTAAGTGTTCGCTTTGTGATAACACCGCATCAGCAAAAGTATATTATACGCATCAGACCTACAAAGCAACAAAATATCAATACATGAGCAGTATCCATAAAAAATTAGGTTAATAGAATCTAAGTAAAGCCTTGGAAATCAAAACAAATCCAATGCTTTACTTTTTTTAATTCAAAGAAGTTGTTAATTGTGAGAAGATTGTTCAAAATAGATGTGTAGGTTTTTTAAGAATGAGAGGGATTAATGAAATGATAAAAGTTGTTGCAAAAGCTAAATTGAAACCAGGTATAAACGTGGAAGACTATTTAGTTCAGGCTAGAGAATTAGTAGCTGAAACTAGAAAAGAAGAAGGATGTATCACATACGCTCTTCATCAAGATATCAATGATCCATCTGTTGTCACGATGCTAGAGGAATGGGTGGATGAAGAGGCATTGAACCGACATGGTCAAGCGGAGCATGTAAAAAGAATTGTCCCAGGGCTAAAGGAACTACGAGAAAGTTCCGAAATCAACATTTATAAAGAAGTAGAATAATCAATCTGTGTATACCCCCAAAAAAGTAACCATTCAAGACTGAATGGTTACTTTTTTAAAGCTATTAAACTAATATTAGTCTCAATGCTCCGATGAGGGCAAATCCAAGTATAAGAGTTTGAAAGGCTTTTTGCGGGATGAGAGGGACCACTTTAATTCCAATAACAGCCCCTATTATAATAGTAGGAATCAACCAAGCATTAAATGTGATGGAATCAACTGTAATTAAACCTAAACTGATATAAAACGGTATTTTAATCAAATTTACGAACATGAAAAACCATGCCCCTGTACCAACAAACTCTTTCTTCGGCAAACCCTTCATTAACAAATAAATGGCCATTACGCCGCCTGCAGCATTTCCAATCATGGTTGTAAATCCAGCTAGGATTCCCATAGAAAGGGTAAACCATATGGACTTAGGAAGGGACTTGGTAAACTTTTCTCCTAATCTCTCACGACTGATATGCAGGATTATCAGTGCTAATACAATGACGCCAATCAGTGGTTTTAATTGATCGCTATTTATTTGATTAAGGACAAAATATCCGATAATGATTCCGATTAATACCCATGGAACCAGTGATATAAGGTATTTCCACACAACACTTCTACGATAAAAAATAACGGCGAAGAGATCACCTACTACCAACATGGGCAATAGGATTCCGATAGACTCTTTTGCTGGAAATACATACATTAAAATTGTTGCAACCAATATACCCATACTGGATACTCCGGTTTTTGTAAAACCAATAAAAACAGTACTTAAAATAACGATAACCCATTCGATGTAGGATAATTCAAAAATGATGTCTCACCTCAATTGATTAAAATTCATTTATTATTTTAAAGCAGAAAAAGATTTTTTTCTATGATTAGTTTTTGGAATATTTGCATTGTAAAATAGGTATGCAGATAAATTTTATTATTAAGTAAAGGAAGAAGACCCTACGGAACAATCCAATTCAAATAAATGGTAAAATGATAAAAGAAGAGTAATTTGAGAGGAGGGGAAATCAATGGCAAAGGAATTTCCAATCATAGAAACCAATCGATTATTATTAAGAAAAGCAATAAAATTAGATGCCAATTATATGTTTATGTATCTATCTAATAAAGATGTTGTGAAACATATGGGGTTAGAACCTTTCCAAACAATAAATGACGTATATGATGAAATTGAGTGGTATCAATCTATTTATGATGAAGGTTCAGGGATTAGATGGGGAATTACACTAAAAGATTCTGATAAGGTGATAGGCAGCTGTGGTTTTCTTAATATGAAGTCCAAACATCATCGTGGTGAAGTTGGTTTTGAATTGAGCAAAGATTACTGGGGAAAAGGGATTGCGAGTGAAGCCTTGGAAGCCGTTGTGAGGTATGGTTATTTGCATTATCAATTAGAAAGAATTGAGGCATTAATTGAACCTAATAATGTGCCTTCACAAAAACTCGTAGAAAGACAAGGATTTATTAGAGAAGGTTTGCTCAGACATTACGAATTTACATGTGGTAAATTCGATGATTTATACATATACTCGCTTCTTAAAGGTGAGGTATTGAAGTAGTTAAAAAATATTCTCAAAGGGGGGATGTTTTCCATGCCAATCTGTCAACACTGTGGTTATAACTGGAGTTGGAAAGAGACTTTTAATAAAATGTTTACCTTTAAATCCAAGTTAAAATGTCCGTCCTGTGCTTCATTCCAATACATTTCAAGGAAATCAAGAAACCAACTAAGTCTCTTTGTAATTATACCATTATTGATTTTACCTTTGGTATCATTTGGTGTACCTATAGGCTATATTTTAGCATTTGAGTTAGTTGCTAATGCTTTGGTGCTTATTTGGATGCCCTATATATATAAGCTAAGTAACAAGGAGGAACCGATGTGGTAGTCTAACTTAAAAGCAAGGAAAATTAGATAGTTTTGAAGGCAGTATAATATCTAGAGTGTATGGTAACAGATATAATTGAACATATCCCAGAAAAGGATTAGGCAGAAAATGATGAATGTTCTTATACAAATAAGCTATATTTCAAGGGATAATAATGTAATGCGGAGAGGTTCCTTCCAATTGAACGGAAGAACAAAGGAAAAAGTTGCTTTTGATTGGTGGAAGAAAATACAAAGGGAAATGCCTTTTGGAGCAGATCTGGAACAAGTGATTGTAGATGGCGAAGATATTACTGACTTGGTGAAGGAATTAGAAAAATAAATTAGATTAGCCCCTCTCTGAAAGAGAAGGGCTTCTATTAATATGGTTGGTGGACTTACAGTGATTAATTTAACGATGCTTTTCAATATAGGTTACCACATCACCGACTGTTTGAAGTGTAGCCGCGACTTTGTCACTAATTTCAATCGCAAATTCATCTTCAATCTCCATCGTCAGGTCAACCATATCAAGTGAATCAGCATCGAAGTCATCTTTAAATGAGCTTTGAGGTGTGATATTCTCCATTTTAACACCCAGTTGGTCTGCGATAATAGGCTTTAACTTTTCAAATATTGTCATTTTGTTATCCTCCTAAGTTGTTCATATCAACATTATAACAACATTTCCGAAGGTAAAACATTAATATAATATTACATCGTTTTTGAAGGAATGTTTCGATGTTCATTTTGTTATTAAATCGTAAATGAATCGCGTAAAACGATTGCATTCTACCATAATAATGAGAGAATAAAGAGTATTAACAGGTTGTTGAAAGGAGTTCAGCATGAGGAGAATTGATGAATACTTCGAAACAGCAATGGAGGCCTGGAGTATGATGCAAAAGACTTCTGGTGATGAAGGGGCAGAATGGGCTGAAAGATTTGAACGCTACTTTTATGAATTTATTGATGAATTGAAGAAATGGTGGACAACTTTTGAACCGAAGCCAAGTAATATAAATGAGGCGGAGGAGTTACCTGAAATAAAAAAGTGGATGGAGCAAATCCCTGCTCCTGTACAGCTGAATTTTCTTACAGAATTAGAGGACATTTTGGATGGAATAGAGACAGAACGTTTTGATTAAGTTTATTATGATGTAAGCTTACACTTGGAGTGAGCCTTTTTATCCGAAATGGTAAAATGATAGAGTGTTGACTCAGTCAACACTCTTTTTTTCCAATACAAATCACTGTGTCAGTAAGTTTGTCATTCGTTCTTTTTGAATTTGCTGCCTTTACTCTTGGAACGAAGCTTTGTCATCATGTCATCCACTTTTTCCTGTTCGGAAAGGGTGGCTTGCTCATCTAATACCATGGATGTGATTTTTTCATTTTCGATGGTAATCTCGAAAAAGGAATTTTCCTTACTGCCTTGTGGCAGGTCTTCTGTTGGAATGATGAATTCTTTTTTCATTTCTTCAACTAAAATAACTGCATATTGATTATCTTCGATTCTGTCAAGGTATCCTTTGATCGTCCTAACCTCCTACACAAGCAAGTCCCTGCGATTTAATATCGGCAATTCTAGCCGGGCCAATTCCTTTCATTCTTCCTAAATCATCAACTGAGGTGAAAGGTCTTAATTTGATTAGATCCTGTGCACGAGCAGCACCAATGTGAATGATTTCTTGTAATTGTTCCAAGCTAGCAGAATTTACGTCAATACATTGACCAACAATAGGTGCAGGCTCAACCTTGGCCTCATCTTTTGGTGTTTTTCCGCTGCTAAAGGGTGTAATCGTCCCATCGTTTTTCGTCAGTATTTGATAATCTTTCCCATCTGTTTCTACCAGTACGGTTCCATGAACATCGGTCCCATAAAGTTGAATCTTCGAATTTTGAACAAGATTGACCACTTCATCATGAGGATGACCATAGGTATTATTCAAGCCAGCACTGTAAATCGCAACATCTGGGTTCACTTCCCTTAAGAAAGTGGGATGTGTTGAAGTGGAGGAGCCGTGATGACCAAGCTTCAGAATGTCAGCTTTCATATCAATTCCACTTTGAAGCATATTTAATTCGTCTTCTGTGGTAGCATCTCCTGTTAATATAAACGTAACTTCACCATAGGTCAGTTTGAACGAAATCGATTCTTCGTTATCATGCTCGCTAATCGTTTTGGGATATAATACATCAATCTTTAGCGGGCCGACTTCGAACTGATCACCCATTCTTGGTTCATAGTAATCAACAGCTTTTGAATCGATTGCTTTTAAAAGTCTTTGGAAGGTTTGCGAGGGGTTTGTATTCCCTGATAACCAGACCTCACCCACGTTAAAGGTGTTAATTACTTGGTCTAACTGCCCAATATGATCGGCATCTGGATGAGTCCCAACCGCAATATCGATTTGCGAAACATGCTGCAGCTTAAGATACTGGACGACTTCATCCCCAGTCCAGTTTCCAGCGTCAATAAGAATCGAAAAATCCTCACCATCATCAGAAAATTGAAGTAAGGTTGAATCACCTTGACCGACATCAATGAAGTGGACCGTAAGTTCTGTTAAATCAGTGGGTACAGCTTCATTTTCTTCAGTACTTGGAGTTTCATCATTTTCTGTTGGTAATGACTTTTCCGTTAGGTTTTCTTTTCGTTGCGCTATGTCTTTGGTTTCGAGTGATTCTTGTCCACAACCACTAAATAGAAAAATAATGATGAAACTAAATAGAGCAAAAAGGTACCGTTTCTGCATTCAATTCCCCCTTTTCACCTAATAGCTTATCACAAATCAACCATTTTCAGACAATTCAAGTCTTAATGATTTTAATGTATTATTTTCAGACTAGTCAAAAAATAATACAACAGATTAGTATAAAAAGCAGTGGGGGAGGCTGGATTTATATGATTATCGTTAAATTGAAGAAAAACGAGATTAAAAATGCTCTTGAATTAGTTTGGACCGTTTTTCAAGAATTCGAAGCACCTGATTATTCTCAACAGGGGATTGAAGAATTCAGGAAATTTATTTCTTACGACTCAATGATTAAACAATTTGAAACTGAAGAAATATTCTTTTGGGGATGCAAGGTAAATCATGAATTAACAGGGATAATCGCAACAAGAGGAATGAATCATATCTGTTTGTTATTTGTAAAAAAAGAGTTTCATAGGAAAGGAATAGCAAAACGATTATTTAATATAGTTTTGGAGAAATGTAAGAGTGTGAATTCTATTTACACGATTACTGTTAATTCATCACCCTATGCAGTAGAAGTCTATCATCGACTAGGATTTGTTGATATCGAAAAAGAACAGTTGGTGAATGGGATGAGATTTACCCCGATGATGTACTCGTTAATCCAACCTTTGACTTAGTGAACTGCCAGGTACTGTGCAATAAATATGAAGGTGCCTGGCACTTTTTTGATAGCGAAGCCTAATATGAGATAGATTAACGCTGATCAATTTGATTAAGCCGCTCTAGGATTCTACGTTTTCGGAATAACATTTTTCCTGTTTCTGCAACGTTATTTATAGAGTAGCGATTGATAAATGCCCCAAAAATGATTCCAGCAATCGGGATCATTTGAAAAAGCTTTTTCCAGCCGAAGGAATCACGATAAGTAGATACCACTTCCCGCCATCCCTGCAGCTGGGAAATCATTTGATTGTTCTGATTACCTTGTTGACATAAGGATAGTTCGTCTAATATAGCTTTTTTTCCGACATAATCAGAGGTAGTAAATTGCAGACATTTAACGATGAAAATCCTTTCTGATTTCTCTTTAGGATCATATCCATAACATATGGAGATCTCTTGTAAAATTTTAAGGGATAAACCTAAGAGAACTGGAATATCGACTGCTAGCGTAAATATTCCGCCAATCCCGGTTGTTGCCCCTTGGATGGTAGTAAATTTAGCTCTAGCATTACTTATTTCGTCTGCAACTTCATCCATTTTACGAATGGGTACTTGGTTAAGGTAATCAAAGTCTATTTTTTCCTCAGCAAAAAATGGATCGACAGGTGAAAATTTATTAAGAACATTTTCCTCATTGACTAAATATTGCCCGCCAGTCTGGATATAACTTCCCAATTCATCAATGGCCAATTTGATTTTATCTTGGATGAATTTGGGTGTAACCTTATCAAGCAAAAGGAAGGGCAGGCGTCCAATTTTTTCCCACCACCATAAATCCTTTTGTATACCTTCCCATGCTTCAATTTTCTTTAATTCTTCCTTTAAATAATCTGCTGATTCCTCTTTCATAGATATTCCACTCCATTTTCATCATGCAAAATATTATTGGAATATATATATGGTGGAAAAGCAGACAAGTTTCAAGCTTTCTATGTACAATTTTTAAAATAGGTGTTTTTGATAAGGGGAGTAAAGCAAAATAAGAAAGTGCCAGGCACCATTCCATTAAAGGGAGGTGCCAGGCACTTATTTGAATTAACCTTGAATTTTTTCCATTTGATTGAGGCGCTCTAGGATTCTACGTTTTCGGTATAACATTTTTCCTGCATCGGCCACATCCCCGATAGAAGAGCGATTAATAAATGCTCCAAAAATCATTCCAGCTACTGGAATCATTTGAAACAGCTTTTTCCAGCCAAAAGAATCCCGATAGGTGGTAACCACTTCCCGCCATCCTTGCAGCTGAGAAATCATTTGATTGTTCTGATTGCCTTGATTGAAGGAAGACAGATCCTCTAAAATTGCCTTTTTTCCGACAATATCAGAGGAAGTAAATTGCAGGCATTTAACAATAAAAATTCTTTCTGATTTTTCTTTAGGGTCGTACCCATAGCATATAGCAATCTCTTGTAAAACTTTAAGGGATAAACCTAAGAGAACAGGAATATCAACCGCCAGTGTAAACAACCCGCCAATCCCCGTTGTTGCCCCTTGAACGGTCGCTATTTTTGTTCTGGAATTTCGTAACTGCTCAGCGATTTCATCCATTTTTCTTATCGGAATCTGTTCAAGCATGTCTAAGCGAATCTCATCTGCTGATATATCCTGCGGCACAAACTTCTTTAGAACATTTTCTTCTTTGACTAAATATTGACCGCCAGTCTGAATGTAGTTCCCCAATTCATCAATCGCCAAGCCAATTTTATCTTGGATAAATTTTGGAGTTAGCTTATCAAGCAGCATGAAGGGCAAACGGCCAATCTTTTCCCAAAACCATAAATCCTTCTGTTCATTTTCCCATGCTTCAATCTTTATCAATTCGTCCTTTAAATAATCAGTCGATTCTACGATCATCAAACATTCCACTCCATCTTCATCTTTTAAAATTGGTCTGTTAGTATATACGGTAAAACAACGAACAAGTTTCATTATTACTATGTACAATTGTAATGGCAGCAATCGGATTAGATAAACTTTAAGGATGTCATATTTTTAGCAGCAGTAAAATATTTATATAAAAAGAAAGTAGTGGTACATGTAGTGTTCCTGTAAAGCTTCTAGAAGGGAGCAAATTTATTGAATCGAAATCGAAATACAAATGTCCAATTAGCTATTTTATTGCTTATTTGCCTGCTCATTATTCTTATTGTCCATGCGATTCTCCATATTAAAATACACATTGTCTATAGCACCGGTGTTGGTCCAATCCTTTTAATAGGATTGATTATTTTCCTCATTGTATTGCTATATTTAAAAGGGTGAAAGAATCCGGCCTTATTTTTTAATTATTTTGTGCAATTTGATTGTATTAATAATTTCCAAATGGTAAAATATATCTCCATTGTGTATGAAAGCATCTACAAAAAGATTGTAGATGTTTCTTTTTGTGCCTGTTCATTTGTACGGAAACTAGTGGAAGAGGTGACGTTTTAAGAGAATGAGTTCAAAAAAACAAAAATCAGTTCGTGAGCATAAAGATTATCAAGCAGAAATTGAGCGCCTTGAGTTTACAAAGGAATACATTAAAAGTGTTTTGGAACAATCCAAGGGGAATAAAGAACAGTTTGTTGAGAATTTGAAAGAAGCCTTTGCGGAACTAGATACGTCTGATAGCAGTTTAAGCTACATGACCCTTCTGACAAATGCTCAATACCTGGAATTAGCAGAAAGTGAACTGGAAAGGTTAGCGAGCGTCATTGGCAAACCGTACTTTTCGAGAATCAATTTTACCAGCAGCGGTGACACCAATGAGGAGATTTTGTATATCGGGAAAGCTTCACTATTTGACCGGGTAAACCAGATTCCCATTATCGTTGACTGGCGTTCTCCGATTGCAAATGTTTACTATGACGGCCGTCTAGGGGATGTTACGTATGACGCCTATGGGGAAACACAAAGTGGTTATTTATCTCTGAAAAGACAGTATGAAATTGAGGACGGATTATTAAAGGAAATTAGAGATATCGATTTAACCACGCATGATGAACTCTTGCAGAAATCCTTATCGGGTAAAGCAGACAATCGGTTAACCGAAATTGTTGCAACCATTCAAAATGAGCAAAATGATGTCATTCGAGCTTCTCTTAAACACCCCATCATCGTACAAGGAGCTGCGGGAAGTGGAAAAACTACCATAGCACTCCATCGAATATCCTACTTTTTATACTCTTCTGGATATCGATTTCCTCCAGAAAAATTAATGATTCTTGCACCAAATAGATTGTTTATTGATTATATTTCCGCTGTTCTGCCCGATTTAGGGGTAAACAAAATTAAACAAACCACTTATGTTGAATTTATGAGAAATTGTTTGGGGAAGAAAATAAAATTTATTGCTCCTAACTCCAAATTAATGAAGCTTCTTAAAGGGGACGGAAAATCAAAATGGTTACAATGGGTGTCGGGGTATAAAGGTTCTCTGGACTTTAAAGAGTGTATCGATACCTATTTGAAAGATATTGAAATAAATCTAGCTCCATCAAAGGATTTTATCATTGAAAGATCGCTTCTTATGAGGGGGCAAAAGATTAATCGGCTATTTTTAACAGAGTTTCAATACTTACCCATCTATAGTAGACTCGATAAAATAAAAAATCTATTGGCAAATGATCTAAGGATAAAAAAAGCGATCATTCTATCCAAAATTAATAGTAAATATGATGAAGCTTTAGAAAAGGCACTTTATACCACCAGGCTGGATTCAGATAAAAGGAGAGAAAAAGTAGTCTCCATTATGGATTTAAAAGAGAAAAGGTTAAGTACGGTGGAGCAAGAATCGAAGGCAGCAGTGAAAAATTATATGGAGCCATTTGTAAAAAAAGATATTTTTTCACTATACAAGGAACTGACGACTTCTCCTGAACTGTTAAAAAAGTATTCAAGTACTCTTACTGAAATAGAATGCAAGAAGTTAAGTCAATATTGTCAAAGAACTTTTGATAAAAAAGCTCTAGAGCTTGAGGATTTGGCTCCGTTATTTTACATGAAGGCAAAACTTGAAGGAATCGATGAAAAATATAAAATGAAAAGTGTTTTCATTGATGAGGCTCAGGACTATAGCTATTTCCAATTTGCAGCATTAAAAGAAGGCTTTGAAACGGATCTATTTACAATCGTTGGCGATTTAGCACAAGGGATTCATTCCTATCGAGGATTAAACAGCTGGGAGCCATTAGTTACGCAAATCTTCCCAAATGCGAATTATCATGCTCTTCAAAAAAGTTATCGGACAACGGTCGAGATTATGCACCTCGCAAATGACATTCTATCGATTATGGGCAAAGACTTGCCAATTGTACAGCCAGTCATTCGTCATGGGGACAAACCACGTTTTACGAAAATTGATCCTAGCCATTTGCAGCAGGTAAAAGAAACGCTTGAATACGATATCCAATTACTCAAAGAGGAAGAACTCAACTCGATTGCTATCATTGGAAGAACCGACAACGAGTGCTTGCGCATACATAAAATGCTAGAAAATAGTAATCTTCCCATTCATCTTTTAGAAGAAAAGCAAGATATGAAAAAGGGAAGCATTGTAATCTTACCTTCGTATCTTTCAAAAGGATTAGAATTTGATGCAGTACTGATCCTTACTTTGGAAGAAGCGTACAGTGTAGAAGAATTAGACATAAAATTGTTGTATGTGGCGATGACAAGACCGATGCATAGGTTGTATTTATATGGGAGTGAGTTATCGGATTTATTATTAAATAAAGCTTCCTCGGACCATTTTGATGCCAATTGAAAAGAAAAGTGCCAGGCAACTCCCATAATATATGGAAGTTACCTGGCACATTTTCTTATGATGACTCAATGAGATTTGACCAGAAGAACCGTCCCTATGGTCACATGGTGTATATGTAAAACCGTGCACCTGCCTTTGATTGGACCAACCAAGCGTTACTTGTGAAAGCTAGCTCAAACTAGGCGATCCTCCGGCACATAGAAATGTCTACTTATGGCTGCTTCCTTCCGGACCTGACCAGTTTCATAGGTTTCCATTGCGTAGGACCCAGTTGTCAACACTATTTTCACAAGGCAGACCTTACATGATCAAACCTAAGGCAGGATTTCAACCCCGCTATGGCGGATTGCGGGTTACAGGGCACCGCCGACTCCCCGTCTAGCACGGTATGTATAGGCTAGACACTTGATTATGTGAAATTTAAAAATCCGGCGCATGAAATGGCTGTAAGCCAGGTTCTGTGCCTGCGTGCTCAAACGATGCCAATCTCGCACAACAGGTGTAATCATATGACTATCAGTCACGAAGACCGATCCATCCGTTTGGTTCATTTCCCGCAGGATGGTGCCCCTACCAAAGTTTGGGTTGCTCGCTCGTGGGGTTTACCCGTTCCATTTCTCCTGTTTCCAGGAGAATTCGTCACTGTGGCACTTTCAGGGTACTCAAAGCATATCCATAAAGGACTTAGCATAATTTCCCCGCCGTCAGCAGTATAAACTGCTGCCCACCTTTGCAGATGGCACGAACACTCCGGGCATCTCAGCACCGGGCGAGCCTGGACTTTCCTCAACTCATGTAAACATGAGCCGCGATTACTCACCATTTCATGTTTGTTGCTCTCGAATACGGTACTAAATATACCATGTCAAAGGGATGATGGTCATTAGGAGGGTGGTCCCAGAGGTGGGATAATTAGGAAATTAGAATGAATGTAAAAAACCTAAATAAGACGGAATATTCTAATAAATATTCGTATATATGTATAGAGAAAGTAACTAACCTAATGAAGGGATGATGTCTGAATGGATTGGCTATGGCTGGTTGGTCGGGCAGTATTTGGTCTTTATTTTGCTTATTCTGGTCTAAATCATTTCATCCAATTTCAAGGTTTGAAGCAGTATGCATCCTATAAGAGGGTACCAGCACCAGGACTATCTGTAGTGGTAACCGGGATAATGCTCCTAGCCGGGGGATTGAGTATCCTTACGGCATATTGGATTGAATGGGGCATATATTTGTTAGTAATATTCCTCGTTCTTTCAGCTTTCATCATGCATAATTTCTGGAAGGAAACAGATCAGAATGCAAAAGTGGGCGAAATGAATCAATTCCTAAAGAATATCGCATTAGCGGCAGCTGCATTAATGTTACTCTCTATCACGAATTGGACTTGGTAAATTAAGTTTGAAAATTACTAAATATAGATTTTGTGAGTGCCAGCACTTGATTTCAATGTCCAGTGCCTGGCACTTTTTTGTTTATAGTGCAAGACATGCACGAATGTTAAGGTGTTTGTAAAATGATGTATTCACTGAGGTCAATAAAGTCTAATACGACCTCTATATGTCATATATTCTTAGTACCTTGAAGTTCTAAGTTTGTGATGAATGAATACTTGCGAAAAGAGGTGTTGTCATTATGTTTTCTGTTACAGGAATGCAGACTTTTGCCTTTTTTTCCACAACCCATGTTGTTACGTTAATTCTCTTCTTTCTTACCTGTTTCCTCTTTGTGTATTTCAGAACGAAACTTAAGAACTACCAGCACATTTTGAAATGGACACTATTTACCACTTTGATCCTTTGTGAAGTTTCCATGCATTTGTGGCTCATCCTTACCAACCAATGGGAAGTGGGGGATCTCCCGTTACAGCTATGTTCACTTAGTACCTTCTTAGCACTGTACTTATTTTTGAAAAAGAATCAAAAAGTGTTTCATTTGCTATTTTTTATTGGTCTAATTCCTCCCATTTTAAGTATGGTCACTCCTGATATTGTCTATCAATTTCCTCATTTTTGTTTCTTAAAATATTTCCTGCATCATTCCGCTATTCCATTAGCGGTGTTGTATTTTATCCTCTTAGAAGGGTACAGAGTTCCTCGTAAAGCTATTTTAACGGGCTTTATTACTTTGAATATCATAGCTGTTCCAATATTTTTCCTGAATTTATGGATAGACACAAACTTTTTCTTCTTAGCGAGTCCATCGGAAACAGAAACCCTATTATCATTTTTCGGCAGTGGGATTATGTATTATATTAATCTTGAAATAGTGGGACTCATTGTATTTATCATTACGTATATACCAATGGGGATTTTGCAAATAAGGGAAAATAAACTCTAATATAAAGTTGGAGAAAACTTCTCTAGAGACCACACAGCATTCACATGATGCCTGTGTGGTTTTTTTGTGTGGAAATAATGCACTTTATGTGTTATAAAATGGAAGACATGTTTTAAAATGAAAGGCTGCTGATGAGATGAAGGTTGCAATATTTGATTTTGATGGAACTTTATTTCCGAATGAGACTTTTCCACTTTTGATGGGACATTTGAAGAATCATCCCCTGCATTTTCAGAAGTATCGGAATTTCTTCCTTAGACTTTTACCGGTATACCTAGCATACAAATGTAAGCTTTACCCCGAACAAAAAATGAAAGAATATTCAATGTGGTCGTATATCGCTGCATTTGGAACTTCTCCAAAATCGGAGATTGACCAGTTTTTTTCGCAAATTGGTGAGAGTATGAGTCAAAACCTTAGTGAACCGGTGTTACATAGACTTGAACAGCATAGAAGGGAAGGCTATTATACTATGCTTGTATCAGGAGCTTATGAGCCGCTCCTGCACTCCGTTACGAAAAATGTAAATTTTGATTGTATTATTGGAAGCAGCATTCCCTATCATGATGAAAAATTGTCAAAGACCACTTCTATAAAATATATATACGGGGAACGTAAAAGTGATTTCATCAATGCCCATCTGTCTAATACAGAAGTAGATTGGCAAAATAGCTTTGCATATGGGGATAGTTACACGGACTTAAATGTTCTAGAGTTAGTAGGAAATCCTGTTGCTGTTAACCCAGAACCTCGACTATTAGAAGTAGCTAATCATAAGAAATGGGAAATTATTTAAATATTGGTGTAAAAGTGTACAGTGTATACGGCAAAATCGTACAGCTTCTACAAAAAAACGTATAGGTTCTACAAAAAAGTGTACTGCTTCTACAATAAAGCGTACAGGTTCTACAAAAAACTATACTGCTTCTACAATAAAGCGTACAGGTTCTACAAAAAACCATACAGTTTCTACAAATCAATACCAAAACGGCATTTTGTTGACTACAAAAAACGAGAGTGTTTCCTAATCAAAGGATTCACTCTCGTTTTTTTTATCAATTCTATAAAAATGATAATACGATAACGACCACTAGCGGCACGATGAAAATAATGTATCCCAGTGGGTTGGCAAAATTGAGGGTCCAGCCAACACCGAAGCGTTTTTCCACAAAAATAGAGGGATCATTTCTGTTGAAATAAAAGAGTCCGCCTTTCCAGTAGGAATCTTCATCGTAATCCGTTATTTCTTCCTCTGATGCAGCGACAGAGTGTTTATCTGAACGACCGACTTTTACAGCAAAAACAATGGTCGCGGCTAGTATAACAACTAGGAAAACCATCGGTGCTGCGATCATGGCAGTGCCCGCAAACAAATCTGGGTGAATCGTGGTTAATTGAAAGTAACTAAACAAACCTGTTAGTAAGAAACTAACTAAAAACATCAGCCAGCTTGAATATTTCCGCAGCGTTAACTGACGTAACTTTGAAGCATTTGTGCCAGTTGCACTTAATTTAATACCAGATTTATTTTTTCCAATATGGATTCCTAAATACATCACCTGCATCGCTAAAAGCGTTAGTGGCATTAAGATCGCTGACATTGGTGTTTTCTCTGTAAAGGCATCGGCTTCACCATTTATTCCCCAGTGAGTAGGAATCTTTGCGGGCAGTAGGTCATATTGGAAAACGGTATATCCGATAACTCCGACAGTAACAATCATTGGAAGTAAAAACAGATACCAAGGAATCATTTCATCCTGAGACCGTACGGATAAGTCAGTTACCTTCACTTGTTTTAGATTCTCCATCCAATTATTTTTTCTTTTTAATTGAAGCGTTTTTCCATGAAAGAAAAAATAGAGGGAAAGACTGAAAAGAATAATGCCAAATTGGATAAGCGTTCCAACTAAGACGGTTGGTTCTTCGCCAGGGTTCGTACCGAGGACCCAAAAAACATAAACCGCTAATACCACCAGGGAAAGGAGCGAAACCAATAAAGTATATCTTTTTTTGTAGGATAGAAGTTGTTCGTTTTTTATGTGCTTTTCAGGAACGGTAATACCAAAGATGATGGTTCGTTTCACTAAAAAAGGAATAGCTGTTTGGATTCCAAGCAGGATAATCGAGATAAATAGAAAAATGGCTAAAGTCATATGAATTCCCCCTATAATTAATTGCCTTTCTTAAAGTCTTCAATAATAGATGAGACAAGTTCATGAATTTGCTCATTAGACATTCCAACCACCAGGGATTCTGCAATAAGTGGTTTATAGACATCTTTTAGTCGATCAAAAGAGAGTTCATTGAAATCTTGGGGAGAAGAGATAATCGCTCCCGACTTCGGAACAATTGTGATAATTCCTTTTTTCTCTAATTGATGGTAGCTTTTATTAACGGTATGCATATTAACGCCGAGGTCAGATGAAAAAGCCCTCACAGAAGGCAACGAATCACCTGGCTGAATCAAACCTCTTGCGATGCCTTCGACAATTTGATTGGATATTTGCTCATAAATGGGTATGTCAGAGTCGGGTTCAATTCTAATCATCATACTCGTTTTCCTCCAATCTGTTCTACATTTATTATAACAAATCTGTTCTACATTATCTAGAACAATAGAAAAAAGTGCCTGGCTCACACCATATAAGTGAAGGGTCGATGGCGGTAAAATGTAAGGATAAGAAATTTTTAGAAAATTTATAAAATATAGGTTGACGTGATAATAAATATTATTTATTATAATAATCAGATAAATAATATTTATTACAACAAGATGTACTCTTCATCACAAGGAGGTGTTAAAGACTTTCAATAATAAATGAGTGCGCTTCCATTGTTGAAGTGGAATTCAATTATTAACCTTCTATCCCAAAAAGTCAGAATACCATTGTTGTTGTGGTAAGGTTAAACCATAGTAAGGATAGGAGTGTTAACGCTTTATGAAAAATAGAAGTGAACAATTAGTCAGTGAGCTTGGACGTAAAATAGTAACGGGTGAGTTAAAACAAGGAGAAGTCCTCCCAAAAGTAGAGGATTTAGGTGAAATATATAATGTGAGTCGAACGGTAGTCCGTGAATCCCTTAAAACTTTATCTACTTTGGGGCTCGTGCGATCAAATCAAAGGGCTGGTACAATCGTGCTTCCACGTTCCGAATGGCAATGGTGGAATTTAGAACTCATTAACTGGGTGCTTGAAGATGAGAATAATCGTGATTTTCTCCTGCATTTAACAGAAGTTAGAATGGGGCTGGAACCCATGGCGGCAGCTTTAGCAGCAGAGAGAGCAACAGATCAGGATTTGGCGAGCATTAAGGATGCGTTCAATCGACTTGAGCAATCAATCGGAGATGAGAAGGCATGGGCCATTGCGGATTATGATTTTCATGAAAGAATCTTAAGTGCTTCCTATAACGATTTAATCATCAATACGGTTAGAACGCTTCGGAAAGCGCTCGTCTTTAGCCGGGAAAAAACGTTACATGCAGCTAAGGATTATCCAGAATCTCCATTTGATACACCGACAAACGAAGTATTAGAAAGACATCGTTCTATATATGAAGCAATCATGGTACGTGATGAAAAAATGGCACATGATAAAATGACTGAGTTAATCCTAAGGGTTAAAAGGATATTGGAAAAAATATATTCTTAGTTTCTCTGAACCTTCATAAACCAAAAAAATTAGGGGGAGTTAAATGTGGGACTTCAAGTAGTAAGATTTGAAAAGGAAAGTAAAGAACAATGGGGAGTTGTATCAAATAATCGCATTTTCGTATTAGGGGATACATATTCTTCTTTAGCTCATTTTTTAGAAGAAGGTGTTGAAGAAGCTAGAAGATTAAAAGAACAAGGACAAGGTGATTCTCTTTCATTAAATGAAGTGACCATCTTAAGCCCTGTGACCAAACCAGCAAGAATTGTCTGTCAGGGAGCCAATTACTCCTCTCATCGTGCTGAATCTGGAATGGAGGCATCTCGGCCGCCATTTAATATGTTCTTTAGTAAAGCAGACAGCACACTTTGTGGTCCGTATACAGAGATTATTCGTCCGTCACATGTTAAGCTATTAGACTATGAAATTGAGCTGGGGCTGGTCATTGGAACAGAGATTTCTTCATCCGTTGAAGTCACAGATGAAAACCTTCATCAATATATTGCAGGGCTTGTTATTATGGATGATGTTTCTGCAAGAGATGTACAACTCTCTGAGGGGCAATGGTTAAAAGGGAAGAGCTACCGTACTTTTGGACCAACAGGACCTTATTTTTACTTACTTGATAAAGAAGAGGTTCCACACATTCATGATCTAGAATTAAATTTATGGGTAAATAATGAATTACGTCAATCAGCAAATACGAATCAATTATTATACAAACCTGCTGAAACTCTAACAGAGCTATCGGAGATAATGGATCTTTCAAAAGGTGATTTGGTTATTACAGGTACCACAGGCGGAGTAGCATTAAGTCTTACACCAGAGATATTAGGAAAACTATCAAGCCATCTGGTCTCTTACACGGAGAAGGTCGATTTGCTTATTGAAAGTCAAATCAATAATGGTAAATATCTGAATGATGGAGATGTTATTCGTTGTCAAATTAAGAGTAAAGACGGGAAAATTGACCTTGGTGAACAAGTAAATAAGGTCGTTTCTAGTAAAGTAGCAATTTCTTAAAATTTTATTTTGTTTAATACGCTGGGATTAACGATCCCAGCAACCTCTAGTTCTTACATAAATATATTTAAAGTCCATGTAAATGAAAAAATTAGTTTTAATTTTTCATAAGAATGTATGCGCTTACAAAGCGGGATCTTAATTAAATTTTGAGAATATTTGTATAGGGGTGTGGATAATGAAACAAGAAATGGTTGACGTGGCGATTGTTGGTTATGGACCTGTATCAAAGCTTTTAGCTGCATTACTTGGTCAAAAAGGATGGAAGGTTGGGGTATATGAAAGATTTTCTGAAGCCTATCCACTTCCCCGGGCAGTTCATCTAGATGATGAGATTGCGAGAATGCTGCAATCAATCCTTCCCAAAAGTGAAATTGAAAGAATTTTACAACCAGTCCCTGATTTATATGAATGGCGAAATGCTGAACAACAATTACTATTGGCTCTCGATTTTTCTCAAGATGGCATTTCTGGGTGGCCGGGACATTTATTTTTCAATCAGCCAGAACTTGAAAAAGTAATGGATGTTGCTTGCCGTAATCAGCCTAGCGTAAATGTGAATATGGGAAATGATGCAATTGAGTTAAAGGAATTCGAAAATCATGTCGAGCTCACTGTTAAAGTCCTGCATGGGGAAGTTCGTACCATTCATGCAAAGTATGTTGTTGGGTGTGACGGTGCGAATAGTTTTGTTCGCAAAAATATGGATCCTGCGATTACGGACCTTGGATTTGCTGCAGATTGGCTCGTTGTTGATATCGTTACGAAAGAAGAAAGAGAATGGAACCCGATGAATTTGCAGCTATGCGATCCTGCCCGTCCAACAACGGTCGTCTCAGGCGGACCTGGGAAAAGACGCTGGGAATTCATGGCTCTTCCTGGTGAGACAAAAGAAGATCTTAACAATGAAGATGTAGCCTGGCGCTTGCTAGAACCTTGGAATATAACTCCTAGTAACGCTGTATTAGAACGGCATGCCGTTTATACATTTAAGGCGTTGTGGGCGGATGAATGGCAAAAAGGACGGCTTATTATAGCAGGAGATGCAGCTCACTTAACGCCGCCATTCATGGGTCAAGGTATGTGCTCTGGTCTTCGAGATTCTATTAATTTAGCCTGGAAGCTAGACCTTATTCTAAGTGGAAAAGCTGCAGAGTCTATTTTAGAGACGTATACAGCCGAGCGTAAACCTCATAATCGAGAGGTCGTTGAAGCAGCCTTATTTTTAGGAAATGTCATTTGCGTAACAGATCCGGTAGAAGCTAGAAAAAGAGATGAGGCATTTTTTACAGGTGGTGTCCCTGAATTTCCGGAATTTCCATTTCTAACTGAAGGCATACTCTACCAATCAGCTGACGGGAAAAATAATAAATACACCGGGAAACTTTCATTTCAAGGTCAGGTAGAGTATAGAGGGAAATCAGGTTTATTTGATGATGTTGTAGGTAGTGGGTGGACGATAATAAGTCCTTTGAATGATCCTAAAAAGGTTTTAAATGAAGAACAGATTGCGTTTTTAGAGGACATCGGTGTTAAATTTATTGAAATCTCAGAATCATCAGAGGATAATGAGGCATTTTCTGAAAAAGCAGTCGATGTCGATGGAAAATACAAACAATATTTTAAAGAAACTGGGCTTGAAGTGGTTGTGGTTCGTCCAGATTTCTATCTATTTGGTGGTACAGAGAGTTTAGCTGATTTGCCTTTACTAGTTGAGGATCTATCTAAACAATTCGATAGATTCAGGATTCCAGCATTGAATAATTGATATCAGATTTCTTTTTAGGGTTTCCAAAATCTATTAATAAATCAAATGGGGGAATGGGATATGTCTACTGTAAAAGTTTTTAGATTAGCGTATGTTGATTTTTATTCAAAAAATGCTGATAGCATGGTGGAGTATTATACAAATACTATGGGTTATCGTATTTCTGAGGAAGTGGATGGCGTTACTTATTTAAGCAACGCTCTCGACCATCATAATATCGTCATTACGCCTTCTGATAAAAAAGGGATTCGCCGCTATGGATACCAATTAGATGGCAATCTTAGCTTAGAAGAAGTACAAGAACAGCTGCATGTGCTAGGAATTAATTCTACTATAAAAGTTGATGTTAAACCTGGTATTTCCCGATTGATAGAGTTACAGGATCCGGCAGGAAACACGATTGAATTATTTACAGAAATGGATCAAACAAATGTTGGTTTTGGTACTTCAGGGATTGTTCCTCATAAATTAGGACATGTTGCATTTTATGCGAAAAATTTTAATGAAACCATTCATTTTTACAGGGATGCATTAGGCTTTTCGTTTACAGATAAAATCGGTGAAAGCTTTGCAAATTTCTTAACTTGTAATACCGAGCACCATGTACTAAATATTGTGGCATCGGACGAAACACGGTTACATCACATTGCTTTCCAATTAAAGGATGCAAGTCATCAATATGCAAGTTCGGATGTATTGGCGAAGCAAGGTCACCCTGTTCTTTGGGGCCCATCACGCCATACCGCTGGACATAATATTGCAACCTACCATCATGACCCTGACCAAAATGTAGTGGAATTGTATACAGACATGGATATTTTCATTCCAGAACTCGGTATTTTCGAACCGCGTCCTTGGCACGAGGAGCTGCCGCTAAAACCAAAAGTTTGGGAATCACTAAGCGCTTGGGGAACAGAATTTGTATTGGATCTGGCTAAAGTATAGATTTTAAATAAATTTTTGAAGAAAGGGGAAAAAAGGTCGTAAAATGCTGCCTTCTCAATCCCCTTTTTTTATAGGTTAGTAGGAATAGCAAAATGGAAATATAGTTAGGCTAGATTGAACAATTATAAGGGGGAATAAACATGGCAACGTATTTGATTGATGGCGCCAGAACATCTTTTGGAACATTTGGAGGATCTTTTAAGAATGTAAGCGATATTGAACTGGGCGTCGAAGCAACCAAGGAAGCGATTAAAAGAAGTGGAATTCCAGCATCAGATATAGATGAAATTGTGTTCGGCAATGTTATCCAAACGGGGGAGGCTTCTGCTTATTTGGCAAGACATATTGGTCTAAAAAGCGGAATGCTAGAGTCAACCGCTGCACTAACCTTAAATCGTTTATGCGGTTCAGGACTCCAGTCCATCGTATCGGGTGCACAGTCCATTGCATTAGGAGAGGCAAGGGTCGTTGCTGCTGGTGGAACTGAGAATATGAGTTTAGCTCCTCAAATTTTAAAGGGTACCCGTTTTGGTTCACCAAATAAGGCACCGGTTGTAGTGGATATGCTTTGGGAAACACTCATTGATCAATATGTTGGCTGTGGAATGGGGATGACGGCGGAGAATCTTGCGGTGAAATATGACCTTTCTCGAAAGGAACAGGATGAATTTTCGGTTTATTCGCAGGAAAAGGCAATCAAAGCAAGAGATAACGGACGTTTTGCGGAAGAGATTGTACCTATTGTAAGGAAAGATAGAAAAGGAAAAGATTTAGTCATTGAGGTTGATGAATATATTAGAGACGGGGTAACAGTTGAAGGCCTATCTAAGCTAAAGCCAGCTTTTAAGAAGGACGGAACTGTCACACCTGGAAATGCTAGTGGTATAAACGATGGTGCAGCAGCCGTTTTATTAGCTTCAGAAGAGTATGTCCGTGAACATGGATTAAAACCACTAGCTAAAATTGTTTCTTGGGGAATTGCAGGGGTTGATCCGAAAATTATGGGGATTGGACCTGTTCCAGCAAGTATAAAAGCACTAAAGAATGCTGGATTATCCTTAGGTGATATTGACTTGTTTGAGTTTAATGAGGCATTTGCTGCACAATCTCTAGCCGTTATAAAAGAGTTAGGGGTAGATAGGGAAAAAGTGAATGTCAATGGCGGGGCAATTGCTTTGGGGCATCCTCTTGGTGCAAGCGGTACAAGAATTACATATTCATTAGCACTTGAAATGAAAAAACGTAATGTAAAGTATGGACTAGCCTCACTATGTATTGGCGGAGGTCAGGGCATTGCCATGATTTTAGAAAGGGTATAAAGCTTTTATTAAAAATGCTTTGTTAAATTTTATTGTTGACTATTAGTACAACAGTATAAAAGGTCGATGAAAGACAAATCAGGAGAATTCTCATTGAGATTAGTCCTTCATAAGTGTTATGAAAGACAAATCAGAAGAGTTCCCAGCGAGATTAGTCCTTCATAAGTATGATGAAAGACAAATCAGGAGAATTCCCAGTGAGATTAGTCCTTCATAAGCGTGATGAAAGACAAATCAGAAGATTCCTCATTGAGATTAGTCCTTCATCGGGTCTTCGTGAGAAAAATCAAGCATAAAAAAAGAAAGAAGGTTTAAAAGTGGAAAATAAATTTGTTCAGTTAACGATCCAAAATCATGTGGGAATTGTCAGGTTAAACCGTCCAGAAGCTGGTAATGCTATTCATTTAGAAATGGCTAAGGAACTTATGGATGTTGCACTATTTTGTTCGGAGAGCAAAGAAATTAGAGCGGTGGTTATTACTGGTTCTGGAAATAAGTTTTCAGTCGGTGGAGATTTAAGAAGCTTTGCCGAGGAAGGGGAACAAATCAGTTCTCATCTAAAAAGTGTAACGGCCTACCTGCATCAAGCGATTTCCTATTTTACTAGAATGAATAAACCTTTTATCGGAGCTGTGAATGGAGTTGCAGCGGGTGCCGGAATGAGTCTCGTATGCGCTTGTGATCTGGCTTATGCTTCTGATCATTCTAAATTTGTCATGGCGTATAACAAGATTGGGTTAACACCGGATGGTTCAGGGAGTTACTTCCTACCGCGTCTTGTCGGGATGAAACGGGCAATTGAGTTAATGTATACCAATCGGGCATTGGATGCAAAAGAGGCAAGTGAGTGGGGGATTATCAACCACGTTGTTGGCGATGAGAAATTATTTGAGGTTGTCATAGAGTTAGCAGAGAACCTTGCAAATGGTCCAATGAATGCATATGGAGAAACAAAAAAGCTCTTTTATCACTCGCTGCAAGAAACACTTGAGTCTCAAATGAGTAAGGAGTCATTAGTCCTTGCTGAGAGAGCAAGCAGCATAGAGGGAAAAGAAGGGATTTCCGCTTTTCTTGAAAAACGTGAAGCTGATTACTTAAAAGAGACCATTACATCAAAATAATTATTCAAGTACCTTTAACGAATTCTGCAAAGTTAGGCCATAATGCTTAACGGAAGCTATAATCGATTTTGATAGGGGGGATAAGATTGAAAACCGCAAATGTAAGTGGAAAACTACTCTGGGAACCCTCGCATGAAATTCAAGAAAAATCAAACATAAAGAAATTTATGACATGGCTGGATGAAACGCGTGGGCTAAAGGTTGAACAATACAATCAGTTATGGGATTGGTCCGTTACCGACGTAGAGGGATTTTGGTCTGCCATTTGGGATTATTATAAGATTATGGCCAAAAGTGATTATCATGAAGTATTATCTGAAGGCAAAATGCCAAATATCGATTGGTTTTCTGGTGCAACAGTAAACTACGCAGAACATATATTTAGGAATGAAACTCCAGAAAAAGCGGCGATCATTTTTCAATCGGAAATACGTTCACAACAGGAACTTTCATGGGCTGAACTTAAAAATAATACAGCTGCCATTGCAGGTTACCTAAAGTCTAAAGGGGTTAAGCCGGGTGACCGTGTTGTGTCATATGCACCTAATATTCACGAAACGGTAACTGCATTTTTGGCATGTGCCAGTATTGGTGCAGTGTGGTCAAGCTGTGCCCCGGAATTTGGCATCCAGAGTGTAATTGATCGGTTTAAACAAATCGAACCAAAAGTAATGTTTGCGTCAGATGGCTACCAATACGGAGGGAAGAAATACGACCGACTTGAATTAGTAGGAAGAATTCAAGCGGAATTACCTACCTTGGAAGAAACAATCATTATTCCTAACCTGCAAGATCAGCCTGAGTTATCAGGTTTGAAGAATGCCGTACTTTGGAATAAGGTGATAAGAGATTATAGTCATGTTCCATTAACCTTTGCAGCTGTTCCATTTGACCATCCGCTTTGGATTTTATATTCATCCGGAACCACAGGAAAACCAAAGGGTATTGTTCAAAGTCAAGGTGGAATCCTGCTAGAACACTTGAAATTCCTTGGACTTCAAATGGATTTACAAAGTGAAGATCGATTCTTTTGGTACACAACAACAGGCTGGATGATGTGGAACATAGGTGTTGGCAGTTTGCTTACCGGTGCAATGGTTCTTTTATATGATGGAAATCCAAGCTATCCCAATGATGAAACACTGTGGAGGTTTGCGGAATCTACTAAAATGACCATGATGGGCACAAGTGCAAGCTTTATAGTGGCCAATATGAAATCAAATGTGAGACCAAGAGAATTTAATCTTTCACACTTAAGAAGCATAGGCTCAACTGGTTCACCACTGCCCGAAAGCGGGTTTGAATGGATTTATCAAGAAGTGAAGAGTGATATTTGGTTATATTCTACTACCGGAGGAACAGATATTTGTTCTGGTTTTTTGGGGGGAAGCCTGTTAATGCCCGTTTACTCTGGAGAACTACAAGCTCGATCTTTAGGTGTAGCTGTAACTTCCTATAATGATGCAGGAGAAGAGGTAGTGGATGAAATTGGGGAACTTGTGGTGACAAAACCGATGCCATCCATGCCGATTTATTTTTGGAATGATGAAAATGGGGAACGTTACGAAAATAGTTATTTTGATGTTTTCCCTGATATTTGGAGGCATGGTGATTTTATTAAGATAACCCCTAGAGGATCTGGAATCATGTATGGTCGATCAGATGCGACCATTAATCGGGGCGGAATTCGGATGGGGACGAGTGAAATATACAGTGCTTTAGAAAGTATACCAGAAGTGCACGATAGTTTAATTGTGGACATACCGATTACTAGTGAGCAATCCTACATGCCATTATTTATCGTTGTAAAAGAGGGCATCCCATTTTCGGAGGAATTGAAATCTCATATTAACAAAACAATTCGACAAAACTCTTCTCCTAGACATGTACCGAATGAAATTTTTAGTGTTAATGAACTGCCTAAAACATTGAATGGTAAAAAAATTGAGGTACCCATTAAGAAAATACTAATGGGAATTCCCGTCAATCAGGCTGTTAATTCCGATTCCCTGTTAAATCCACAAGCGTTACAATATTTTATTGAGTTTCAGAAATTGATAGAATCAGGCGATGTCTTTTTGAAATAGGTAAAGTGATTTTTAATAGAATAAGTATGGCCTAGGGGAAACAGCCTCTAGGCTTTTTATCATCTGAATTTTTTTCAGAAATTTCTTGACTAAAAACAAATACTGGAATATATTTTAATTAACAATTAACAAACTGTTAATTAAAGGAGTGACTAAAATGAAAATAAACTTTACAACACCCGATGGCTATACAAGCGATATTGCTGTCTTTACCATCACATCTGAGAGTAGTGGCGAGTATAAACCACCAATAAAAAGCTTGAAAATCATGTTGATCAAACGAAGTGAACTCGATCATGAAGAGAATCCAAATATAGAAGCAGGCAAGTGGGCATTGCCGGGAGGATTTGTTCGTCCTAGCGAGACAGCTTTTCAAGCTGCAGAACGCAAGCTTGTGGAGGAAACAGGAGTAGAAGGACTGCGAATCAAACATTTTGGCGTCTATGATTCCCCCAGCAGAGACAAAAGAGGATGGATTATTTCGAATGCTCACTATGTGATAGCGAATGAAATTGCCCTAAAGAATCGTAAAACGACTTATGACGCACAAGATATCCAATTGTTTACCATTGAAGAGGCGCTAGCCTTACACCTTGCCTTTGACCATCGAAAAATCATTGATGATGCATTATGGTTTATTAAAAAGGATATGGCACTAACCACACTTGCGAAGCATTTTCTTCCCGAAGAGTTTGTACTTTCAGAGCTTCAAGGTGTTTTATTGACAGTTTTGGATGACCCATCGATTTCGACAGATGCAGCCTTTTTCAGAAAAGCACCAACACTGCCATTTATAGAAGCAGTAACAGAAAATGGCAAACCAAAAAAATCAAACACCTATTCCAAAACACCTGCTCAGCTTTATCGGTTTACTGATTTTCAACCGATTGTTTCCGTGTACAGAAACAAACTACAAGGGTAAAAAAACAAAATGGTGAAGGGGAGAGAACGAATGGGGATAGTTAGGAATTGGAAGCGTTTTGAAATAGGGTGGTTGTTCACCTTTACACTGGTTAACATATATCTATTCTTTGCTTGGTCAGACTCAACTCTTGGCTTGATATCATCTATAAGCGGCATGCTCTGCGTGGTGCTAGTGGCAAAAGGGAAAATCTCCAATTATTATTTTGGGATTGTCCAAACGTTAACGTATGCGTATATTGCTTACGGGTATGGTCTTTATGGAGAGGTCATGCTCAACGCGCTGTTTTACTTTCCGGTCCAATTTATAGGCATTTATTTATGGAAACAGAACAAAACAGAACAGGGTGTTAAAGGAGAAGATGTCAAAGTTAAAAGCCTTACAAAAACAGGCTGGATATATACATTGGTAACCATTTTAATCCTTACAATCGGCTATGGGTTCTTCTTGAAATACCTAGGCGGCAACAATGTTTGGACGGATTCAGCAACAAATGTATTGTCGATAGCGGCACAAATATTGATGTTGAAACGATTTGCGGAACAATGGATCCTATGGATTTCAGTAAATGTCTTATCGATATTCCTTTGGATAAGTGCTTTACTCACTCAAGGCGGGAATGATTTCTCCATGTTGGTTATGTGGTCGGCCTTCCTCGTAAACAGTCTCTATGGCTATATCAACTGGCGAAAACTTTATCTAAAACAAAATCAGGGGGTGGCCTAAATGAGTGTTGGATTCTTTGGAGGTAAGTTTCTACCGCTGCATCTTGGTCATGTGTATGCCATTGTTCAGGCTTCATCGATCGTGGATGAACTTTACGTGGTTTTGTCTCATAGTGAAAAGCGTGATAATGAATTGTGTCGAGACACAAAAATGGAGTACATTCCTGCTCAAATACGTTTACGCTGGCTGTCCAAACTCACGAAGGATATGCCGCATGTAAAAGTGATTCCGATTGCAGACTATCAAGGAAATGATGATTATGACTGGAATGAAGGAGCTCAATTAATCAAAAAGGCAATTGGAAAACCGATAGACTATGTGTTTAGTTCTGAAACTGAATATAACGAGATCTTTGAGGAACTGTATCCAACTGCAAAGCATTTTTTAATCGATCCTATCCGCACTCATGTGAACATCTCCGCAACAGCGATTCGAAAAGAAGGTGTCTTTCGTCATTGGGAGTTTATTCCTGACATTGTGAAACCCTACTTTGTAAAAAAGGTTGTGGTGGTTGGAACAGAAAGCTGTGGGAAATCAACTTTAACGAAAAACCTCGCCAAAATCTATAACACTACCTATGTAGAAGAATACGGGCGGATAGTCTGTGAGGAATTAGGAGGGTGCGATGGTATTATCGTAAAAGAAGATTACCTGCAAATTGCTTACGGTCATAAGATAGAGGAAATAAAGGCAATCGAAAAAGCCAATAAGGTAGTATTTATTGATACAGAAGCCATTGTGACCCAATTCTACTCAAACCTCTACAATAATGAGCATCAGACCGTACTAGATGAAATCGCTAAACTCCAAGACTACGACCTTTGGCTATACCTTGAACCCGATGTAAAGTGGGTGAATGATGGGCTTCGGGTTCATGGAGAGGACGAGGTAAGGGTGAAAAATAATCAGCAACTAAAGACATTATTAAAAAGTCATAACATCGATTATGAAATCCTGAACGGAGATTATCTGGATCGGCTTAATGGAGCCATCAAACTGATAGACGAGTTACTAACTTAATAGATAATACCTATCTTTTGAAAAAGGGACTCCTTAGGAAGACCCTAAGTATATTGAGAACAAACTACTATCAACAATGATTATTCTTAAAAATTTGGTTGGTGCCTGTGCACTTTTTATTTGTGAAATAAAAGAACTCGGAATAATTATTGACAATTGGAATGATGCTGGTAAATCTCTTGCGGTTTTATTGGATTAACTTAATCCAATAGAACCTTCCCCATGTTTTTTTGAATTATTAACTATTTACGTCTAACAAATTAGTAGTACAAAAAGTAATCAATTTGTTTTTATTATCCATAATCCAATTGCAGCGTTTCGCCGATTTTTGAATATATTCTTTAACGATATCAATGGTGCTAATCTGATCCAAATAACGACCCAGAAAATGAATGAATACATCGAGACTTCTAAGTTGGATGAGGACAGGAATGGCTTTGATTTCAGCTTCTGTCAATTTTATGGATTTTCCATAACCTGAAAGAAATGCATTAATTTTTGCCCAAGTATTAGTTTTTTCTTCGCAAGGTTCGATGAAGTCTGATAAGCAAACAGCCAGTTCCATCACCCGTAAATCGTTGGTAACAAATTCAAAATCGAGAACAGCTGATACAATCCCATCTTCATTGACCAGAATGTTGGACGCGTTTAAATCGCCATGAACAAGTTGATGAGGCAATTGCCTTAATCTAAAAATTTGCTCCATAAAAGAGGTGAGCTGATCATAAATAACTTGTAAATCAGTAGTCTGTTCCGAAAATTCTCTGGTGGGGTTTTTGCAAAAGCTCAAAACTTCCTGTAAAGAACAACTAGGATGAGTGTTTTCAATCTCATAATAAGGGTTGTAGGCAGGTCGTTGATTGATTTGAACATTTGCTAGCGAAGCTGACAATTCAGCAGCAGTTCTCCCGTAAGAATGAATTTCTGCCATTTCACCCAGAGCAGAGTTTACTCCATCCAAGTATCGAAATAAACTGGCAATCTTACCATCCATGGTTTGTACAATCGTTTTTCCATCACGTGATCGTACAGGCTGAGGTATTGAAAAAGTTAGAGGCATTTCCGCTAAAGCAACGAGTATTGTATGCTCATACATTACCTTTTCTTCATCCTGATGGGTTTCGTAAACGCGGAGGACATATTGATTATCATCAACACGGACAAATCGAGTCGTATTGTTTGCACCACTTTGCCCAACCCATGTCTCCCAGCTTCCTGCGGGAAAGTATTGGACAAGTACTTCATCTATGTATAAATTCTTTTGTAAGTTCATAATAGTAGTCCTTTGCTTTTTTGATGTATTTGATGTAAGTATATCATGCGCGACACAATAGGGTCGGTTCTCTTGGCTCAAGTTACATAAAAAGTGGACCAATAGAACTCTCCCCATGAACTCCTTTTCTTGTTATCCTAATGGTCAGGATAGTAGAATAATACTATGTTATTATATTTATCACAGCTAATTGTAATTGAATGACAAAAATCAGTATTTTTATTTGATAAGTATCTTTCGTAGACGCAGGTTAGAGGACTTAGAGGTCCTCGTAAATATTTTAATGTAATAGTATCGCTGGTACCACATATTAAGGAGGTAGGATTGAAATGGCACGGAAAAAGGAATTCGATGAAGATGCTGCTCTGCTTAAAGCCATGCAGTTATTTTGGGAACAAGGTTATGAAAAGACATCCATGCAGGAACTGGTGTCGCATATGGGGGTTCATAAAGGAAGCATGTATGATACTTTTGGCGATAAAAGATCCTTGTATGTCAAAACATTGAAACGTTATAGTGAAATGTTGGAGGAATTGGTTAACGAACGTATGTCTGATATCCGTTCGGCTAGGGAAGCAATCCAATTGTTGTTTGAAATGGCAATCCAACAACAAAAAGAGTTTCCTAGGGGTTGCTTCCTAGTGAATACGGCTGTTGAGTTGGCAAAACATGATTCTGAGGCAATAGATTTGGTTCATCTGAGATGGACCTCATTAGAACAGTTAATACGTAATCTTATTGTGGACGGCCAACAATCGGGAGAATTTTCCAAGAAACTTAATGCGGAAGGGATGTCTTATTATTTTCTTAATGCATTAATAGGACTGCGCGTGATGGTTAAGACGATAACAGACAGGGAAAAATTACACCAAATTATTAAAATGAATCTGTCGGTATTGGAATAGATGCAACAATTACTCTATAGTGCTTATTAGACATCAAAAGAACCGTAAGGCGACCATGCCTTACGGTTCTTTTTCAAAAATGTAAAAATCGTCCTTGCATTTAAGAATGAACATTCAAAAATAATTTTTTACCGAACGTTCCTGAATGTGCTAAATTATTTTCGAAAAGAGCAATTATTGAGCTATCTTGGACAAACTGATTGGAATTATAAAGTTAAAATTTAAGTAGATTTGATCAATACAGGAAAATCAACCTGAATGAAAGATTGCTCAATTTGGGAATACTTTCATCCAAATCGAACAGGAAGGTTAGTCAAAGAGCTGTTTTTACAGCTCTATTTTATTTGATTCCGTAAATTTAAGAACGAACATTCAAATTAATTATTGTCCGTTCGTTCTTGAATGTGTTAAATTTGCTTTGCATCGATGTAAATTAACTTTGAAAGAAGGAAACAGAATGAAAAGGATGCTTTGGATCATTTTAATCATGTCATGTTGTGCCACGTATATTTCATCGTTATTCCCTTTATATAGTGAGCATTATCAACTTAATAGTCTCCAAATTACCATCCTATTTGCTATCTATGCAGCTTTCTTAATTCCTACCTTGCTGATAGTAGGTGCTAGGGGGAGTGACTGGGGATTAAAAAGCGTAGTCCGTTTTAGTATATTGATCTCAATCTTATCAACATTGATTTTTATTATGAGTCATGCTGTCTGGATGCTCTATGTAGCAAGAATATTAGAAGGCATTGCGTATGGCGCTTTTACAGGTACGGCCAGTGTTTTCTTATTAAAGCAAACACCTCAAGATAAAGTGAGTACGGCACTTAAACTGTCAGGGATAACAGTAAACATTGGTTTTGGTCTTGGTCCGGCTATCTCCGGCTTAATTGTACAGTATGTGCATTTTCAGACGCTTCATTTGCCATATTGGTTTCTACTCATTATGTTATTGAGTTCCTTGGTAAGTCTTGAAATGTTACCAGAGCAAAAGGATACCCAAGGGCAAAAACAACCAGTTAAAACGAAGATTTCGTTCGATGTTCCAAAGAATATTCGGTCCCATTTTTGGTCAATGATTGGACTTCCGATCTTTACTGCTTTTACGTTATGTGGAATTGTATTCTCTCTTATTCCTTCTTTCACTAGAAATGTCATTCACACAGATAATCTCTCTATATCCGGATTGTTAATATTATTGCTATTAGGTGGGGGCGCCCTAGTGCAGTTCTCACCTTGGCCGTCGTAACCCTATTACCCGGATGCGTCTTGGTATCCTGTTTCTTGTTCTTGGTTCATGGGTGACCGTTTTCTCCGGTCAGACAGCAAATTTATTCTTACTTTGGGCGGGAATATTCATTCAAGCCATTGGCGCAGGATGGACGTTTCAAGTTGCCTTGAGATTTTCCGGTGAATTACCAAAACCGGAAGAGCGCCCCCGAGTGATAACTGCATTTTATTTATGTGCATACACAGGATTTATTGGTCCGGTTGTTGGTGTAGGAGTTCTGACTCAATTTTTAACTATCAACCTATCGTTGATTGTGTTAAATCTGATTGCTGCGCTTATTGTGATTTATGTTTTATGTTACTCTGTGAAGTTTAATACGGATCTGGTTGAGGAGGGGATCGGCGCTACCATTATTTCTAGTAGGGGGGGTGAAGAGAGCTATAAAAAGTGAACCATGATGCCTGAATATCAGACACAAAAAAATTTATGTGTCTGATATTCTTTTTTTTAGAGGAAATGATTTCCTTATCTAACTCCTAGCCGGCAATTGAAAAATGGTACAAGAGTTTGTTATGCACTAAGCACTAGTTCTCTTATTCTTTAGTAATCGATCTTTCATTAGTTTTATAAGAAAAAGGAAAGGAATGTATAAATAGATAAATACAAATCCGACTTTAGAGGCAATATTACTTATCATGTCTACGCTTTCAAGATCTTTCAACATTATCGAAGCTATCATGACTAAAAGAATTAATACTACTAATGAACCCCTTGGTGGAATTGAGAACGTTCTTTTAATGATTCTTGTGCATGCCCACATGGAGATACACATCGGAGGAATGATGACCAATAACCAAATAAAAATAAATATATATTCAAACCTCTCCAAAAAACTAAAGTGGACGATTTTCACCATCATGAGCGTAGCCCATGGGAGTTGTTCAATCACATCTTGATTAAAATAGAGAAATGATATAAAGGTTACGATCAGGTAAACAACAATGGTATAAAAATTCCCAAGGTAGACCCATTTAGGTATTTTCGATGAGTCCTTGATAAATGGGTAGTACATTAAAACCCATTCAAAACCGAGAAAAAGTAAAGTGGAAGCCTTTGCTGATAAGAGTAAATCACCTATAGAATGACTGAAAACGGGCAGTAAATAAATGTAGTTCATATGCTTGATAGGGAAGTATACTAGAATAAATAATAAAGATGGTAAAATAACTCCCCAAAAGCTGAAACCTGTTAAAATACGGAATCCACTGGATACGATATAAAATATTAGAACACCGAATATGATACTAAGCTGCCAGGTTTTAATGGTTGGATAAACCCATGTTTGTATAACGACAATATACGTTCGAAAAACAGTTAAAGAGGCGAGCCAAAAGTAGCCTAAAACTAAAAGGGATAGTGTGCTTCCGGCTATTCGTCCAAAACAGTGTTGGTGGACCGCTACTAAATCGTTATGTTTGGAATCTAACATTTTAAAAATAATGTACAGGATTAAATGTATGGAAACTCCTGACATAATCAATGAAATCCAGGCGTCTTGTTCAGCATGTTTACTTATTTGGGCTTGGTATTTTAAAATGCCAATTCCGGTTTGTGAAGCGTGAACTAAAAAGAAAGCAAAAAAAGCAGAAACTTGAAATTGTTCTTTTACTTTAACGCTCACTATTTTCCAACTCCAGCTTGTCTAATAATAATGTTCGTACTAACATCAAAGGACATTCTAGGATAAATATTTTTATAAAAGTTATCCTCAGACCAATTGTTTTGGCTAATTTTATGTATTCTGCCAAGCCCAATAGGATCTACATTTTGGGCTTGAAGATCTTTTAGGAGTTTTGCTGCATCCCAGGAAATTGATTGCTGTAATTCTTTTTTAATGATTTGAAAATCTTTTTTATTTTCAACTGTCATCCAATCCGGTAAACCTCCAAGTTCTACATTCAGATCCAAAGTGACTTTTACCTTATTGATATTGTTTTCATTCAATATTTTAATTTTATGCTTTCCATATAGTAATCTTACTCCTACGTAATCGCTACGATCATTCTTGGTAAGTTTTAAATTATATACCCCCACTTTATTTCGATCTGTCAACAATTTTAATAAAAATGCCTCTTTGGTTGGTATCGTGTATTTTAATTTATCCTTTTTAAATATGCCCACGCCATCCACTTTCACTTTTCCGCCGGAGTCTACCGTGAGAATGGGAAAAGACATATCAATCCCACTTCCAAAAAATTGATCATACGTGGTATGGATGTTCGATTCCGGTATACCTTCGTTTGTAATGCTTTGTTCGATTAAATTCATTAAATAAAGTGGACGCTCTTTTAGAGTTTTTTTGAGTATTTTGCTAGGGGAATCATTTGAAATGACAATCCTGACAAAGCCAACTTGAGGGTCTTTGCAAATGGTATCCAGAACTTGTGCTAAACCATGTGTACTTAATTTATTTCCAAAAATAATTACCCTTAACTGTCCCATTTCTACTCTAAATTGTGACTTATAGCCAAGCTCTTCACGTAAACTCGAAGGATTAGTTCCAAGTGCAGAAATTAACGAAGATTCCTTACCTTGTTGATAATCAGGATAGACAACAAACCCTTTTAACATTTTCTTCTCTCTATCAAATCCAATATTATGCATTAAAGAAACCTCATCAATAATATTCTGAGGTACACATCCGGACAGGAGTAACAATAAAACGACAAAACCTATTTTTACAAAAGTTTTATTCGTCATTAATATCCTCCTTCTTCTGTTTTTTCTTCATTAGTGAATATTTTATTGTATCTTTTGCTTTTAAAAATTCTGGCCTTTTGTTTGTTTCACTATAAGGCGACCGAATAAAACTATCTTTAAAATTATTTCGCCGAAACGGATACAAAGGAACCATGTAAGGAGTATCAAATGATTTTAGCTTAAATAAATGACATAGTAAAACTGCAAAACCTATCATAATTCCTAACCCGCCTAGTAATGATGACAGAATGATAAAGGGAAATCTTAATAATCTTATTGTGTTGGACATAATGATTGTTGGTGTAGTGAATGATGCTAGTGCGGATAAAGCGACGATAATTAATAAAATATTACTTGTCAGTGCTGCAGCAACTGCAGCCTGTCCAATGACAATACCACCAACAATTCCCAATGTTTGCCCTACCTAAGTAGGCAATCGAGCTCCTGCCTCTCTTAATAAATCAATGGTCATTTCTAAAAAAAGAACCTCCAATAACGGTGGAAATGGAACGTTTGCTCTGGACTTTATGAGCGGACCTAGTAAATCCGCGGGAATCACCTCAAAGTGAAACGTCACAACCGCGACATAAATAGAGGAAGAAAAGATTGAAAAGATTATTGCAAATATACGTACTAACCGAAAGAATGTTCCAATAACCCAATGATAATAATAATCTTCAGGTGAGATAAAAAAATCGAGTATAGTAGAAGGACCAGCTATTGCAGATGGTGAACCATCACTAAAAATAACTACTTGGCCCAGAGAGAGTGTATAAGAAATTCTATCTAGCCTCTCTGTAGATAGGTAAAGCGGAAAAGGAGTATTAGAGTTATCTCTTATTATTTGGTCAATAGCAGAAGTATCCCAAATAATATCAAAATCTATTTCAGAGAGTCTTTTTTTTACGGTTTCTATATGTTTTTCATTTGTTATTCCATCTAAATACACAATGGTAACCCTAGTTTTTGACAATGTGCCTAGAACAAACTCTTCTGTCGTTAATAATGGTGATTTTAACTTACTTCGAAGTAGGAGAATATTCGTATCAAGATTCTCAACAAACCCTAACTTTGGCCCTGTGACACTAAACTCATTTTCCGTTTCATTCGTTTTTCGGACCCCTTCAGATAAATTACTAACGTTTATCAAAAGACATTCTTGAGAGTTATTTTCAAAGGTAATGAGTACATATCCCAGATGAATTTTCTCTTCGATTTCTTTTACGTCCTGCGTACGAATTACTTCTTCAAGAGGAAGATTATCTTTAAAATTATCAACATCAAAAGATTGTTCTATCTGTTCTTCACGCTCATTTAAATAGGGAAGAAATACACGTTCCATCTTATTGTGGTCGATGAGTGTAGTGAAGTATAGGATACATATTCGGACTCCGGCAGCCTGTTTTTCTATTTCTTTAAAATCAGATGATTTCTTTGCTCTTTTCACTATTTCTCCAAGGGTTTGATTCTCAGCAGGATTTTGATTATTGTTTTTCATTAACATAAACAAATGTACTCCCTAATATGTCGTCAATCTTATTATTTTTCTAACTTATAATAGTATTCACTTTCGCGTTTTTATTATTGCCATATAAAAAACCTCTCGCTGGATTCTGTTAGTGTAAGAATCTCACGAGAGGTTTTTTACATATTGTTTTTTGAAAAAAATTTCCGTGAACCTTCACGTACTTGTTCAGGCAGTACATTATTTAGCTCTTCATTTAACCAAGCAAGTGTTTTACTGCGCAAGAAATCACGCATTTTTTCCTCCGCAGAGAGCATCACTAAATTGATGGTGCAAAAAGAGGGAGCGGTACAGCAGTTTTCTCTATACAAATACCCATTATCTTTAATATTTTTACATTGAAAAATTGGCTTAGGCCCTTCAACTGCTTCCACTACATCCCAAAAAGTAATTTCTTCTGGAGATTTAGCAAGTCTATAACCACCCTTAACCCCGGGAACTGAACTGACAATACCCGCCTTCGATAATTTTGTGAAAATCTTTGAAAGGTATGTATCTGAAATTCCTTGAAAAAAGGAAAGCTCCTTTATTCCAGTGGAAGAATCCTCAGGAATATCAATTAAATAAACGAGGCAATGAAGTGCATATTCAACGCCAATACTATACTGCATACCAACACCTTCTTCATAAATAAAAAGTAATTCCTTCCATTTATCTTAGGAATGTTTTATTTCTTTGTCAAATATAGTTTTCTATCAACTAAGGGTCTTTTTCGGAGGGTTGACATAATTTAATAACCGTCATATTATAGATATAGTTAATCGTCGATTAACGTTGTCGCCAATTAAAACATCAACAGGAGGTAATGATCGTGGAACAGCGAATCAATTACTACAATGAAGCACCGGAAGCACTAAAAATTATGATGGAAATGGAAAAATATACAAAAACCACTGGTTTAGACCGTAAACTTCGTGAGTTGATAAAAATTAGAGCTTCTCAAATAAATGGGTGTGCTTATTGCATCAATATGCACACTGCTGATGCTAGAAAAATGGGTGAGACCGAACAACGGCTATTTTGTCTTAGTGCCTGGAGAGAGTGTACATTTTACACAGATGCAGAAAAAGCAGCACTTGAGCTTGCAGAGCATGTGACATTAATTGCGACAAAACGTGTTCCGGATGAGTTATATCAGCGAGTGCGTGAACACTATGATGAGAAACAGTATGTGGACCTCATTCTATTAATTAATCAAATAAACAGCTGGAATAGAATTTCGATTGCAATGGGAAATATAGCTGAATAGTAAAGAGTGTAGAGCAATAAAAAATCTGATTGGAAAAGGGGACTTAAACATGACTGAAAAAATGATTTTTGATCTATTTGAATATGCTCGCAACGCTACATTAAAGGCGGCACAAGACATAACGGAAGAAAATGCGGACATTATCCCAAATGGATACCCTAATTCACTACGCTGGCAGTTGGGTCATATTTATGTTGCTGTTGAGAGGATTGTCTTTCACTTTTCAAATGAAATTCCAAATTTGCCAGAGGGATATATCGACTTATTCAAATCCGGATCCAAAACAACCGACTGGAATCTCACTCCGCCTACTATAGAGGAGATTCTTCCATTACTTTCAAAACAATTAGTACGTGTGAAAGAAACGTTTGCCGGAAGACTAAATGAAAATGTTGAAAACCCATTTACTATAGGATCATTAAAATTGGAAACCATCGGTGAACTCCTTTCCTACGCTACATTCCATGAAAATGAACATCTTGGCACCATTAAAAGCTTGAAAAATGCTCTTAAAGCGGAAAAATAGATTTCAAGCAGAGTAAGGATTCACTTGAAACTTTATTAATAAATTCATATTCCAGATAAAAAGAAGCTTCATCAAGAGTATGTTGCTGCAAGAGAGAGAGTTATGAAAACAAGCAAAGTTTTTGCTTGAAAAAAGTGTCAGGTACCACCAAATTTGGGTGGTCCTGGCACTTTTTATTGTAATAAACCGTACTGTTTGTATAATAAACCGTACAGTTTAAACAAAAAACCATACAGTTTCTACAAAAAAGGGTACAGCTTTAACAAAAAACTATACAGGTTCAACAAACGGAAAAACATGCCAGGCACCTTCAAATTTTGTTGGTAGGTTACTGGCACGTTTTTTTATTTTCGAACTATCACCTTAACACCCTTATAAAAAACGTTTTTTATCTGATCAATCTCTGTAATTTCTAGTCCAGGAATACCTTCAGATACTAAAAAGTTTGCTTCTAAACCTACTTCTAGTCGTCCGAAACGATCATCTTTTCCTAATAGTCTAGCAGGATTATCAGTTAAAAGCGCTAGAATCTTATTTTCATCATAATGATGTTTCTTTAACAACTGCATAGCTGGCTGCGCGATTAGCATTAGAACATCAGGGCCTTGTAATGTTTGATCATGAAAGGGGAGCCATGAAGTTCCCGGGTATGGTGGAAGATAGGAATCAGTTGAGATTGATACTGGAATGTCTTTTTGCATCAATTTGAGAATTTCCTCTGGAGAGTTCGGCCGTAGATGTGTACCGCCCATTGGAGTGGCGACAATTTCAGCTCCTTGTTTTGCAGCAATGTCAATTTGTTCATCTGTTATTCCATGTGCATGGTGCAAAACATCGATTCCTGCCTCTAAGGCTAGATTGATACCTTGCTCACCTGCAACGTGAGCGCCTATTCGTTTTCCTAATCGATGATAGATTTTTACAATCTTTTTTAACTCCTCGAGTGTGTAGATGATCTCTCCAGCCCGCGGTACTTCTTTTTCGGTGAAATTTGCTGGTGTGGCATTGATAAAGATATTTTCACCAGGATAGTCACTTTCAAGTGCAATCATCTGCACTAAAACCGGGTCAGATAAATCGTATTGTGTAACAGCTCGCGATTGTGAGATGGAAGTAAAATGAGCCAAATTTTCGAAACCAATCGAAATGCTAGTTGTTGCAAAGGAAACATCGAGTGGTATATCTTGAACGGCTTTTTGATAATCTTCCTTTGAAAAATCGCATAGCGGATGACCGCAGATTTGCTCCCCAAGTGCCGTGATCCCTGCTGACAATGCTTGAAAGAGAATCGCTTTTCCAGCCAAAAAATGAGTTTGAGGCGTCACCGGATAAAGAGAGGTTGGAGCAAATTCTAGTAAGTGAGTATGACAATCTACTAATGAAGGTGTAATTACATAGTTTGAACAATCAATCAAAACGGAATCCGGAAATTTCTCCTTCAAACTATCCCAGCTGCCAATCTCAGCTATTTTTCCATTTTCAATAACCATTGCGCCATCTTCCAACGTCCCTAACTGACTGACAGTTACTAACCTTTTACTTCGGATCAAGTAGTTCATCAGTCATCACACCAAAAATGGAGTTAAAAAATATCCCAATACACATGCCGTAATAAATCTTAAAACCATGCCAATAATCGCTGCCTCTAACGTTTCTCTCTCATTTAAACTAGATGTTTCAGCCCAGGTGACAGGCACCTGGCCAAAGATGACCGACAATGGCAGTCCAGAATTAGCTATAACAAATGAGCCTACAATTAAACGTGGATCAATGGTACTCGAGAGTTCCGCAAGCTGAGCAACCGCGAGTGTCGGAGCAGCAAGTATGGACACAATACCGGTAGCTGGTTCGATACTTAAGAATGTAAGAACTGAGGATAAGCTAGATTCTATAAAACTCCAAACACCTATGAATTTTAAGGCTCCGATAAAGAAAAAGACAGCTGCAACGGCTGGAATAATAATTAAAAACAGCAGTTCAACGCCTTCTTTAGCGGAAGAGAAAATTGTTTGCAGAAATTTTGTAGTAGGTGTAAAACGCGGCAGTTCCTCAAGCTCCACTTTTTTTGTATCTCGGTAAATGGTTCTAGATAACAGAAATGGGACCGCAATGATTGGGACAAAAATAGATAAGATTACGAGTGGAAAGGCATTAATACTAAACGCTGATAGTGCGATGAGTCCTAACACAAAGGTTGCAAAGGATTGTGGAGATTGAATCATCGTCGCTACCGCAATTTTTTGCTCAGCCTTGGTTGCATTTGCTTTGACAAGTATAGGTCCAGAGATTTTTCCAGCAGCGTTAATATCACCAAGGATGTTGTATACGCTTGGAATGATGACGGATGGATTGATTTTGAACCACTTCATAATGGGAACAAATAGTCGAATTAACCCATCCGTAAAGCCTAATCGCTCCAATAGGCGTCCAACAATAACACTTACAATAATGGCAATCCCAACTTCACTTGTCAGAAATATATCTACGACAATTGGTTTAACTTCCTTAATAATCGTATCAAACAGGCTAGACAATGAATTAGGAGCGAATAATAGAAGAATCAATGATCCAAAGACTAACAAGATGCCAATCACTTCAAAAGTCTGCCATTTTGACCTAGAGGACTTTGTGATGGATGCTTGTTCCTTCTCCATAATACGACCTCCTGCCATTTTTAAATCATCCTATGTTAAGAGGAAAAATAGGTGAATGTCAGGCAAAGAATTTATAAAGGAAATCGTTCTATCTAGGGTGTTACCTTACTTTAGTTTTGAATTTAAAATTCTTATTGTTTAGAATAGAAGGAATTACTTTTTATTAACATCAATAAAAGCTAGATGATTAGGTGGTACATATGTATAAAGAAATGGAAAAGAAGGATATGGAATGGACTATATCCAAGATTATGGAGCCATATCCCATTAAAATTGAGGTAGTATTTTTTGATCAATTACACCTAAAATGTCCTATTCTCAATAAAGTTAAAAAGACAGGTATGGATGTTTTTGTTACAAAAAGAATAGAGCATACGTGTGAAACATGTTTATTAACAGAAGTTGGTCAAGCCCAAAACATTATGATTAAAGCTATATTTCAGGATAGAAAAGTAATAGGAGTACTTTTAGCTGTGTCAGTGAAAGGTCAGGATGAATGGTTAGTTGATAACTGTAACAAAATGGAACTGCAGCTAGATTTTTGCAGGGAATGGATGAGTAATAAAATAGAAAATGAAGGATTAAGAAAAGAAAACCATTCAATTCTAGAAGAAATGAACGGGGTTTTTTCATTAATTGAGGATCCACTGCTAATTGTCGGCTTAGATGGAACGATTCATAATATCAGCAATAGTGGAAGTTTGAAGTTTAATAAAGCTCGAACCGTTTTAATGGGTGAGAATATAAGTGAAATCATCCCTCAAGCTGTTTGGTTAGAAATGAGAAATAAGTCGAAGCAGCAAGAATGGAGGATTTCTTATCCATTAACGAGCGGGAAACAAAAGGAATATTCAGTAAGGGTAAATCCTTTAATGGCGAATGGGGAGATTGTCTCTCTTCTTCTCCATTTAACTCCTTTTAAGGAGTCGAAAAAGAAGGTGAATGAGCGGCGGGTTCTTTATAACTTTAATGATGTCAAAGGAACGAGCGAGTCGATTCAAAATGTCATTGATATTGGAAAAAGAATTGCTCCAAGTGATACGACCGTTCTATTAAGAGGAGAGAGTGGAACGGGAAAAGAAGTATTTGCCCAAGCTATTCACTCTGCTAGTCCTCGGAGGGAAGCTCCTTTTATTGCTCTAAATTGTGCTGCCATTCCAGAATCCTTACTTGAAAGTGAGTTATTTGGACATGTAAAAGGCGCATTCACTGGTGCGACCAGTGATAAAGCGGGAAGGTTTGAGCTTGCCGATGGTGGAACGATTTTTCTAGATGAAATCGGTGACCTTCCACTTCCTTTACAAGCTAAATTACTAAGGGTAGTCCAGGAAAGAAAGATTGAAAGAGTTGGGGATACAAAGAGCACGCCGGTGAATGTTCGGATCATAACGGCAACTCATCGTAATCTAGAAGAACTTGTCGCAAATAGGGAATTTCGAGAGGACTTGTATTACCGGTTAAATGTTATTCCAATTATGATTCCACCTTTGAGAGAACGAAGAGAAGATATTCCCATTCTTATTGATTATTACTTAAATAAAATTTCTATGGAGTTAGGGCGTTCACCGAAGAGGTTATCAGAAGTGGTCATCGAAAATTTACTTAGATATGTATGGCCAGGAAATATAAGAGAGCTTCAAAATGTTGTACATCATTTTGTACAATTAGAAATTGGTGACTTAGTGACAATTGAAAGTATGCCGAATTATTTTGGATTAGAAGATAAAAAAGATCACATAATGGAAACAGAGACTGTTCTGGCACGTAAAACAACCAATCGTAAAGATGAAAAAGAAATGATTATCGAACTATTAGACCAATATGGCAGAGATACGAATGGGAAAAAGAAGGCAGCAAAACATTTGAAAATAAGTTTACCAACATTATATCGAAGGATTACTAAATATAAAATAAAGTAGAAATTGATAAAAGTTGAGAAAGGATGAGAAAAATTGAGTAAAGATGAGAATAATTATGATTCGTGCTATAAATTGCCATTATCATTATCAAGATTATTCTAATAATTTTTAATATTGAATTTTAAAAATCCTTCTATCCTCTGGTTTCAGAGGTTTTATTTTTTTGGCACGGTACTTGCAATATAAAAAGAAAGGGGAGCAGTATATGTCATGGCAAATTAAAAAACAGGATATTCCATTAGTAGCATTGGGGGCAAAATTAATTGCCTGTGGAGGTGGTGGCGATACAAAATCCATTCAGAATCTAATAATGTCGATAATGAAAGACGAAGAGTCGATCACAGTAAAGACAATTGTTGATTTAGAGGATGAATGGATTGTAGGAACTGGGATGATGGGCTCAACAATTTTTTATAATGAGAACATTCCAACAGGTATACAGGGAAGTCGAGCGTTAAAGGTATATGAGTCCATCATAGAACAAAAGATTGGTGCCATCATCCCTGTTGAAATCGGGGGAGTAAACGGATTAGAACCGTTACTGATGGCCTATCAGAACAATTTGCCGGTAGTCGATGGAGATGGCATGGGAAAGGCATTTCCAGAATTATCAATGACAACCTATCATCTCAATAAGATTCCTGTTTCACCGATGGTCCTTGAAACTCATGATGCATACACAGTTATACAGGGAAATGAAGATATTCAAATTACATCTGAAAAGACAAAGAATTTTATTGCGAAAAGCGGCGGGTATGTTCATTTTGTTGGCTTTGGTTCAAACGCTAGGAAGATGAAAACATCAATGATTTCAGGTTCCTTAAACTTAATTTATCGCTTAGGGTCAGCTTTAATGAAAGAAACATCGGTTAGTGAAAAAAGGATAGAAATGATGGCAGTCTTTGAAAACTCACTTTATGGAAAACCGATATCTATCATCACGGGTGTCATAACAGAAGTTAGCAGATGGTTTGAAGAAGGGGCATTGATCGGGAAATTCACCGTAGAGGGAAGGTCGTCTCATTCCAATAAAAGAATGGAAATAGAGTTTAAAAATGAATTTATTGCGATTAAAGAAAAACTATATCGTTGCATGACGCCTGATCTAATTCTTGTATTGGATGATGAAAAATTTAGCCCCTATAATGTTTCCGAAATACAAGTAGGCTTGGCAGTAACAATATTTGCTGTTCCAGCACCCAATATCCTCCGGACAAAGGATATGCTTGAATTGGTTGGCCCTGAAAATTATGGTCTAGCTGTTACCTATCAACCATTGCAAGGAGATCAGTCGCATGAAGCTTGGAATTGACGTCGGAGGTACCAATACAGATGCTGTTTTAATAGGAAGCAACGGGAAGCTCCTTTCTTGGAATAAACAATTAACCTCCAAGGATATTATTTCGGGGATTGAGCAAGCAGCTAGAAAAGTAATTAGTGAGGCGGGTATAGCACCGAATGAAATTGAGGGTGTTTTTGTTGGAACCACTCATGTTCAAAATGCACTTTATCACCCAGTACAACTCTCGAAAACAGCGTTAATTCGGATTATGAAAAAGCCGACACTTCTTAAACCAGGTCTATTTTGGCCAGAACATCTTAAAAAATATATAGGTAATGTCTTTCATATTACTAGTTTTTATGAAGATCTAACTAAAACGCCAGACCCTGGGGAGATGGACAGGCTTTACGAGCATATTCAAAAGGATAACATTGAGTCTATCTGCATTGTTGGTGTAAACTCACCACTAATTGATACGGAAGAACGATACCTTCGAGATGATTTAAAAACACAATTTCCTGAAATTCCGATTACCATGTCCCATGAATTGGGGGTAATGGGTTTTGTAGAAAGAGAAAATGCTGCCCTTTTAAATGCTGTTTTCTCAAAAGTTATTCGTCAGGCAATGATGGACTTAACAGAATTATTTAAAAAGCTTTCCTTACAATGCCCATGTTGGTTAACCCAAAATGATGGTTCTCTGTTAGAACTTCAAGATGCAATAGAATATCCCATTTTCACAATTGGATCTGGAGCAACAAATAGTTTCAGAGGGGCAAGCATCATAAGTGGTTTACAAGATTGTATAGTTGTTGATTTTGGGGGAAGTACGATAGAAATCGGGAAAATTCGAAATGGCCAGCCGGAATTGACTGTGGGTTCAACCTCTTTTTTAAACATCGATGTCAATATGAGAGTTCCGAAAATATATTCATTGCCTTATGGAGGCGGAAGTCTGATTTCGCTGGATAATGAAGAAATACAAATAAAGGCAACGATTGCTAGTGACCTTGAACATCAAGGGATTTCTTGGGGAGGAGATTCCTGGACTGTAACAGATTCATTCTTTGGGATGGATCTGGATTCATTATCAAACGAAAAGATGACTTCTAACTGGCTAAAGAAATTAACATATGAAGATTGTCAGAAAGTCGTAAAAAAGGTGACCCAGGAGATAAAGGAAAAGATTACCCGTTTAGAGCTAAATAGTGAAGGACTTCCTATCGTGTTGGTTGGCGGGGGAAGCACATTAATTGTGAATCGGTTATTCGGGAAATACAAAAGGGTTATTCATCCATCAGGTCATCATATAAGTAATGCCATTGGTGCCTGCTATGCTCCCCTTAGTGCCCAAACGGACAAAGTTTTTTGGTTAAAAAATCAAACGATAGAGGAAATCATTGAGCTTGAGAAAGAAAAACTATTTAAACAGCTCTTCCTAAAAGGTGCAAAAGTGGAGAGCATTAAGGTGGTTTCAATCGAAGAGTTCCCGTTTGATTATTTTAAAGGGGAAGTATTAAGGATTCGCATAAAGGCTTTGGGAGAATTGCAGATTTAACTCTGTTGGCTATGATCATGAAGATAAAAAAATCGAGTAGGAGTGATTATATTGGAAAACAAAAAGGTCTTGGGCGATGATTACTCCTTATCACGTGTTCCGCAATCTGCGCGGCAATCATTGTGGAGTATCACAATTGTACGGGTTGGTGCCCTTGCAACCATTTCACAGTTCATATTAGGTGCGGCATTAGGATACGGAATGACTTTTTGGGAAGCTTTTTGGGCTACGATGTTCGGCAGCGTAATTTTACAGGTCATTAGTTTTCTTTTAGGTTATGCGGGGGCACGTGAAGGTCTTTCGACGAGTCTATTAGCACGATGGACCGGATTTGGACGCTATGGTTCAAGTATTATTGGGGCCATCATTGCAATTGCATGTATCGGTTGGTTTGGTGTACAGAATGGGGTTTTTGCAGATGGGCTCGTTCAGGCAACAAATGGTAAGTTAAGTCTTCCAGTTGCCGCAACGCTTACGGGATTAGGCGTAACCATCCTTGTTATTTTTGGATTTAAATTACTAAGTGTAACAGCAACCATTGCTGTACCTGCATTTCTTTTAGCTGTGGGAGTAGGAATTTATCAAGTTCTTAGTAAACATTCTCTTTTCGATTTAACAACTACTGCACCTGCAGGTGATCCATTAACAATGGGTGTAGCTGCTACTATGGTTGCTGGTGGTTTTATCATAGGAGCGGTCATCACACCTGATTTCAGCCGCTTTGCTAAAAGTGGAAAAGATGTTTTTTGGATGACGATGATTGGGACCTTTGTTGGAGAGCTAGGTATTAACATGATTGCTGTGCTTATGGCACATGCGGCTAGAACAAATGACGTGGTCAGCATTATGGTGCAAACATCAGGCTGGCTAGGGGCGATTGTAGTTGTCTTTTCTACGATTAAAATCAATAATTTAAACTTATATTCTTCATCTCTAGGTTTTACAAATATTTTTGATACTGTTTTTAATATCAAGTTAAATCGCGGGGTGGTCACACTTATCATCGGGGTAATTGGAACCGTGCTCTCAGTTTTGGGTATTCTAGATATGTTTGTCGGCTTTCTCATTTTACTAGGTGTTTTTATTCCGCCAGTAGCAGGAATAATGGTAATCGATTATTTCATTTTAAAAACGCATCGAAAAGCACTAGATGAAAGCAGGGCCAATGGAACGTTGCCTGCAGAAGTTGAAAAAATGAGTCCTGTGACATTAATCGCATGGGGAGCAGGATTTGCAGCTGGATATTTCGTGACAGCTGGTATTCCATCAATCAATTCACTGGTAGTAAGTGCAGTTGTTTATTACTTCGGTTCAAAAATCTATATAACAATGAGAAACAAAAAGGCTGGAAATGGGATAGCTGCCTAATAAATTTTTGGAATTTTGGAGGTTTTTAGATTATGAGAAAAATAGGAAAACAAGAAATTGAGGATATAGCAGTAGGAGCAGCCCTGCTTGGTACAGGCGGCGGAGGTGACCCGTACATTGGGAAACTTATGGCACTTCAAGCCATTGAAGAATATGGAGAAATCACTTTATTAGAAGGTGATGAGGTACCGGAAGACGCATTAGTTGTCCCTTCATCCATGATGGGAGCTCCGACTGTCATGCTTGAAAAAGCACCGAGTGGAGAAGAAGCAATTGAAGCCTTTCAAAAACTTGAAGAATATTTAGGGAAAAAGATTTATGGAACGTTTCCGATAGAAGCAGGAGGAGTGAACTCAATGCTTCCTTTTGCCACAGCTGCAAGATTAGGTTTACCTGTCATTGATGTGGACGGAATGGGCAGAGCCTTTCCAGAGTTACAAATGGTAACATTTTATTTAGATGGCATTTCAGCAACACCTGGAGTGATTTCCGATGAGAAAGGGAATACGATGTTGTTATCAACGATTAATAATGTTTGGACCGAGAGAATTGCTCGTGCAACAACGATTCAAATGGGTGGTTCGGTTATGTGTGCCATTTATCCGATGACTGGTAAGCAATTGAAAGAGAGCGGAATAAGCGGTATCTTGAAGCTCGAAGAAGAGATTGGAAAAGCAATTAGACTTGCAAAAGTAAACAATGTAAATCCAATCCAAGAAGTATTGAAAACCGTTGGTGGATTTGAATTGTTTAGCGGAAAGGTTAGTGATATTAACCGAAAAACAGAAACAGGTTTTGCCAGAGGTGAAGCGAAAATTGAGGGGCTCAATGAGTATAAGGGTGAAACGCTCACGCTAAGCTTTCAAAATGAACATTTACTTGCTCAGACAGAGCAGCGACTTGTTTGCGTCACACCTGACCTTATTGCTGTACTGGATGCGGAAACGGGTCTTCCGATTACAACAGAAGGTATACGCTATGGTGCACGATGTGTCGTGATAGGAATTCCATGCAATCCGAAGTGGAGGACAGCTAAGGGGATTGAAACAGTAGGTCCAAAATACTTTGGCTATGACGTGGATTATGTTCCAGTTGAAGAGCTTGTAGAGAAAGGAGAGGCTTTATAATGAGTATTTATCGTATTGGAATTGATGTTGGGGGAACACATACAGATGCTGTACTTTTAGACCAGCATAATCAGGTGGTTTCAGAAACGAAATCAGCGACGACTGAGGATGTAGCGACTGGTATTTACAATGCTATGAAAAAAATCATTGACGAAGCGCAGGTTCCTCGTGACCAAATTAAATACGCCATGCTTGGTACCACTCATTGTACCAATGCAATCGTTGAACGGAAAAGATTGAATAAAATTGCGGCAATCCGGATTGGTGCACCTGCTACCTTAGCTGTGAAACCCTTGATTGGTGTTCCAGATGACCTTCGTGATGCACTTGGCAAGCATGTTTATCTAATCCGTGGAGGACATGAATTTGACGGCCGAGAAATTGTTGACTTAGATGAAGAGCGTTTATACGAAATTGCGAATGAAATCAAAGGGAAGGTAGATTCTGTCGCGATAACTTCAGTTTTTTCACCCGTGACGCAATCACATGAGCAAAGAGCTGGTGAAATTTTACGAGAAGTACTTGGTGAAGATATCGCTCTTTCTTTATCCTCAGAAATTGGTTCCGTTGGATTACTAGAAAGAGAAAATGCGACGATCTTAAATGCCTCCGTTGTAAATGTGGCGAAAACAGCGGCTGATGGATTTATTAATGCACTAAAGGCAGAAGGGATTGACGCGAGAGTATTTTTCGGACAAAACGATGGTACGCTTATGTCTGTCGATTACGCTGTCCGATATCCCATTTTCACTGTGGCATGCGGACCAACGAATTCTTTACGCGGAGCATCCTATTTGAGTGATCTAAGCGATGCGATTGTAGTCGACGTTGGCGGGACAACCTCAGATGTTGGGGTTTTAGTACAATCGTTCCCTAGAGAATCTTCATTAGCTGTTGAAATTGGCGGTGCGCGTACTAATTTCCGCATGCCTGACCTTGTTTCCATCGGACTCGGGGGAGGTACGATTGTAAGAATTCAAGAAAATGGTGAATTCTTGATTGGACCAGACAGTGTCGGATACCGACTTCCTGAAAAGGGATTAATTTTTGGCGGAGATACGTTAACAACAACCGATGTTGCTGTAGCCCTTGGGAAAGTTGAATTGGGAGATGCTTCAAAGGTGGCACATCTAGATAAATCGTTGTTGGAGAAAATTTATCAAAAAATAGTAGAGATGGTAGAGGAAGCGATTGATAAAATGAAAACAAACGCAACTCCTGTCCCTGTTATTTTAGTTGGCGGAGGGAGCATCCTGTTCCCAGAAGAATTAAAAGGAGCTAGCGAGGTGATTCGACCAAAACATTCCGGTGTAGCAAATGCAATTGGTTCAGCCATTTCACAGGTTAGCGGCCAAATCGAAAAGGTATATACACTTGATGTGATTGGAAGAGAAAAAGCCTTAGAAGATGCAAAATCAATCGCTATGAATGAAGCCATCAATGCGGGAGCAAATCCTGAATCACTGGTTATTGTTGATATTGAAGACGTTCCACTTGCCTATATGCCAGGAAACGCAACACGAATCCGTGTCAAAGCGGCCGGTGAATTAGCACAATTTAAAACACATGAGTTCGTTTGATTCATATTTAAAGAATGAGTAAGGAATCCGGTTACGATCATCGTAACCGGATTTTTTTATATAAAGAGTGTAGAAGATATGGAGGATGATAAAATAACTTTCCCACTTTATTGATGCTGCTTTCTGCAGATAATTGAAATGACTTAAGTAGCAAGGAAATAGACTAGTAGTGAACGAATAGTAAAAGAGAGCTTTTACACAGGAAGGATGTTGTAGTATGTCAAAAATTACGTTTTTAGGTGCAGGTAGTACGGTTTTTGCGAAAAATGTGCTGGGTGATTGTATGTTTGTCCAAGCCTTAGCGGGATTTGAATTTGCTCTTTATGATATCGACGAGCAGCGGTTAAAAGATTCAGAGAATATGTTGACGAATTTAAAAAATAATTACAATAAAAATATTACGATTAAATCGTATGTTAATAGAAAGGAAGCCTTAAGAGGCGCAAAATATGTCATTAATGCCATTCAAGTCGGCGGTTACGAGCCTAGTACTGTAATTGATTTTGCGATTCCAAAGAAATATGGTCTTCGTCAGACGATTGCGGATACCGTAGGGATTGGCGGGATCTTTCGTTCACTTAGAACCATTCCCGTCATGCTCGATTTTGCCAGGGATATCGAAGAGGTTTGTCCAGATGCGCTGTTTTTGAATTATACCAATCCCATGGCAGTGCTGACTGGAGTGATGCTCCGTTACACGAATGTGAAAACGGTAGGGCTGTGTCATAGCGTTCAAGTATGTACACAGCACCTTTTTAGAGATTTGGGAATCGACCATGAAGGAATTGAGGAAAAAATCGCGGGGATCAACCATATGGCATGGCTCCTAGAAGTGAAACGTGATGGCCAGGATTTATACCCAGAAATTAAGAAACGTGCAAAGGAAAAGCAAAAATCAAAGCACACAGATATGGTGCGTTATGAGTTAATGGATAAATTCGGATACTATGTAACGGAATCCTCCGAACATAATGCGGAGTATCATCCCTATTTTATCAAGAATAGATACCCAGAGCTTATAGACAAATTTAATATTCCATTGGATGAATATCCTCGTCGCTGTGTGAAACAAATGGAAGGCTGGAGAACGATGAGGCAGCAGATGGTGAATAATAGTAAACTCACACATACCCGGTCTCGAGAATATGGCTCAAGAATAATAGAAGCCATGGAAACAAATGTACCATATAAATTTGGCGGCAATGTTCTAAATAGTGGACGGTTAATCAGTAATCTACCAGAGAAAGCCTGTGTAGAAGTGCCTTGTGTAGTCGATAGAAGTGGAATCATGCCTTGTTATATAGGGGATTTGCCAGAACAGTTAGCAGCACTTAACAGAACCAATATCAATACACAGCTCCTAACCATTGAAGCCGCCATCACCGGGAAAAGGGAAGCCGTTTATCAAGCCGCGATGTTGGATCCACATACAAGTGCAGAGTTGTCCATCGATGATATTATCTCACTGTGTGATGACCTCTTTGAAGCACACGGAAGCTGGATTCCTCCATTTTCATAAATAACAATTGAGGGGGAGGTTTTTCACGCTTCGGTTAGTTAACGAAGAAGCATGAAAACAGTCCCCCTTTGATTTCTAATATTTGTTGTCTTTCGGAATGTTGCCTCCCATGATAAAATGAATAACTATATATTACTAAGATGTTATTTTCTTAGATTATGAATTTACAAAAGTAATAGGTGTGATGGAATTTTGCAGAGAAAAAAAACAACGATGATGATGATTATAGGCAGTTTGTTAATTATGAGTTTTCTTCTATTTTTATTTCTGCCAGATCGTGAACAAACAGAGGTGGAAAGTGTAAAGGCGATCGCTTCTGTTAATCAAGACCAAACCGAAAATACAGGAGAAACTGCTGCTGAAAATGCTCCAGTAGTTGAAAAGGCACAAACAGAACCGGAAGACGCAAACGATAAACCTATAAAGGAAGATATTAAGGCGAAGGTCAGGGAAGTAGTGGAAATTGCATTAGATTTCTTTAAAAAGAATCAAAAGATTGTGGCAATCGGTGATTCTCTAACCGAGGGGGTTGGAGATGAAACGGAGAATGGCGGCTATGTCGGTATCCTTAGTCACACGTTTGAAGACCATAACCTAAATGTCAAAGTAGAAAACTTCGGTAAAAAAGGAAACCGGTCAGATCAATTACTAAAACGGATGGAAAATAAAGAGATTGCCTCTGCCATTAAGGAGGCTGACATGGTGCTAATCACAATTGGTGCGAATGACATTATGAATGTACTAAAGTCCAATTTTATGAATGTGACAATGGAACCCTTCCAAGTGGAGAGGTTGAAATATATGGAGCGATTAAGAGCCATTTTTGATAAAATCAATAATCTGAATCCAGATGCCCAAATTTATCTAATTGGGTTTTATAATCCGTTTGAACGGCACTTTGGTGAAATAAAAGAACTTGGAATGATTATTGATAATTGGAATGATTCTGGAAAATCTCTTACAGAAGAATACGAAAATGTAAGATATATTCCAACAAAAGACTTATTCAGTAATTCAAATGAAGACTTATTGGCAGAAGATGAATTTCACCCAAATACAAATGGCTATAAACGAATGGCCAAGCGAGTTTTAGAATATTTGAAGGAATTCAATAAAGAAACCGAAATCGACAAAGTCGAAGTAGCATCATGATGCTTGGATGCAGTGGGGACGGTTCTCTTGGCCTATTTGACCAAGAGAACCGTCCCTATGGACTTCTGGTTGTGGAGTAAAGGATTTTGGTGTATTCTTCACTATATATAATAGGTATTAGAGTAGGTGTATAAAATGAGCGATAAAAAAGTGGAAGATGCTTTGGTAAAGGCATTCAATGGATTGAAAAATTTGCAAAGAGAACAAGAGGAAAAACAATACCAAAAACATTGGGGGGAAAGGAAGTTTCCTTTTACACTATTAGAAGGATTAGCTTCCTATACAAAAGCAGACCTCGACGATATTAGAAAAAAATTAGACCTTAAAAACGCAAGTAGTTTGAAAAAGTCAGAGTTGATTGCTTTGTTGGAAGAAAGGATTCCTGAGAATATTGAGAGCCTTTTCTCATTATGGGATATAGAACGTTTTAACATTCTCACCAATATAGCCGGTAATGGTGGTCAAATCATTGTACCAAACCTAGAGGCGAATCAAATTGAGTATTTTCGTGATAGCGGGTTGGTTTATACGGGGACTTTTGAAGGAAATAAAATGCTAGCTGTCCCTAATGAAATTATCGATCCAATCTTAGATTTACATAACAATTTAAAAATAAAGGAAACTGTAGCTAGAAATACTGAGTGGATAAGGCTAACAAACGGTCTTTTATATTATTATGGAACATTGAGTTTAACAAACCTACTAGAAATGCTGGAAAGTTATACAAAAGCAAAGATAAACATCCGAGAATACCTCGATGTAAATTTTGAAGCTAATACTTTTCGTAAGGAAAACTATAGTAATGAACATGGCTATTCTACTTTAAGAGTATTTGATTCGAAAAAAGTTATTAAGGAACAGCAAGCGAGAAAAACAGTACCTTACTTTCCTTTTTCAAAGCAACAACTCCTAATAGCTGGTGAACCAGGTTTTGTTGACAGGAATATAAGTTATACACAATTAGTGAACTTTCTTATACAAAACTTTAAAATAAATAAAGTGAAAGCAGATAGTATCGTAGAAGAATGTGTTTATGCCACGAGGATTGGCCATGGCCCTAATGATGTTCTAAATTATTTAAGTAAACAATTCGAAATTGATAGTTTAGATACCGTCAAAGCGTTAATGGATAAAGTTGTTCACCTGATGCATAACACGAGAGAATGGTTTCTTAAAGGATATACATCAACAGAATTAAGTGCACAGAGAAATAAGTATTTAAAACCTCTTCCAACCTCTAAAATCAACAATAGTGATAGCGAAAAGGTTGTTAAAATAGGCAGAAATGAGCCATGCCCTTGTGGAAGTGGGGAAAAATATAAAAAATGCTGCGGTAGATAACAAGAAAAGTGCCAGAACTATCCATAGATGTGGATAGTTCTGGCACTTTTTACGGTAGAAAGGATGACGAAGGGAACTCCGCACAGGCGGTTCTTAAGGAAACTATAACTATTATATAATTATATTATGTTAACTATTTAATTTGGGGAGGGTTCTCTTGGCCCAAGTTAGACAAGAGTGGACCAAAAGAACCGTCCCCAGGGTCCTTAGAGATTAAAATTGTCTTTTCGTATTTCATTGAATCTTTCTTCATCAATGTTTTCCTTATTTATTGCACTATCTACCCATTCTGTAAATGAAGTGTCAGTTAACGTTATGTTCCCTTTATCTGTTAGTTTGGTGATTATTGGTTTCTTATTAAAGGCAGATTCTGGATGTTCGATGATAATTCTTTGAACCTCGTTTAATTCAGTTATATTTTGAATTTCCTCTTTAGAATTAAAAGCGTATCCTATCTTCCAGTCTCCCTCTTTATGTTTCAATTTCATGTACAAAATATAATCCCCATGTTCACTGTCTACACGATCCACTCTGAATTCTCCATTACTAGAAACAACAGGCCCACCGCTTAAAGGAACAGGTTTTAATGGCAAGAACCCTCCAAAACCAGTATCCACGAGATAGATCTGCCCATTATGGGTAATAAGATTAACCACATGGGTATTCCCAGTCGCAGTCCATTGTTGATTTATATGATTATAAGTTACTCCCCGGATTAAGGTTGGGTTAAAGCCATTCTCATATAAGAAAAGGTAAAGAATTGAATTTAGTTCGTAACAAAGGCCGCCTTCATTTTGTTCTAGTATTTTACTCGTCAAATTTTCTTTTGTAATTTCCTTCGTTCTATTCTCGATAATACATAAATTCTTAAACGGAATGGCCTTCGCAGTCTTTTCAAGAACCATATCTAAATTTTGAAAAGTAATTACTTCATCTTGCGGGATAGCTATTCTATTACGAAATAGTAAGTTTATGTAACTCATTCTTGGGAACCTCCTTGATGCCTTCCATTGCTAAATGATATCAAAAAATTTAGGGTAACCCAAATAAGTAAGTGCTGCCGTAATTTACTAGGATTATTTGAAGGGAAAATATCATTTTATATATCATACTTATTAAACCGTACTTTAAGATTTAGCAGATAAAAATGGTGCTATAACTAGTCTAGTTCGAGAAATTTCCGGTTGTGACTGCATTTCTATTAAAAATGATTAAAATAACCTGATTCAAACGTACAAGCCACTTTTGGTAGTCTCCCATCTACTATTATGTAAGTGGAATTTATATGAAAGTAGGTGTTATAAATGCCAGTAGTTTCTATTATCAGTATTTTTACTAGGGGTGCTAGGTCAAGTGAAACACCCGAACTGCGTAATGCAAGGGTGCAAGCTGATATACAAAAAGCAAATGAAGTTTGGGGGACAGGGAACCAACCGGGTGTGGCTTGTGGTATTATTTTTGTTTCACAAAGTCTTTTTTACCGTCCTGAGGTGACAATCGACGCTTCTACTGTTACGAGTTCAACAGACCCAAGAATTATACAGGTGATCAATGAGGCAAGAGCCGCAACAAATTTCGCTACGGCGATCTATGTCGTTTATTTAAGTGGTGAAACCTTTAACGGAGGACATGTGGGAAATGCAGGTCCAGTGGTCGAAAACGTAACGAACACAAATCTTTATAGTATCTATGGACGATGCTCATTAAGTGATGGTGCCTTCGAAACGTATTTGCTTGCTCATGAAGTAGGTCATATTTTATTTTACCGCATTCTGAGCCTAAGCCCTATCGTCTCGACAATTAATGACCCTTCGAACCCTGGTGATGATCATAACAATGATCCTCAAAATATCATGTTCCCTTTTGTCCCTGCAATGAATCCCTACCTCAATGCTGCACAATGTACTGTAGCTCGTCAAAACAGAATTATTTTGGAAAATGCACAATTTACAGGTGTCACACAAGGTACTGCATTAACAGGTACTGGAAGCGGATTTGCAACTCAAAGTCAGTTCAATTCCATGGAGGATAATGAACCTAATGACAATTTCAATTCAGGGAATCATTGCAACTGTAATGACCCTCATCACCATCACAACTTACCGAAAATCGTCAAAATACTCAATGAAATGTTAGATTGTTGGATCGAAGATATGGGTCCGGAAAGACCTCAAATTTATCCAAAACCACCAAAATCAAAAAGGAAAAAAAAGGAGAGTAAATAATACTTCTAGCTAATAAAGATAAGGCAAAAGGGCCAGTTACTTGTTAAGTGACTGGTTCCTTTTTTTATGTGGGGAATAGGAAAAAAATATAAATTACCATATGTTAATTGATAATCATGATTATGTCGGAATAAACATAGCAAATAGCTGTATTGAATGTATAGTGAGACACATACATTATCCTAAAAAATATGAAAAATATCCCCATATCTTTAGCTAGGGGGATACTCATTAGACGAATAGAGATTAAGATTAAACGTTAATTAGAGGGTGATAAAAATGGAAGCAATCGTCTTAGCTGCCGGATATTCGCGCCGAGCAAATGCATTTAAAATGACTTTGCCACTGGGGCAAATGTCTGTGCTGGAGCAAACCATTTCTAAATTTGAAGGAATATGCAGCAGAGTCATCGTCGTTGCAGGGTTTAATGCGGAACTCATCCAAGAGGAAGTTGCAAAAATTTGCAATAAAAATGCCTTTTCATTTCAGATAAAGGTTGTTTACAATGAAAACTTTGACCAGGGAATGTTTACTTCAATTCAAAAGGGTTGCCAAGAAATAAATGCCTCAACTTTCTTCATAACACCCGGAGATTGTCCTCTTGTAAAAAGAGAGACGCTGAAGTTACTATCAGGGCACCATGGGAATGTAGTGATACCTAGTTTTCAATATAAAGGTGGTCACCCAATCAAACTATCCCTACTAGTAAAACAGAAAATTCTCGAAACCAATCCAGATAGTAATTTGCGCGGAGTCCTCAATGGTTATGAAAAGGACTACATAAATGTTGAAGATCCGGGAGTACTCATGGATGTTGATACACAGGAGGAATACCAAAAAGCCATTGACTATTATAATACTACTCTTTAGGGACGCTTCTCTTGGTTCAATCAAGTCGAAAAGTAGACCAATAGAACCGTCCCCACGGTCTTTTAATCAAATTCTTATATGAAATTAATCATAAAACATCATGTTTATTTATAAAATCGTAGGAAGAGGTTTTGTTTAAAAATGAGTCGAAGGGTGTTGTTGGAATGTGAATCTTAAAGACATAAGCACCTCAGTGCCCAGAAAGGACCATAAGGGTAAAGTATCGGGCCAGTTGCCTTATATTAGTGACGTGAAAGTGGAAAATATGGTGTATGGTGTTTTGTATCGCTCACCCATTGCTTATGGAAAAATCAAATCCATTCAATTACCAGATCTTCCGGAAGGCTATGAAGCGGTTGGGGCGGAGCATATCCCCGGACCGAATTATGTCAAAATTATCAAAGAAGATCAGCCTATTTTTGCTAATGAGTGGGTCAATTATATTGGCGAGCCGATTCTTATGCTCGTGGGAAAAGATCTAGATATCCTATATCGTTTGCTAGATGAAGTGAAGATTGAATTTGAAAAACATCAGGCTATATATACATTGGAGGAAGCCATCAAGCAAAAATCAGCACCAGGGGTTAATATGGCAAGCTATGAATTTGGGGAAAGCTTGGACACCATTACATCTATTGAACTAAAAGCACATCAAATCATCGTAGAAGAATACGATACAGGTTATCAGGAACATGTCTATCTTGAGCCACAAGGAATGCTCGCTATCTATAAGGATGATGAAATCGTTGTCCAGGGATCGATGCAATGTCTTTATTATATAAAAAATGCATTGGTAAATGCTTTAGCCTGTGGCGATGATGACGTCAGAGTGGTTCAAAGCCCTACCGGCGGAGGATTTGGCGGCAAAGAAGAATTTCCTTCGATGATGGCATGTCATGTAGCTGTAGCAGCAAAAGCAGTAAAAAAATCGGTAATGCTTGTGTTCGATCGTTCAGAGGATATGGTGGTAACGACGAAAAGGCATCCAGCCAAGCTTAAATATCGAACGGCCATAGATAAGGAAGGAAACATTCTGAGCATGTGTGTAGAGATTTTTTTAGATGGCGGAGCGAATGTGGGTTTGAGCTCAGTCGTGCTCCAGCGCGCCTTATTAAATAGTGCCGGTGTATATAAAATTCCTCATTTTCATGCAATAGGCTATGTCTTAAAAACAAATACGGTTCCGAATGGTGCCTTTAGAGGCTTTGGAGCTCCTCAAAGCTTCGCTGGAATCGAAAGTCATATCGGTCATCTTAGTAAACTAGCAAACAACGACCCACTGGAATATAAACGAAAATACCTCGTCAAACAAGGAGATCCCACCATCACCAAAGGAAATTTCCGCGACCCCATCTTAATGGAAGACATGATTGAAGACTTACTTAATACCTCAAATTACAAAAAGAAAAAGCGGGAATATCAGCAGTTCAATCAACAAAATCAGCGCTATAAAAAAGGCATTGGTACATCATTGTTCCTCCACGGCTGTGGATTTACAGGCAGTGGGGAAAGAGATCATATTAAAGCAAAGGTGAAGCTGGTTAAATCAAAAGATGACCAGGTGTCACTTAAAATATCAAATTCTGATATGGGACAAGGCATTTTGACGACGCTGAGTAAAATTGTCGCCAAAGAACTAGATCTTCCTTACGAAGAAGTTTTATACCCTTATCCCGATACAAAGGAGGTTCCTGACTCTGGCCCGACCGTAGCCTCCAGGACGACAATGATTGTCGGGAAATTACTTGAACGGGCTGCGAAAAAGATGAAGGCTCAGTGGCAGACAGGGGTGGAACAGGAAGTGGTGGAGAACTATGTTCACCGTGAAATGATTCCTTGGAACGAGTTGACCTTCACCGGAGATGCCTATCCGGCATATTCATGGGGCGTGAATATCGTTGAAGTAGAAGTGGATACGTTAACAGGAAATATTAAGCTTGAAAAAGTATACGCCAATTATGAAGTGGGGAAGGTCATTGATGACCGGGTTATGAAGGGCCAAATTGACGGTGGTTTAGCACAAGGATTGGCGTACGGATATTTAGAGAAGATGACTTCAAAAGAAGGAAGAATCCAACAAAAAAGCATAACGGATTATGGACCCCCAACCTCAATGGATGTTGTTTCAATACAAAGCAAAGTTTTTGATAATCCCTATGCGGATGGTCCATACGGGGCGAAGGGCGCTGGTGAATTAACATTAATCGGCGGAGCTCCAGCAGTCCAAGCGGCGATTGAGGATGCAGTGCAGACTCCTTTTCAGCAAATACCGATTACACCGGAAGTCATAATAGAAAGTCTTTATGTGAGAGAAGGTGAAGATGGTTGATTAAATTTACCCTGAATGGAAGAACGGTAGAAACAGATGCCCCTGCGACAGTGAGATTGCTAGATTTTATAAGAGATGATCAACTGTTAATTGGAACAAAGGAAGGATGCGGTGAAGGAGAATGCGGCGCCTGCAGCGTGTTTGTAAATAACCTCCTGCAAAACAGCTGTCTGATTCCAATTGGCTCCATTGAGGGAGCCGATATTGTAACAATAGAAGGAATCATGGAAAGTGATCAATTTATGATTTTAGATGAAAGCTATAGCAATGCTGGAGGAGTACAATGCGGCTACTGTATTCCTGGGATGGTCATGGCAAGTGCAGCTTTATTATCTCAAATCCCACATCCTTCAGAGGAAGAAATTCGGGAAGGGATATCCGGAAATCTATGCCGATGTACGGGCTACAACATGATTGTGGATGCGATAAACCTCGCAGCGAAAAAAGGGGACGGCTTATGGCAGAAAAAATAAGTGCGTATCGGTTCGATCGGTTAGACCAAACCTTAAGCCAATTGAATAAAGAAAACTGTGCGATCATTGCCGGAGGCACAGATGTCATGGTCATGTACAAAAGTCGAAGAGGAGTACCCCCTAAAATCCCGAAACCGATTGTTTTTATTGATCATCTATCTGAATTAAAGCAGGTGTATCAAAAGCAGAAGGATCTTCACATCGGGGCCTGCAGTACCTATAGTGAATTACTTGAAAACCCGCTCATTCCTTTCGTCTTAAAGAAGGCAATCAAAACCATTGCGGCACCGGCCATTCGAAACAGAGGGACTCTGGGAGGAAATATTTGCAACGCCTCCCCGGCGGGTGACACATTGCCATTATTATATGTTTACAACGCAAAACTATTGCTCCGGTCTATAAAGGGTGATCGCACCGTTCCCATTAGCGACTTTATTCAAGGTGTGCGAAGAGTTCAACGAGAGTCCAATGAAATTCTAGCTGAGATTATATTGCCGTCCGTACTAGAAGAAGGAGCTCATGTTGTTTTTGAAAAAGTCGGCAACCGCAACGCAGACGCTATTGCCAAAGTAGGGTTTGCAGGATATATCCGGTTAAATGGTGCTGTGATTGATGATGTTCGCTTTGCTTTCGGGGCGGTCGGTCCTACAATGGTTCGTTCCGTAGATATTGAGAAGATGCTATTAGGGAAGACCATACCATTAGCAGATTCAGACATCTCTCAGGTGGTGGCAGCCTTCGATAAAATCATTAAACCCATTGACGATCAGCGCTCGACTGCTATATACAGAAAGACCGTCGCCTTAAATCTCCTGCGTTATTTTCTTAGCATGAAACAATTACAACATAATTAATGTTAAAAAGGGGGGAGCTATATGCTGCTAATGGAAAAAGTCGCCTTGCTGAATCGTCAAAACGAAACCTTTGCTCTAGCCATGATTATCGAATCAAAGGGCTCAACTCCCAGGCATGTTGGAAAAATGATTGTCTACCGTGATGGTACGATTGAAGGGACTGTCGGCGGAGGTTTAGCTGAACACTATATCATCGAAGAAAGTGTAAATGCAATCCAACTCGGTAAATCGAAAATTGTTGAATACAAACTAAATAAACATGCTAAAGATGGAATCCAAATGAATTGCGGCGGTACGCTAAGGGTGTTCATTGAAGTTTATACTAGCAGGCCAGAACTTGTCCTAGCTGGAGCCGGTCATTTAGCAAATGCGCTATCAAAGCTTGCCGATTCCCTTGAATATCCTTATTGCATTGTCGATGATCGCCCAGGTTATGCAACCAAGGACCGCTTCCCTAATGCGACCAACATATTTGTGAACGAGGATATTGGAGAGGCTCTCCTCGCCGCCAGCCTAAACGAAAAATCATATGTGATCATTGTGACAAAAGATCGCGATGATATTGTCTTAAAAACAGCGTTACAATTTCCGATTGCTTATGTGGGGATGGTTGCCAGCAAGCGCAAAACGATAACCATTTTTGAAAAAATAAAAAGTGAAGGTGTCACAGAAGAACAGCTTGAGCAGGTACATTCTCCAATAGGTTTAGAGATAGGTGCGGAAACAACGGAGGAAATTGCCATCAGTATTATCGGAGAAATCATCAAACTAACCAAGGAAACCAAGCCGACAAAAGTGAAACAATTAACGAGGTAAGAATAATTATAGAGTGCCTGTCATAACAGTGACAGGCACCTTTATTAATGAATATTGTAAAAACGAACATAAATAAATGAACGATTTTGCTTGTTTAGATGTACTATCTTTAATGAATAAAATTAATAAGATAAGTAAGTTTAAATAAATGATAAAAGGCGATGAATAGGATGAGTAAAGAGTTTGAAGTGACGATACCAGGGCAATTTCCATTAGCCGCAACATTAACCATCCCAGAAGGCAGCATTGAAAAATATCCAATAGTGGTAATGGTACACGGAAGTGGTCCAACCGATCGGGATTCCAATACAAAAGGAATGCCGATGAATATTTTTAAGGAATTAAGTGAAGTCGTTGCTACAGAAGGGTTTGCGAGTATACGATATGATAAACGAGGAGTAGGAGCGAGTAAAGGGGACTTTTATGAAGCGGGAGTGCACGATTTAATTGATGACGCACAGGCTGTGTTAGAGTTTGCAAAAAATCATCCAAGCATAGACGAAGAGAATGTAATTTTACTAGGACATAGTGAAGGTAGTATTTTAACGCCATTTGTGAATGAAAAAGTTCCGGTCGATGGGATCATTCTCCTAGCAGGTACAGCAGAACCTCTAGCCGATACGATGACTTGGCAGCGTGAAGCAATCATCAATGATGTAAAAGGGTTTCAAGGCTGGTTACTTCGATTATTAAAAGTTGATAAAAAAATCACAAAAATGAATGATGATTTAATAAAGGCGCTGCTTGCATCGGATGAGCCGGTTATTAAGTATAAAGGGAAAAAGATTAATGCGAAATGGAATCGAGAGCATATACACTTTGATGTTTCACAACCATTACAAAAGATTACTTGTCCTGTCCTTGCGATTACAGGTACAAAGGATGTTAACGTAAAGGTCAGCGACCTAGAAAAGATTAAAGCACTGGTTCAAGGTGAATGTGAAACACATATGATTCAAGATATGACTCATTTGCTTCGTAAAACAGATATTGAATACAGCATAAGCAAAATCATGAATCATAATAAAAAATTGCTGAAACAACCCCTTGATGCTGAACTAAAAGATAAAATTAATAATTGGTTAAGAAATTGGAAGAGCAGACAGGTTAACATCGATAAATCTGAAATGCTGGTAAAATGAATCTCCAGATCTAGTTTAGAGGCGGAACTCGACACTGTCTACTGGAGAAGCTAGAGCAGCACTTTGGGAACAAAATAGAATAACAAATCTGGGTATTTCCCTGTTAAACTGAAAGTGTGAGAGATTATTTACATATAAGGGGTGAATGAGGATGAAAATAGCTGTTCTATCGGACATTCATGAAGGGTTGAATCGGAAAAATACGAAAACAGATATCTTAGATATAATCAAAAGATGGATAGAAACCCATTCACCTGATGTATTTATCATAGCTGGTGATATGACAGCCAAGCCGGAAAAGGCGCTTACCCATTTGAACCGCTTACAAAATGAATGCCCGCAAACCAGACTTTTGTTCGTACATGGAAATCATGATATTTATGGGGAAAACTCAACAAGTGCCTATGAAACATTGTTGAAGTTTCCTGGTAACCTGGGGAATGGTCCGGTACAACTGACGGACGAATGGGTAATGATTGGCGATGGAGGTTGGTACGATTATAGTTTTGGGATACCTGAATATACGAGTGAACAGTTTTCGATGGGTACCTTTAAAGACTTTACTTGGCCTGATAAGCAGTTTGCAAATTGGCAAGGAACAGATACAGAAGAGACAAACCGTTATGTAAGGAAGCTGGAGCACTGGCTGCGGGAAAATAGCGGGAAAAAGATTATTATGGTTACACATATGGTTCCCTTCGAACAATTTGTCCAGTGCAAAAATGAGCCTGAATGGGATTTTTTCAATGCGATGATGGGGAGCAAACAGTTCGGGGAACTTGCTGTGAAATATGGTGTTCAAAAATACATATTCGGTCATATTCACACCCGGCATCATGAAACCTATAAAGGGATTGAATTGATATGCAACCCACTCGGATACTTTCCAGATGAATGGAATAATCTATCCCCTGAAAAAGAAATATTTTCCGCCATTAAAATAGTTGAAATTTAAGCATAAAATGGATTGCTGTTATTGGGAAAACCCATATAAATTAGAAATAGAAAAAACACCCCTGTATCGTATAGGATCATAAACGACTATGGTGGTGTTTTTATTTGGAGGAAAACTTGGGTATAAGTTGGAATAACCCATTCCTATTTTGACTTTTTGAGATTTGAATGTAAACAACTCCGCACGATTGTAATTTAAATACAGCTGTTTGCCTCTTTCTACTATTATGAATGAAGGTGTTCAATAATAACTACGAATAAAATGGATGAAATACTTCAAACCCGATTTCCTGAATCGATTCGTTTTTTGTACCATCCATAAATCTCTTGATATATTAAAATCAGAAACCTTCAATTCATGTAAAATACCGTATTTTAACTCCATTGCAACGGTTAACCTGGGAAGAATACTAACACCTAAATCTGCCGCCACAGCACTTTTAATAGATTGATAACTTCCTAGCTCCATCTCACTATTGATTTTTTCAAGAACCCCATATTCTTGCAATGCATTCTCTACAATTTGGCGTGTTCCTGAATCAGCTTCTCTCCAAATCATTTTTTCTTCCGACAAATCATCAATATCGATTTTACCCTTCTTCTTCCAGTGGTGATGAGGTGATATAACTAAAATCAACTCATCATCAGTAAATTTTTCTGTAATAAACTCATCATTCTCTACAGCACCTTCAACGAATGCTATATCAATATCATAGTTTTCCAACTTTGATAGAATATTCGGTGTGTTACCGATGGATAGACTAAACTTTAATTCAGGGTAGTTTTTGCTAAAGTTTCCAAGCAAACCAGGTAACAAGTATTCCCCGATGGTTGAGCTTGCCCCCACATTAAGCACGGTTTCTTGGATTGCCGTGATCTCTTGAATGGCCTCAAAAGATCTTTTGGAGTATTGAACTATTTCTTTAGCATAAGGGTAGAGTACTTCACCAGCCTCTGAAAGGGTTAACTTACCAGCGGTTCTCTCAAATAATTTAGCTCCATATAGTTCCTCTAATTGACGAATCTGCCTAGTAACAGCAGGCTGTGATACGAAGCTTAAGCGCGCAGCCTTACTAATGCTTCCTTCGTCGACCACTAGACAAAACATTCTTAAGCTTTCTAAATTCATCTAATTTATCCCGCCTTATTTAATATCTGGAAAAACGATTATCAGGTTTTTTATATCTGCTATACATCTGCAACACAACGAAAACCAAGGTGCCCTGATGTACTATCAGGTGTATTTGAGGTGCGTGCAGCAACGCGGTAACGGTTACAATAAGACTTATGGCACAAATACGAACCGCCACGCATAACTTTCGTTTCTCCTGTTACAGGTCCTTGAGGATTTGTTCGTCCTCCTCTGTTATGAATGCTTCGACTAAACCAATCTGAGCACCATTCCCACACGTTTCCTGAAACATTATAAAGACCATAACCGTTAGGAGGAAAAGATTTAGCAGGAGCAGTTCCTTCATAACCATCATCTTTCGTATTTTCATGTGGAAATTTTCCCTGCCAAATATTGCAATAATGGTTACCATTTGGAGTAAGATCATCTCCCCATGGATATAATTTCTTCTCAAGACCGCCACGAGCCGCAAATTCCCATTCAGCTTCGGTAGGCAATCGTTTTCCAGCCCACTTGCAAAAGGCATTTGCATCATTCCAGGATATATGGACAACAGGGTGATTCATTCGATGTTCAATCGTTGAATTGGGTCCTTCTGGTTGGTACCAATAAGCATCATGAACACCATACCACCAAGGTGTATTCACTACTTGTTGAGCTTGAACTGAAGGATTTTGTGAAACGAAACCATAAAATACAAACGACCAGCCAAACTGTTCTGCCTCTGTCGTATAATTTGTTGCTTTGACAAATTCGTTAAATTCAGCATTTGTTACAGCATATGTGTCTATTAAAAATGGCTTCACTTTTACCTTTCTTATTGGTCCTTCGCCATCTGCGGGGAAGCCTTCTTTTGAATCTGTACCCATAAAAAATTCCCCGCCAGGGATATACACCATTTTATCCTGAAATAAGGTTTTGTTGGGTTCACTGTCATGAATAGGATGTGTTTGTATTTCGGTTTTATTGGTGGAGGTATCTCTTTTTATAGAACAGCAGGACATATTCACTTCGTTTGTCATATTTTCACTCCTTATTTTTCTAAATAAATACTCTTAATCTTGCTTAAGGGATAGTAGTTACAATTAGGAACACTCAAATAGTTTTAATAGAGTTTATCATATTTAGATACTTAGATATAGAGTACCATTTCTGTTTTTATTTGAAATAAATGCACCCGTAACATCATAGAAAATGTTGCACTTTGATTACACTAAGGCTAACACATTGAAAGGGAATATATAAGTATAACAAAATGTTATAACCTATGCATTTGTTGCAATATACCTCCTGCCTTATCCATGTTACCGTAGTAGGTAAGAACAACTTAACGTTGGATTCCTTATCGGCTATGATGAAACGAAGGAGAATGCATATGAAGGATGAATGGAAAAGGTTATTTCAGATTTTCTGGACTTTTTTTAAAATTGGACCAGTAACTTTCGGCGGAGGGTATGCCATGATCCCGCTAATAGAAAGGGAAGTCGTCCATAAAAAGAAGTGGGTGAAAATTGAGGATGTGACGGACGTGTTTGCTCTTGCTGAGTCCATACCAGGGGCCATCGCCATCAATTCTTCAACTTTTATTGGGTACCGAATTGGTGGAATAAAAGGGGCAGTTGCTGCATTATTAGGTGTATTTTTACCAACTTTTTTTATCGTAGTGGTACTTAGTATCCTTTTTCTGCAGATTCAGGATAACCCAAAAATTGAAGCAGCTTTTAAGGCAATACGGGCCTCGATTGTAGCTTTAATTGCTTATGCAGGGTATATGATTGGCAAAACAGCCATAATTGATAAAACAACTTTAATCATTTCCTTTGGAGCCATGTCTGTTTTATTATTTTTCCATATTCACCCTGTGTTAATTATTTTACTTGGTATTCTTCTTGGAATCGTACTTGTTCAGATCAAACAGCGTTTGGGGTGTGCTCCTGAAAAAAAGGAAAAATACATTTCTAAAGATGAAAGAGAATGGTTTATGGGGGAAGGGATATAAAGTGATACTAGTCGAATTATTTTGCTCCTTCTTATTAATAGGGTTTGTTTCATTTGGCGGCGGGTATGCAATGATACCAATCATCGAGATGGAGGTATTAAAGAAGGGCTGGATGACAACACAGCAGTTTACAGATGTCATAGCAGTGGCAGGTATGTCACCAGGACCGATTGCCACAAATAGTGCGATTTTTGTCGGCTATCATGTTAAAGGGATGACGGGTGCCATTTCAGCAGGTTTGGGTATGGTGCTTCCATCTTTAATCCTTGTAATCATTATTGCGATGTTTTTTAAACGATTCAATAAAAATAAACATGTGGAATCTGCATTTTATGGCTTAAGACCGATTATTACCGGGCTAATCGGATATGCAGCAATCAAATTTGCTATTAGCAATCACCTAGCGGATTCCGTTACATGGCACTCTTTTAGCCTAATACTAATATTTTTATTATCTCTTTTTGCTTTAATAAAACTTCGTTTACATCCGGCCTTAGTCATCCTTATGTCTGGAATATTGGGTGCGGCAATATACTCATAAGTAAATATCTCATAAAGCATGATCAATCATATATGAATGATCATGCTTTTGTTATTAACACATGAAATAGCTCTGCAAGGAATAAATCAAAATTTTTGCCCGTTTTATAAAGAAAAAACGGACAAGTATGATGTCCGTTTTTGAATGTTATATCGTTATACCTTTATGACCGATCAAAGAAAAGTCCTTCTTAAAGTGTTCAAGGTGGTTTGCCATTTTTTCTTCAGCATGTTTTTGGTCGCCAAGTTCAATAATGTCATAAATCTCTTGTAGTTCTTTAGCGAGTTCAACTTTAAATTCATCTGTCGAGCTTATTAATTGAAACATTGGTTTTAACACGTTCATAATTGACTCCATTGTTACAAATATTAGGGAGTTATGAGAGGCTGTTGCAAGGGCACGATGAAAATCAAAATCTCGTTCGAAATATTCATAATCCGTTAACCCTTCATGAGGGTCAGGTATTAAACTTTTTAATTTTTTCAGGTCTTCATCTGTTCTTCTTACAGCTGCTAGTCCACATGTTTTTATTTCTAAAACAATGCGATAATCAATCAGTTCATCAATTGAAAACCCTTTCAAAACTAATGACAGTGAAATGTAATTTTTGAAGTCGTAAATAAAAGATTCAGGTGAAATATCGGTAATAAAGTGGCCACCTTTTGCCCCAGGTCGAGAAACAAGCAGTTTTGAAGCTGTAAGTAATTTTAATGCGTCCCTTATGGTTGGACGGCTTACTTGAAAAAGATCCGCCAATTCCTGCTCGGAGGGCAACTTATCTCCTTTTTTTAATTGCCCACTTACAATCGATTCTTTTATTTGCTCGACAATTTGTTCGGGAAGAGTAAGTAATTTCCTGTTTAGAATTTTCATAATTTTCCCCCTTTTTGTTCATCATAATAAAAAAAGAAATAAAATGCAATTTCTAAATGTAAATTTTTTTTACAAATGTTAATATTTACACATTTGCAGTTATCTGATAAATTACAAATAGGAAATTTTCCGAATGTTTATAAAATTTGGTTTTGTATTTTAATTAATTAGGAGGTTGAATGGATCTTGAATGAACAGCAACCCAATATCGTTTTGATTACATGTGACCATTTAAGGGCAGACCATTTAGGATGTGCTGGACATCAAGTGATTCAGACACCACATATTGACCAGCTAGCACGAAATGGTGTTCGATTTGAAAACGCTTACTCCACTACACCTATCTGCATCCCGGCTCGTGCATCGATTATGACTGGGTTGGAAGGTCATAGTCTTGGCTTAACAGAGTTTAAAAAAGGTTTTGAACTTCCTGTCACAGAAACTTTGCCTCAATTATTAAAAGAGGAGGGTTACCAAACAAAGGTTGTCGGAAAGATGCATGTCTTTCCAGAACGTTGTCATTATGGCTTCGAAACAATGCTCTTATGTGAGGAAGGTGCCAGATTTGGTGATTACCTTGGAGAGAATAGGGGGTATGACGACTATGAAAATTGGTTAGCCGAACAAGGATATCCAGGCATGGCATTTTCCCATGGGATATCTGTCAACGAATACGCGACAACCCCTTGGCATCTCCCAGACCATTTACATCCAACTGAATGGATTGGAACTAATGCTTGCAAAGAAATTAGAAGACGTGATTGGACTCGACCATTATTTCTCTGGGCGTCTTTTACAGCTCCGCACCCTCCATTAACACCGCTAATGAAGGATTTGTATATGTATGAAGGAGATGAGATCCCAATGCCTGTATATGGTGATTGGAGCGAGGTCCACCCATCCTTTCATGCTTTGAATCTTTCATTTGGAGAAGGGAAGACGGACAAGCAGATTGCATTAGCAAGAAAGGCTTATTATGCTTCCGTTACCCAGATTGATCGCCAGGTTAATAGAATTATAGGAACGCTTAGGGAACAAGGACAGTTGGAAAATACTTGGTTTATCTTTACATCTGACCATGGAGATAATTTAGGTGATCATCATCTTTGGCAAAAAGCAAACTTTCTCGAAGGTGCTTCTAATATCCCGTTTATCATTACCCCTCCATTGAGCGGAGAGTATGATGATTCAGTTAGTCCGGATTGGCTGCCAGGAAGAGTTAGTCAATCAGTTGTGGGATTACAAGATTTATTGCCGACTTGTCTAGATATTGCTAAGGGAAGGGTGCCTGAAAACATCGATGGAAAAAGCCTTTTAACGATTGTAAAAGAACCTGAGGAATTGGTTAGGGAGGTAATTTTGGGTGAATTCGGTCGTACCGGTAAACGCTCATTCATGTTAACAGATGGTCATTGGAAGTTTATTTGGTACGAAGAGGATGGAATGGAACTACTTTTTAATCTTCGTGAAGACCCAAAAGAGCTGAAAAATCTTTCGAATATTGAACTTGATATGAAAACCATTTGGAGAGAAAGAATGGTAAACATACTATCCGAAAGGGAAGAGGATCCTGCAACGGATGGCGTGAATTTATGTGCCTCAGAGCCTGGGCATATGGTATCAAAAAAAGAACTGACAAAAGTTATTAATATGGAATGGCCATACAGTCATCCATATGGGTTGAGGTAATAAAATAGGTAGGACAGTGTAAATAAGATAGAAGAAAAACTCTGAAATCCTGTACATATGGTTGAAGATATCTTATATGGGTTCAACCTATTTACAGGATATCAAGGATTTTATTATATTTTTTCTGAATATTCAAAATTTAAATTTTATTAGGTGTTCAATTAATTTTAGGAAGGTGGAAGGAAATATGAAACAGGCCCCAAAATACGTTGTACTAGAACAAGAGAGAAGCGGGAAAATTTCCAAAACAGGCTGGACGATGCTCTCGTTATTATTCTTCTCTTTTCTGATTAACTTTGCAGACAAGTCCATAATTGGATTGTCCTCCGTACAACTTATGAAAGAATTAGATTTAAGTCCTTCCCAATGGGGAATTTTAGGAAGTTCGTTTTTTTGGACTTTTACACTAACAGGTTTTATCGGCGGCTTTCTGACTGATTATTTTGGACCAAAGAAAATGCTTGCATGGATTACAGGTATATGGTCATTTGTTCAGTTTGCTACACTGTTTTCATTCAACTTACCCTATTTAATTGTTACTAGGATGATCTTAGGAGCTGGAGAAGGCCCTGCGTATACCGTTAGTATGACAGCAGGGGCTAGATGGCTTCCAAAAGACAAATTAGGATTTGGTTTTACGCTCATTAATCTTGGAGGAAATGTCGGGGTTGCTCTTTATATGCCTCTGCTTGTATACGTGATTGCAGAGTTTGGCTGGCGGTATGGTTTTATCATGACCGGGATATTGGGGATTATCTGGATTATCCTTTGGATAATTTTTGCAAAAGATAATCCAGATGGTGCCAAACAAGTGAAAGAAGCTTTGAAGCAAACTGCTGGGTCCCCTTCTACATCTACTTGGGCTGAAATCTCACCAATCTTACGTTCGAAAAATTTTTTACTCTTAGTTTGTATTGGGTTTTCTTCTTACTGGATTTTTTCTGTATTGTTAACATGGCTGCCAAATTATCTGGCGACGATCCGAAACATGAGCGAAGCCTACACAGCCTATCTATGGGCAGCTCAAGCACTGGGACAAGTTACGATTGCCTTGTTCTCTGACCATCTCTACCGTAAAACTGGCAGTGTAAGAAAATCACGTGTATTCGTTTTAGGCTCAATCGCTGTGAGTTGTGGAATCCTTTTCTATTTTGCTCCACTTGTCGGTTCAAATCTATTATCCGTTGCCATGTTTGCTATGGGAGTTGGGATGGGAGCTGTATTCTTCGTTCTTCTACCAGCGATCTTAGATTCGTTTGTCCCAGATAAACATCGTGCTAAAATTCTTGGAACCCTCATGTCTTTAGTCTATACCGCTGGAATTATTGGTCCTATTATTACTGGAATTATCATTGAGAACTCTGCTAGTTCATTGGCTGGATTTAGCAATGCCTTTCACTTTTTGGCGTATATGCTAATTATTTTTGGAACCATCTTTATTCTATTCTGTAAACCTGATGAAAAAATTGAAGTGGATACCATTGCTAATAAAGAGGCCGAAATGTAATAATTTCTTACAAAACTACTAATTTGACAGAGGGAAGAATGTGAATACCCAGTATTCCATTGTATTTCCTCATTTTTTTTTGACCTTTTAAGTAAATGTTTCCTATCATTCCTACCAATCCTTTTAATTAAATTGATTAATCTTAATTGTAAAGAAAATATACAATTAAAACGATGTACATCGATCGAAATGTTTGATAAATTAAAAATATATAAATTTTCAAAATTTTCTATTTAAGGGATATTTTAATTAAATGCAGTTTTAATTAATTAACTTTAAAACTAGAAAACTAGAAATTATTATGAATCATTTAAAAAATTCGGAGGTGTTTGTAGTGACTACAGTAATTGAATCAAAGAAAGAAACAATTATGAAACAAAGGTGGAAGAATCTTGAAAGGGAAATGGAAAAGAATCAATTAGATTCCGTGATTGTATATGGGAAAGGGGCGCTTACCCTTTATGGGAACCTATTCTACTATGGCGGATATTTCCCTATTGTTAGACATGGATTTGTTCTTTATAAAAAGGGAGAAAAGCCGGTTGCATACTACAATACCCGAGCAGATTACTTTCTAGCAAAAGACATGGGAACGGTTGAAGACGTTCGTTACGTAGGCACAGGAGATGTCATTCATAGTGAAAACGGTTTATATGCCGAAATTGTTAAGGAAATCAATGATTCCAATCCTAGTAAAGTTGGCTTTGTTGGCTTGAAATCTCATTTAAATTACGAACAACATGAGTATTTTATAAAAGAAATCAATGCAGAAGTTGTCGATGCAACAGGAATGGTAGAAGAGCTTAAGAAGATTAAATCGGAAGAAGAAATCGATATGATTCGTCAGGCGTTTGCTCTAGCTGAAAAAAGCTTCGCAGGTTTTAAAGATGTGATTCGTCCAGGCAGAACATCCTCTGAAATTGCTGCCGATATCGAAAAGGTGGCTAGAGGAGGCGGGGCGATTGATACCTTAATCTTCGTTGAAGAAGGCGCTTACTTTTTACGTAAAGCCACTCAAACACCTATTAGTGAAACAGCATTAGTCACAGCTTATGTGGAGTTAATAGATGAAAATGGCTATTGGGTCGAAAAGGGTGGATTATTCGCAATAGGTGACTTGCCACAGGAAACGTTAGACCTTGCCAATGCTTGTGTGGCGGCCATGAAGGAAGTCAAACAAACAATCAAGGCTGGAATTACGGTAGGGGAAGTGGCAAATGCCATTCATAAACACACAGACCACCTGAATGTAAAAATGGGAATTTGGCATGGGCATGGAGTAGGGGTTGACCATGACATTCCAAATATTATGGATGACAGCAAAGTGGTATTAGAGGAGGGCATGGTCCTCAGTATTCATCCAAACTTTTCTGACGCTAATGAAACAGTTGGAGCAAGTATCGCAGATGTGTTGGTCGTCCGTAAAGACGGAGCAGAGTCTCTAAGTAAATTATCCTATGACATTACGTATCTCTAAGATGAAAGGGTGATTCGATTGAAATCGTATACTATTGGAATTGATGTTGGCGGTACATTCACCGACTTTTTAATTTTAAATTCTGAAAATGAGACACAAATGATCGAAAAAACTTCCTCTACGCCAGCGGATCCATCGATTGGAGTCATAAATGGATTAACTAGTATTGCTAGTAAGCTAGGCATGGAAACAAAAGAATTACTGGAGAACACAAATTTAATTGTTCACGGTACAACCGTTTCAACGAATGCAGTCTTAACAAGCACGGGTGCGAAAACAGGCTTGCTGACAACCAAAGGCTTCAGGGATATTTTGCAAATGAGACGAGGGGTTAGGAGTAAGGAACACTTGTACAATAACAAATATGTGGCTCCACCTCCACTTGTTACAAGAGATTTAGTCATCTGTATTGACGAACGGACAGATTTAACCGGCAAGGTACTTAAAGAGGTACATGAGGAAGAAATAATAGAAGCGGTTGAGTGGTTCAAAGAAGAAGGCGTAGAATCTGTTTCTATATGCTTCATGCATTCCTATGCGAACCCAGAAAATGAGCAAAAGGCAAAGGAACTCGTGCAAAAATACATGCCAGAGGCATATGTCACGATTTCAACCGATGCGGCACCGGTCGTTCGCTTGAATAACCGTGTAAGCACGGTAGCCATGAACGCTTATGTTGGACCAATTTTAAAGAATTATATGGACCGTTTAATTGATAAGCTCGAAAAAAATGGTTTTACCAATGGCGAACTGCTAATCATGCAATCAAATGGCGGGGTAACAAATCCAGTCACCGTGTCCAAAGTTCCTGCCTCCACCGTTTTATCAGGTCCTGCTGCAGGTCCAGTATCAGGCAGCGCGTTTGCACAGGCTTCTGGATATGATAAGGCGATTGTCGTTGATATGGGAGGTACTTCTTTTGAGGCTTCAATCATTGAGGACGGTCAAGTAGCGATTAAGAAAGAAGGGGAAATTAACCGAAACCTTATTTCACTGCCAATGGCATCCATCCATACGATTGGTTCCGGTGGAGGCAGCATTGCTTGGATTGACTCCGGAGGATTGCTCCGGGTCGGTCCACAAAGCGCAGGAGCTTCTCCAGGACCTGCTTGTTACGGCAGAGGAGGCGTTCAGCCTACCTGTACCGATGCCAATCTTGTTTTAGGATATTTAAGCCCTGGTTTCTTCCTTGGTGGAACGATGAGTCTTGATCTCGATAAATCGAAACAAGCGATTGAAAAGTATATTTCTAATCCGCTCGGGATGAGCAACCAAGAGGCTGCGTATGGAATCTACCAAATTTCTAATTTAAATATGGCCAATGGAGTAAAAGAAGTAACCATTCAAAACGGCTATGATCCACGTGATTTCCCATTGGTTGTTGCTGGTGGTGCTGGACCGATTCATGCGGCGATGATTGCTAGAGAATTAGGAATTAAAGAGATAATTATTCCAACCTTTTCTTCCGTCTTATGCGCAGTGGGCATGCTCGCTTCCCAGTTGAGACATGATTATGTCAGGAGCTTTCAGAAAACATGGATGAACACGGACTTTTCAGATGTTGTCAACGTCCTTAAAAATGACCGCGAGAATGGTACTGAGGCTCTAATTTCTGAAGGTGTTAAAACCGAAGACCAAATGATCATGGTTGGCCTTGATATGAGGTATAGCGGGCAGCATTATGAGGTAACGATTGAGGTTCCGGAAGGTGAGATTTTGGCGGGGAATAAAACAAATGTAGAAGAAAAGTTTCATGAAGAGCATGAGAGATTATACGGTTTCGACCTTAAAGGGCATGAAATCGAAGTGGTGAATGTCCGCTTGTCTTGCCGTGGTAATTATGCTCAATTTTCTCCTCAGCAGATTGAATCACTGGGTGAAGATAAGCTTTCAGCGAAAAACGAACGTGAAATCTTTGATCCTATTTTACGCAAAGCGATTCAAGCTCCAGTCTATGATGGTGACCACATGAAGGCTGGAAGTAAGATTTCAGGACCAGCTATTATTGAAATGACCACAACAACGATTGTTGTTCCATATCAATTCGAGATTAACCTAGACCAAAATGGCAACTTCATAATGAAAGACAAGATAGCTGAAACCGAGAAGGGAGAGGACCTGTATGGATCCAATACTAGTGTCAGTCATTTCTAATCGCTTAAGGTCAATCGGGAGACAGATGGGGGCTGCGATTGAGCGAAGCGCACATTCTCCTCTACTTGTAGAGGGGAGAGACTTTTCGTTAGGAATTTATACAAGGGATGGACAATTGATTGAACAAACCGAATATATCCCAATCCTTGGTTATGCTGCTGTTCCAGGAGTAAAAGCGGTTATTAACTATTTTAAAGAAGATGTTCATGAAGGGGATGTCTTCTTGCATAACGATACCTTCTCTGGCGGGAACCAAAACTCTGACTGGAAAGTATTGCGTCCGGTGTTCTTTGAAGGGGATTGTGTGGCTTGGACAGTTATTACCGGGCACCAAGCAGATGTGGGCGGCGCGGTACCTGGATCGTATAACCCACATGCAACCGACCTTTGGCAAGAAGGGCTTCGTATCACGCCAATTAAGGTCTATGAAAAAGGGAAAAAACGTCGAGATGTTTGGGACTTGATTTTTGGTAACATTCGTTTGCCTGTTGTTGCCGATGATATCCAAGCAATGATTGGCGGCTGTGTGCTCGGTGAAAGGGAACTAGTGAACTTACTTACGCAATACGATGTAAATACCTTTAATCAAGCCGTAGAAGAAATTTTTGATTCAACGGAAAAAATGGCGCGTGACATAATTGGGAAAATCCCAAATGGGGTATATTCCTCTCAATGGTGGGTTCATGATGATGGTTTAAATCCAAATGCAAAGATGAACATTGATTTAAAAATTACGGTTGAAGATCACCATTTAACCTTTGATTTCGCAGGTACACACATCCAAACAAAAGGTTATGTGAATGCCCCGATGCCTGTAACGATTTCATCGGTGATGATTGCTTTCTTTATGTTAAGTGAACAAGATATCGCTAGAAATGAAGCGATTCAACGCTGCATTACGATTCAGGTTCCAGAAGGAACGATGCTTAATCCACGTTTCCCAGCTGCAACTGGATTTGGAAATCATTTGAGTGACCAGATTTGTTCGGCGATATTCCTGGCCTTATCAGAGGCTCTTCCTGAAAGAATTACAGCAGGATGGAACCCGCTTTTATCAACCATCATGAATGGGTATGATGAGCGCAGGCAGGCACCTTATGTAGATATTCTTTTAAATGCCAGTAAAGGTGGAAGTGGAGGAACATACGGTGCGGATGGGTACGATCATATCGGCTTAATTGCCTCCGGCGGGGCATTAGCGGCACAAGACCCGGAAATGTTCGAAATCACGAATCCGTTATTTGTTCATAAATACGAATATGCGACGGATTCGGCTGGCACAGGTGAATGGCGGGGCGGTTTAGGGGTTGAAACGGAATTTACCGTCCTTTCAGGGGGTGCTCAAGCGAGTGTATTTGGTGACGGGGGCAAAGAAGAAAATGCTGCTCCAGGAATCCTTGGAGGGACTTCAGGGAAAGCGAACCATGTTATTCTAGAATATCCAAATGGAGAAACCTATCAGTCAAAAACGAAAGATTTAATTTCTGATATCCCTGCTGGTACGATGTATAAACAACTCGCAGGTGGCGGCGGTGGTTATGGGGATCCGAAAAAACGCCCGGTTGAATTGGTGGCACAAGAAGTTAAGTATGGATATATTTCCGAAGAAGTGGCAGAAAAACATTACGGGGTAAAAATAAGTGATGCCAAAAGAGGAACCGTGGCCGAAGTAATTCGCTAGGTAGCTCACTAGAATTAATGCTCAAGTAGACTTAGGTCTTCCTTGAGCTTTGATTCCATTTACCTAAAGAAAAACTAAGTTTTCGAATCCGATAAAAGTGGGGGGGAAATATATGAGAAAATCAATTGTTAACTTATTTATTATTTTCGTTGTAATGATGATGAGTGCGTGCAGCAGTGAAGAAACAGGTGCGGATCAAAAAATAAAGATTGGTGTTTCCATTTCCCTAGAAGCAAATAATACGGTTAAAACTTGGTTTGAAGCGATAAAAGCTAGGGGAGAATCCTATGGATTTGAAGTGGTTGGTATCGATGCGAATGGAAATCCGGGGAAACAAGCTAGTGATATTGATAGTTTACTAGCTCAAAATGTGGATGCTGTTGTAATCTGGCCATTGGATGCTGATGCATTAAGACCTGCGATTAATCGTGTAAAAGAAAAAGATATCCCCATTATGGGCATTGATTTTAATGTAAAAAAAGGCGGCACAGATTATGGATTAACGAATGAAGTGATTCTTGGAAGAGAAGAAACGGCTGTTCAAGTTGCTAATCTAATGGCGGAAACCTTTACAAAAGAAACAGAAGTGGCAGGAATTGGCTATGCAATCCCTGTACCTGGCAATCTCTTTGTCATGGAAACGTTCAAATCTGAAGTTGAAAGCTATAACCATTTAAGGTGGGTTGGTCAACAGGATAACGCAACGGATAATATATCTGGGGCAGAACCGTTAATGAATAATATGTTAACCAAAAACCCGAACATCAAAGCGGTTTTTGCTTATAACGATGAAAGTGCAATAGGTGCTGCGCAAGCGGCTATAAACTCAAATAAAACCTTATATAGCAAGGGAAATCCTGATGGTATTATGATTATTGGATTTAATGCAGATGAAAGCGGTATCAAGGCGATTGAAGAAGGAAAAGAATTTGCGACCTATAATCTAAACCCTGTTAAGGCTGGCGCGATTTCTGTAGATTATATCCACCAGCTGTTGATAGATAAGAAAAACAGCAGTGAAATTCCGAAAGAAGTGCTTATCTCCTCACCAATGATTTCATTAGAAAATGTAAGTGAATTTATTCCTTGGAAGGAAGAAATTGAAGCGATTCAAAACGGGAAAGAATTTTCTCCGTTATCTGAGGATGGGGAAACCAATGAATCCTAAACCTCATGCAATTGTAACGAAACCGGTGATTGAATTTTCAGTAATATCAAAACGTTATCCTGGAGTAAAGGCTTTGTCAGACGTTACCTTCTCGGTTTACCCTGGAAGTATTCATGGATTGGCTGGAGAAAATGGTTCTGGAAAATCCACCCTGTTACGGATATTGACGGGTTTAGAAGAGGCGGATAGCGGAGAAGTACGGGTCTCAGGCAAAACGTTGACAGACTTTCTAAAAACCTCAAAAAATAAAATTGCTATGGTTACTCAAGAACCTTCATTGGTTCTTCCGTTGACGGTCGCTGAAAACATTGCTTTTTCGAATAGCTCTTCATCCAAACTATTCGTTAATTGGAATCAGTATAAGGAAGTGGCCAAAGCAGCCTTAGACCAGTTAAAAGCAAATATTGATATAAATGCCAAAGCGGAAACCTTACCACCAGACCAAGAACAGCTTGTCTCGATCGCAAGGGCACTTGCAAAGAATCCGGATATCCTCTTATTGGACGAGGCAACAAGTTCCTTAACTGAGGACCAAACAGAGAATCTTTTTTCGCTCTTGGATGAGTTAAGGGAGAAAGGAAAAATCATCATTTTTATTTCACACCGATTAAAAGAGTATACTCGCCTGTGTGATCGAATTACTGTTTTACGAGACTCTGAATTTATTTGTGAATTACAGCCACCAGCCATCACGGAGGAGCAAATCGTTAACGCTATGGTCGGAAGACAAATGTCTGAGTATTTTCCTACAAGAGAGCCATTAAGGCAATCGGAAATCGCTATATCCATGACAGATTACTCATGTGGCAACAATGTGAAAGAGGTTTCACTCTCTATCCGAAAAGGAGAAATCTTCGTCCTTGCTGGTTTGGTTGGCTGCGGCAGAAGTGAATTGATTAAAGGGATTTACGGGATCAGCTCTATTAGTGGGACGCTTGAGGTATTCTCCAAACAAGCTTCATTTAAAAAACCTAGGGAAGCTATGGATGCGGGGCTCGCCTATATCCCTGCAGAGAGAAAATCTGAGGGGATTGTTGCAGGCTTGTCTGTTCAAGAAAATGGGGTCTTAAGTTTGCGGTTAAATAACCATTTGCTTAAGTGGATAAATTTTAAAAAAGAAAAGGAAAAAATGGAAGAGATGGTTCAAAAGTTAACCATTAAAACATCTTCCCTTTCGACACCAATCGAAACCTTATCTGGAGGAAATCAGCAAAAGGTCATCCTTTCTCGGATGATTGCCGTCACTCCAAAAATATTGCTGCTTGATGAACCAACACGCGGAATTGATATTGGCGCAAAGGCAGAAATCTACAATTTACTTAATCAACTAACCAAGGAAGGCATGACTGTGATTATCTCCACCTCAGATTTACAAGAAGCGATTGGAATTGGTGACCGTGTCGGAGTTATGTTTCGCGGAAGACTTCAAAAAATACTAAGTTCTGCTGAATTATCTGAAGAAAAAATCATGTATTATGCCACAGGGAATGAATGATGAATAGGGGTGGTGGAATTGGAAACAGTTGTAATGAATCCAAAAACTTCAGTGGAAAATCACAATATAAAAAAACTTTTATTTAAGTTTACAGGTATTGGCCCTCTTTTAATTTTTCTCTGTATTGTCATTACATTGGTTAATCCCGTGTTTCTCACGTTTCAAAATTGGATTAATTTATTAAATGCCTCTTCAGGCATCTGGATTATGGCGATGGCGATGACCTTGGTTCTTATTACGGCTGGGTTTGATTTATCAGTCGGAGCCGTTCTTGCCTTAAGCGGGATGGTAATGGTTTCCTTATTAAATGCGGGGGTACCTGAACTCGTCAGTATTATCATTACACTAATTGCCATTTCGATCATTGGGATTGCCACAAATGGATTATTAATCGGAAAAATCGGTTTAAATTTCTTTGTGGTCACTCTTGGAACGATGTCCTTATTCCGCGGGCTCGTCTACGTATGGTCAGATGGAAAGACGCAGTATGCAAGTGACTTTCCGCTCATTAATTTTATTGGAAATGGAAGTGTTGGTCCGATTCCGGTAACGATTATTATCATGGTCGTTCTATTTGTCCTTACCTATCTTCTCCTACGCTATACCCATTTTGGACGCTCGATTTATGTTGTGGGTGGAAACCCGGTCACCGCCAAATTAAGTGGAATTAAAGTACCGCTGATACTTATTTCAGTCTATGGAATTAGCGCACTTTTTGCGGGAATTGCTGGAGTAGTGGAAACCGCAAGATTAGCGTCAGCCTCCCCAACGATTGGAAGTGGGATGGAATTGCTAGTTGCTGCAGCGGTGTTATTGGGAGGAACCAGTTTTAAAGGCGGAGAAGGTGGAGTGGTTGGAACGACATTAGGTGTATTGTTTATTGCTGTCTTGCAAAATGGTCTTAGTTTGTCTGGGATTTCCTCTTATTGGCAAAGTGTAATTACTGGTGGAATCCTTATCTTTGCAATTCTATTAAACCATTTGAAATCAAAACATCACTCTTAATAGGGAGGAATTAAATTGAGTAAGGAATTGGTTGAAGTAAGTCAAAATCAAAGGCTGGTTGCCACTATCGATAAATTATCCAAAGCGATCATAGATGCCGTAAATGAATGCGAAATAAAAGAAGAAGAACTGCTTAAGGCAATTGCCTTTTTAAATGAAGTAGGTAAAAAAGGCGAGTTTCATTTATTATCAGACGTATTAGGGGTTTCGGTTGTCGTAGATGAAATTACTCACCGTGATGAAATCGCTGGGGATGCGACACTCTTTAATGTGCAAGGTCCGTTATATCGGGAAAAAGCCCCATTACAAACAACTCCAGGAAGTTTATGTGAAATTGATGAACCAGGAGATATTTTGTTTGTACATGGGAAAGTCGTATCTGCTGCCAATGGAAGGCCAATTCCAAATGCATTATTGGATGTTTGGCAGGCTAATGCACTTGGTGATTATGAAAACGAGGATGAACGTCAGGTAGATTACAATTTAAGAGCAAGGATTTTAGCAGATGACAATGGTTGCTTTGAATTCCGAACGGTTGTTCCGGCTGGGTATGATATTGGCAAAGGAGGTCCGGTTGGAGAATTGATGAAAGCCGTTGGACGACACGCAATGCGACCTGCACACATTCATTTCAAGATTGAGAGAGAGGGATATAAAACACTTACCACTCAATTGTTCCCGCCAGATGTTCCTTGGTTAGATTCAGATGCGATTGGAGCGGTAAAGGAGCAATTAATTATGAAGGTAGAAAAAGTTACAGATATGGAAGAATGCCGAGAGAAAGGTGTCAACCAGCCATATTACCGATGTCAGTATGATTTTAGATTAATAGATGAAGTATAACTTTGAGTAAAAATAGAATGACTTGGGTAAATCGATTTCAGAATATTCGTAATATTCGGTTTATAAATAAGCGAAAAATATGTTTTATCCGAACGTGAAAGAGAGTAGAAAATGTAGGAGGCAACGGAATGGAAAAATATCTTAGTTTAGATAATATGGTTCAACCGCATCGTGTACATCGGAAGCTGTATACAGAAAAAGAAATTTTCGACCAAGAAATGATCAAAATTTTTGGGGGTTCATGGGTGTACTTAGCTCATGAAAGTGAAATTCCCAAACATAATGATTTTAAGACGGTCAATATGGGTAAACGACCAATCATCGTTGTTCGCGATAAATATGGCCACTTTAGTGCGATGTTTAATCGTTGTACACACCGCGGGGCAACGATTTGTCGGGAAGAAAAAGGAAATAGTAAGGTTTTTACTTGTCCTTATCACGGCTGGGCTTTTAAAAACACAGGAGAATTAGCTGGGATGCCTTGGCCGAGCGGATATGCAAAAGATATGGACCGTTCAAATTTGAATCTTTCTCATATTCGTGTGGAATCTTACCGGGGCTTTATCTTTGGAACTTTAAACATGGAAGCACCAGAATTAATGGACCACTTAGGGCCAGCTGCAGCCTTAATGGATCAATGGCTGGACCGTTATGAAGGAAAAAATATTGTTGTACGCAACGCCAACCGAATGGTCTATAACGGCAATTGGAAACTTTCTTATGATAATGGCGCAGATGGATATCATGTAGCCTTTTCACATCGTTCGCTTCTCGCAGTTGGTCAACGTCTTGGTGAAAATAAGGATATGACCTACTTTGCCCAAAACCCTGACCATAGCGAGATGACGATTCAATATCTAGGGAATGGTCACACCTTTGTTGACCAGCGGCCAAATTATAAGAATGTAGGAGATTATTGGAAGCAGCAGCGACCACAGCCTGGAAGAGAAGCAATGGAAGAGGCCGTCCGTGCGAAGTATGGCGAGGAAGCTGACCGTCTATTGGATCAAGCGATTGGCGGCCAAATGAATCTTTGCATCTTTCCGAACTTACTCCTAATAGGAAATCAAATTCAGGTGATTCAGCCGATTGATGTGGATAGAACGGAACTCACCTGGTATTCAACCCAAGTGGAAGGGTTGCCAGAAGAAATCAATATTCTTCGTATGCGCAGTCAAGAGGATTTCCCTTCATTTGGAGAACCCGATGATATGACCAATTTTGAAGAATGTCATTTTGGATTGACAATTCCAGAAGTGGAATGGGTGGACACCTCTCGTGGTTATGGTATCGAAGGACGACAAAAAGTGGATGAGCAAGGAGTCATAAAAGGCCCCGTAACCGATGAATTACCAATGCGCAACTACTTCCAAGAGTGGAAGCGTTTAATGAAAGCAAGTATTGAATTGGCGGCCATTTGTGGGAAGTAAGCAGAAATTGTTGATGAAAGGGTGAAGGAAATGATAGAAAGTCATGTAAGAGAGGATACTTCTAGATATTCCTATTATATGGATCTTGACTACTATAAGGATCTTGCAAAAAAAATAAATGCCTGGACAGCAGAAGGTACAAAAGCTGATCCCTCTACTGTTATTGAAGTGGAACAGTTCTTGTACCGAGAAGCGCGTCTATTAGATGAAGCCAAAATGGAAGAGTGGCTGCAGCTATTTACGAAGGATTGCCTATATTGGACGCCGGTCACACCTGGTGGAGGCGACCCTTCAAAAGAAGTGACGATTTCCTTTGATGATCGCAGAAGATTGGAAGATAGAATCTATCGCTTGAGAACCGGTTATGCATGGTCCCAAGTTCCAGCTTCCCGGACGATTCGAGTGATTAGTAATGTCGAAGTATGGAAGGAAAATGAAGAAAATCTTTACAGAGCACGATGTAATTTTCTGCTGCCTGAGCTTCGTGCAGGCAGAATGAAACTTCTTTCTGGCTGGTATGGATATCTTTTAACAAAAGAAAAGGACGACTGGAAGATACAAGTAAAGCAAAACAACTTGTTGGATTCAGATCAGGCACATGAAAATTTAACGCTACTTTTATAAATAGGAGATTAGGGTAAAGGGGATGAGTGTATGAGTGAACAAATCGCATTGTTGGAGCATCCAAATTGGACTGAAGAACAAAAGGAAGCAGTTGTCCGTGTGAAGCAAATAGTGGAAGAAAATAATTTGCAGTTGATTCGGATTGCTTGGGCTGATCAGCATGGGATTTCCCGTGCGAAAACCATTACAGCAAATAATTTTGACAGTATCTTAAAAAATGGAATGGATTTTAATATGGGTCCGCTCTTTTTTGATACGGCTAATTTGCCTGTCTATAATCCTTTTGAATGGGGAGGCGGTGTGGGATTAGAAGAAATGACCGGGTGTCCGAACTATACACTGGTTCCCGATCCGTTGACATTCCGAATCCTGCCATGGGCGCCAAACACGGGTTGGATTTTATGTGATGCGTATTTAAAAAGTGGTCAGCCGCTCATGTATGACACAAGACAAATTTGTAAACAAGCGCTTGCAGACCTAAGGAATCAAGGGTATGACATGAAGGTCGGACTTGAAGTGGAATTTGTGCTCACAAAAATCGAGGATACGAATTTAACGATGGATAACTTAGGTGCTCCTGGTTCTCCGACCATCCCTCCAACGGTACGCCCGGTTTCGAGAGGGTATCAATATCAGCTAGAATCACATAATGATGAAATTGATGAAATTCTCCAAGTGTTAATAAGTCATATTACCAATTTAGGCTTACCGCTTCGAACCATTGAAGACGAATTCGGTCCTAGCCAACTTGAATTTACGTTTGCTCCAATGGATGGAATTCAAGCGGCCGATGCGATGATGCTTTTACGGACGGCAGTCAAACAAATTTGCCGCAGGCATGGGTATATTGCCACCTTTATGTGTAGACCTGTTTTCCAAGGAATGGCTGCAAATGGATGGCATATGCATCAATCATTAGTGGATCTCCGTACAGGACAAAATGCTTTTGTTCCAACATCAGCGAATGAACCGATTTCAGACATAGGCAGACAATTTATTGGCGGAATAATAAAACATGCACGTGCTGCAACTGCGTTTACTACTCCAACAGTGAATGGGTATAAGCGCTTTAGGGAAAATTCCCTTGCACCAGATCGTGCCGGATGGGGCTTGGATAATCGAGGAACCATGATTCGTGTGATGGAAGACCCTAAAAACGCTCGATTTGAGAACCGGGTCGGGGAACCTGCAGCAAATCCATATTTATATTTGGCCTCTCAAATTTATGCTGGATTAGATGGCATCCAAAATAATATCGATCCAGGCAATCCTAGTACGGAAGGATACAGTGACGAGAAAGAAGCTCTTCCAAAGAGTCTGGAAGAAGCGATAGATGTCTTGAAAAATGATTCATTTTTTAAGGAGAAAATGGGTCCATTGTTTATTGACTACTTAGTGAGTTTGAAAATGAGTGAATTAAACCGATATAAACAGTTCTTAAAGGATCATCAGATTGAAGAGGACCAGTATACCGTGACAGAGTGGGAGCATCGAGAATATTTTGAAATCTATTAATAAAGGAGGAGCGGTAGTGGTTGATCAACAGCAGCAATGGGAAAAAGAACGACTAGAATTAGTATCAGAAATTACTAGATTAAATGAAACGATTGAAAAATATCGACAGTTTGCTGAGACCGTTCGTACTGCTAAAACAATGGATTTCAGCATCTATGAAGAAGTCCCAAGTCACGACTGGCTCTCCATTGATCGTGAAGATTATGATGAAATCATGGAATCCCTCTCAAACCTTGATGTTTGGAGGCCATGGAGTACGGAAATCTTAAGGCGTCATAACAGGTAGGATAAGTAGCTTTAACCTCCTAATATTGAAATGATGGGAGAAATATGTCATGTCAAAGACTTTTAAAAAACCTGTAATTGGGATTACGACTTGGAGACGTGAGATACCAAACTTTACAGGGGAAAATGACCTTTATACCTTGCATGTGCAATATCACCGAGCTGTAACTGAGGCGGGGGGAGTACCTGTCCTTTTGCCTCACGCTCCAATCACCGACCTGGTCCAATATTTGGATTTCGTAGATGCCATAATTGTGACTGGAGGAGGAGATGTAAATCCTGTTTTTTATGGAGAGGAAAACACTGGACAATCATTGGGGATTCAAAATATTGCGGATCAATTTGAAATTGAACTCATTCGCGAGGCTGCCAAAAGGAATATTCCGATATTGGGAGTTTGCAGAGGTCACCAGATCTTACAGGTCTCATTTGGCGGAAAATTGATGCAGGACATTTATGATAGTTATCCGAATCATCCGCGAATGGGAAAAGAACCACCTCATACCCACTTAGAGCATCCGGTTGTCTTAGAAAGAGGAAGTCTATTAGATGAAATCTATCGAACGGATAAACTAATGGTGAATTCACTTCATCACCAATGTGTTGCAACAGTGGGGAAAGGATTCAAAGCGATTGGCTGGAGTTCAGATGGAATGATTGAAGCGGCACAATCTGATACCGAATGGTTGGCCTTTGGTATCCAATGGCATCCTGAATTGCTTGGTCACATAGGACAGAAGGTATTTGATTTCTTTATTCAAAGAGTGACAGATCTAATGGCAGGGAAATGTACCGCCGTTCCCTCATAGAAGCATCGTATAGAATCCGATTCATACTTAATGAAGAGTGAGGGTTATCATATTAATAGAAGCGAATAACCTCTATAAGTTGTTCGCTTCTTATTTTTCTTATTATTAATAAATGATAGTTTTAGGGAGGATACAACAATGAAAAGTTTCTTATATGAGTCATTACCTACTCGGATTGTGTTTGGGGAAGGGGTAATAGAAAATATTCGCGAAGAAGTAGAAAATTTAGGGTTGAAAAATGTTCTTATTATCTCTACTCCTGGTGAACATGAAGTGTCAATTGGGAGAGAATTAGCCGGAAATCTAGGCGAACTCAGTCATGGGGTGTATGCAAAAGCCGTTCAACATGTTCCAATCGAAAGTGTAACAGCGTCAGTGGACTATGTTAACGAGAATAAAATTGATGGACTGATTGCTGTTGGTGGAGGGTCGTCCATGGGATTAGCGAAGGCAAATGTACTTGAAACTCAACTTCCGATCATAGCCATTCCAACTACTTATGCCGGATCAGAAATGACTCCGATTTGGGGGATTACGGAAAAAGGAGTGAAGAAAACCGGGAAAAATCTGATTGTTAAGCCAAAGACTGTGCTTTATGATCCAGCACTTACCACTAGCTTACCTGCAAAACTGTCTGTGACAAGCGGTGTCAATGCGATTGCCCACTGTGTAGAAGCGTTATACTCTGAGAGTGCCAATCCAATAACTTCGCTTATGGCTGAGGATGGCATCCGTGCGTTAAGAAGGAGTTTGCCTAAAATCATTGAAAACCCGCTCGATATGGAGGCCAGATCTGATGCACTTTATGGAACATGGTTAGGTGGCACCGTACTAGGTACTGTTGGGATGGCACTGCATCATAAGCTTTGTCATACACTTGGAGGAACGTTTAATCTTCCACATGCGGAGACACATACGGTGGTTCTGCCTTATGTCATTGCTTATAATGCTGATCATACACCAGAAGGGATTCAAGCAATATCACGAGCAATTGGGTCTGATCCACAGGAGGTAGCAGGTTCTTTATTCGATCTGATTCAATCATTAGGTGTGCCTGTTTCATTAAAGAGCATCGGGCTGAATGAAGGTGATTTAGATAGAGCAGCCGAGTTAGCAACGAAAAATCCATATTACAATCCGCGTCCAATAAACAGGGAATCGATACGTAACCTGCTTGAATCTGCTTTCCACGGAAAGCGACCTGTGTCTGAACCGATAACGGTGAAGTAAGAGTTTTAAAATAGATGAGATTAATAATTTCTGTTCATTTTTGTAGGTATGAATGTTATTAAATAAGGGTTCATACCTTAAGGGGCGGATCAAAGTTAGAATTTAACTTTGATCCGCCCCTTCGTGCACAGATTACCAAAAACAAAAATTTCTTGACATCATCTAGAGGGATTCCAATAAAATCGCCATTCCCTGACCGCCGCCAATACAAAGGGTTGCTATCCCAAATTGGGTTCGTCTATGGATCATTTCATGGATAAGCTTCGTTATGATGACGGCACCAGTTGCCCCAAGTGGATGTCCGAGTGCAATCGCGCCACCATTTACATTAACTTTTTCAATATCCAAATTAAGTTCCCGAATCACTGCCAGTGATTGCGAAGCAAACGCTTCGTTTAATTCAAAAAGACCAATATCATTTAGACCTAGACCCGTTTTCTCCAATAACTTGTTGACAGCTGGAACGGGACCTATGCCCATATACCGTGGGTCTACACCAGCAACGGCCCAATTTTTCACAATTGCAAGTGGTTTCAAGCCAAGTGAATGGGCCTTTTCTTTTGTCATTAATAGGAGAGCACTCGCGCCATCGTTCCGACCACAGGCATTTCCCGCGGTGACTGTTCCATCTTTCTTGAATACAGGTTTTAAACCTGCAAGTTGTTCTAAAGTGGTTTCCCGCATATGTTCGTCTTTCGCAAATTGGAACGTTTCCCTTTTGGTTTTCACTTCAATCGGGACAATCTGGGAGTCGAATTTCCCATTATCCCACGCTTGTTTTGCCCGCTTATGGCTTTCTAGTGCAAAGCTATCCTGATCCTCACGGCTAATTCCATACTTTTCTGCAACGTTTTCAGCTGTAACACCCATTCCCAAATCTTTTCCGTACATCTCAATCGGCTGCTGCCCATTCTCAAGATTAGAGTCAACGGTATAAGGGTTTCCTTCGCCATATCGGGCATTGCGAAGATAGATTGGCGCCCTGCTCATGTTTTCCGTACCCCCGGCAATCACCACCTCATCTGGGTGGAAGGCAAGATGCTGAACTCCAGAAACAACGGCTTGAATCCCAGAAGCACAAAGGCGGTTTACCGTTTGTGCACTCGCTGATATAGGAATACCAGCACGAAGACTTGCCACACGAGCCACATTGGATGATTCGGTTGATTGTCTTACTTCTCCCAATATCACTTCATTGACAGAATCCGCACCGAGACCAGTAACAGCAAGTACATCCTTGATGACTGCCGCCGCCAAATCTCCTGAATTCATGGATTTTAAACTTCCTCCAATTTTTCCAACAGCTGTTCGTTTCGCTTCAACCACTACATATTCATTAGCCATCATAATTCTCCTTTCTGCTAAACTTGATATTTTGATAGATTCCTTGAAACAATATATTCTGCAGGTGTGATTTCTTTTAGTTCTTGTTCCGTGATTTCTTCTGATATTTCCTCTAAGATCATTTTTCCATTCTCAAAGCGAAACAAAGCAAGTTCAGTAATTAAAAGTCCAACTACGTTTTTGGCTGTAATGGGATACGTACATCTTTGAAGAATTTTTGGTTCCCCGTTTTTCGCACAATGCTGGGTCGTCACAATCACTTTTTTTGCCCCCGCAACCAGATCCATCGCTCCGCCGACGCCAAGTATATCTTTCCCGGGAACAGCCCAATTGGCGATATCCCCGTTTTCGGCAACCTGTAAAGCACCGAGGATGGCGACATCCACATGGCCGCCTCGAATCATTGCAAATGACTCCGAGGAGGAAAAGTAGGAGGCACCTACTTGCGTTGTCACAGGTAATTTACCAGCATTAATGATTTCCGGATCAAGCTCTTCTTTTGAAGGGGTAGGACCTACTCCAAGCAGCCCATTTTCCGTATGCAAGTAGACATTCTTTTCCTTCGGTAAAAAATCAGCGACGAGGGTAGGGATCCCAATTCCTAAATTGACAATATTGCCATTGCTGATTTCCTTGGCCGCTCGAATCGCCATTTTTTGTTTACTATTCATTCGAGTTTTCTCCCTTCACAATATAGTTGACAAATAAATGAGGGACGACAATTTCCTCTGGATTTAGATCTCCAATTTCGACAATTTCCTCAGCTTCGACAATCGTGATTCTCGCAGCTTTTGCCATATCCGGATTGAAATTACGGGCAGTTTTTGAAAAAACAAGGTTGCCATAGCGGTCTGCTTTCTTTGCCTTAATAAGGGCAACATCTGGGCAAAGTGGAAGTTCAAGAACATACTCTTCGCCATTCATCAAGCGTGATTCTTTATTTTCAGCTAGAAGTGTGCCAGCCGATGTTTTTGTATAGAATCCACCAATACCTGCACCACCAGCACGGAGTCGTTCAGCAAGTGTCCCTTGAGGAACAAGCTCCACTTCCAGTTTGCCTTCATTGACATAACGTACGGCATCTATATTGCTCGTAAAGAAAGAACCGATCGCTTTGGTGATTTTGTCTTGCAGCAATATCCTGCCAAGACCTTTTCCACCAGGTTCTCCAAGGTTGTTACTAATCAAAGTTAAACCATATACAGGAAGGTCACCAAGTGCATCGACTAATTTCAACGGACAGCCAACAAGACCAAATCCGCCGACGGCGACGGTATGGCCATCCTTAATATTCGAGATTGCATCCTGAATTGTTACAATCTTATTCATTTTTATCCTCCTTTTATAATCATTGTTATGTTTTTGTGATGGTTGAGTTTTGTATGTTTATCGGTTACACTATTCGTATATAAATACGAATAGTGTAATATACCCTTATTATAAGGAATTTTCTGAAAATAGGCAATAGGATTGTCTGATGTAATGCGTTATTGTTTAATAGGAAAAAGGAGAGTGGAAAAGTTGTACGAGAAAACAGAGGCCAATTATTTCGTCCATTCTGTTGCAAAAGGGTTTGCCGTTTTAACGGCGTTTGACTCCAATTCCAACTTGATGTCTTTGGGTGATTTAGAAAGAAAAACAGGAATAAATAAGGCAACGGTTAGAAGGTTTGCACTTACTCTAGCCGATATGGGATATCTAACCGTAACAGAGGACAATAAGTTCAAACTAAACCCAAAAGTATTGAATCTCGCTGCACATTATCTAGAATCACTTAATTTGCCTGATATAGCCCATCCAATCCTTGAAAGAATCTCCACATCTATCAAGGAATCGACCAATCTTGCCGTATTGGATGGTTCTGAAATTGTTTATGTAGTAAGGGTGAACGCTGCGAAAAGAATTATCGGAACCAATTTAAGGGTAGGGTCGAGGCTGCCCTATTACGCGACTTCCTTGGGGAAAGCCCTTGTTGCTTGGCTTCCGTTGGAGGAGCGAAAAGCGATTTGGGAGCAAGCATCAATAGAAGCTTATACAGAGCATACGATTACTGAGTTTGGTCAACTCGAAACTTGTCTGGAAGCATGCCGTGAAAAGGGCTATGCCGAAGGGAACGATGAATTAGAAGTGGGTTTAAGGTCGATTGCTCTCCCCATTTTTAATAAAAAAGGTGAAACGGTCGCTGCCATCAACATTTCAACGAACTCTAAAAGAACCACAGAAGAAAAAATTAATGACCTCTTTCTGCCGCTTTTAAAAGATGGCGCAGAAGAGATAAACACGCTTGTTAGCATGTTAGGCTAGGAAGCAGAGGATTCTCCTGCTTCTATTTTGGCTCTATTATTATTCCTTGTTGATTTTCGTGTAGGGTTGAAAATTCATAGGCGGAGAATTTCCGGCTATTCTATATAGAGCAAGCGTAAGAAGGTAATATAAACGGAGATATTCCGGTTAACTGCTTTAAATAAGGCAAAATCCATGGATTTGGATACAATAAGCGGAAAAACTCCGCCTATTTTTAAGGATATATGGCTATTTCCCAATTTAAACGGAAATTCTCCGCCTATTTTCTAAACACAGTGAAATCAACATTCAGTTTTAACAGAACCATTATTTAAAATACTTCAAGTAAACCAGTATTTTTTACTAAAACTCGCATATTGGTTGTTTTAAAAAAAGCCGAAAACCTGCAAGTTTATCTTTTGCAGGTTTTCGGCTAATTTAGTGTAAACTATATTTTACATTTGAATCGGTTGATCTGTTGATCCCGCTATTCTTTGTTTCTTTGATTTTCTAAAATACAATAATTCATAGACACATGGGATGACGATCAAGGTTAAGAGGGTAGCTAGAGCCAGCCCGCCAATCACGACTACAGCCAAGCTTTGTGAAACCAAGCTACCGCTCTGTGATGCTTTAAATAAGAGTGGAATCATCGCACAGATCGTTGCGATGGCGGTCATCATAATCGGCCTCATTCTGGTAGCCGTCGCTTCAATAATCGCTTCGCGAATCGTCATTTTTTCTTCATTTTGTCTGACACGGTCAATCAGAACAATTGCATTGGTGACGACAATTCCAATCAGCATAAGCGCTCCAAGCAGAGCGGTGATATCAACAGAAATCCGGCTGATTAAAATTCCTAAAATCGCACCGATGGCCGCAAGCGGCAGGGAGGTTAATATCGCGATTGGTGCTTTGATTGACTTAAACGTGATGACCATAATCAAGAACACAATTCCGATGGAAACAAGCATTGTTAAGAAAAGATCAGTAAAATCCTCCATTTGCTGGGCACTTGCACCTCCAACAAGTACTTCTACCTCTTCGGGAAGGTCCATTCCTTTATTGTCTTTTTGGTCACCGAATATTTCGAGGTTTATCTTGGTCGAAATATCAGAGAGTTTAGCAGGATCGACGGTTGCTATGACACGAAGGTAGGTTTCTCCGTCTTTATGGAATTGACTTGTTGAACTCTCAGCCACTTTTAAGCTTGCAACCTCAGAAACGGGTACCATTCCACTTTCGGTCATTATCGATATATTTTTCAAGTCGTCTTCTGTTTCCGTATTCAGTAAAGGCTCAAGAACAACGGTTGTTTGTTTTTCATTTACCGTGATTGTTCCAAGTGGTGTTTGATTTAACATGACACCAAGCTGCTGGGCAATCTGCTGTGTGTTGCCTTTTGCGGGATCAACAACTAGAGAGTAGACAGTTTTCTTTTCATCTTGATTTGTTGTTACTTTTTCAACCCCGTCAATTTCCGATACAATTTCTTTAATATTGGTTGCTGTTGTTTCCAGTTGATCGATATCCTCACCAATCACATCGATGGTAATCGAGGTGCCAGCTCCACCCATCATGAACGAAGCCGTGGCGACTTCTAATACAGCATCCTTATAGTCGTCCTTTTTCTTTTCAATTTCTTTTAAAACCTTATCCGTATCGTCTTTATCTTTTAATAGTATACTGATTACCGCTTCGGTAGCTGAACCAATCTGGCCAAATTGAGCAGAATCGGCTGAAGAACCGACTTGGTTAAAAACATATTCAACCTCATCCATGTCAGTTATCGAGTTTTCAAGTTCAATTGCCTTTTCTTTTACCATTTCAAAAGGCGTTTCATTCGGGTATTTCAAGGTGGCTGTTATAAAGTCGGCAGAAGAATTGTCTACGGCACCTTTTGGTACAACAAAATAAGCTCTAATCGATCCGGCAAATAAAAGGATTGAAATGGTAAATATGATCCATTTATGATTTAAAGACCATTGGACGGCATTTGGAAAACGTACGGACGGTTTATGTTCTGGAAGTTTTATATTTTTCAGCAAACCAGCACTCATTAAGGGTACTAACGTTAAGGCAACCAAAAGGGAGGCCAGTAGAGAATAGGTAACCGTTAAGGCAAATGGTAAAAGGAATTCCTGAAGCCCGCCGTTTAATAAACTCATTGGCAGGAAGACCGCGACAGTTGTTAGCGTGGAGGCTGTAATCGCAACACCAACTTGTTTCGTGGCATCAATCACCATTTGAACCGAGAATTTCTCTGTTTGCATTTTGCGGTAAATATTTTCAATGACAACGATGCTGTCGTCAACAAGTCGCCCAACGGCAACGGCAACACCGCCGAGAGTTAAAATGTTTAACGTTACCCCGGAACGATCGAGTAAGAACAAGGTAAAACAAAGTGATAGCGGAATGGAAACAATCGTAATAAACGTTGTTCGGATATTACGTAAAAAGATCATAATGACAATCGTAGCAAATAACGCACCAAGAAGAACTTCTTTCATCATTGTTTGCACCGATGTTTCAACCATATCAGCTGAGGCGACATAAATCGTAGATTCTTGTGTATCGTATTTTTTGTTAATTTCCTTTGTTACTTTTTCGATTTCTTTACTAATGGTCACAGCATTTGAATGGCTGTCCTTCGTAATACTAATGCTTAATGCTTCGCTTCCGTCAAAACGGTTAAGAAAATTGGACTGATTTGTTTCCTCAATCGATGAGATATCCCCGAGGTTTACATTTGGTGCAACTGGCAGGTTTTTTAGTTTTTCGAGACTTGATAGGTCGCCGATCACCTTAATATTGCTTGTTTTTCCGTCAATATTCTTTTCGCCGATTGCAAGCGCGGTGTTTTGCCCTTGCAGAATTCCCAGCACACTCTGAAGGGATATCTGATTTTGTGCTAACTTTTGATTGTCAATCTTTACGGAGATAACGGGATCAACCAAACCATAGATTTGAACTTGGGCAACACCGTCAATATCTTTGTACATCGGTTCCATTTTTTCTTTTACTAATTCCAGGTTTTCAGTCTTGAGGCCATCTTTAAAGGTTACAGCGATGTTGGAGATAGGAATCATGGAGGTATTTAGCTGCGAAATAATTGGCTTTGATATGTAAGCTGGTAATGCCACATTTGATAAAGCCTCTTGAACATCTAATTTTGCCTGTTTCATGTCGGAGCCTGCTTCAAAAAATAAATCTACTTTTGAAAAACCGTCTCCCGTTGTGGAATAAATTGAATTTTTTCCTTTAATACTGGTAACAGCCCGTTCAATTGGAGAAGTGACATCACTTTCCATTGTTTTTGAATCGGTTCCTTGGCCCATTGTGATAATGGTTACCTGCGGATTGTCTGCAGAAGGCAAGAATTCCATCGGTAATCTAAAATAACTAACGACCCCGATAATTAATACTAATATCGTCATCAATGAGACGGCGGCTTTGTTCCGAAAAGCCCATTTTGTGAAAACTGACATAGGTACATCTCTCCTTTAACATAGATATAAAGTTCCAAGTTGAATCCTAACACAAATTCTGAAATGCTTAGCTAATATTTACCATAAAGTAGCAAGAGATTAACAAACTCTTAATAAAATTGAAATGAATTTGATCAACACCGCCTTTTTAAAATCTTCAAAATTCCTACCTAAATATCCCATATTTGCTTTGCTTTGAGGAGACTGATTTTTTTCTACGTCTTAAGTCTTACGCATTACTCCTAACTGTGTATTCCCTCCAAGTAAAGAAAAAAGAAGCGTTATAATAACGCTTCAAATGATCAACAGCAGCTAATTAATTTTTCATTATAGAAAGCTCGGAATAATGGACTAGGAGAATGGTAAATTGAGAATAAGGATCTTGGATTTCACAATAATCTGAGGAGTAATGGTGGAGAAGAAAATATTTCTTACCCTTGTACCGAACTAATTGTTTTTTCAAGTAGAACACTCCTTTTTATAAACGTTTGAATATGTAAAAATAATCTGCAAGTAAAGGCTCCACCTGCGCCAAATACCATGATAGCCACACATGCTATCCCCACTAATAATAGAATAATAAATCATTGTTAAGAGGCTGCTTTGTTGATGTTAAGGTTCTGTAAATCTTTTAACTTTTATTTTTCTTTTTAAGGATAGATACAGCCATTTTTCATGTATAGTAGAGTAGAATAGAAATGCAGAATGAATTGGTAATGGCTTTTATATTGGAGTGGGGGATATGGATGAGAAGAATTATTTTAACGACAGAGAGTGGTGCGGACTTACCAGAAGAATTAGCTGAAAAACATAATGTTCAAGTGGTCCCGATGCACGTAATCATGGATGGAAAGGATTACCTAGACGGTTCGTTACCTGTAACGGAGATTTATGACTATTACGAACAGACAAAGAAAATACCCTCGACAACATCCACCAATTCCCATGAATATCTAGAATTTTTTACAAAGATCAAAAATGATAATCCTGATTGCATCATTGTACATATTGGTTATACTTCGAAGGCATCTTCTTCCTTCCAAAATGCAATCATTGCCACTGAAGATTTGAATGATATTTTTCTCATTGATGCTTTGAACGTTACAGGCGGATTAACAGCAATTGTGATGTATGGTGTTACCTTATTGGAGAATGACCCTAATATTGACCCTCAACACTTAGTAGAGCAGATCAAATCAGTGGTTCCTAAATCAAGACTAGCTTTCGTCCCCGGCAGCTTAGATTTTTTAAGAGCAGGTGGACGAGTTAGTAATCTAGCTTATCTCGGAGGGGCACTGTTGAAAATAAAGCCGCGGATTGAATTAATTGATGGAAATCTAACTTCAACAAAAAAATATCGCGGGAGTATGGATGCAGTTTCAGAAAAACTCATGCGGGATTATTTTGATCAATACGATATTGATAGAGGGCAGCTTTACCTACTATACTCAATCGGACTTGATGAAAGGATCAAGAAGAGGATGAGTGAAATTGCAAATGAAAATGGTTTCAATTATATAAAATGGATTCAGGCAGGAGCAATGATTTCAACTCATGCTGGACCTGGCGGTGTTGGAATTTCAGGCTTAGAGGTTTAGGAAGTGACAAGAACCGGTAAGAAAGGCTGATAATATAAACAAATGTGCCAGGCATCATCCAGTATTTTGGTTGGTACCTGGCACTTGTTGCTTTCCTAAGGTTAGACCGAAAAAACCGTCCTCATGGTCCTGCATGGTCCTATTGTTTCCATTGTTTCGGAAAGGAATTTAAAGTATGATAAATAGTGGGAAAATTTTCACTAGTTTATCTAATTTAGGAATCTATCAATATGATCCATTGAATACTGGTTAATTAGGAGGAGTTATGAGATTTCGAACGAAGCTTTATACGAGCATAGGATCATTGCTTTTGTTCATTACGATTATCGTTATTATGTTAATGAACATGCTTGAAGAATCGACAGTTAAAATGAACGTTGTGATTAGTGATTTAAATGAGAGAATTGAAATTGCTTCCACGATTAAAGAAGAAACTTCAATCGTATCAAACGTATTGAATACGATATTGAAGGATCGTGGAGGGGAAGTCAATTCAGACTTGTTAAATGCATGGGAAAATTCAAATTCAAATTTACAAGTTGCGATTGATGCACTAGAGAAAAAGGACACCCATGAGAAATCTCAGGAACTCCTTGGTAAACTTAAAATCTTACATGAAAACCACCGAAATATGGGTCAGCTAGCGTTGACGGATAGGAAAATCAATCCTGACGCTAAACCTACTTCAACTTTTTTGATTGAATCTGAACTAATCAGTCAAAGAATGGATCAATTGGCAGAACTGCTTCATGGCTTACAAGAACAAGGGATGAAGAATGAACTCGTACGTTCCAAAGATACCTATAATTGGGCAGTTGAAAATATTTACATTTACCTCGTGATCGGCTTAATCATCGGTATAAGTTTAGCTATATGGATCATAAAAAGCACCAGTAACAACCTTAACAAGGTAACGGACGTAATGAAACAGGCAGCAGCGAGTGATTTTGATACATTGCCGCGTATTGACATTACCTCAAGAGGAGAACTAAGTGAAATCGCTGTGGCCTTTAATAAAATGGCCAAAGCACTTGAGAAACATAGTCGAATCGAGAAACAATTAAAAGAAGAAGCAGAAGAGCTAAGCTGGCTGAATACAAAAATTGCTGAAATTGCAACACTATATCCGGAAGTAGAAAATGTGCAGATGCTAGCACATATGTTAATCACAAAGCTAGTACCAATGGTGGGAGCGAGCTATGGTGTCTTCTATTTAAAGGAAGTAAACAAAAGTGATCAGTATTTAACAAGAATGTCTTCCTTTGCCTCTAAAGCCTTCGAGCAAGAACGAAAGCAATTTCGGTTAGGAGAGGGATTAATTGGGCAATGCGCACTTACAAAGCGCCCTATCCATTTAAACCAAGTTCCCGACGATTATCTGAAAATCGCTTCAGGTTTAGGAGAAGCTTCTCCTAAAACGATTATGATTTTACCAGTTTTATTTGAAGATCAAGTACTTGCGGTAATTGAAATTGCCTCATTTGAGTCGTTAACCCCCATTCAAATAAAGCTGCTTGAAAAAGTGAATAACAATTTAGGTATTAAGATTAATAGTATTATCAACCATATGAAGGTAGAACAATTATTGCAGGAATCCCAAGCGCTGACAGAAGAACTGCAAGCGCAATCAGAGGAACTCCAAATGCAGCAAGAGGAGTTAAGGACGACAAATGAAAAACTAGAAGAAGAGTATGAAGCGTCTAAACAAAAGAACTTCGAAATACAAGAGGTCAGTGCGGCGCTTGAAGAAAAAGCACAGCAGCTGCTAGTTAGTTCTAAATATAAATCTGAGTTTCTAGCAAATATGTCCCATGAACTAAGAACGCCTTTGAATAGTTTGCTCATTCTAGCACAAATCCTTTCTGAAAACGGAGAAGGGAATCTGACATATAAACAGGAGGAATATATTAAAACCATTTACTCTTCCGGTAATGATTTATTGAATTTAATCAATGATATATTAGACTTGGCCAAAGTAGAGTCTGGTAAACTAGACGTGATATCAAAAGAAGTAGAATTGAATCAGTTGAGTGATATGATCTATCGTCAATTTTCACCGATTGCCAATAAGAAGAAAGTTCATTTTTCAATCGAATTGGACAAAGCATTGCCAGTAACGTTCTTTACGGATGAACAACGACTGCAGCAAATCTTAAAAAATCTTCTAGCCAATGCGTTTAAATTTACGGAAAGTGGCAGTGTCTCATTACAAATTCGGAGTGTGATGAAAAACATCACCGGTAATAGAGGGGAAGAACAACAACTTGATCAAATGTTTGCTTTTTCCGTAATAGATACGGGAATTGGAATCGAGAAAGAAAAACAAGAGACGATTTTTGATGCATTCAAACAAGCAGATGGGACGACAAGCAGAAAATATGGCGGTACAGGATTAGGTCTTTCAATTTGCAGGGAACTTGCTCAGTTATTGGGTGGATTTATAGAAGTTTCAAGTGAAATTAGGAATGGAAGTACATTTACATTATATTTGCCAAACACACAAATGAATAGCAAAATAGGAAAAATATCTTCGGCACAAACGGAAGCTGCCGTCAGTTTGGAAGAAAACTATTTAGTGAATACGAAGAATGATCAAGTTCTAAAGAAAGAGCCAATGATCACACATGGGAAATCGGTCCTGAAAAATAAGAAAGTTCTTATTGTCGATGATGATATACGAAATGTATATGCCTTAACGATTGCGCTTGAAAATCATGATATGGATATTTTGGTTGCCGAAAATGGCAGGGAAGCGTTGGAAGTTTTAAAGGCCCATCCTAATACCGACCTAATTTTAATGGATATTATGATGCCAGAGATGGATGGGTTTGAAGCAATTCAACATATTCGTAAGATAAGCATATTTGAAACGATTCCGATCATCGCCCTTACAGCAAAGGCGATGAAGCACAGCAGAGAAGAATGCCTGGAGGCAGGAGCTACCGATTATATCAGTAAGCCATTGAACTTAGACCAGCTGTTCTCGTTAATGCAAGTTTGGCTGTTCACGAAGGAGCTCGAATCTGTTAAAGAAAAATCATAACAATAGATCGATGCAATGCATGTCATCACAGATTTATATCAAAAAAAAGAATGAATGTAATATGACGACGATAGAAGGAAAGATTTTAAAAAGATATGGACTTTCAATTATAAAAATCAAGTAAAGGAGGTGGATCCTGGTAACAAATGTCACATTTTTTGTTACCGGGGTTAGAAATCGCACAGAAAACTAAGCATGAATCTAATAATCTAGTACAGGCTGAAGAAATTGAGAGGATTGAAATTGAATTACTACTAGAGGCTATGTTTCGATATTATGGGTATGATTTTAGAAATTATGCCCTTCCTTTCATCCAAAGGAGGATTAACCATCGCGTTCAGATTGAGAGACTATCAAGTATATCAGCCCTGCAGGAAAAAATCCTTCGTGAACCAAGTGTGATGGCGAAGTTACTAACCGACTTTTCAATTAATGTTACGGAGATGTTTCGTGATCCATCCTTTTTCAAGAGTATCCGGACAAAAGTTGTCCCTATATTAAAGAATCATCCTTCTATTAAAATCTGGCATGTTGGCTGTTCTTCCGGTGAGGAAGTATATTCAATGGCGATTCTCCTTCATGAAGAAGGGATCTATGAAAAAACAAGAATCTATGCAACCGATATCAATAAGAATATTCTCGAAAAAGCAAAACAGGGTACCTTTCCGTTAGAAGGGATGAAGCTCTTTACCAAAAACTATTTTGAAGCAGGTGGGAAACAGTCCTTTTCTGAATATTATAAAGCCATTGACGATAAGGTTTGTTTCCACCCATTTCTTAAGAAAAATATGGTCTTTGCTCAGCATAATGTGGTATCAGACCATTCTTTTAACGAGTTTGATATGATTATATGCCGAAATGTTCTCATCTATTTTAATAAGAATCTTCAAAATGATGTTCATCAATTAATATATGAAAGCCTAAGTACCTCAGGGTTTCTTGGCTTAGGAAAAAGAGAGGGGGTTAAATTCACACGTCATGAAAACAATTACGGAGAATTTGATGGAACCGAAAGAATCTATCAAAAAATTAAATAATAAGAATGCTCAAAAAGTGAATATTTTAATGGTGGATGATCATCCAGAAAACCTTCTGGCACTAGAAGCAGTGCTCACTTCACCAAACTACAATCTTATTAGCGCCCATTCTGGAAAAGAAGCGTTAAAATGCATGCTGCAACATGATTTTGCAGTAATTTTACTAGACGTACAAATGCCGGGACTTAATGGATTTGAAACTGCCGAGCTTATAAAGGCCAGAGAAAAAACAAAAAATATCCCTATTATTTTTATTACAGCGATTAGTCAAGATATGGAACATGTTCATCAAGGATACTCTGTAGGTGCGATCGATTATATTTTTAAACCCTTTCAGCCAGAAACATTGAAAAAGAAAATTGAACAGTTTGTCAAAATCCACCAAAACCATCAAGAAACGATCATCCAAACAGATCTAGGACATTTGCTTGAGCTGAATAAAGTCAACAAAAGGCTGGATAGAACCACTCTAAATTTACGTCGGACAGAAGCATTATCAAGAGCTATTAGTGAAACGATAACCGATACCATTGTCACTTTCGATAAACAAGGTTGTATTCTTACTGTGAATCCGGCCGTCATTAGCATGTTTGGCTACCACCCAATGGAATTGGTGGAAAAAAACGTTCAGAAGCTTTTTCCTAAATGGGAGGAGGAAGTGTTAGGTGACTCAACCTTATTCCTTTCTATGATTAGACAATCGGTAGGAATGATTATTGAAGTCGTTGCTTGTAAAAAGGATAAAAGCTGCTTCTATGGTGATCTGTTAATTGCTTCAACCATGATCGAAGACGAACAGATTTTTGTTTGTACCATACGTGATGTAACAGAAAGAAAGCAAATAGAAGAAGTAAAAAGACAGAGATTTCATAATTTGGAACATATCGTTGAAGAGCGGACACTTGATCTGACCAGATCGAATGAGAAACTGCAAAAAGAGATTGAGGAACGAAAAAAGATTACCGATCATCTGTTCCGTTCCCAAGAAAGGTTTCGAAAAATCTTTGAATCGAGCCCCTTATTAAAGGCGATTTTATCTCAGAAGGATCTGACATTTATCGACATCAATGCGAGCTGGACAAAATTCACCGGTTATAACTGTGACGAGTTGATCCAACAAAAAATTAATAGTCAGCATTTTATCGATGAAGCAACAGGGAAGTCTATTGATTTAAATAAAAAGATTCTAAACAAGAAAATCAGATATGAGACGAAAAACGGGGAAGTCCGCTCAGGGTTATTATCCACCGAGATGATTGATATCGATTCCGAACCATGTACGCTCGTCGTATTGAATGATATTACAGAAAGGGTCCATCTCGAGAATGAAATGTACCGCCTAGACCGATTAAATTTAATCGGAGAGATGGCCGCAGGTATTGCCCATGAGATCAGGAACCCCATGACAACCGTTCAAGGATTTTTACAATTAACAAGGAATAAAGTCGACAAATTATCACCTGATATCATCGATTTAATGTTAGAAGAATTGAACCGAGCAAACTCGATTATCACAGAATTTTTGAATCTAGCAAAAAATAAAATCAGCGTCAAAAGGAATCAAAACTTGAACATTATTATTGAAGCTTTATCTCCGCTAATTCAAGCGGAAGCCTTACGTTCGAATAAACAGCTTATGCTTGAATTAGGCGAATGTCCTGACATTTCGCTGGACGAGAAAGAAATCCGCCAGCTCATCTTGAATATAGCCTTAAATGGTTTGGATGCCATGACTTCTAATGGAAATTTGACGATTAAAACCTATAAAGACAAAAAGACTGTGGTCCTGCAAATAAAAGATGAAGGCAAAGGAATTAGTCCGGAAGTACTGCCAAAAGTAGGGACACCATTCTTTACGACAAAGGAAACAGGAACAGGTTTGGGGTTAGCCATTTGTTACAGTGTAGCAAAACGGCATGATGCCAAAATTGAAATTGAAACGGGTGATGGAGGAACCACTTTCTCTGCTCGATTTCCAATTATCCCCAGCTTAACCAAAGCGTAGGTTCATTCTTTAATGGAAGAGAGGGGGAAGGATGAAGTGTTAAAGAAAGGGAAAATTTATTTGGTTATTGGTGCTGTTATTTCTGTCTTGGTTCTAGGATTTATTTCCGTAACACTAGCTGATAAAAAGCCGACTGTGGTCGTGGTGTTAAAAGAAGGAAACTCAGAATACTGGAAAATTATGAAGGCTGGAGTAGAAAAAGGGTTTAAAGACTTTGACATCGATGGAAAGGTGATTGTGCCTACTAAATCAACTGCGGAAGAACAAGCAGATATATTAATGAGGGTGTACAAAGAAATGCCTGATGTGATCATTACAGCACCAATCAGTGCAAGTGAACCTGTAAGCCATGCATTAGAAACGTTTACGGATGTTCCGATTTTGTTAGTAGATTCCGATCTTCCACTTAACAACAAAACAGCGTATATCGGAACCGATAATCGGGATTTAGGTAAAAAAGCCGGAGCCTTTTTATCCTCACAGCTGCAGCCAGGGAATAAGATTGCCATTATCGCAGGGGATTTGTCTTTCTCAGTTTTTAAAGAGCGGATCGATGGTGCTACCAGTGCTTTACAAAACGCAGGAATCAAAATCGCATTTGTAAAATCAGGAATACCGGATGATCCCAAAAGAATTCAAAGTTTGGTAACAGAGCTTCTACGTGACCAGCCCGATATTAAAGGTGTCGTGACTACACATGACACAATCGCATTACCAGTAATCAAGGAGATAAAGAAACAAGGACTCTCGATACCTGTCATTGGGCCGGATGGACTTACCGAAATGCTTGAACTTATTTCAGATGAAACCATTCCTGGTACCATGGCCCAAAACCCTTATGATATGGGATATTTAAGTGTTGAAACAGCCATGAAGGTGATTCAAGGAAAAAATGTGGAACCCTTCGTGGACAGTGGAGTAGATATTATCATAAAAGAGAATGCCCAGCAAAGATTAAAATTTTATGAGAAGATCGTGAAGTAGGGGACCAAGGGACGTTTTTTTAAGGGGACAATCGGAAGTTTTGCGCGTGACAAGGCCCGACTAGCGGATAGGAGCTAATCGGGCCTTTTGTGCAATCTAGAGGTAAGTTCTTATCGCGAAATTTTTGAAAAGATGGCTGTGTTAAAGCAGAATGTTGATTTCACCGTGTTTGGAAAATAAGCGGAGAATTTCCGCTTAAATTGGGAAATCCCCATATTTCCTTCATAATAAGCGGAGTTTTTCCGCTTATGGTATTCAAATCATTGGATTTTGTCTTATTTGAAGCAGTTAACCGGAATATCTCCGCTTAAATCTGCTTCTTAATCTTCCTTTTCTAAAATAGGCGGAAATTCTCCGTCTATGAATGATCAACCCTAGATGAAAATCAACTTTGAATAATAACACAGCCTCAGTCCTTGATACAAAGCATTGGAATTGTATGACGTTTTCCTTGTTTAACTAACACTAACGTGGGAGTTAAGTGCAATAAGGAATTCAGTTTAAAAAGGGATTTTTACTTTTTAAAAAGAATAAGTAGTTGTTGAAATAAAAAAAGGGGGAGATTAAATGTTTCCTATATTAGAGACAGACAGGCTAGTATTAAGAGAAATAACAAGAGAAGATGCAGAAGGCATTTTTGATTGTTTTTCTAACGACGATGTAACACGTTTTTATGGACAAGATACTTTAGAGAGTATAGAACAAGCAGAAAAGTTTGTTGATTTTTTTTCAAAAAATTACAATGAAAAAAGAGGCATACGTTGGGGGATTGAAAGAAAAGGGACCAAAGGTATAATTGGAACAATTGGCTTTAATGCTTGGTTGCCTAAACATAAACGAGCAGAAATAGGGTACGAAATCCATCCAGAGCATTGGAGGAAAGGTTACACTTCGGAAGCAGTATCTAAAGTTCTTTCATATGGCTTTGATATTATGAGTTTAAATCGTATAGGCGCGGTTGTATTTATTGATAATGAAGCATCCAACAATTTGCTGCTTAAAATTGGTTTTCAAAAAGAGGGAGTTTTGAGGGACTATATGTATCAAAATGGTGTAGCATACGATACATACGTATACTCATTACTTAAAAATATCCAGTAATTAACATTATTAACGGGTGCGATAGTTGTACAAGACCACCCAAAGACTAAAACAATGGCTTTGTAGTAGATTACAAAAAACGGGCTTAATTAATATTTAACACAATAAAAAAAAGAGCTAACTAGCTCTTACTTTAATTTGTATCAGCCCCACCTACGCTAAATACTATGATGTCCACAATTACCATCCAACCCAGTATAATTATACAATAAAATGTTTATATATACAATATATATAAATAGACTAATATATTTCATTTTGTGTCCAGAGGGACGGTTCTCATGGTGCAAGTTAGACAAAAAATGACCGCGAGAACCGTCCCCACCGTTTTTCCCGGTTTTCAGGATAAGTCTATCTAGACAGAAGTCTAAAAAAATAGTAAACTAAATTTCACATAAATAAAATTCCGCATCCTGCGGTGGAGGTTCTAGCACCCCTCGGTAAAAAAACTAAGGCGAAGCAGTACTTCTCTTAGAGGTACTGTGTTTTCTATTTTAACGGGTCAATTAGGATATTCTGCGGATAAAAAATCAAAGGGAGAGGGCATCATGAGAATTTTGTTGTATTTAATTTCAATCATTGCAGCCAATGTTATAACAGCGGCATTTGCGCCAATGCAATTAGGGGTCTTTATTGTACCAATGGGCACATTACTGATCGGTGCAACATTTATCTTCCGTGACTTGGTTCAAAACAAATACGGAAGAAAGAAAACCTATATGTTTATCGGTTTAGCACTTATATTATCGGCAATCGTTTCGTTCTTATTAGGGGACACATTAATTATCGTAATGGCATCTGCGATTTCTTTTATGATTGCAGAAACAACCGATACCGAGATTTATACACGTTTGAACCTGCCAATGAGCTTACGGGTCCTATATAGTGGTATTGTTGGCGGAATACTAGATTCTGCGATTTTCGTCGTCATCGGACTTAGCCCGCTCGGTGCAGGATTCCTGCCATGGGAGGCCGTTCCATTCGCCATCCTAGGTCAAGTGATTGTAAAGACAATCATTCAGGGTATCGCAGCTGTAATTATTCACCAAACCAACAACATTAGCAAAAATGCAGTTTCAAATTAAATGAAGCCTCCAAGCTCTGATGATAGAGGTTGGAGCTTTTATTTAGGCGTAATCATGAAGTTGATGAAGACCAAACTTCAAATTTTTATTCCTTTGGGAGGTTTTGTGAATGATGATAAAGAATCGTTGGCTGGCGTTAACGATTATTGGAATAGCAGTCATTTTTTGTTTAAGTCTGTGGTTTAATGCCTCCGTTATTGCCCCCGAACTGAAAAAAAGCTGGAGTCTATCCCCGACCCAAGGTGCATTGCTGTCCGCAGCCATTCCCATTGGATTTGTGATTGGTGCATTTTTAAGTTCATATTTTGGGTTATCTGATCGTTTTAATATTAGGAGATTGTTTGCGATCTCAGCGCTGTCGGGTGCGTTCCTAAATGGGTTCTTGATTATCGTTGATCAAGCGTGGATCGGTATATTACTGAGAATATTAACTGGTGTAACCTTAGCGGGTGTATATCCAACTTCAGTAAAAATGATTGCACACTGGTTTCCAAAACAACGAGGATTGGCAACAGGCATTTTAATCGCTGCTTTAACATTAGGCTCCTCATTGCCACACTTCATATCCATATTTACTATAAATATGGATAGTCGATGGGTACTTACGATTAGTTTGATTTTAGCAATGATTGCAGCTATTCTTATTTTCTACCTATTACCTGATATTCGAATAGTTTCTAAAAATAGTTCTTGGTCTTTTTCCGTATTTGGAAAGATACTAAAGAATAAACCAGTCATGCTAGTGAATTATGGATATTTTGGACATATGTGGGAGTTATATGCCATGTGGACATGGCTTCCAGCTTTTTTGTCTGCAAGTTTTTTGCGGTCCGCACCAAATTTAGACCCATGGTTAAGTATGATTGCTTCTTTTTCCGCTATTGGAATCGCGGGGGGAATTGGGTGCATAGCAGGAGGTATAGTCGCGGATAAGATAGGAAGGGCAAATTTAACGATTATTTGTATGTTGGTTAGCGCTATTTGTGCGATATTGATTGGTTTTACTTTTGGTGGTTTCATTTGGCTGACAGTCCTAGTTTCCATGATCTGGGGAGCATCGGTCATCGCAGATTCTGCTCAATTTTCTGTTGGTATTACAGAGTTTGCCGAAGCGGACTATATTGGGACGGCACTAACTTTGCAAATGTGTATAGGTTTTCTAATAACAATATTGTCAATCAACCTCATTCCAATCTTTCAAACATGGTTAGGATGGAGATTTGTTTTTATCCTATTAAGCATTGGTCCGATAATTGGAATCATATCCATGGGTAAATTTAAATACTTTGAATCTAGAGCATAGACGGCAGCCAAAAGTATAATATAAAAACAAAAAAACACCACAAATGTTGATATATCAATATTTGTGAGTGTTTTTTTGTTCTGGAAACTGATACTATCATTCCATCAAGTTATCTATCTTTAAAAGACCTTTTTATTAGGCATGAAGCTTCTGTAGAACCTTTCATTGGAATTTAGCAGGAAAACAATGTAATCTGTAACAGTATATTTTTAAATAGGGAGTTGGATGAATGGAGAGTTCAGGAAATAAGCAAACGATGATTGTTGGCCTTTTACTTGCAGGGGCTTTTATCGCGATATTGAATCAAACGCTGATGATAACAGCTATCCCTCCAATTATGGATGAAATGAGCGTTACCGCTAATAGTGCACAATGGCTGACCACCGTCTTTATGTTGGTGAATGGGATCATGATTCCAATCAGTGCCTTTTTATTAGAAAAGTTTACCACAAGACAGTTATTTATCTCTGCAATGAGTGTTTTTGCAGTGGGAACGGTTGTCAGTGGGATCGCTCCTAATTTTGAAATTCTTCTTATAGGAAGAGTCATACAGTCAATGGGAGCGGGAGTGATGCTGCCATTAATGACAACCGTATTTTTACTCATCTTCCCGGTCAATAAGCGCGGGGCAGCAATGGGTCTTGTCGGCCTTGTAATATCCTTTGCACCAGCCATCGGACCAGCTTTGTCAGGATGGGTGACATCGCAATTTTCATGGAGAGTGTTATTTTTTATTATTTTGCCTATTGCTCTAATCGATATTGTTGTCGCATTCTTTTTCTTGAAAAATGTCACTGAGATCTCCAAGCCAAAGGTGGATATCATCTCAATCCTATTATCGTCATTCGGTTTTGGCGGGCTTCTTTATGGATTTACGAGTGCGGGAAATTACGGTTGGTCTCATCCTGCAACCCTACTATCACTTACACTTGGCGGTGTATCACTGTTTGTATTTATTTTCCGCCAATTAAGACTAAAGCATCCGATGCTGGAATTCCGTGTTTTTACGTTTTCAATCTTCCCATTTTCCGTAGCAATAGGAATGATCAGCTTTATGGGCTTAATTGGAGCAGAAACAATCATTCCACTCTTTATGCAGAATATGAGGGAGTTTTCTGCCTTTGAAGCGGGCCTTGCTTTATTACCTGGTGCAGTGATTAGCGGGATTATGTCACCAATTGTTGGAAGAATATTTGATAAAGTCGGGGCAAGATGGCTCGTGATGATTGGATTAACGATCATGAGTGCTGCTTCCTTTGCGTTTACGACTTTTAGCCCTTCGACCACGTTGACCTATATTACTGTCCTCTATGGGATTCGAATGCTGGGTCTTTCTATGGTAATGATGCCGGTCGCAACAGCTGCCTTGAATCAGCTGCCAAAACGATTAATTCCCCATGGAGCGGCTATGGATAATACGATGAAAATGATTGCTGCTTCGGTAGGAACCGCTATCCTTGTTACCGTTATGACAACAACAGCGGAAACAGCAAAACAGGTTCCTGACATTGCCTATCCAGATATACACGGAGCGAACATCGCCTTTATGGTCGTTTCCATTCTTTCCTTAATAGGACTGATCCTCTCCTTTTTCATTAAGAACAACCGCCAGGCAGAGGGTGAAGCAGATGGAAAAAGGCAAAGAAATGTACGAGTGAAACTACAGGAGTAAGAAACCGCGTGACCGCGGGGACGGTTCTTATGGCTTTTTTCAATACACCATGTGAAATACTCCACTGCTCATATCCCTTTCAAGACACAAAGACAGACTCTCCAATGAGTCTGTTTTTATTTTAACTTAAATACTCAGTAAATTAATTTATTCAATGAGGAAATTAACATATTGAATAAAATTATAAAATTTTATAAATAATTTTAAATATCATATTTGAAAATTAAAAGATATGGTGTATGATATGATTAAATGAAAGAGAGGAGAACAGTATGGCGTATCCTTTACTTACTAATTGTCCCGTTTGCATGAAGGCGCTTAAAATTACCAAGCTGCACTGTAACCATTGCCAGACAACAATAGAAAATGAATTTGAAATTTCAAGACTGGCGGCTCTCGGTCAGGAACAGCTGCATTTTGTTGAGATTTTTCTTAAATGTCGTGGAAATATCAAAGAGGTCGAGAAGGAGCTCGGAATTTCCTATCCGACTGTCAGAGGAAAATTAGATGAAATAATCTCTACTCTGGGATATTCCTCTCAAAAGAAATTAGAAGTGGATAAGAAAAAAATTGTATCGTTATTAGAAAAAGGCGAAATTACGGCAGAGAAAGCCATTCAGTTATTAAAAGAGGGGGAAGTAGAATGAAGGACGAAATTTCGAGAGTCTTAACGCTGGTGGAGCAAGGAAAGATTGATAAGGAAAAAGCAAGTGAACTAATTACTATTCTACAAGGTAAAGATCAACCAGAGCTAGTGACAACAAAAAAAGAAGCCTCATATGTAAATAAAATGTTAAAGATTCGTGTGACCTCCGAAGATGGTGATAATGTAAATGTGAATTTACCGATTAATCTGGTAAAGGCTGTTTTAAAAGTAGGTACAAATATTGCTGAAAAAATACCTGAGGCAGCAAAATATGTAAAAGATATTAACGTTGACCTGCTTATCGAAGCAATTGAAAACTAATTGGATGGAGAGATTGTTAACATCACTTCGGCAAATGGTGATAAAGTATTTGTGGTGATTGACTAGATTATGTTAAAAGTTAAGGTGAAAGTAAAGGATAAACGTTTCTCCATTCCCGTTCCCTATGGTGTTTTAGATTTGGTTAGTTTGATTATTACATCAAAAAGAATGATTCGCTTAATAAATAAGGCAATTGAAAAGGTCGGCACCACATTCATCTTCCCGGAAATTGAAAAAAAGGATTTGAAGCCGTTGCTGCAGGGACTTTCTAAGAATAGTGGAGTTATCCTTGTTGAAACGAAATTGAAGGATGGAACTGAGGTAGAAGTAAAGCTTTAAATAAAGATGTAAAGATTGATTCTAACTTGAGTTGTTTATTTTTATTCTGAATAAATGTCTAACGATATGCAAACCCTCTACATCACTAGTAGAGGGTTAAATAGTCATGCAATATATTCTTCTTTTGCAATATCATTGGTTTCTTCTTTTATATAATATTTTCCTTTTGTAGAAATAGCCAAGATAATCGTTAAAATAGAGGCAAGGATAGCTGCGAAAAATGCTGCAGTACTTTGCAGGAATGTTCCCATAAATCCTAATGCAGCAACCGTGCCGAGACTGCTTGCGATTAGTAATGAGCCAACACCGACAGGATTCCATTTGTGCAAATTCTGTTGTCTCGCTTCATAATATCCAGGACCAATCTTTAAGATTTTCTTAACAAAAACAGCATCTGTAACAAGAATAGCTGCCCAGGATAATAAGAAAACTCCTTGGAAAGTCAAAACGGTTTCAAGGTGATTCACAATGTCCCCAAGCATTAAGACAATGGCTGATACCCCAGTAACGACAACCCAAAAGCGTCTCCCTGGTTTAAATTTAAAAACATTTTCGAAAAAATTGGATAGTGACAAGGAACCACTATAGATATTTGTCACATTAATTCTTATTTGAGTGATCATTGTAAATAAAGCTCCCCACCCACCAAGGAGTAGAACGATATAAATTCCAGGATTCGGTTCCCCGAGACGAACACCGAACCAAATTCCAAGGCCCCCCATCACTCCGAAACAAAAGATCTGCGGGATAAATCCAATGGCAAATATTCCAATTTTAAGATCCTTCGGCTTAAGGAAACGAGCATAATCAGAAGCTAGTAGTGGTGTTAATCCCATAATTCCGTGTTGCATTCCAATACAAAGTAAAAGGGCAGTTCCGCCAACCTGAACATTTTCTGGCAAATACAACCAAAAACTTCCATCATAAACAGACGGTTTGATTGCAGCTACAACAATGGCTGCGATTAGGAAAATGCCAAAAAGCGGTAATGACCATTTTTGTAATTTATCCAATTGTTTGATTCCAAACCAATTTAATGGAATGACGATGATACCAAAGAAAAGGATTAAACCCCATTTTGGAATTAGAGGAAAGAATTCGTGTACAGCCGCAACTAAGATTAAGCCTTCAAGCGCACAGTACATAATAAAATTAGTGGCATAAATAACGGAGGTCAAAGAGGCGCCAATATAGCCAAAACCGCCACCCCTTGATAATAGGTTAACGTTCATTCCTGATTTTGCCGATAGATAGGCAATGAAGGTTCCAAGAATACCGGCAACAATAATCGCATAAATAGCAGAAATGATTGCATTGATGGCACCAAATTGAAGGGCCATCACACTTCCCATTTGAAAATAAAAGATGGCCGTAGCAATTCCAAATGTGATATTTGTTATGCTTAACCAACCCATGTTTCTTTTGTTAAGAGGTACTCGATCCAATGAGTAATCATCACTCAACTCTTTGTTACGATTCTGAACTGTAGCGTTATCAGATCTCAACATTATCAACTCCTTTTGTGATAGATTTCACAAGGATGCTCCTTGCAATAAACAAATCCATAATTAGTGAACTAATGTCCTAATAATAACAATAATCATAGTCTGTACTCAAACATGATTATTCGACAAAATCTGTGATATAACACTTTAAGCGTAACATTTTCATCCAAATACTGCTTCTATCTTAGTAATCGTACTGTATACTCCGAATATTGCAGGAGTAATATTGTTAAATGTACGTTTTTATTCGTACGATTGATTTTTTTTTATCTTTAGCTATCCTAGCACTTCCAGTTTTTCCTTTGCAATGCCGCTAAATCACTAATATGGAAATACGTGATAGAGGAAAATATAAATGTCAGCCGTGATATTTAGACCAAAAGAACCGTCCCCATGGTCACCCGCGGTCATTTTTGTGCTATGATTTTTATAATATCTATCAATTCAGAGGCAAGGTGATTCTAGTGTATAAGGTCGGAGTGGTAGGACCAGAACTTTCGATTGAGCGTATTTTGGAGGTTGCCAGGGAGTTTGAGAAAAATATAGTGTTTCTACCATTGCCTTATAAACAGGCAATTGAAACGAAAGAGATTGTGTTACAGCATAGAAGTGATGTGGATGCCTGGCTTTTTTCCGGCCCGATTCCATATGCGATTGCAAAGGGTGTAATCGGTGAAAATGATAGTCTTCATGGCATATTATCTTGGGAGACGGGGTTTTATCATTCGCTAATCAGTCTCCTTTTACAAAAAAAAGAGGGTTTTAAACAGATAAGCATTGACCTTCCTGATGCGATCAATACTTCTGAGGTGAGAAAGCTAGATGCTCCTATTAAAGACCTGCGGATTCAACAATTCCCGGCTGATGTGAATGAACAGGAAATCTATAGGTATCATATCCAGCTTTGGGAAAAAGGAGAAATTGACGGGGTACTTACCTGTTATCCAAACGTGAAAGAGGAGCTAGAGCAGAAGGGAATACCGGTTTCATGGATGACGATTACTAGACTTGGAATAAAACAAACCCTATTATCACTTTCTGAAAAAGCAAAAGCACAATATTATCAAAATACGCAGGTTGCTATTTGTTTTATTGAAGCAGAGAAACCAGACATAGAGCGGGTAAAGGAAGAATTGCTCTATGATATCCAATCGGCAGAATTGAAAATGGAAGAAGCCTTGCTTCGAATTAGCCGCCAACTGAATGGTTCTTTTCAAAAGGCTGGCAAGGGCGATTACATGATATTTAGTTCCAGGGGAGATGTAACAAATCATATCAATATCCTTCAGGAAACCATTCAAAAAATGCATGATCAATGGAAACAGCCTATTGCAGCGGGAGTGGGGTTTGGTGATTCGGTTCTTAAGGCTGAATATAATGCCAGAAAGGCAGTTCAGCGGTCTAGGACCGCACATCAAAATATGATTGTGATTGTTGATGAACAGGGTATCGTGGAAGAATACAGAAGCAATAAAGAAGTCGTGTCTTATTTAAGTGAAAGTGATCAGCCTGAATTAGTCCATAAGCTAAGTGAGGTTCAAATAAGCGTACAACTATACAATAAATTGAGAAGTTATGTGGAACAAAAACAGTGGGATACGTTCACTTCACGAGATATTGCAATGGAGCTTGGGATAAGCTTCCGCAATTCACAGCGGATTCTTCTTGGTCTCCGGAAGACTGGATTGGTCGAGGAAGTAGGCGAAACCAAAAGCAGTGATAAGGGAAGACCTTTGAAACTATATAGTTTTCATTCTTAAAAAATAGCTTTTCATAGCTATTTTTTTTTATTTTATTGAAAATTCCTTAAAAATTTATTATAGTATAGTAAAGCATTAACGCAATGACGTTAATTATTCGTTAAATAGGAGTGAATATAAATGGAAAATATAAATGTTTTAAATCGTATAGAAGAGGTTATTGAAGACGTGATCGAATGGCGACGATACTTGCATAAGCATCCAGAATTATCTTTTCAAGAGTATAATACAGCCCAATATGTCTATGATGTACTCGAGAGCTTTGGAAGTTTAGAATTATCAAGACCTACCAAAACTAGCGTGGTTGCAAGGTTAAAGGGTTCTAAACCTGGAAAGGTCATTGCCATTCGTGCAGATATGGATGCACTGCCAATACAGGAAGCGACGGAATTGTCGTTTGCATCAGCAAATGATGGTGTCATGCATGCATGCGGCCATGATGGTCATACTTCAATGCTGCTCGGTGCAGCGAAAATATTAATTGAACAGAAACAATCATTAAGCGGTGAGGTTGTATTTATTTTTCAACATGCAGAAGAATTGCCTCCTGGTGGAGCGAAAGAAATGGTTGCTGCTGGGGTTCTTGAAGGTGTGGACGAAGTAATAGGCATTCACCTAATGACGACTATTCCATTCGGATCGATTGGTATTCGGAAAGGGGCTATCTCATCGAATAGTGATATATTTGAAATCACTGTCCAGGGAAAAGGCGGACATTCCTCAACACCTGAATTAACCATTGATCCGCTATCAACAGGTGCACAAATTGTGACTGGACTCAATCATATTATTTCTCGTTCAGTCGCTCCACTTGATTCGGCGGTCGTTTCCGTTACGAAATTTCAGGCGGGTGGACAAGCGCTTAATGTCATCCCGGACTGTGTTGAAATTGGTGGCTCCGTAAGAGTATTTTCACAGTCTACTCGTGAACTGATCAAGAACCGAATTACAGACATCGCCGAAGGGATTGCTAAATCAAACGGTGCTGTTGCAACTGTAAATTACACCTATGGCTATAACTCTGTCGTGAATGACATCGGAGTTACGGAAAGGGTAGCGAATATGATTGAGGAACATTTCCCTGAACGTAGTCTTGATTGGATTGACCCAATGCTTGGAGGAGAGGATTTTTCTGCTTTCAGCGACGAAAGGCCAGGATGTTTTGTCATGATTGGAGCGGGGAATAAAGAAAAAGGCATCACCTATCCACATCATCATCCAAAATTTGATATCGATGAAGCTGCGTTAAAGGATGGATTAAAATTTCACGTCTTTACTGCCTTAACACTAACAAAAGATTAATCAACATCGAGGAGGAGTAAGATGAAACAACACACAAAGAAAAAGTCTAAATCATTTTTTGATAGAATGCTTGATTCCATTGAATACGCGGGTAATAAATTACCTGATCCAATCGTATTGTTTTTTATTCTTTGCGGAATTACGTTGCTGACATCTTATGTAGCATCATTATTTCATGTTTCAGCCATTCACCCTGTTACAGGAGAAAAGGTGGTTGTTAATAATCTTCTAGACAGTGAAGGATTAGTTGAAATCCTAACAAAAATGGTCACCAATTTCAGTGCGTTCCCACCGCTTGGCATGGTACTTGTCATGATGATTGGGATTGGCCTTGCTGAACAAAGCGGCTTTTTTGCAACATTAATGAAGCGCGCTGTTATGACAACGCCTAAGAAAGTCATCATACCAAGTATTATATTAATTGCAATAATCGGTAATGCTGCTGGTGATGCAGGACCTGTTGTCTTGCCACCGCTTGCGGCATCGGTATTGATGGCTTTTGGTTATCATCCATTAGTTGGTTTAGTAGTCGCTTACGCTTCCACCTTAGGGGCATTTGCCGCTAACCTTATTATTGGAATGTCAGATACGCTTGTAGCGGGCTTCACAGGACCTGCTGCCCAAACTGTAAATCCTGATTATTCAGCTAACCCTGCTATGAACTATTATTTCATTGCAGTTTCAACGATTGTGTTGTTATTTGTTTCATTATGGGTAACGCATAAGTTTACGATCCCACGTTTCGGTACTTATACAGGTGATATCGAAAAGATGGAGTCGATATCACCTGAAGAAAATCGTGGATTAAAATGGGCGGGGATTTCTGCACTCGTGTTCTTAATCGCAGTACTAGCATTGATTATTCCTGAAAACGGCATTCTACGAAACCCAGAAACGGGATCAATCATTGATGGTTCACCGTTCATTACTGGAATCGTACCACTGTTAACGATCTTTTTCTTCATTCCCGGCCTTTTCTATGGAATTGGCTCAAAGAGTATTAAAACTTCGAAGGATTTCGGAGATATGGTCGGCAAGGCTATGAGTACAATGGGCCCATACATTGTGCTGGTGTTCGCTGCAGCTCAATTGCTTGCCTTCTTCGCGTCGAGTAACCTAGGTCCAATCATTGCGATAAAAGGAGCTAATTTCCTTAACAATATTGGATTTACGGGTGTTCCGTTAATTGTTCTGTTTATTATTTTTGTCGCTTTTGTCAATCTATTAATAGGCAGTGCTTCAGCAAAATGGGCCATACTAGCGCCAATATTCGTGCCAATGTTTATGTATTTGGATTATCATCCTGCATTTACACAAGCTATTTACCGAGTGGGTGATTCGATTACAAACCCAATAACACCAATGCTTCCATACCTTGTATTGTTATTATCATTTGCCAAAAAATTTGATAATAAGATTGGTCTAGGAACACTAATTTCAGCACTATTCCCATACACATTATTCTTTGGAATCTTCTGGATCATCCTCGTAGTCATCTGGTACCTATTAGGAATCCCGGTTGGACCTGAAGGACCGATTCATTTATAAGACTGTGACCATGGGGATGGTTCTGGTGGTCTTTATATATATCCATGAGAACCGTCCCCACGGTCACCCGCGGTCATGATAGCAATTATTACAGGTCTCCTAAAAAAGGAGATCTGTTGTTTTATTTTAATAGTGTAATGAAGCTTTAATATTTTACTATTGTCCTCGCATACATCCACTTGTATTTTAAACACATCCTTCCTCAATATTACAATAATTTCAATTACACCCATATTATTACATGATTTCAGGATAATAGGTGTCCAGAGGGACGGTTCTCATGGTACAAATTAGACAAAAAGGACCGTTAGAACCGTCCCCACGGTCTCGATTTCCTAAGCAGAAAATTAGGTAAAAAGACTTTTTAAGGATAAAAATGGTATAATTCCAAATTCCTGAGAGTAAATTGATATTGTTTGTGAGATTGTTAGTTTGTTACATTTGAAATTGTTCAATAGTGCAATAGTCAGCTGGTCCTCCATCTACACTTCGAATTTTTTGGGGCAAAAGGAAGAACTTATGACAAAGAGCATACAGATGAACATATTACTAAAACTAACTCATAAATAAGGTTCACAAATTTAATACGGAAGTGGGGGAAGAGAATGCCAGCGGCTGTAGTCGAAAGGCCTAATTTCGATCAATATGTGTTGAATTATTGTACAAAGTATATAGCTAGGGATGAAACGCAGGTCCGTCATAATTACCACGGGGAGTACGCATCGAACGATGTTCGTGCCTCCATCGCCGAAAATTGGCGCTTTCCGATCATCGACAGCTATAACGATTGTAAGGTAGGCGAAAGTTACTATGATTACAATCTAGTAACTTTTGTGTATGTGATGCCTTCCGCTGAACAAGAGCAGAGTGTAAGTGTAGTAGGAACTTTCGGAAAATTGTACGAACCTATTGCACTAAGGAAAATCCGTTTTGCGGATCAGCCGACACGGTATTATGCCTGTTCTTTACTTGTGCCTAAAGGACAGGTGCATCGATATAAGTTTGTAGTAAATGGCGAATATAAGCTTGACCCGATTAACCCTCAGACGGTTACGGAGGATAACGGCAAAACATGGTCGCGATTTTTTACACAGCTGTGTACCATTCCTATCAGTTTTCAGCAATGGGAGCTGAAAATACTTGATAGATTAACAGAGCATATTCTCCCGTTTCGGACGGCAGAAGGCAGCAAATTTTTAAAAGATTACTATTTTCAACTGGACCGTTCTTTCAAAGAAAATAGGTATACGCAAGTATTCCGGTTGGACGAACAAGTGGGTGTCGCCAATTTTATTGATAAGTTAGTTGCCAATGAAGAATTTCACCGCTTGCAAGATTATAAAATTTGCTTGTCCATCATCGACGGCATTCTGCGTAAACGCAGACCGGGGCAAGAGCCTTTGCAAATGTCGAGGGAGGTTTTCGTCGATCTTTATCATCAGATGGCGCAAGGCGACGTACCCGAATGGGATTATACACGTTACTCGAATCCGGGATTTTTCCTGCAGCTTTTGAGGCGTCATACGATTACGGGTGCTTTTGCCCATCCGAAATATGGCGGAAACATCGGTGCAGCCGGCTGGTCTTTCCTATCCCAGACTTTTCGTGATCAGGAAGGAAATACGCTGTTTGATTGGATGAGATCGATGGAACAACCGCTAGGGAATAACCAAGAATACATTGGTTGATAGGAGAGAAAAGCATGGCGAAGCTACCAACAGAGTTTGACGTTGTAATCATCGGCAGCGGTGCAGGCGGCGCACCGATTGCTCATACGCTTACGAAAGCGGGAAAATCTGTCCTCATATTGGAGAAAGGACCTCTTTTTCTGCCGCAGTATCAGGATCCCTGTGGAATTAGTGACTTTAAGCGAGATGAGCTGTTTGCGACAGGTGCGGAGAAGGTGATCACGCTCGATGTTGCCAACAAGGGCCAATCCTACTACTCCAGTCATGTGGAGCCTGACTTGAATGACGAACCGCACATTTATTCGGAAACCGGCGAAAACTCGACGCGTAATGCAGGCGATTATGCAACGATCGAAGGGTATACAGCCCAAGTTGTCGGTGGGGGAACACAACTGTACGGAGCAGTTTCGCTGCGCTTTTCCGAGATTGACTTCAAGCTCCGTTCATTTAACGATGGCCGCTCTGATCTTGTTCAAGATCCGAATGACGATATTCGCAGAAATGCCCGCGATTGGCCAGTAAGCTATGAAGAGATGCGTCCGTGGTATGAAATGGCCGAAAAACTCGTAGGCATTAACGGAACAGCTGAAAATCAAATGAAACCGTTCCCTACAGACTGTTATCAATCTCCACTGGAACCGAATTCGATCAGTCGGTTTGTCGCAAAAGGGTTGGATGCACTGGGTATGCCCCGCTTCCGTACGCCTTTGGCGATCATTACCGAGGACCATGAGCCTAGTGGCAGGAAAGTGCCTGCAAATCCGCAAATGGCAAAAACGGGTTATGTAAACCGCTACGGCGATCCACTTGGATTGAAATCCAATACGTGGGTATCGCTGCTATCACCCATAAAGGACGAACCTAATTTCGAGCTGCGGCCAAACTGCAACGTAACTCATTTGGAATGTGAAACCCGGGGCTCTGTTTCCAAAGTATACTACCGTGACCCATCCGGCATAACACAATGGGTTACAGGGAAAGTCGTAGTCGTAGCTTGCTCGGCAATCGAGTCTGTCCGGTTGCTTAAACTATCAGCGAGGCAGGATTTAAAATTTGACCGAAGAATCAACCAGAATCATTTATTAGGTAAATATTTCCTTACCCATTGTTTTGGCGGAGCGAGCACAGTCGTCAGCGGCAGATTTGACAAGTCGATTTCGCTTGATAGCGATTGGGCAACAGAATTTTGCGCGACCAGTGAATTTTTGTATAACAATCGACTTTGGGCTGGTGCGGCGATTTACAACAATACTTCAGATGCAGCGCTGCCAATCTCGCTTGCGAGGACGATGGGTGCACAAGACCTGGATACAATCTGGAAAGGGTTTTCGGGTAGCACGGATCTAACCGATGAAAAGCTTCTAGGCTGGTTGAACCGTAATTTCGGCACGACGTTGTCTGTCGCTTTTATGGCCAATCAAGTTCCGTTAGAGGAGAATCGGATCGAGCTTCATCCAAAAATCCGCGATAAGTGGAATCGTCCGGTTGCCTACATTATCAAAAAATGGCATCAACACGACAAAGCACTCATGGACATTATGGCCAGTCAGTGTGCCCGCATTCTTGAAAAAGGCTGTGGTTTTGCTGAGGGCTCGATTCAAGGAGGCGGCGTTTACAGCGCAGAGAACGGTTTGGCACGAATTGCCAACCACATTCTGGGTGGTGCAAGGTTCGGGGAATCTCGGGATGACTCCGTTCTCGACGTTAATTGCCGCGCATGGGATTTCAATAACCTGTACGTAACCGACGGTTCGTTTATGCCGACATCAGGCGGTGCGAATCCTACGCTGACCATTCAGGCGAATGCATTTAGAATCGCTAACCATTTACGGGAGGTACTCAGTTAATGGAACCGAAGTTTAATGAAATGTTCACTAGCCCGGAAAACAGCATTTTTCAGGTTGTGTTTTTTCCGGACAGAATTTATCATGCTCAGTATTTGAATGCGACTCGTTCTCCGCGTTACCGCTACAATGTACAGGAAGTTCGCAACAAGGGCGATGCACACGTGTTGAAAGGCGAGGTTTATTTGGACGGGCGTTTTCTTAGCAATTTCATGCGAATTGAATATCGGGCTAGCCGCTTAACGGAACTGGTCAGGGAAAAGTCGAGATTTATCCGGGACAAAGTGAAAGCCTTCATACGAATAAATACGGATGATCCGAACAATACGACCGAGGCTACTGTAACCTTGCACTACTGTGACTGGATCCGAGCTTATCAAGTGGAAGTTTGGGATACGCTTGAAGTGCCGCTAGGGACAAGACACGATTACAAGGTAATCACTCAAATAGGTGCCGAAATGCCGATTACACGTATTCCGCAGTTTTCCGGTGCAATCCGCGAGATTAAGCAACTTAAACAAATGGAGGTTGCGTTCAGGGAATATGATCAAGAATTGCCATTTGGCAATACGATCCATGACCCGGAGTGGGATAACAATTATTTCCGTTCGCATCAAGAGCCCCGCACATCCGAACCGAGTTCGCCGCAAAACACGATCAAAGACTTGAATTATCAGATTAATTTCCAGCGTGGATGGTTTATGAATTCCCAGGAAGTCGAGCCTGTCCGTTATTTGAATGCGATGATGGAACCGGATAAGAACGAGGATGCTAAGCCCGATAATATTATTGAAATGCGCTGGATTCTGCAGCGGGAATTCGGAGGCAATGTTGCTTATTTTCATGAAGTCACGATACCCCCCGGCAAAGTGGAGGGCACGCACCATCACATTGGTTCGGAAGAGCTGTACTATATCGTCGAGGGAGAAGGGATCGGCTATATGGCTGTCGGCGACGACCCTGCGATCGATCACAAATACGAAACGGTGGAACGTGAGATTTTTGGTATCGGTAAGAAAGCTTGCAAAGAACTGCCAATCGGGCCAGGAAACGTCATTTATACAAAAAGCGGCGGATTCCATGGCATTCGCAATACAGGCGACAAACCGTTAAAATTCGTAGCGTTTTTGTATCATTGCAGTTAATTGCTAAGGAGGAAGCATCGCGATGAAAACGATTATATCTTATCAAGATCAAGTAATTCCTGCTCAAAACCCAAATTACAATGATCATAATCCAGTCGAAAAGCTGCTTCGTATAATCGAGGGCGTTCACTGGTCGGCGGGAATTGAGTATTATCGTACAGAATTCACGCAGTATTTATTCCCTTTTAAAGATCTCGTCTTATACAGTCCGAATCAAGATAATCTTCAGTCGAGTGACTTGGACTTCAGAAACCAGGATAACAAGATGGACTTTCAGAAGCAGAACATCAAAGATTTTACTTCGACTGACACTTATCTCGTTCGCGGAATTATCGCAGTTGGTGACTGGATAGGACCGTTTCTGAAAATTTCTTACCGGGGCGGCCCAGACTCGAAATTGTCGGAAGCCGCCAATCACCAGCTGAGCGACAAAATTAAGCTATACCTCAAAATTGGGGAACATGCCGCCAATGAACAGATTTCGGCGATATACAACCCTGAATCAGACCGTTATGAGGTAGAATTCTGGGGCTATCCGGGAGCCGTGGAAGACCTGATGAAGTCGCTTGACGAAAAAGGAAAAGCTGCGATTCAGCGAGGCGAGCTGCAGTTGCGTCCCAATCTAATCAGGGGCACTCTCGCTGATTTTAAACGCGAAAACGTTGATAGCCAAGATATGATGAACATCGCCGAGGATAACTCGATGCATCCGCTTAAACCGCTTCATATTGAAGTCGCATGGGCCGACGAAACAGGAGATTATTGGGATTCACTTAACGGAGCCAATTATCAATATGAATTTAATATGAAGTTACGTGGCTGGGAGAACTACTTGAAGGTTGGTTCAAGCTCAAATCCACATGGGGGAGTAGGGTCACTGGAGTACCGGAATCTGTTTTCCAATTATGGCCAATTTGCCAATTCTAATGAGCTTAGCCGAAATTTGAAGCCTTGGAATCAGGATTCATTCGGCAGAAAACAAGATACACCACGTACCGAGTCATTCATGGCAGTTGAGTATATGGATCTTCACATTTTGAGACCAGGTTGCAGCATCGGGATTCATCGACACCGCGATAATCAGGAAATCTTTTTTATGATGGATGGGACTGCCCTTATGGTTGTAGGCGACTGGCTGAAGACCGATGTAAGGGAACGCTGCATGGAAGTTCGCATGATGCGCCCCGGAGACATGGTTTTACTTAAAAATGGCGATCTGCATAGTTTAATTAATACGACAGATGAGAATATTTCGCTGCTAATGTTTGGCGGCTACGATTGATCCGAATGGTTTGAAGACGCGACAACGTAACCGAGTTTAATATAGCAATATTAAAATAAAGGGGTTTTCTAAAATGACAATCATCGCTGTTATTGGTACTGGTAATATGGGTAAAGGGATTGCCCAAAGTTTTGCAAAAGCAGGATATCAAGTTTTTCTTGGCTCCCGTAATCGCAAAACTGCGGAGGAAGTGACGGCACAGATTGGCTTACCTCGTATTAAAGGCGTAAGCAATGCGGAAGCAGCCGAGCGCGCGAACATCGTGTTCCTGGCCATCCCTTATCAAGAAAACAATGTAACCATTCGCGAATTGGTGACTGCACTAAGAGGAAAAATCGTCGTCGATATTTCCAATCCGCTTAACGCGACGTACGATGGCCTGATAACGAAACCTGATCATTCCGCGGCCGAATCCGTTGCAGGACTTCTACCCGAATCTCGTGTCGTCGGCGCGTTCAAAAACACATTAGCAGGCGTATTCTATGAACCGTATTTTAATAACGGGCAAAAATCAACAGTGTTGGTCATCGGTGAAGAGGAACAGGCGAAAGCGGAAGTGATTGAACTAATATCCGCGCTGCCGTTCCAGGCTCTAGATGCAGGCGGACTGCAAAAAGCACGTACGATTGAACAAATGACTGTGCTGATCATCGGGCTTAACATGAAATATAATTATAACTGGCATGCGGCTATTCAGGTCGTGTCCTAAACCAAAGTACTAGCTTGATGGGTACCTATGAAGTGAATGACCATTTAATATCGAAGGTTTAAATGATAAGGCACCAACTGATTCCAAAGGATATCTGCATATAACTATAAAGAAACCTAATTATAACAATACCTTAGTGCCAAGCACATCCAAAATTGGAAGATGCCTGGCACCTTTTTTGAATTTTCAGTATCTATAATCTAATGTTGTATGGTGGACATAGAAGGTTAAGGATGTCTCTTGGCAGGAGGCTTTCAAAAGATATAACTATTTATTTAACGAATTGATTATTTTTTAAAAATATATATATCAAATAAATTGTAACAATTTTTTCTTCCTTTTATCCTCTAATCCTCAAAAATTTCTACCACATAGCGCTCTGATTTAAAAATCAAACTATATTTTTTGTAACCAATCTAAATATAATAAAAGTGTCAGGCACCACGGCCTCACACTTTTTCCTACTATTTAAATGTCCAATAGTTATTCAATATGAAGTTGATGATGGGAATGATCAATGTTGTGATTAGCTCACCGATTACATAGTGAAGTGATAGGATATTTACTACTAGATACATGATACTAAAATTTAAGGTGAAACCAATGGCAGAAACAACGAGAAAACGCCACAATTGATTGTAGGAGAAGTTGCTGCCAAAGGTATATTTTTTGTTTAATAGAAATGAGATGTAAGTCATGATGATAAAGGAAAGTGTTGATGCGAAAATAGGACCTTTGTCAAAAAGTTCAACCAAAACGAAAACAGACAGAAAATAAATGAGCACGCTTAAGCAGCCCACAATACTGTATTTAATAAATTTAAGAAATAGTTCTTTATTTACGCTTACGAGCATCATTAAAGCCTCTCATTATGGTCATTCAAAACGCCATTTTGTGATAGCATTTTTAATAGAATTATTTTTTCTTTTCTTATGATCTATTAAACTACGTTTATAGTTGATCAGAAGCAGCAGTTGTACAAAAGTCACCAGAAGAAAGTTTTTTTTGTAAGCTATATATTTTGGTTCCCAATCGGTGGTAAATTTACTTTTAAATTCTTTTAGACCTTTAAAATTGTAGAAGGAATTCCCGTAAAGGTAGGCTAGGCGAATTAGTTTTTCACCTGTAAATGAATGTTTGCAGTTTCCGACATTTGATAATGGAGACATACCTAAACTGCAGTTTTGATATCCGTTGTTTTTTGCCCACTGAAAAATATGAATAAATAATACATCCATGGTTCCATAAGGGGTATCTGAATATTTTCTCATCAGGTCAATGGTAACCGTATTTTTATGATCAGTTGCTAACGTAGCAAAGGCAATGGGTTCACCTGCAGGGTTGTGTAAAAGTGCGATTGGGAACCGCGAAACATATTCTTTGCTAAATGAGACGACCGAAAACCCTTTTTCCTTCTGACTGCCTAACCAGGAATCGGAAATAAGCTTTAATTCGGAAAGCATGTGATTTGAATAAGGGGGGTGGACTACGCTAACTGTATAAGAATTTCGCGTAAATTTATTCAATTTTGTTCGTAATTTTGCTCCTTGTTTTCCTTCTAAAGAAAATTGTTGGAGATTCACTAACCCCACTTCACCAACCTTAAGGAAGCGAAAACCTGAATCATGATAAAAGTGCATATACTGTGGACTTATTTGATAGAAAACAGGTTTAAAGCCTCTGCTTTTGCTATATTCACAGAAATCTTTTATGGCTTCCTGAATTTTTGCTTCAGCTCCAATTGGATCACCTAAAACCATTAATTTATTTGCAATGCGTTTATATACAATAAGTACATCTCGCTCTTTCGTCCAAAAAATCTCTTTATCTTTTAAGAAAATCAAATGAGAAGCATGATTTCCTCCATTTTCTTGTATAAAAGAAGACAATTCATCATAGTGTAGATCGATGTTACATATGGGAGACTTCATCATCTCACCTTGTTCTTTAATAAAGGATGTATTCACATCAAACATGAAAGGTTTCCTCCTGAAAAAAGTCAACTATTATATAATAACATAGGAAGAGTTAATTGACTGTGTAGAATTTATTGTAAATTTTAAAGTGGAATACCACAGGGAATACAAGGGACCACAGGGACGGTTCTCGCGGTCATTTGATAGAAAAAAGACCAATAGAACCGTCCCGATGGTCATTAAATGGAGGTATACATATGGCTTTCGTTTCGATTTATACGGTGGGCAGGCTTAATCACCATTATGACCACCCGGCATCACGTGAGTTTTATGAAGTGGGACACCAAGTAATGCGACAGGCTGCTAAAACAGGGCAGCTAATAGAGGAGTTTTCCCCTTTTGGAGTCGCTATCCCCGAGGAAGCTAAAAAAGGGGTTGGTTTCCCCGTTCTTACGCTGACTGTATGGAAAACCCTTCAGGGCCTATATCGTTTTACCTACTCAGGTCAGCACAGCCAAGCCATGAGAGATAGGAGCAAATGGATGGAGCCTTATCCAGAGAAACACCTTTCGTATGTTGTATGGTGGACAGAGAAGGTTAAGGATGTCTCTTGGCAGGAGGCTTTCAAAAGATATAACTATTATTTTCAGCATGGCCCCACTTCTTTTGCGTTTGACTTTAAGCACACTTTTGATGAAAAAGGTGAGAAGTATGTAGTTAAGTAGCGCGGTTCGTGAAAAAGTACAACCAAAAATTATAATTCACTATGTGGCCAATCATAGTACATGACCTCGCCTGATTGGAGCACAAAGTGTATCGGCTTACTTTCACGAACTTCAAATAATTGATTAAGAAAGATTTCTTTTAATTTGTTGGTGACAATTCCGTAAAAGAAGGCAATTGGTTTTAATACGGATTTAGTAGATTTCAGTTTGCGGATCAGCTGCTTAAAGGACTGAATCGCGATACTAAGACAAATTCATAAAAATGCACCAACCTTTTCTACCCTCTATATATGAAAATAGGGGGGGAAGGACAGGGTGATTTGTTAGATGTTGTTACAGTATTGTGAACGGTTAATGAAGTTAGGTAATACCTTAGGACGGAGAAGGTATCTTATTTAGAAGAAAAAAGACACCTTTAAAATAAAGTGTCTAACTTAGTTCTATGTATTTAAAGTCCTTTTGATTTAGCATATGCTTTACCAAATGCAGAATAATCTACGTTATCTTTGATAGGATTCACATAATCTAGTTTTCTACCTTTATAAGAATTATGTACCAGGGCTGAGGCAGCAATCAGAGCATCAGGTGTTTTAATGCTTTTTTGTCTGATTGCATCACCTCTAGCTTTTCTTCGTATCTCTGCTGCTAATTCCATTTCTCTTTCTGTGATATGAAATACTACATCGGCCATCATGTTTATATATTTGTCCCGGTTTTCTTTAATTACTGTGTCTTTGTCAATTAAATGGTAAGACGCTAGCTCCATTTTAACCAATGTAGTCATGATGATTTCAACTTCTTCATCAATTAAATGTTCAATATAGTCTACGGCATCCTGGTACCCCATTTCATCGGCTGCCCAAATGTTTGTATCCACCAGTGCTCTATCCAATGATTAGTCCTCCCAGTCATCTCTTTTTGCAATTCTTAGTAATTCTTCAATACCCTCTTTAGTATGGGACTGTGCACTGCCAGCAAGCTCTTTATGGAGTGCTTTCTTTTCTTCTTTAGTAAGCTTTTTCTTTTGAGTATTCACATCAATACCCTCCCTAGATTCAGCAAATTCTTCTGCACGTACAAGGATATCTTCCGGTCTCACGATTTCAATCTCAATATCTTCTCGAGTTGTATAGTCTACAACAAGGATTCCATTATGTTGATTTCTAAATCGTGGATTTCTTATTAGCTTCTTGGATATTTGTATGGCCCTAAGGTGATCCTCTAGACGTTTAGATTGGTTTTTTGCTGGCATTTTTTCACGACCTTATTACAAATTATTAAAAATATTATACCATGTTTCTTCCATATACAACCATTTCCATGTGGAAGTGGTTAATAAGAATTCTTTAAAGTTAGGAATTGAAGCTCCTTCAGTTTAATAGGCATAAGGACTGAAGCAGTTTAGTTGCATTAGAATAATAAATTTTTCTAGATTAAGGAAAACTAACATGTAATGAATGGAGGTATTTACACCGTCAATGTGTTCCAATGGAGAGTTTCTATGTTGGGGTAATGACCCATTCCTTAATCCAATGCAGGAAGTAAGGTTTTTTTATTGAATAAATAAAATATAGAATATGATAGAGTATTTTTTTGAATGGGGCAGAGAACCAGGTTATCAAAGAGATCCCGATTCTTATATTATCGAGACCTATCATCCTATCGGTAATGGTGTTGAAGAGGTACAGATTTATTTACCAATTCAAGCTAAAATCAATGAGGAGGAAAAAATGAACTTGAATTATGGTGAGGGTTTTACTATTAGATTGGCTGCGAATGAAGAGAGCAGCGAAATTATTAAACTGTTAAAACAGACAGCACAGTGGATCAAGGATAATGAGATAAACCAGTGGAGGTTTCTATTAGAAGGTAACCAAGATGAAGAGATTAAACAGGACATACTTAATGAAAAAACGTATATTGTTATGAAAGATAACGAAATCGTGGCAACATTTACGCTTTTATCTAAACAAAGTGAATGGGATAGGCATATTTGGGGTGTCGATCCCTCCTCTAAATCGGTTTATTTACATAGACTTGCTGTTACCTCTTCATATATGAAAAGAGGGATGGGGAAAAGTATCCTGGATTGGGTCCAGAACAACGTAAGTGGAACAGAGTATCTAAAATTAGATTGTGTGGCTGGAAATAAAAAGCTAAATAACTTTTATAAGAACAATGAGTTTGAACTTGTTGGTTTAACAGATGGACATAATAAATATCAAAAGTTAATAAAAAAATGTACAGAATAAATTGGGTAGGAGTAAATTTTGATTGAAATGAATAAAAGGACTGCTGTAATAGTAGTCCAATTATACAAAATGAAAAATATCTACTTATTTATAGAGCTAGTATTACTTTTCTCATCACGATTATTTGAATCTATATTGTTATCTGTTTCAGTTGACTCCACCATCTGATTACCAATAACACCGCCTGCAACACCGCCTATAACAGCACCAACAAGTCCAAATGGAGCACCTATCATAGCACCCGAAACGGCATCAGTCAAAGTTCCTGTTGTTTCACCAAAGTCACTGGTACCTACATTAGCAGTACGATCAGCTTGATTGTTGTCAATATCTTCTACATTTTCACCCAAGTTATTGCGTTCGTTACCGTTATTCATCTATTCACTTCCTCATTGAATAATAGCCAATATGCTAAATATGAATGTAAATTAACCTAAACATATACTGCCCAGTTGCAGTAGTTTTACTCACTTCATGATTAGGAAGCACGCTTTAGATGTGGAATTAATTGGTCAAGGAACTTAAAAATTATTATTTTTTAATGAGGAATTTCTTTACATGCATGCTACAATGGCGGGCATTCGCCGATTATTTCTTAAAAGAGACTAGTGCTTTTGTGCTTTTCTAATGTTTTGAAAATCTAGGACTGCCAAAATGGATGTCAGAGAGAAATGAGGAAAAAGGATTGAAAATGACTTTACAGGCTTATCGAAACATGGATCGTAATATTTGGATTCGTTTCATCGGTGAATCGATTAATGGTATTGCGATGATGATGTTAATGCCTTTTTTCGCCTTATATATGAGTGATAAGGTGGATCATTTTTGGCAAGTTGGTGTGGTGATGGCGATGGGGCCAATTGCCGGAGTGCTTGGTTCATTAATAGGTGGAAAGCTTGCGGATCAATATGGTAGGAAACCTATAATGATTGTTTCAATGGTTGGAAATGGATTGGTTATGCTGGGGTTTATTTTTTTCGATGGTTTTTATCCTTTCTTATTGATATCGAGTTTTTTCGGCTTGTTTAATTCACTTTTTCATCCCGCGGCATCAGCCATGGTCGCAGATGTGACAGATGAAGAGGGAAGAACGGAAGCATATGGTTTGCTGAGAATGGGCCACAATATTGGAGCAGCCATCGGTCCTTTGCTTGGTACTTCCATTGTGTTTTTATCAAAAACAGTCATCTTTATCATTGCGGCTTCATCCGTTTTTGTTTATTCCCTTTTTTTAGCGCTCTTACTTTCAGAAACATTACCGAAAAGTGAACGAAAGAAAGATTCGAAGGAAATGGATGAAGTAGAGAAACTGCCATCTATTTTTACGGTGCTCGTCAAAGATAAAATTTTATTATTCTATATTATTACGGGAATTGTGATTTCAATGGGATTTTCACAAACAGAAGGGATGCTTCCTTTGCATTTTGATCAACAATTGCCGGCACTTTCCGATGCCCAAAATCCATATCCCTATTTAATGGCTTTTAACGGAGCACTGGTCGTTTTCTTCCAATTTGCGATATCGAGATGGGCAAGTAAGCGCAAACTAGGAAAGGTCATGCTATATGGTTCGGTTTTATTTGGTTTTGGGCTGCTTGCAGTAGGGTGGCTGCCAATATTTTTTACAAAGCTCCAGTTTTCCTACTGGAGTATCCTTTTAGTCCTTATCATAATCTATGGAATATATACATTAGGGGAAATGCTCTTATCCCCGGTACAAATGACATTTGTAGCCAATATTGCACCTGAACATTTACGTGGTACTTATATGGGGGCAGCAAGTCTTCAGTGGATCGTTGGCAGTGCATTCGGACCCATTTTTGCCGGTTTTTTGCTTGATGAACATCTTGGTCAGGTTCTATTTACGGTTCTGGGAATAGGATGTTTCGTTGCAGGTATTATATATTTATCACTTGATAAATGGGTAACAGTAGCGAAGGAAAAGAATCAGCCCCTTCATGTTAAAAAGGAAGTTACAGCAAGTGGAACGAATATAACATAGCTTTATGTAAAGAAATTATTCAAAAACGGGCTCGATTCTACAGTAAGAATCGAGCTCTTCTTTATGTTTATGATGGACCACGTTGAAACTTTACCTAAAACAATTCGTCCTATAGTAAAAGGGGGGATTTCCTTGAAACAATACAAAAAATTAATGGTCACTATTGGAATGATATTACTATTTTTAGCAGGTTGTTCAAATGATTTAAAAGATGAGGAACAAAGGATAGAAGTCCAAAAGTATTTGGGGAATGAAAATCAATATGAGGACTTTAAAGAAATTAATAATAATGAGCAAGTTAAAAAAGTGAAAGAGATTTTATCTGATATTGATTGGGAAAATGCAAAAGTGTCTATGGTACGCCTTCCTGATTACAGGTTTGGATTTCAATACAAAGATCCTAATATTGAAGCGAAAGCAGTGTTATATGAACTCTGGATAAGCCCAAATAAGGAAAAAGTAGAACTTGTTATAGATGCTGAAAGTAAATATGCTCAATTAGATAAAGAAAAATCGGCAGTCCTATACGAAATGATTACGGGAGAAAAATTATCAGACTTAAAATAATGGTTTGACAATTTTATTAACTGGTATGAAGCCCTTCAAACCCTTCCATTCAGCCAGGCCTCTACACAATGACCATTCTAAGATTGGACCAAAAGAACCGTCCCCACGGTCACCCACGGTCACGTGAAATAGATCATGTCCAATTTGGGTATAACATAATGGAAATCTTTATATTTCGGGGAGGTAGAAGCATGAAGTGGAAAGGAAGACGGCAGAGTGCAAATGTTGAAGATCGAAGAGGAATGGGAATGGGCGGCAAAACCGTCATTGGTGGCGGAATTGGCAGTGTGATTGTCATTATTCTTTTTGCCCTGCTCGGAGGAAACCCAGGGGATATAATCGGGAACACGCCAGCCAATAATGGCGCCAATCCACCCCCGCCAATGAATGTAACGCAGCAAGAGGAGGAACTTGCGGATTTTGTTTCCGTTGTCCTTGCAGATACAGAGGATGTCTGGTCTGCTGAATTTGAGAAAAAGGGACTGGATTACGAAGAACCGAAGCTTGTATTGTTTAGCGGTGGAGTCCAGTCCGCGTGTGGAGAAGCTAGCTCCGCTGTTGGACCGTTTTATTGCCCTGGTGACCATAAGCTTTATATTGATTTAGGTTTTTATGAGGATCTGAAACAACGTTTTCAGGCACCTGGTGATTTTGCAATGGCGTATGTGATCGCCCATGAAGTTGGACATCATGTTCAAACACTGTTGAATACCGGAGGTCAAGTATCCCCTCAAGAAAGGCGTTCTAATGAGTTCTCAGTTCGGTTTGAATTACAGGCAGACTACTTGGCAGGTGTGTGGGCGAATCATGCACAAGGGAAGGGCTACCTCGAAAAAGGCGACCTTGATGAGGCTATGAATGCTGCACATGCGGTTGGCGATGATACCATTCAGAGGAAGGCTCAGGGCTATGTCGTTCCGGATAGCTTTACCCATGGGACTTCTGAGCAGCGGAAACGCTGGTTTACAAAAGGATTTGAGACCGGCACGATTGAGGGTGGAAATACCTTTGATGCAGATAATCTTTAAATCGAAATGGATTTTCTAGAACTATTTTATCTCTGAAAATGGGACGCGACCTACCTTTCTATAAAAAGGCAGAGGGCGCGTCCCATTTATTTATTCTATAATATTAAAAACCACCCTGTCCTATTCCTTCCTAAACCCATATATAACAAATGGAAGATATAAAAAAGATTGCCAGTTAGTAAATGGAATGGGGAGGGGGGAATATTCATGAGAAAACAAACAGGAGCGTTCGCTATAGTCGCAGCAGCTGCCTTTATATCAATCTATCCATTATCATCACAAATAGAAGATACAGCACAAGAGAACACCGTTCAGGTGACTGAAGATCAAGTAAGTAACATACCCATTACTTTAATAGATATCATTGACGGAGATACGATTAAAGTCCATATGAACGGAAAAAAGGAAACGGTGCGCTATTTATTGATTGATACACCGGAGTCAAAAAATCCAAAATCATGTGTTCAGCTCTATGCAAAGGACGCGTTCTTACGGAATAGCGAGCTGGTTAAAAGCGGAAGGATAACTTTGGAGTTTGAACAGGGAAACACAAGAGATACCTACGGTCGACTGTTAGCCTATGTTTATGTAAATGGGGTATCGGTCCAAGGAACGCTGATAAAAGAGGGATACGCACGAGTGGCTTATATCATAAATCCACCCTATAGATACCTGGAACACTTCAGGAAGGAGGAAAATCTAGCGAAAAGGCAAAAATTGAATATTTGGAGCAGGTTCAAATTTGTGACGAACTGGGGATTTAATGGGTGTTTAGATGAAAAATAAATTCAACCTAAAGACGATCATTACTAGTTGCCAGGCCCTTTTATCAGCAATATGGGACTAGGCTGAAATTTACTACTATTTGCCAGTACACGATTCCCGTGTCCTCCTATTAAAATGAAGAATAGATAGTTTGCTATTTTAATAGGAGAGGCAGGAATTGCCATGAAACCACGATTACAAAACGGCTATAAAATCTTTATCGTTTTATTGTTAGTGTTATTCAGCCTTACAAGTAATTTCACTGTTACAGAAGCCGCTAAAAGAGATCGAACGTCTCCTACTGCACCAACGAATTTGAAGGCAGCAGCCATAACGGCTTCCACGGTTTCATTAACTTGGACGAGTTCTACGGATAATGTTGGCGTGAAAGGGTACGATGTTTACCGGAATAATACCTATATCGGAAATACGACTACAACCTCTTATTCCTCGGGGAATCTAAGTCCATCAACTTCTTATAGTTTCTTTGTAAAGGCACGCGATGCAAGTGGAAATATTTCTCCAGCTAGTAATACGATCACTGTTACCACATCCGCACCGGCCGTCGACCAACCCCCGCAGGTTGGCAGCATTCAGGTTACTCCAATTGCAAGTGATGGTCAGACCATAGGTGGAACGGTTACTTTGTCTGTCAGTGCAAGTGATGATAAAGGAATCAGCAAGGTCGAGTTTTACAGCAATAATGGCGGGTATTTAATTGGTACGCGAACATCAGCGCCATATAGTTTGAATTGGGCTACCGATCCATGGGTGTCGGATGGCAGTCAAACGTTAAAGGTGATTGTCTACGATACGGCCAATCAAACGGCGCAGGTTTCCAAAACTGTTTTGGTGAAAAATACAGTGACCCCTGAACCAGCTGCCTATAAACGAGTCGGCTATTTCACCGGCTGGTCGACATATTCAAATTTCCAAGTTGCTGATATTGATGCAAGTGCCCTTACCCATCTTAACTATGCATTTGCCAACATTTCTTCAGATGGAAAAATTGCCTTAGGGGACTCCTGGGCTGATGTGGAAAAACCATTTCCAGGTGATACGGCTGATCAGCCTTACAAGGGAAATTTTTATCAACTAACCAAGCTGAAACAGCAATATCCCCATTTAAAGACATTAATTTCTGTTGGCGGCTGGACATGGTCGGAAAGGTTCTCGGATGTAGCTCTGACAGAGCAGTCAAGAACAATCTTTGCTGAAAGCGCCCTGCAATTCCTATTAAAATATGGATTTGACGGCGTGGATTTGGATTGGGAATATCCAGTAGGCGGGGGAGAGGTAGACAATATTAATCGACCTGAGGATAAGCAGAATTTTACGCTTCTTTTGAAAAAAATAAGAGAAACATTGGATGCTCAAAGTGCAAAGGATGGGAAAACGTATTTGTTAACCATTGCCGCTGGAGCAGGCAGCTCCTATGCTGCCAATACAGAACTGAACTTGATTCACCAGTTTGTGGATTACATTCAGCTGATGACGTATGATATTCACGGTTCCTGGGACGGCATAACAGGGATGAATGCTCCTTTATACCGTGATCCCGAATCAGGCTTCTCCTGGGAGTGGAGTGTACAGGATACCAGTCGCCTATTTCTCAATCAAGGAGTGCCCACTAATAAACTCATTATGGGGATTCCCTTCTACGGCAGAGCTTATAACCAGGTGACGAATCATAATAACGGGCTATACCAGTCCTTTACGGGTGGCGGATCGGCCTTGAGTTATGCGAATTTAGAAGCGAACTATGTAAACAATAATGGATTCACTCGATATTGGGAACCAGATTCCAAAGTCCCATGGCTGTTCAATGGCTCGCAATTTATCAGCTATGATGATACAGAATCAATCGGATATAAAACCTCCTTCATCAAGGCGAATAGCCTCGGAGGTGCGATGATGTGGGAGCTTAGCCAGGATCCCAATAGAGTGTTATTATCGAAGATTTTTAATGATTTGAAATAAAATATAAAAAAACGATAAATTTTTTTATCAAGTTGAAAATCCCTGCCTAAAGGTAGGGATTTTTGGATTCAAAATATTACTTTAATGACAGGACTTGTAAGTACAAATTCAACTCCAATGCTTCTTAAATCAGTTGCTGCCAACCAATTAGAACCTAAAAAGCTTGTTACGCACCGCTTTAAGCTAAATGATATTTTAGAAGCTTATGAGGTATTTGCTAATGCATCGAAGATAAGTGTAAGGTAATAGTAAATAGAGGTGATAATAATGAAGGTTACTCTTACGATAGATGCAAAGCAGCAGCTGAAAAATGTACTGGGTGAAGCGCCAACCATTAAGCTGAATGAAATCAGAACAACGGGTTGAGGTGCCACGTATGTGTACGAACTTGCTCAGGTTGAGCAGGTAAAGGATGAGGAGATTTTTCAAGTTGATGGAATTACAATCTTACTTGACCCATTGGTGATGAACCATCTAGAAGATGATATCATAATCGACCACAAACAAAATTATGGATTTATTCTTAAAAATAGCTATGAGATCTTAACCTTTGGCATGATTTTTAGGAAGCAATCTAAATAAAGGATCTAAAAGAAATGGCTCAGTTCACTATACTGAGTCATTTCTTTTATTGATTTCTAACTTTTCCCTACCGACTTCGGGTGTTACAAACGTAAGCTAATGGGGGCATGGATCCATCTTGGATGAATGCCTCCATTTGTTTAAGAGGATTCATTCACAACCGCGCATGTTTATGGATGCACTATTTGTTAATAACAATAGATAATTTGTAGCTCACCAAATTGCTCAAACCTGTCAAGAATTCATCTAATATTCCATTGTCTGGGAATTTGCATTCGAGAAGATAACAACTTTCTCCACTGACTTTGTAGTTGTTTATGACGAATTGATCTTGTTCTTTTATAAACGACAGATAGGGTTGATGATTTGTGCTTTTCGTATAAATATGTATAATTGCGTGAACAAGATACCCCATTTTTACTTGATTCACTTTAATGGTGTACCCCTCAATAATCCCATTGTCCTGTAATTTCGCCACTCTAGCTGAAGTAGCCGGTCCAGTCAAATGGACTTTTTCTCCCAATTCTTTCATTGTAATCCGACTGTTCTTAGTAAGTTCCTTCAAAATATGCATATCTGTGTTATCTATAATTTATTTAACTCCTTTCATAAATAAAGTCAAACCGCCAAAAGACTTTACTTAATCTATGTATCTGTAATGTGTCCATATTGTAGACTATACATTGTTCAGATGAAATTTCAAAAGAAAAAGGGGTTAATATATATGAATATACATCAAATTCGTAATGCAACAATTGTCGTTGAATATGCGGGAAAGAAGTTTTTGATCGATCCAATGTTATCAGAAAAAGGGACTTACCCGCCTTTCCCTTCATTAAGACAAAACAACTCAAATAATCCTTTAGTTAGTTTACCAATATCCATTGATGAAATCATTCATAATGTTGATGCTGTTATTGTCACGCATCTACATTATGACCATTGGGATGATGCTGCGAAAGAATCGCTGCCCAAAGAGATTAAAATATTTTCCCAAAATGAAGAAGATGCGACTGAACTTCGAAATGCAGGCTTCCAAAATGTAGAGGTTTTACAAGAGAATACAGTCTTTGAAGGAATCCAATTAATTAAAACAAAAGGCGAGCATGGAAGAGGCGAAATCCTAAAGGCTACTGGTCTAGTGTGCGGCGTTGTCTTCAAACACTCAAATGAGAAGACTTTATATGTAGCTGGAGATACTGTTTGGTATGAAGCTGTTCAGGAAGTAATTGAAACACACAAACCAGAAATCATTGTTGTCAACGGCGGGGATGTTCAACTTTCTGAAGGTGGTTCTCTAATTATGGGGAAAGATGACATTTATGAAGTTTATAAAGCTGCTCCACATGCAAAAATCATTTCTGTCCATATGGAAGCTGTCAATCATTGGACATTATCAAAAGAAGAATTAAAAAGCTTTATAAATGAAAAAGGAATCTCCTCGAATGTTTTAGTACCTGAAGACGGAGAATCATATTCATTTTAAAGAATCAAAGCAGATAGAATTTTATTTTGTGCAGTTTCTAAGCATTTATTTGTTCTGTAGTGATACAAGGAGCTCATGATTATGCAGTCGGATAATCGTGAGCTCCTTAATTATTTATTGAACAAAACCTTCTAAAGCAAGTATTACAAAGAGGTATTTCACATCAATGATTATACAGAAAGAGGTGATTAAATATGAAGAAAACAATTAAAGAACAAAAGTTGGTATTAATTATTCTTTTAAGCAATCTATTCATTGCATATCTAGGTATAGGTCTTATCGTCCCCGTTATGCCGTCTTTTATGAATATCATGCATTTATCGGGAAAAACGATGGGCTATCTTGTCGCCGTCCATGCTGTGGCACAATTACTTATATCACCGCTCGCAGGACGTTGGGTTGACCATTATGGCAGAAAGAAAATCATCATAATCGGCTTGTTTCTTTTTGGTGTTTCAGAACTTATCTTTGGTTTAGGTACGAATGTATCAGTGCTTTATCTATCAAGGATTCTAGGGGGAATTAGTGCCGCCTTTATTATGCCAGGTGTTACTGCATATGTTGCAGATATTACATTTGTTCAGGAACGGTCAAAAGCGATAGGCTATATTTCTGCTGCCATTAGTACTGGCTATATTATCGGACCTGCCATTGGTGGCTTTATTGCAGAATACGGTATACGTATGCCTTTCTTCTTTGCGGCAGGCATTGCCTTTTTAGCATGCATTTCATCAATATTTATTTTAAAAGAGCCGCTAACAAAGGAACAGTTTGCAGAAATTTCTGCTAATACAAAGCAAACAAACTTTATAGGCGATTTCAAAAGATCATTTAATCCACGTTACTTTACTGCCTTAATCATTGTATTTGTACTTGCTTTCGGTTTATCAGCATATGAAACTGTTTTCAGCCTATTTTCTGATCATAAATTTGGCTTCACGCCGAAGGAGATTGCCGCTATTATTACAATCAGCTCAATCTTCGGAGTTGTAATCCAAGTATTTATGTTTGGAAAAATGGTAGATATACTTGGTGAGAAGAAACTGATCCAATTATGTTTAATTATAGGTGCAATATTGGCAGTGGCGTCTACTGTAATCTCTAGCTTTTTGGCTGTGCTGGCAGTAACTTGCTTCATCTTCCTCGCATTTGACTTGCTTCGCCCGGCATTGACGACTTTTTTATCAAAAGCTGCCGAGAAAGAGCAAGGATTTGTTGCTGGTATGAACTCAACCTATACGAGCCTAGGTAATATCGGTGGCCCAGCGATGGGTGGAATTTTATTTGACGTAAACATCGACTATCCTTATCTTTTCGCTGCTGTTATTATGGTCATTGGCTTCGGTATTACAATTATGTGGAAAGAAAACCAATTGGGAGAAAGCTTAGCAAAAAATTAGAAATGGCTTGCAAAACTGATGTCAGTTTGCAAGCCATTTTCATTGTCATTTATATGATAGGCACCTTAAAGCGGAACCCGTTACAAAAAATCGATAAGGGGATTTTTTAGCTCGTGAAAGCAATTTTTAATTGACATGTTTTTTCCTAAGGATTAAAATGTTTCCTAAGGTAAACTTTTTTAAAGTTATGACATATATATGATTAAAGTAAAATGTGGTAAAATTCCACGTTATTTTTTTAATTAAAAGTTGCGCTAAGTAAACATTTTTATACAAATGAAAACACTAGATATGAAGGAGATGATTATGAATGAATTCAGCGCTTTCAGTGAAAAGTTTGTTTGTGTCCTACCATGGAAATGAAGCGGTGAAAAATGTCAGTTTTTCAATTGAACCAGGTAAATTAGTTGGGATTATTGGTCCGAATGGAGCTGGGAAATCAACGCTATTAAAGGCATTGTTAAACCTTATCCCGAAAGATAAAGGCGAAGTTCAAATATACGGAAAAAGTTTTATTGAGCTAAGAAAATCCGTTGCCTATGTCCCGCAAAGGAGCAATATTGACTGGGATTTTCCAATCACAGTATTAGATACGGTCTTACTCGGAACGTATCCAAAACTAGGTTTATTCAAAAGACCAAAAAAGTCAGAAAAAGAATGGGCGCTACAATGTTTACAAAGGGTTGGTATAGCAGAATTTAGTAAGCGTCAAATTGGAGAACTTTCAGGTGGACAGCAACAACGAGTTTTTTTAGCAAGGGCACTTGCTCAAGAATCTGAAATGCTTTTTCTAGATGAGCCTTTTGTTGGTATAGATGTATCAAGTGAAGAAACCATTATTACTATATTGAAAGAATTAAAGAATAGTGGCAAAACGATTCTTGTTGTTCATCATGATTTAAGTAAAGTCAGTGATTATTTTGACCAACTTGTTCTGTTAAATAAAGAACTTATTGGTTTTGGAGAAATAAATCAGGTTTTAAATGCGGAAGTTTTGGCTAAAGCGTATTCTGGACAGTTTTCGTTTCTTGATAGTTTGGGGGTGAAGGTATAAATGTCTTTTATTGAGGCTGTGATTCAATACGGATTTTTACAAAAAGCTCTTTTAACCTCTGTAATGGTTGGAATTATTTGTGGAGTAGTGGGCTGTTTTATCATTTTAAGAGGAATGGCACTAATGGGTGACGCGATTTCTCATGCTGTTCTTCCAGGGGTGGCCATTGCTTACATGCTTGGAATTAATTTCTTTGTTGGAGCCGTTATTTCAGGTGTTTTGACCGCAATGTCAATCGGTTTTGTTAGCCAAAATAGTCGTATCAAAAATGATATTTCCATTGGAATTATGTTTACGGCTGCTTTTGCATTAGGAATTATTCTGATCACCCTAATGAAAAGTAGTACGGACCTTTATCACATCTTGTTTGGGAATGTATTAGCAGTCCGACCTTCAGATATGTGGACTACACTGGGCATTGGAATATTTGTGTTAATTTCGATTTATTTGTTCTACAAAGAACTACTAGTGACTTCTTTTGATCCGACCATGGCAGAAGCATATGGACTACCAATAAAATTTATCCATTATTTTTTAATGACGCTGCTGACAATGGTAACTGTTGCTTCTTTACAAACAGTGGGAATCATACTGGTAGTAGCTATGCTAATCACTCCAGCAGCAACAGCCTATTTATTAACTGATCGATTATGGGTAATGATTTACCTTTCAGCTGGTTTAGGAGTGATTGCTTCGGTTGTGGGGTTATACTTTAGCTTCACTTATAACTTAGCCTCAGGAGCAACCATTGTCTTAGTTTCAACTGCTCTCTTCCTATTAGCCTTTGGTTTTTCACCAAAACAAGGAATCTTATGGCGTTTCTTAAAAGCAAGAAGGAAAAAACAAGCCCTTTCATAAAAAACAAAGGAGGAATAGCAATGAAATATTTTCTAAAATTATTTATTATAAGTCTTTTTGCAATTGTCATTCTGGCAGGATGTAGTGAAAATAGGGAAACCGGTAGTGAACCAGGAAAAGAACATAAAGAGGATAAGTTACAGGTGGTTACGACTTACTCCATTCTTTATGATATCGTAAAAAATATCGGTGGCGATCAAGTAGAGATTCATAGTTTAGCTAAAGTAGGATCTAATCCGCATGAATATGACCCACTTCCATTAGACATTCAAAAAACAACAGATGCAGATGTCGTTTTTTATAATGGTTTAAATCTTGAAGCAGGTAACTCTTGGTTTGAGAAGCTTATCCAAACAGCGGGAAAGACTGGTGAGGATGCGCCTGTATTTAGACTTAGTGAAGGAGTAGATCCTAAATTTTTAACATCAGAAGGAAATGAAGGTGAAGAAGATCCACATGCATGGCTTGATATCCGAAACGGAATTAAGTATGCAGAAAATGCAAGAGATGCCCTGATTGAAATAGATCCAGCGAATGCAAATATTTACGAAAAAAACGCTAAAGAATATATTTTGAAATTAGAAAAACTTCATCAAGAAGCGTTAGAAAGCTTCAATAAAATTCCTAAGGAAAAGCGTTTTTTAGTTACAAGTGAGGGCGCTTTTAAATATTTTAGTGCTGCATACGAATTTGAGGCAGGTTACATTTGGGAAATCAATGCAGAAAATCAAGGAACACCCCAACAAGTAAAGCAAATTGTTGATTTAATTAATGAACAAGAAATTCCAGTATTATTTGTAGAAACGAGTATCGACCCTCGCAGTATGGAAATGGTTTCAACAGAAACGGGTGTTCCAATTGGCGGGACATTATTTACAGACTCTCTAGGAAAACCAGGTGAAGAAGGAGATTCTTATATTGGGATGATGGAATGGAATATCTCTGTTATATTTGAAAACTTAATGGGAAATTAGGGATATGTTTCCATTGGGACGGTTCTCAAGGATCAAAGTGCCTGGCACCATCCTATTGAAAAGAGTAAGCGAATGGTACTTGAATAGTATCATTCGCTTTTTTATTTATGGTTAAAGTTACGAATCTATTATTTTTGACAATTCGGCTTGATTTGAGTAAGGTAATTTAGTATCAAAAAACAATATGCGCAAAGAAGCTTATACTTTATAAGAATTTTCCTAAAAATGTGCGTATTTGAGATAAAGTATACTTTCATTGATAGGAGGAATTATTGTGGCAAACTCTCAAACTTTAGAAAAACTCGAGCAGCAAATGTTCTTGGATGTTATTCGTGAACGTCGATCTGTTCGTACCTTTGATCCATCAGTGCGGATATCCCGCGAGGAAATGACCGAAATACTGGAGCTAGCAACATTGGCTCCTTCGTCATCGAACCTCCAGCCGTGGCGTTTTCTAGTCATCGATAAACCGGAGTTGAAGGAAACGCTATTGCCAATTGCGTTTAACCAACAACAAGTAGTCGAAGCTTCTGCTGTTATAGCAGTCCTTGGTGATACAAAAAGCTATGAGAAGGCTGAAAAAATTTATGGACAGGCAGTAGAAGGAGGCTTTATGCCAGCTGATACGGCTAAATCATTCATCGAACGTACGGTCGGTATGTATTCCACATTACAGCCTGAAGTGGCTCGCCAAATTGTATATACTGATGGTGGCCTTATCTCGATGCAGCTTATGCTTGTCGCGCGATCCAAAGGTTACGACACGGTTCCAATGGGTGGCTACGATAAAGCAAAGTTTGTTGAAGCTTTTGGGATTTCTGAGCAGTTAGTGCCGGTTATGCTCATTGCAATCGGAAAAGCAACAAAACCTGGACATCCTACGACACGTCTTCCGATTGAGGATGTTGCATTCTTTAACGAATTGCCAACGGAATAAGGCTGCTAGTTTCAATTTTTCAAATCAAAGGTCGAACCGTCTCCATGGTTTTTATAATAAAAATCCCCAAATCCAAAAAGTGGATAAGGGGATTTTTTTTGGTATTCTGCACACGATTTGATGTTTAACGAGAAATGGTGGAGCAAAGCTTCTAAGGAAAACTTGATCAATGGTTGGAGGATTCACTTCAATCCATTTCATCGACAATTCTCAACATAAATCTGCTATAATAAAATCTAATAAAAGAAGGAGGTGAGGAAAAGTGGAAAAAACGCTTAATTTAATTTTAGCAGAACAGAAAAGACAGGGTGAGTTATTGCATCAATTAATTAACACTGTTGCCGCAACAAATGTAAAAGTTGCTGATTTAAATGGAAAAATAGTTGAAATGGATAGAAAAATAGTCGAAATGGATGGAAAAATAGTTGAAATGGATGGAAAAATAGTCGAAATGGATGGAAAAATAGTTGAAATGGATAGAAAAATAATCGTAATGGATGGGAAAATTTCTGAAACAAATGAAAAAGTTACTGAAATAAACGGAAGAGTGACCACAATTGAAAAAAAACTAGATTCCGTTTTCGAGGAGGTTAAAGAAATAAAGGCGACAATGGCAACAAAACATGACCTCGAATACTATGACCAAATGATTTCAGAGCATTCTAGGGAAATCAATAAACTAAAAAATCATTAAACCTCTCCAATGAGACTCCTCAATAATATACTTAATTCAATCTAAGAAATTCCTAACCTACTTTGAGTTTATACCTTAACACAAAGCATGGCCACTATGTTCATCCAACACTTAAACAAAATAACAGACAAGGCTACAACCAATTAAAAGGAAGTCCCTACGCATTAACTAAATAGAAACCTAATATAATTCAAGCAATACCTAGTGCCAGGCACATCCCTAAAAATGAGGTTGCCTGGCACTTTTTATTCTTTTTAGTCTGTGCTCATGGTGCAAGTTAGACAAAAAGGACCGCTAGAATGATGTGACCCCCGAAAGTTAGAGTTTTATTTTAAGCAGCTAATTGGTTGGTATGGTTACGGTATTGAACCGGGCTC
>NZ_JBUESO010000003.1:0-534760 GCF_055502545.1 Bacillus sp. CZDM1 | reverse complement strand
GAGCCCGGTTCAATACCGTAACCATACCAACCAATTAGCTGCTTAAAATAAAACTCTAACTTTCGGGGGTCACATCAGAACCGTCCCCTTGGTTTTAATGAGCGAATGAATCCATAACTGCCTTTACTTTTACAGCACTTAATTTAAATCCTGGCATTTTGCATATAGGATCCAGGTCTTTTGAAACTAATAGATTCACATTTTGCGAGTCGGCCCAATGAAAAGGAACAAATACTGTATCCTGACGAATGGTTTCCGACCATTTACTCCTAACAACAATACTACCTCGTTTGGATTCTATCCTCACTAGGGAACAATCTTCAATACCGTATTTTTTAGCAGTTGTCGGGTGAATTTCTACAAAGGATTCTACATTTCTAGCTGCCAATGCCGGACTTTTTCTCGTTTGTACTCCTGTTAAATAGTGCGCCATCACTCTTCCTGTTGTTAAATAGAGGGGATACTCCTCACTCAGCTGTTCCTTAGCCATGTCTGGACGGTTTGAGACTGCCACCATCTCTGCTCTGCCATCAGGATGGGAAAACGAGGTTTCAAACAAACGTTTTGTCCCTTTATGCTCAAGGTCAGGACACGGCCAAAGGATGCCTCCTTCCTTCCGCAGACGCTGATAGCTGATTCCATAATAATCCGCTTTTCCCCCACGGCTCGCCACCCGTAATTCATTAAAGATTTCTTCCGCAGACGAATAGTTAAAGTATTCTCCTTTTCCAAGAACATGAGCTACATCACATATAATTTGCCAATCATGTTTCACTTCCCCCGGACAAGGATAACTCGCTTCCCTTAATGTCACCCTTCCTTCCAGATTTGTCATCGTTCCTTCATCTTCTAAATAAGAGGAAGCTGGTAAAATTACATCTGCTAATCTCGCAGTCTCTGACACAAACAGATCTACCGCTACTAAAAATTTCAACTTTTGTAATGCCTTTTTAACAAATTGTGCGTTCGGATTGGAAACCACTGGATTCGAGCACATTAAAAACATGCTCGTAATCTCACCGTTATCGATATTTTCCATTATTTCAAACGCGGAAACACCTTTTCTAGGTATTTCGTCCTTTTCCACGCCCCAAACGCTTGCAATATAAGCGCGGTGTTCCTCAATTTCAATCGATCGATATCCTGGCAGTTGGTCTGCTTTTTGTCCGTGTTCCCTTGCACCCTGACCATTTCCTTGTCCTGTAATCGCTCCAAAACCACAATTCTGCTTGCCAATTTTTCCGGTCGAAATAAGAATGTTCAGGAAATTACGAACAGCCATAGAGCCGTCCGTGTGCTGTTCTACCCCTCTTGCAGTGAAAATCATCCCCGTTTTTTCTTTTCCAAATTTACGAGCTGTTTTTTGAATTTGCTCTTTTGGAACACCTGTTATTTCCTCGATTTCTAGCAAATCCGTAGATGATATATGTTGTTGGACATCCTCAAAACCTTTGACCCGTTCATGAATAAAGGCATGATCGATATAGTTTTCCTCTATAATCACCTTTAATAATCCGTTCGCTAAGGCTGCATCTGTTCCAGGTTTGATTTTTAAATGCAAGTCTGCCATTTTCGTGGTCGCTGTTTCGCGTGGATCAATCGCAATAATATAAGCACCTTTTTCCTTTGCTTTCTCAAAATAGGGCATGATTGTAGGCTGACATTCTGCGATATTCGTCCCCGCAAGAATGATACATCGAGTAAACGGAATCTCCTGCAGGCTATTGGTAAATCCTCTATCCATTCCAAACGTTTGAGAGGCTGCAGAAGCCGCTGCTGACATGCATAATCTGCCATTATAATCAATATATCTCGTTTTCAAAGCAACCCGAGCAAATTTCCCCAGTAAATAAGCTTCTTCATTTGTAACGGACGCACTCCCATAAACAGCTAGGGCATTTAGCCCATCTTCCTCTTGAATTCTAGTAAAGTTATTCTTAATATGTTCCAATGCCTCTTCCCAGCTAACACGGACAAATTCTCCATTTTTTTTAAGCAATGGATATTTCAACCGTTCGTGATGAAAGCTATGTTGATGGGCATTCATCCCCTTCATACACAATCTGCCCTGAGATGTAGGGTTGTTTCTTCCAATCGTTACATGTTTTTTTCTGGTCACAATGGACTGTTCTAACAGCTGCATTTTACATTGCATACTGCAAAATGGACATTGTGTATCATATCTTTTTTCTGACTTCACTTCCTGCTGCTTTGAGCGGAAATACTTCAATAACAATTCCGTCAAACGTCACTCCCCCTTTTTTGCTTATTTTTATTATGAATTTGTTAAAAGAGGCTTTTCTCTACTAAATTCTTCCGTAAAGCAGTCTCCTCTGCAAAATGCTTGAGTAGCTGCTGGCGAAGTTCATCATCAAATAAAACTTCCCTTACATGAACCAATCCGACTCTTTCTACCCATTCCCATGTTCGCTCCAAATAATTAGCTGTCTCACGATAATATTGAACAAAACCTATGATTAACTCCATCGCTTCCTCAGAGGTGGCAGCAACACATAATAACACACCCGAACGAACATGACGCCCGCTGCTTCCTCCGATATATATTTCCCATCCCCGATCAACCCCAATGACGCCAACATCTTTTGTGGTCGAACCTGCTCCGTTATGCAAGCAAGAGGATATGCCCATTTTGATCTGATAAGGGGTAGTGAGAAATTCTAATTGCTTTTCGAGGGTTACTGCAAGCTCAATCGATGGTTTTTTATCGCATGAACAAATATGTTCCCCAATACACGTTTTAATATTTTGGACACCATTAGCCTGCTGCGAACTTAAGGGCATGTTTAAATCTGCCCATACATCGGATAAATCTTCTTTTTTAACACCAAGTAAATGGATTCTTTGGTCACTCGTGATTGCGACATTTATATGATATTTTTCAGCTGCTTGAGCAATTTTTCTTAATTGCTCTGGATTGGTGATACCACCATACATTTGTGGGATAAGGGTATAGGTCCCATCGGATTGAATCACTGCATTCATTTTTTCGTTTATAAAAAGAACGTCCTGTTTACTCTCATATTCTGGATTGATCATTCCTAAATAATAATTAATCGCTGGACGGCAAATAGAACAGCCTTCACTAGTTTTCCAATCTAAGACTTCCATGACTTCCTGTATAGTTGTTAATCCTCGCCTTTGCACCTCATGAACCACTTCATCATCATTTAATGTTGTACAAGAACACAGACATGACTTTTCTTCTAAGACTTCTTCAACTTCATTATTCTGTATATATGACAACAGGTCGGCCACGTGTGGTTTACATCCTCCGCAGGAGCTTGAAGCTTTCGTACATTTTTTGATCTCTCCAACAGTAGTTAACCCTTCACGTTGAATAGCCTCCTGAATAGTTCCTTTCGTCACACTATTACAATTGCAAATGATCTTACTGGCTGGAAAAGATGCAATAGAAAATCCACCGTCCTTCGCCTTTGGAAAAAGTGCAACCTTTTCAAGCTCCGACACATCCTGATGTTTGAGAATCATGTCCAGCAATTTGGTTCGTTCCTTTGTTTCACCGTACAAGACTGCACCAATAATCTTATAATCCTGAAAAACTACTTTTTTATAAGCTCTCTCAACCTCATCATAAATCTTTATAGATTGGTTTGAAGAATCCTTATCATGAATGATTCCTACTGAAAACAGGTCTACACCTGAAATTTTCAGTTGGGTAGAAAGAACACTTCCTTCGTAACCTGGACCTTCTATACCACAAATCCGTTTTGCTAATACTTTACCTTGTTCATAAAGAGGCTGTACCAAGCCATATACCATTCCTCGATGCTCGACACATTCCCCCAGAGCGTAAATGTTCGGTACACTAGTCTCCATATAATCATTTACTAGAATTGCACGGTTTGTTTCAATTCCAGTTTTTATTGCTAGTTGAACATTCGGCCTGACACCAGCAGCCATCACAACAAGATTTGCTTCAACTTCTGTTCCATCTTTAAAAATGACACCTTTCGCACCAATATCTCCAACGATTTCCTTTGTCTCTTTTTCGAATAGAAATTTCATTCCTTGACTTTCCAGTTCTTTTTGAAGCATTCTTGCTGCTGTTTCATCTAACTGCCTCTCCATTAAATAACTGCCAATATGAACGACATACACGGTCATCCCCAGATTAAGAAGTCCCTTTGCTGCTTCTATTCCCAATACCCCTCCACCAATCACCACTGCTTTCTTATTCTTCTTAGAGCTCTCTAACATTCTCTGACAATCTTCAATTGTTCTGAATGTAACTACACCTTGTTTATCGGCACCTGGAATCGGAAGTGAAAACGGAACAGAGCCAGTAGCTATTATAAGTTGATCATAAGGAACGATTAGGTGTTGATCCGTCTTGACAACCTGTAAATGTTTATCAATTTCAATTACTGTCTCTCCGGTATACAAATGAATATGATGACGCTCATACCATTCACGGTCATGCAGCGTAATATCTCCAAAAGATGAGTCCCCCTGTAAAATGGAGGATAAAAGAATACGATTATAATTTACGTGGGGTTCACTTCCAAAAATAGTAATCTCAAAACCGGAAGGGTCCAGCTTTAAAATTTCCTCAATACAGCGGACACCCGCCATTCCGTTTCCCACTAATACCAGCTTTTTTTTACCCATTTTAAACCTCCAGATCACACAAACTTAATGCCATCAATTATCACATAAAGTCAAAATAAAAAAATGAATCACGTTATATTTCCTTACATACTAGTTTTCTTCCAGCTTATTTTTCTGCCATGTTGTGACACCTGCACTCGGACAGCTTTTTCTTATTTGCAGGTTGCTCTGTCCAAATGAACCCGGCATTCAGACAGCTATTGCTTTTTCGCAGGTTGCTCTGTCCGAATGAACACAGCATTCGGACACCTATTCTTTTTTCAGTACCAGCCTAGTCCGAAATCACCCCTGCAATTGCCCCTAAAAAATCTTTTGTGATATTATCAGCAAATTTACGAAAAGAGACTTTTATAACACGCCATAAACCTTGTAATCATACCGATTTTTCATGGGAGAAAAAAATACATGTGTTAGGTTTCTTCACAGCAATTAAGACAAAACACCAGTATCAGACTATTCTTGAAACTATAAAAATTAGGAGGTATGCAAATTATGAAAAAAAATATTGGATTGGTTTCATTCATCTTTTTATTAGCTAAAGTCCTATTTTCAAAAGGAACGAAAAATATCGGGTGGTAACTCCTGATAGAAAACTTGAGAGGAGTAGATAGGATGAAAATAGCAGATTTGAAAAAAGCAGGCCATGCACCATCATTGGTCGCCTCATTTCTTTACTTTGATATCAGTTTCATGATTTGGGTTATGTTGGGAGCATTAGGGGTTTATATCACAAATGATTTCAATCTCTCTCCTTCTGAGAGAGGTTTAATAGTTGCTGTGCCCATCTTAAGCGGTTCTTTTTTTCGATTGATTCTAGGTTTCTTAACAGATCGAATAGGTCCTAAAAAAACTGCCATCAGTGGGATGACTGTGACAATCATTCCACTCTTATGGGGATGGTTATACGGTCAAACACTTACAGAACTTTTCATGATTGGAATACTTCTCGGAGTAGCAGGTGCAAGCTTTGCTGCGGCCATTCCAATGGCGAGCCGGTGGTACCCGCCGCATTTACAGGGATTGGCCATGGGTATTGCAGGTGCGGGGAACAGCGGTACACTATTGGCTACTTTATTCGGACCACGTTTGGCTGAAACGATCGGCTGGCATAATGTAATGGGACTTGCTATTATTCCCCTTCTCATTGTTATGGTTTTATATGTTGTAATGGCGAAAGATGCCCCATCACAGCCGAATGCAAAACCGCTTAAAGAATACTTTCAGGTTTTTAAACAAAAAGACACCTTATATTTCTGCCTGCTATATAGTGTTACCTTCGGGGGCTTTGTCGGACTATCTAGCTTTTTAAGCATCTTTTTTGTAGACCAATATCAGTTAACAAAGGTACGTGCTGGTGATTTTGTTACTTTGTGTGTGGCAGCCGGAAGTTTTTTCCGACCAGTGGGGGGATACATTGCAGATAAAATCGGCGGGGTTCGATTGTTAACTTTCTTATTTATTGGAGTTGGAATCACAATGTTTAGCATAAGCCAGCTTCCTGCCCTGCCTATTGCTATTGTAGGATTGTTTATTGGAATGCTTTGTCTTGGAATGGGTAATGGGGCAGTATTCCAATTAGTTCCTCAGCGATTCCAAGAGGAAATTGGTGTAATAACAGGTATTATCGGAGCTGCTGGCGGTGTGGGAGGATTCTTTGTTCCTAACATACTGGGGTCACTTAAACAAATGACAGGAACGTATGCTACCGGATTTTACATTTTAGCAGGGATTGGATTATGTGCTCTTTTCATCCTAGTCATCGCTCAACTATCATGGAGGAAGAACCTCGAGTCAAAACGTGCATCCATTTAATATGAAGTTCCTTTATTAGTTTTTAAACAGCCAAAAAGGCATGAGTTGGATATAAAAACCAACTCATTCCTTTTTGGTCCTATCATATTATAAATAGAATTAATACTTTCGACTGTTAAATCTATTATTCTACCTGGTAAATACGTTCCGACTAAAGCTGCACTTTAAAAAAATCAGCCCCACACATCGGAGCTGATTTACATACTTTTCTATTTGTGATCGATAATCGCCCAATAGGCTGGTTTTACATTGTATTCTGGATCAAATACAAATGGTGCATCTTTTCCGGATCTACTTTCTACTCTAGCATATGGTGCATTTGCGTCTGTTACAACGTTACCTTCTGTATCATAGTAAACATCTGCACGGTCATTTAACCATGTATGGTTATCGGCAATTCCCCAGAATGTCACATTACTGATTTTATCGCCAAATTTTTCATATAATTTAAATAAACGGTCATAACGGTCTGCTTGATCTATGAATTTCTGTCCTGGAATAGAATCATAGGTAGGATACGCCCTTACTGGCCAGCCATACATGCTGACATCAAGCTCAGTTATTTGGTTGTCTAACCCAAGTTCAGCAAACATGTTAATTGTGTCTTCAATTTCTTTTTCAGATGGCCATCCGATTTGAATGTGAGCCTGATGTCCAACACCATCAATTGGAACGCCTTGCTCTTTTAAACTTTTTACTAGGTTGTAAAGATATGTTCTTTTTGGTGTTACTTCTGAGTTGTAATCATTGATATATAGCTTTGCGTCTTGTGCTGCATATTCTCTGGCTGTTTCAAAAGCAACTTTAATATAGTCAGTTCCAGCAATCTGGTACCAGGCTGATTTTCGAAGGCCACCAGGTTGACCGCCCCATTCATCAATTACCTCATTCACCACATCCCAAGATTTCACATCATCTTTATAACGTGTTACCACTGTTTTAATATGATCTCGTAAACGCTGTAATAAAAGCTCTTTGTTTGCGGAGCGTTTTACTGGATCTATCTCACTTGGCATCCATTTTCCATCTTTATCAGTGAAGAACCAATTTGGTACCTGACTATGCCAAACAAGAGTATGTCCTCGTACTTCCATTCCATTTTCTTTTGCAAATTCGATAATTTTATCAGCTTGTTCAAAGTTATATACGTTTTCAGATGGATGAATGCTACTAGGCTTCATTACATTCTCAGCTACTAAACTATTAAAATGACGCTTTAACATTTTTGAGTCTTTTGCATCTAATAATTGATATGGCTCAACAGCTGCACCTATGGTGAAAGAATCTTTATATCGTTGGTCCAATTGTGGTGCTGTTAATCCGCTAATACTTGGTTTATTTGAGATATTTGTTTCGGCACCAACTGTCGATCCTACAGGTAATAATAAGGCTAAAGCTAATCCAGAAAGGATAGGTTTACGTAGAACTTTTACCATGTTTTATTCTCCTTTTTAACAAAAGATTTTTATTTCGAAAGGGCTTACTAAAATCTCTGAACAAAAGCGGGGAATTAATTGGATGGTAATTTGCATGTTATAAGGATTCAATTTATGTAATGACCACCTGTTACTGTTACTCAACCTCCTTTATAAATTTCATATCATGAAGGGACCTTCTTTCATAACTTTCTCTCTTTTCTGAATTCATTCTACCTAAAATAACATTGTTTAAATACCCAACAAAGTAAAGGTTATACTTTTATTACTAAAGGTGATAACACCAAGGGGACGGTAAATGGATTTTTCTTACTAAAATAGCAAATCAAAAAACCGCACGAGTGAAATACTCCGCTTGCGGTTTTTTAATATTAAAAATCTATTAGGTTAGAAGAAGTTTTCAAACCATTAGATATTCCATAATGGTCCATGGCACTTTTCTCATGAGATGGTACATAAAGTCCGCTCATGAGTTCAATCAGTTTTTTACCTGTTAATGGCAATGCTTCTTCATCGTAAACCATATAAAAATTCCGAAGCAAACGGAATTCTTCTATTTTAAGCCGTTGGAGTGTTTTTAATTCTAGCTCTTTTTTAACGGCTGATTTAGATAAAATGGATATTCCTAAACCAGCTTCAACGGCAGATTTAATCGCTTCAGTATGTTCAAGCTCTAATATAATTTTTAGATTAGCAGGGTCGACTTGATTTTTCCTTAAGATATCCTCCATAACCTGTCGTGTACCAGAGCCTTTCTCCCGAATAATGAAGGGTAGTTCCATCAGTTCATGAATCGTAACACAATCTTTTTCTGTGAAGCTATGGTTTGGAGGCGCTATAACAATCAGCTCATCCTCGGCAAAGGGCACTTGTTTGATAGCTGGATATGATAGCATTGATTCTATAAATCCAACATTAATTTCTTGGTTCTTAAGTTTCTCAATAATTTGTCCGGAATTGTATATTTTAAAGTGAATCTTCACTAAAGGATATAGCTGATTAAACTTCGCCAAAACAAATGGAAGTACATGTTCACCTATCGTTAGACTTGCCCCTGCCTTTAAGTCTCCATGAACCATTCCTTTTAGTTCTTTCAGTTCATTGGTTGTTTCATTAATAATTGAAAATAATTTTTTAACCTGTTTATATAATATTTCTCCTGCTGGAGTTAACGACATTTTTTTCGTTGTCCGTTCGATTAATTGACATTCCCACTGTTCCTCAAGCTGCTTAATTTGTATGCTTACAGCTGATTGCGAAATATGCAAATCTTTTGCTGTTTGTGAGAAACTTTTGTTGTTAGCAGCCACATAAAATACTTTTAAATAATCTAAATTCATTCAATTCCCCTCATAATTAACAGATTTTGCAAACTAAAATAATCGATATATAAACAATAATATAGGGGAAAGACAAATAATTCCAACAAACCCTAGAATTGCCACAACAACCGGTTTAATACCCACTTTTCTAAAATCTGACCATTTAATACTTAAACCTAGTCCTGCCATGCCCATCGCAAGGAAATAGATGCTGAGTAGCAGAAGTAAGTTGATAATGTAATCGGGAATCAACTGTAAGGTGTTAATACAACTCATAAGCAAAAATCCGAAGATGAACCAAGGAATCGGAAGTTTTCTTAAATTCCTCTCCTGTTTTACATTTTTTCTATTGATAAAAAAGCTGATTAATAATGCAACTGGAATCAAAAGTAATACTCTCCCAAGCTTAACAAGGATGGCCGTTTCACTTCCAAGCTCACCGCCAGGGACTGAGGCAGCCACTACATGGGCCAATTCATGCAATGTAGCCCCTACTAACAAACCATATTCCGTATCGGTCAGTGGTAAGAATGGAAATAGAAAGATAAATAACAAAGCGCCTATTGTTCCTAGGATGGCAATACAGGAGACAGCAACCGCTGTTTGTTCTTGTTTACTTTTTATTAAAGGTGCTACGGCTACAATAGCTGCTGCTCCACAAATGGCTGTTCCCGCTGCTACTAAAATCGTTAACTCTTTATTGGTTTTGAAAAATCTTCCAAGGGTTAATATGAACATCATGGTAAAGGCAATCACCAGGATATCAATGATGATGATCGATACCCCGGAATCAACGATTTGAAACAAATTTAACCGGAACCCTAAAAGAATAATACCTGCACGCAATAATTTTTTACTACTGAATTGGATTCCTAAGGATACATTTATTGAGCCTGGTAACGGTATTGTATTGTTCCAAAGTGCTCCCAGAAGAATTGAAATAATCATGATTCCCATAATCGAGAACAAAGGTAATTTTGCTATTAATCCAGCTAAGAAAGCTAAACTAAATGTGAGTAATATACCTATTCCATATCCCTTATAATCTAACCTTCTTTTTGGCTGGACTTCTATATGCTGCAATTCTTGGACTTTTTCAGCACCCATTCTAATCCCTCCATCCTTTATATATTTAGGGTATCATGGTTTCTCCCCTGTATTTCTTTGATTTTATAAAGGGATTTATTAAATAGTTTAATAAAGCAATCACATGGTTATAGATCCAAAAGGAAAAGGAGATTCATATAATATCTCCTTTTTTTGCTTAGCCGTTATTTTTTATAACAGGAACAGATGGATCCAAATTTAAGATTTAATATCCAATGTTGATTGACCAGGTTGACGAGAAATATCATCCTCATTTGTAAGCGTTTTCCCAATAATGTAATAATCGAGCTTGTCTTTTGGAATAATTTGGTATTCCTTCCTTTTGTACAAATAAAAGGCAATACCTAAAAGAGTCCAAACAAGTAATGCTATTAGTGAAGGTGTCCCTAATGCTGATGGAGAAAATGGGATTAATAATAGGCCTAAGAAAGAGAGACTGGATATGATTCCGATAAGACAGATGAATTTCTTTACCGGTGATACAAGTCCCTCTCCCTCTTCACCTGTAAGAAGTCCTTTATCTTTTTCGCTCCACTTAAAGACTTTATAGGCAGTAAAACAGGTATAAAAATAGGCAATCGTTACACCCGTTGCGGACATATCGACAATCCATAATAGGACCGGGCGGCCAAACCATGGTGCAATTAAGCAAAAAACAGCTGTAAAAATAATACCTAAATGTGGAGTCTTATATTTTGGATGAAGCTTTGCAAAAGAATCAGGTAATATTTTTGCCCTCGCCATGGCAAATAACAAGCGGCTCGAGGAAACATAGAAACCATTAAGTCCAGTAAATACACCCATGCACATCGCGACGGCTAATAATACCATTCCCAATCCGCCAAGTGTGCTTGAAACGACATCTCCCGTTCCCCAGATTGGTTCCCCTTCCACTAATTGCTGCCAGGGAACTGCTACACCGGTGGCTATGATCATAAATGCATATAGAAATGCTGCGAAAATAAGTGAGTAAATGATTAAAGAAAAGGCCTTTTTTGGTGGAAAATTAAATTCTTCTGCTGCTTGTGGAATATTATCAAATCCAACATAGGCCCAAGGTGCAATGGCTATAATTGCGATGATACCCGATAGAGCCGGAATTCCTGGCTTCATTAAAGGCGTTAAGTTTGATAGGCTTGTATCAGGATGTAAAATCATACCAGCTGTCAATAACACGACCCCTAACACTAGAATGATACAAAAAACATATTGAATTTGGCCTGAAAGGGATGCGCCCTTGATATTAAAATAGGCGAAGAGAATTAATGCAAGACTAGCGATGATTACTTCTCCTAGGTAAACCTGCCAGCCGTTAATTTCATATAAAAATACTACATTTGTAATCGAGGGCAAGATGAATTTCCCTAGCAGGGCAAGTGCTGATGCGTTTAAAGCAACGATACAAATATAACCAAGCGTTAAGAACCATCCGCATATATAAGCATGTATCCTGCCGAAACCAACATAAGCATAGGCGAATTCTCCTCCTGAAACCGGAAGCTTTTCTATTAAAATCCCATAGCTGACTGCTATTAACATCATTAAAAGTCCACCAATTAAGAGACCAATAATTGCTCCTAGTGGCCCAGCTTTACCCATCCATTCTGTTGGCAGGATAAAACATCCCCACCCGATTGCTGAACCTAAAGCAATTGCCCAAATCCACTGTGGTTTAAAGCTTTTTTCGAGTTGAACTCTTTCCTGTTCCAAATACATGCCCCCTTTTATCGATACAAAATTTTATATAAATGTTCTACTTTCATCCCCTACTCCTCCTATTTACAAAAAGCAGGAGTCTAGTATTGATCTACTAAACTCCTCTTGTCTGTTCTTACCAATTACGATGATCTAAGTGTGCATATTTTGGTAATAATCTTGTTGGTAATTGTAAGGCATCCTTTCTAAACGGCGGTGCCAGCTGCGTTCCATCTACCTGGATATCAATGACTGTAGGTTTATCGGATTTTAATGCTGTTTGCAAAGCCTCTCGCAGTGCTTCAGGATTATCAACGCGCACCCCGTTGGCTCCCATGCTCTTTGCTACTTCTGCAAAATTCGGCCCTTCAATATCAGCGCCTACAAATCTATTATTATAAAAATCTACTTGGTTCTTTTTCTCTGCACACCATGCTCCATTATTAAAGACACACGCAATGATTGGAAGCTTTTGTTCAACGGCTGTACTCACTTCATGCAAGCTCATTCCCCAAGCACCATCACCGACAATCGCAACTGCTGGGCAATCAGGGGCAGCAAGCCTTGCGCCAATAGCTGCTGGGTAAGCAAATCCACAGTTACCAAATGTTAAAGCGGCTAAATGCTTGCGAGGCTGAGTAAATTTCAAATAGGAATTGGCAGTAGAAGACGTGTTCCCAATATCGGATGAAACAATCGCATCTTCAGGCAGTACGCGTGAAATTTCCAGAAGGGCGCGTCGTGGATTCATCGGTTTACCTTCCACCATCGCTAAATCAACAAGCTCTTGTTCCCAGTTTTTCTTCTCAGCTGCGACTTTTTGAACCCGTTGTTCATTTCGTGGAAGATTCGGCACTTTTACCTTTAAGCGAGTCAAAATTTCATTGCTCGCATCGAAGGCATCCCCTAGGATTCCCACTTCTACAGGGTGAGTTCTTGCAATATTACGATGATTGATGTCAATTTGAATGATTTTTGCTTCCTTAGGGAAATAGTCAATATCATAGCAAGGAAGCGTTCCAAATACGGATAATCTTGTTCCAATCGCTAAAACGACATCAGCATCCTTCAATGTATTCATAGCAGCCTTTGATCCCATATAACCAATTGGTCCTACGGCAAGCTCATGATTACATGGAAAAGCATCGTTATGCATATAAGAAACAGCAACAGGAGCTGATAAATACTCCGCTAATTCTTGAACAACTGGGACAGCATCGGCATCTACAGCCCCTCTTCCAGAGATAATCACCGGATTTTTTGCATTTTGGAGAATTTTAACTGCTTCATCAATCGCTCTTGAATCACCAAAGCCTTTCTTTTCTACCCGATATTGATAAGGCTGTAAAATATAGTCCTCTACTTCTCCATAAAAATAATCCCTTGGGATATCATAAAGAACTGGACCTCTTTCCGCATAAGCGAGGCGGAATGCAGTCCGTAAACAGTCAGCAACACGGCTCGGATGAGGTACGCGGACAACTGCTTTTGTAATTTTATCAAAGACAGAAACTTGATCACATTCCTGGAATCCATCCCAGCCAACTGTTCTTGTTCCTGCGGATGGTGAAATAATAACCATTGGTGTATGGGCATGGGTGGCTGCTGCAACAGATGTGACCATATTGGTGATCCCTGGTCCATTTTGACCAATAACAACCCCTGCTTTTCCTGTTATTCTTGTAAAAGCATCGGCCATATGGGCAGCACTTTGTTCATGGCGGACTGGAATAAATTTAATGCCTGCAGCAGGGAGAAGGTCCAGCATATCCATAAAAGCTGAGCCTAAAATCCCATACATTTGGTCAATACCTTCCGCTAATAACGTTTCAACAATTGCCTCACTTGGAGTCATCTTTATTTTTTTTGTTTTCATTGCTTGTAATTCCTTTTCTACTTTTGCCATTATGAACACAACCTTTTCTAATTAAATTTGATTGAAAGCATATTTTACTGTTTCGACTAAGAAATACAGGTCATCTTCAGTTGATGAAAGCGGTGGTGCAACAATGATGACGTTATTAAATCCTGGTACTGTATCCCCGTTACGGCCAATAATTAAGCCTTTTTCTTTACACTTCCCAATAATTTTTGTCATTAATTCATCGGAAGCAGGCTCTTTTGACTGTTTATCTGTTACCACTTCAATGCCATATAAAAATCCGGAATGACGTACCTCACCAACATGTGGATGGTCATTCAAATCTTTTAATCTGCCTAAAATCTTATCACCTAAATCTGCGACTCTCTCAACAATATTTTCGCGTTCGATGATTTCAATATTTTTCAACCCAACGGCACAGCTGGCTGGGTGTCCGCCGTAGGTAGAGACGTGGCGCAAGTGATTATCAGCACCTTTGTCCTTAAATTTCTCGAAGATATGAGATTTAACTGCTGTAGCACCAAGTGGTAAATAGCCACTTGTTAAACCTTTTGCCATCGTAACAATGTCGGGTTGAACTCCATCTGAATGCATAAAACCAAACATTTTCCCCGTTCGGCCAAATCCGGATACCACCTCATCCATTATGAGTAGAACATCATGTTTTTTACATATTTCTGCTACCCGCTGCAGGTATTTAGGAGAAGGGATAATCACTCCACCCCCAGAAATAAATGGTTCCATGATAACGCCTGCTACTGTTTCCGCACCTTCCCAAGTAATCATTTGGTCGATCATATCAGCAGCTACTTTATCCACATCCTTCACTTCATCCCCAAATGGACTTCGATAGCTATAGGGCGGCGGTACATGAAGGAAACCTGGTACCCCCGGATCGTACTTCACCCGGCGATTTGCTTGTGCAGTCGCACTTAAGGCTCCTAACGTAGAGCCATGATAGGCACGATATCTGGAAATAAACTTATACTTACCCGGATTTCCGTTTTGATTATGATATTGGCGGGCAATTTTGAATGCGGTTTCATTTGCTTCCGAACCGCTATTTGAAAAGAATGTTTTGTAGGAATCCCCTAGAAGTTCGCTAATTTTTGCAGAGAGTTCAATTGCTGGTGTATGACTGAGTGTAAGTGGAAAATAGGAAAGCTTCATCATTTGTTCGGCTGCCGCATCGACAATTTCTTTACGGCCATGTCCTAAGTTTAAACACCAGAGTCCTGAGACCCCGTCCATATAACGATTTCCATTAAGGTCTGTAAACCAGGCTCCTTCACCTGATTCCGCAATCATTGGCTTCCCGCCTTCAACATGGCGGCTCATCGCATGCCATAAATGCTCATTATCCTGGTTTACCAACTTTTCATGATCCAGAATGTCTGTTTTGTTCATCGACAAATGCCTCCTTTATTATTTAGTTGTCTGTAAGTTCTTGTGAAATACATCTTTTATTGGTGTGAAAGGTAAGTTATACGTAGAAGCGACAGCAGGATGAGTAACTTTTCCTTCAATAGTGTTAAAGCCCTTTGCTAGTGCTGTATTGAATAAAGCAGTATGTTCTATTCCTTTATTCGCAATTTGCAGTCCATATTGTAAGGTGACATTTGAGAGCGCATAGGTGGAGGTTCTTGATACTGCACCTGGGATATTAGGAACAGCGTAATGCAAGACACCGTGTTTCATAAATGTAGGCGCATCATGAGAGGTTGTATGATCAATGGTTTCAATCGATCCCCCTTGGTCGATTGCAACATCGATAATAACGGATCGGTCTTCCATTTGTTTTACCATTTCTTCGGTCACAAGCTGTGGTGCCTTTGCACCTGGGATAAGAACAGCACCTATTAATAGGTCGGCAGATTTTACTTCTTGAGCAATATTATAGCTGTTGGACATAATCGTTTTTACTCTGCCAGAGAATAAATCATCTAATTGGCGAAGACGCTCAGGATTGACATCCAAAATTGAAACTTCTGCCCCAAGACCTATCGCCATTTTTGCTGCATTCGTTCCTACAACCCCGCCGCCAATAATGACCACTTTAGCTGGTTTGACGCCAGGAACTCCTCCTAGTAAAAGACCTTTACCGCCATTAATTCTTTCTAGGATTTGGGCTCCTAATTGAACAGACATTCTACCTGCAACTTCGCTCATTGGAGTTAGGAGAGGAAGTGAGCCATTTTCTAGCTGAATGGTTTCATAAGCAATTGAAACCACCTCTTTTTCTAGTAAAGCCTTTGTTAACTCAGGTTCAGCTGCTAGGTGGAGATACGTAAATAAGATTAGTCCTTTACGGAAATACTTAAATTCATCTGTTTGAGGTTCCTTTACTTTGACCACCATATCTGCAGCCCATGCCTCTTGGGCAGTTGGGACAATCGTTGCTCCCGCCTTTTCATATTCTTCATTTGTAATCCCGCTTCCAATACCTGCGTCTTTTTCAATAAAAACACTGTGGCCAGATGAAACATAAGCAGCCACGCTGGCAGGAACCATGGAAACACGATTTTCATTATTTTTTATTTCCTTTGGTACACCAATTTTCATACGTTCACATCCAATCTTTTAATTATAAAGGTTTTCATCCTTAGGATTAGATTTTCACTAATCACAATGTCGTGACGTCCGTACCAGTTAGAGGATAAAAATCTCTTAATCCGATTAAAACACACATATTTGTAATTTTCAATATATTCAATAAAATAATTTTATTAAAAATCATAATAGTTTTTATTTATATAATTCATAAGTATTACTCTAGCTATTCTTTCTACTCAATTTGATGCGAAAAGAATACATATCTGAACGAAAAAATGCTAGGTAGTATTCAACTAAATCTCCTTGTTCATCGGTTAATAGTCTTTCAGTCAGCAATACGTGCTGGGACTCCTCAACACCTAATAAATCAGCATCCTCCTTTGAAAGTTGACTGCTGGTTATAATCTGTTCAGCCTCCGAAAGTTTTATATTGAGATTTTGTTCCAGCAAATCAAATAAGGTCCCTTTTTGAATATCATGCTGAGCAAGCCGCTTGCCAATTTCAACAGGGTAATATTGAATTTCAATAGCGATAGGGATCTGATTTGCATAACGAACTCGTTTAATATAATAAGCCTCTTCAAAGCCGGTTAATTTTTGAACTTCACTTGGCGGATTGACAACCCCATGCGTAACTAACCTGGCATCAGGCTTCATACCCATTCTATTAATGATTTCTGTTGTGCTGCTTAAACTTCCTAACCAATCCTGTATTGGTTTAACGGAAATAAAAGTACCTTTTCCATGAATTTTCTCAAGAATTCCATCATTGACTAAATGAGAAACCGCTTCTCTTACCGTACTTCTGCTTACTTTATATGCATCCATTAGTTCTCTTTCACTAGGAATCTTTTCTTGATAATGTCCTTCCTTTATATGTTTTTCAAGTTCAATTTTCAATTGAATATGAAGTGGGATCGGGTTTTTAGGATCTAGTTCCATTTTCAATTTAACTCCTTCCATTCTTATATTCTTTATATGAGTTGTAAACAGACTATTAACTTAATGTTATGCTGGATTGGTCACAAAGTAAATTATTTTTTTTATATTCTCATATTTAACAAGTTCCCCCTTGGGCTTTAGTACAAAATTCCTCACTTTCGTTAGAGACTGCGAGGAATTTGCAAACTTTATCATTATTTATCAAACCTGAGCTGCTTCTGTTCCCTGATAAATTCAAAATGCTGGCACAATGGTGTCTGAAACTATTTCTTTTCTTTTTTGCGCAAAATTCTCCTGACCTTTTTTGGCCAGGAGAATCCGTCTTGTTTTGCTATCCCATCAAATAGTTATGAACTTCCCGTGCAACTTCCCTGCCTTCGTTGATCGCCCAAACGATGAGGCTCTGACCTCTTCTGGCATCGCCAGCAGCGAACACTCCTTCAACGTTGGTTTTGAACTCACCGTACTTGGCAGCAACCTTTTGGTTGACTGCTTTCACACCGAATTGTCCTAACAATGGCTGTTCAGTACCTTCAAAGCCGATTGCGATAAACACAAACTGAGCTGGCCATACTTTTTCAGTTCCTGGGATTTCTTTAAAATAATACCGACCTTCTTCATCTTTTAGCTTCTCCATTTGGATGGTGTGAAGCTCTTTAAGATTCCCCTTCGCATCGGCAACGATTTTCTTTGTTTGAATCGAGTATTGGCGAGGATCTTCCCCAAATTTGGTTTCTGCTTCCTTATAAGCATAATCCATGGTAAAAACGTTCGGATATGCTGGCCATAAATTATCTGAAGTACGTGCACTAGGTAATTGCGGATGCTTGCCGAACTGAACGACACTCTTGGCTTTTTGGCGAAGCGCTGTGGCCACACAGTCAGCACCTGTGTCTCCGCCACCGATAACGATGACTTCTTTATCTTCTACATTAATAAATTGACCATCCTCAAAGTTTGAATCTAATAAACTTTTTGTTGCTAGCGTTAAATAATCCATCGCAAAGTGAATTCCCTTTGCTTCACGGCCTTCAATCACTAAATCCCGCTGCCTTTGGGCTCCTGTACAAAGGATGACCACATCGTACTTTGCTTGAAGTTCAGCGGTAGTGATATCTTTACCCACTTCTGTATTGGTAACAAAGTCAATGCCTTCCTGTGTCAATAAACGAATCCGGCGTTCTACAACTTCTTTCTCAAGCTTCATGTTCGGAATACCGTACATCAGCAAACCACCAGGACGGTCAGCACGCTCAAAAACCGTTACGGAATGGCCTGCTTGATTAAGCTGATCGGCTGCTGCCAATCCAGCAGGGCCGGAACCGATAACCGCCACTTTTTTTCCAGTTCGTGACTTTGGAATCCTTGGAGTAATCCATCCGTTTTCAAAGCCTTTATCGATGATCGCTTGTTCAATATTCTTAATTGTAACCGCTGGGTCGGAAATAGCTAACGTACATGATCCTTCACATGGTGCCGGACAAACCCTGCCTGTAAACTCAGGGAAATTATTTGTTTTCATCAGCCGGTCGAGTGCTTCTTTCCAACGGCCGCGGTACACTAAATCATTCCACTCTGGGATTAGGTTGTGAATCGGACAGCCTGATGTTGCTCCTTGAATCTCCATTCCGGTATGGCAGAAGGGGATGGAGCAATCCATGCACCGCGCCCCCTGTATACGTAACTTTTCATCAGAAAAAGGAACCGTATATTCGCTCCAATCATTTTGTCGTGTCAGCGGATTTCTTTCTCCCACTTTTTCGCGGGAATATTCCATAAATCCTGTTGGTTTCCCCATTGTTCCTCTCCCCTTTCTTAGCGATTTGCAGCTTCCTGCTGTTTAGATGCTTTTGGTTTTGCAGAGGAGTTCGCTAAAAAGGCACTCATGACTGCTTCTTCTTCCGTTAGTCCTGCTAATTTTTGCTCTTCAATCAAATGAATCATCCGTTTATAATCTTTCGGAATGACTTTGACAAATTTTCTCACACACTTTTTCCAGTTTTCGAGAACACAGCTAGCCTTTACACTTTGAGTGTAATGGAAATGGTTTTGGATTAACTGTTTTAGCTCATCCTGATCGGCATCGGTTGATACCGATTCAAATTCAATCAGTTCTTGATTACATAAATGTTTAAATGTATCCTTGTCTTCAGCTAAGACGTAGGCAATTCCTCCGGACATACCAGCTGCAAAGTTTTTGCCAACATCACCTAAAATAACAACACGTCCGCCCGTCATATACTCACAGCCATGGTCGCCAACTCCTTCAACAACCACATTAACGCCACTATTCCGAACCGCAAAACGTTCGCCTGCACGTCCGTTAATATAAGCTTCACCGCTTGTTGCCCCGATAAAGGCCACATTACCAGCAATGACGTTTTCTCCAGAAGCTATCTTCGTTTGCTCATCTGCTCTGACGATAATTTTTCCGCCAGATAGGCCTTTACCAACATAATCGTTCGCATCCCCGGTAAGATCTAGCGTCATTCCTTTTGGTACAAAGGCACCAAAGCTTTGTCCGGCAGAACCCGTAAATCGTAAGGTAATGGTATCCTCCGGAAGGCCCTCTTCACCATAGCGTTTGGATATTTCACTTCCAACGATGGTTCCTGCCACACGATTGATGTTTGAAATCGGGAAACTTAGATTTACAGGTGTCCCCTGCTGTAATGCTGGTTGAACGGCCGGAAGAATGTGTTTAATATCCAGTGATTCGTTAATTTTATGATTTTGTGGAGTTTTGAAGGTACGGTGTCCTTCAGGCTTATAAAGTAACGACGTTAAATCTAAATGCTGTGCCTTCCAATGTGTTTTTGCCCGCTCACTTACCGTTAACACATCTACGCGGCCGACCATTTCCTCAACACTTCTAAATCCAAGCTCAGCCATAAGCTCACGCACTTCCTGTGCAATAAAACGCATAAAATTAACAATATAATCAGCTTCACCTGAGAATTTTCTGCGAAGCTCAGGGTTTTGGGTGGCAATTCCCACCGGACATGTATCCAAATGACAAACACGCATCATGACACAGCCAAGCACTACTAGCGGTGCAGTTGCAAAGCCATATTCCTCGGCTCCGAGCAAGGCTGCCATCACAACGTCCTTACCTGTCATTAATTTCCCGTCTGTTTCCAGCACAACCCGGTCACGTAATCCATTCAGCATAAGTGTTTGGTGTGCCTCTGCTAACCCAAGCTCCCATGGTAATCCTGCATGCTGAATGCTCGTTTTTGGCGATGCACCCGTTCCACCATCGTAACCACTGATCACAATCACATCGGCTACTGCTTTTGCTACACCAGCAGCAATGGTTCCGACCCCGCCTTTTGAAACAAGTTTTACGCTAATTCGGGCTTCACGATTGGCATTTTTCAAATCATGAATAAGCTGCGCCAAATCCTCGATCGAGTAAATATCATGGTGCGGCGGCGGTGAAATTAAGCTAACTCCCGGCGTTGCTCCTCGAACATCGGCAACCCACGGATATACCTTTGTACCCATCAACTGCCCGCCTTCACCTGGCTTTGCACCTTGTGCCATTTTAATTTGCAGCTCTTCGGCATTGACGAGATAATGACTCTTAACCCCAAAACGCCCGGAAGCAACCTGTTTAATCGCACTTCCTCTGTTGTCACCATTTTCATCGACAACAAAACGGCTTGAATCTTCCCCGCCTTCACCTGAGTTGCTTTTTCCGCCTAATCGGTTCATGGCAATCGCTAATGTTTCATGTGCTTCTTTACTGATGGATCCAAACGACATCGCACCCGTTTTAAAGCGGCGGACAATCGAATCAACCGATTCTACTTCTTCAATCGGTATAGCTGTACGTTTTCCATTAAAGGAGAATAAGTTGCGTAAAAACCCAAGTCTTTCCTCATTTGCTTGTGCCGAGTATTTCTTAAATAATTCATAATCACCGTTGCGACAAGCCCATTGTAGAGTATGGATGGTTCCTGGATTAAAGGCATGGTGTTCCCCGTCATGTCTCCATTGAAAGTTACTGCCTGATTCTAAAGTCTTGTCAGTTGTTTCAGTAAAAGCTTCACCATGACGCAGCTTCGCTTCCTGAGCAATCGTGTCTAAACCAATTCCGCCAAGCTGGGAAACTGTTCCAGTAAAGTAGTTGTCGATGACATCTGAACTGATTCCAACTGCTTCAAAAATCTGTGCACCTCGGTAGCTTTGCACGGTTGAAATCCCCATCTTGGACATGACCTTTACAACACCCTCCGTCATGGCATCGATATACTTCTTCACTGCTTCTTGATAAGTGAATGGGATCGTTCCTTCCCGGGCAGCTTGCTGATAGGTAGTGAACACTAGATAAGGATTAATAGCATCAACACCATATCCGAGCAGCACCGCAAAATGATGAACTTCTCTCACTTCTCCTGTTTCAACAATAATGCTTGCCTTCGTTCTTAATCCTTCACGAATCATATGTTGATGAAGGGTACTCGCTGCCAATAAAGATGGAATGGCTACCTCTTTTGCATTCATATTTCGGTCAGAAAGGATTATCAAGCTTGCTCCGCCTGCAATGGCTTTGTCTGCTTGACGGCAAATTTCGTTAAGGCTATTTTCCAAATCCTCTGTAAACAGGATGTCGATTACATGGCTTTTAAATAATCCGTTCGTCTTTAGTTCTTCAAGCTGGCTGTTGGTTAGGATTGGTGTCTCCAACTGAATCCGACGGCAATTTTCTGCTGATGGATGAAGTAAATTTCCTTCTGCTCCTAAATAGGAAATGGTGGAAGTAACAATGGCTTCACGAATCGAGTCAATCGGTGGATTGGTTACTTGGGCAAATAATTGCTTAAAGTAGTTGAACAAGTTTTGCGGCCAGTCAGATAATACAGCAAGAGGCATATCATTTCCCATCGCACCAAGCGGATCCTTGCCTTCAGTCACTGCTGGAAGGATGTATTTTTGAATATCCTCATACGTATATCCAAACGCTTTTTGAAGGACAAGTAAATCAGCAGGAATCTCTTCCTCTGCCTCTTCTCTTTCCACCAATCGAACAAGCTGATCATTTAGCCATTGCTGATACGGCTGTTGACTCGCCAGCTGTGATTTGATCTCATCATCTGAAATGATTCTTCCTTCTTCTAAATCAATCAATAGCATTTTTCCTGGGCGCAGGCGCTCTTTGTACAATACCTTTTCTGGCTCTACATCAATAACGCCAACCTCTGAGGAAAAAATAATATAATCATCCTCAGTAACATAATAACGAGCCGGGCGCAGGCCGTTCCGGTCCAAAATCGCACCGATTTGTTTCCCATCCGTGAAAGAAATCGCGGACGGTCCATCCCATGGCTCCATTAGTGAACTGTGATATTCATAAAAAGCTCGCTTTTCCTCTGTGATATGAGGATTATCAGACCATGGCTCTGGTACAAGCATCATTGCTGCATGTGCTGGCTTTCGGCCGGCAAGAACCAAGAATTCAAGCGCATTGTCTAGAATCGAGGAATCACTTCCATCTGTATCGAGGATTGGCAGTACTTTTTCCAAATCCGCTCCAAACACCTCTGACACAAATTCACTTTCCCGTGCCTTCATCCATTGAATATTTCCCTGAAGTGTATTAATCTCTCCATTATGAATTAAATATCGGTTAGGATGTGCTCTTTCCCAGCTCGGAAAGGTATTTGTACTAAAGCGTGAGTGCACCAATGCAAACGCAGAGACAAAATTCTCATCCTGTAAATCTAAATAAAACTGATCCACCTGATCAGGCGTTAACAGTCCTTTGTAAACAATAGTCCTGCTCGAAAGACTAGCAAAGTAAAAACGATATTCTGATTCCTTTGCCCATTTTTCTGCTTGTTTACGAATGACGTATAATTTTCGTTCAAACGCTAATGAATCCGTACTATTTTCGTTGTCACCAACAAACAACTGGCGAATGACCGGACAGCTTTCCTGTGCCGTTACCCCTATCGGTTCTGCATTGACTGGGACTGTTCTCCAGCCAAGCACCCTTTGTCCCTCTTTTTCGACCATTTTATTAATATATGTTTCTATTTTCTCCCGTTCAGTATCATCCTTTGAGAAAAACAGCATCCCCACACCGTATTTTCCTTTTTCAGGTAAATCTATGGTTGAACATTCTTGGCGGAAAAATTGATCTGGTATTTGAACCATAAGTCCCGCGCCATCGCCTGTAAGCGGGTCACTCCCTTGTCCGCCGCGATGATCCAATTTACAAAGCATATTTAGTCCTTTTGCCACAATATCATGTGTGGCATTCCCTTTTATGTGAGCATACAAGCCGATTCCGCAGGCATCATGTTCAAATTCTGGACGGTAGAGACCTTGTGCTTTTGGTAGTTGATGATACGTCATTTCAAATCTCTCCCTATTGGTTAAATTGGTCAAATATTTATATGAACTATTTTAGGTTTTCTAATTGATACAAACAATATATAATTTATATCAAACCAATCTAATTTTTATATCAATGAAAGGTGGAATAGCATTGGAGCTTCGTCAATTACGTTATTTAATCGAAGTTGCAGAACGGCAGCATGTTACAGAGGCAGCTGAAAATCTAAACGTGGCACAATCAGCAGTAAGCTATCAAATTACCAAACTGGAAGAGGAGCTGGGGGTTAAGTTATTAGAAAGAGTCGGCAGGAATATTAAGATTACACAGGTCGGAAATATTTTTTTAGAATTTGCAAAAGGTGCTTTAAAAACATTAGAAGAGGGAAAGGAAAAAGTAGAAGAATATCTCAATCCACTTGGAGGAACGCTTCATATTGGGTATCCTTCGAGTCTCTCCATCTATTGGCTCCCAAATCTTATTTCGGCTTATAAGAAAGTTGCACCAAATGTTAATTTCCATTTGCGGCATGGTTCCTATGCCTACTTAATCAATGCGGTTAAAAATGGTGAAATTGATTTAGCTTTTCTGGGCCCTGTTCCGTTGAAGGAACCAGATCTTGAGACTAAGATTTTATTTATGGAAAATATCGTTGTCTTGCTTCCTGAGCATCACCCCTTGGCCGATCGAAAAAGTCTCTATTTAAGTGACTTGCGAACAGATCGATTCGTCTTATTTCCAGATGGCTATGTCCTTCGAAAGATTGCTGTAGATGCTTGTCATGCCGCAGGATTCGAGCCGAACATTGCGTCCGAAGGAGAGGATATGGATGCTTTAAAAGGACTTGTTTCCGCAGGAATCGGCGTTAGCCTGTTACCAGAGAGTACTTTCTATGACTCTGTCCCCCGGTTCACAGTCAAGGTACCCATAGAAATGCCAAAAGCCATGCGGACAGTTGGGGTCATTACTCCGAAACACCGAGACATTGCACCATCCGAAAAGAATTTCTATCAATTCCTTATCGAATATTTCAGCAGGCTGGAGCAGTATAAACAATAAAACCAAGGGAACGTTTCTCCCGGCCATTTGTGGCCATGAGAAACGTCCCCTCGGTTTTTGTTACTATTTAGACTGGATATACTGCGTGTTTTCGTTCTGAGAAGATGAGATATTTTGAAGAATAGGCCTCAAAACGATTGACAAGTTCCTTACGTAATGAGTTTGCCGGGATAATTCCGTCAATCACCATTTCGGAAGCCAAATTATAAATATCAATATCCTCTTTATATTCCTCACGTTTTTGTTCGATGAAGGCGGCACGCTCCTCTTCAGGCAGTGCTGCAATTTTATTCGCATAAACGGCATTAACTGCTGCTTCTGGTCCCATAACCGCAATGGATGCTGAAGGCAAAGCAAGACAAGCATCCGGTTCAAACGCAGGGCCAGCCATTGCATAAAGACCTGCGCCATATGCTTTACGTACGATAACCGAGATTTTAGGCACACTTGCTTCAGCCATTGCTGAAATCATTTTCGCACCATGGCGAATGATTCCTGCCCTTTCTACCTTTGTACCGATCATAAAACCAGGCACATCAACTAGAAACAAAAGTGGTATATGGAAGGCATCACAAAGGTTAATAAATTTTGCAGCCTTATCTGCTGAATCGTGGAATAATACCCCGCCTTTCACACGCGGCTGATTGGCAATAATTCCGACAGGTTTTCCATCCATGCGTGCAAGTCCTGTAATAAGCTCGCCCGCAAATAGTTTCTTTATCTCAAAGAAGGAACCTTCATCAATAATCCCACCAATTAGATCATGCATATTAAAAGGTGAATTTTGATTAACCGGAATCAGCTCTTCTAATGGTTTCTTCAATTCTTTAGGATCCACTGCCTCACGAACTGGCGGTTTCTCTGAAAAATTGGCAGGAAAATAAGAAAGATAGTTTCTAGCCATTGAAATGGCTTCTTCCTCATTTTTCGCAAGAACATCACCGCAGCCTGAAACCGAACAATGCATGCGAGCGCCGCCCATTTCCTCCAGGGTTACATTTTCACCAATAACCATTTCAGCCATTCTTGGTGAACCCAGGTACATCGATGAATTTTTATCAACCATAATGACAATGTCACAAAAAGCTGGTATATAGGCTCCACCCGCAGCAGATGGTCCAAACAGAATACAGATCTGAGGAATTTTACCTGAAAGTTTTACTTGATTGTAAAAGATTCTTCCTGCACCGCGACGCCCAGGGAACATTTCCACCTGGTCCGTTATCCGCGCTCCAGCCGAATCAACCAAGTATAATAATGGCACTCGAAGTTTTTCTGCTGTTTCTTGGATTCGAATGATTTTCTCAACCGTACGAGCACCCCAAGAACCGGCTTTGATTGTTGAATCATTGGCCATCACACAGACCGTCTGGCCATTAATCTTGCCCATCCCAGTCACAACTCCGTCTGCAGGAAGATCCCCCGCCATGAAGTTTGCAAATTGACCATCCTCTAGTTCAAGCTCAGAATCGAATAATAATGATAAACGATCGCGGACGAACAGTTTTCCCTGCTCTTGGTTTTTCTCATGATATTTGGGAGGTCCTCCCTTTTTAATTTGTTCGACTCTATCATTTAAAGTTTCTTGGAGAGGTTTCATATCCACAGTCATTTTTCCTCCTCGATTCATGTATATTCTTATTCTCCAATATAAGTTGGAGTACGTTTCTCTTTAAAAGCCTGTAATCCTTCTAAACGATCTTTTGTCGGAATCGTCACTTCATAAGCATTTTGCTCGATTGCTAGACCGGTATTTAGGTCAACATCATAGCCTTTATCGATTGCGAACTTTGCTTGTGTAACGGCAATTGGACCATTCCGTACAATTTGTTCTGCAATATCTAATGCTTTATCTATTAAGCTTGCAAAAGGGACCGTATATTCTACTAATCCAATCTCAAGGGCTTCGTTTGCATCAATTCTTCTAGCAGTGAAAATGAGCTCTTTGGCACGTCCCTTTCCTACTAATCTTGGTAATCGCTGTGTTCCACCGGCACCAGGTATAATACCCAGTGATGTTTCCGTAAGACCAAGTTTCGCAGTTTCAGAGGCAATACGGATATCACAAGCGAGCGCTAGTTCAGTTCCTCCGCCAAAAGCAACGCCGTTCACCGCTGCTATGACAGGTTGCGGTAATGATTCTAAAGAGTTGATATTTTCGCGGATTAAAGCAACCGTCTTCCTTACCTGTACACTATCCATTCCAGCTCTTTCTTTTAAATCAGCTCCTGCACAAAAAGCTTTCTCCCCAGCACCTGTAATGACGATACAGCGGACTGCTCGATCATATTTACATGTAAGAAGTGCGTCGCGAAGACACTCTAACATCTCTATTGATAAAGCATTGGCAGCTTCTGGCCTATTTAACGAAATCAGCACGATTCCGTTATCCATCTTATTGACTAATATGGAGTTACTCATGATTTCACCTTCCTCACACGCTTTTTCCAAGCTCTCCACTCCGTTGAGCACTTGCGGCTTGGAAACTTTTACTAGGTAATGTTCTGCCAATCTTCTCCTGAATGAATTGGGATGCATGAAGTAACTTTTGCTGATCAACCCCAGTGTGGATGCCCATCCCGTGAAGCATATAGAGTAAATCATCTGTCGCTACATTTCCTGCTGCTCCAGGTGCATACGGACATCCCCCCAATCCGCCAAGGGAAGAATCAAACGTGGTAATCCCCATTTCTAACGAAACTAAGATATTAGCCAATGCTGTTCCCCTTGTATCATGAAAATGCATGGCTAACTTATCTGCTGGAAATCTTTTTAATAAGACATCCAAAACTTCTTGGACTTGCTTTGGATTTGCGACACCTATTGTATCCCCGAGAGACAGCTCCGCAATCCCCATTTCAAATAATGCTTCGGAAACTCTTATGACCGCTTCTATATCAACATGACCCTCATATGGACAGCCAAAAACAGTGGAAACATAACCTCTGCTGAATTTCCCTGCTGAAATTGTTTCTCTGGCCAAATCTCTTAATACAGGGAAAGTCTGGTCAATACTTTTATTGATATTTTTTAGATTATGAGTCTCACTTGCTGACATAAACAATGCAACTTCATCAATGTTCGCTTGTAACGCCCGTTCCAAACCTTGAAGGTTTGGAACAAGTGCTGTATAGGTGACACCAGGCACTTTGTTAATGCCAGTTGCAACAGAAACTGCGTCTGAAAGTGCCGGAATCCATTTTGGATTAACAAAAGAGGTAATTTCAATATGTTTTAGTCCACTTTCAGATAATTGATTAATCCAAGTGATTTTATCCTCAGTTGAAATAAACGTTTTTTCGTTTTGCAGCCCATCACGAGGGCCAACTTCTTTAATCGTTACACCTTCTGGCCACTTCATTGTCTCATCTCCTTACCACCTTTTTTAAGGGCTTTATTCCACCTCTACAATGACGTCGCCTTCATTTACAAAATCGCCTTCATTCACTTTTACTTCTTTCACCGTTCCAGAGAATTCAGCTTCAATCGGAATTTCCATTTTCATCGATTCTAAAATCACAACATCTTGACCCTCTTCTACCTGATCTCCCGCTTTAACTAATACCTTCCATACACTTCCTGCCATACTTGCAATAATTTCACTCATGTTTATTCCTCCTATTTTTGCGATTTTGTTTTTGGGGTTTTAATATACTTGCTAACAAAGTCTGTTGTCGTATCACCTAAATGGAACGCCGAATGAGCAATAACCTCTTTCAGCATTGGGATATTTGTTTTAATCCCTTCAATATGATAATCAGCTAATGCAGCTTGCAGTCGATTTATTGCCTCTTCTCGATTGCTGCCTTTAACAACTAGCTTAGCAATCATTGGATCGTAAAAAGGAGTGACTACAGATTGACCGTGAATAGCTAATTCATGTCGAACTCCAGGTCCGTTCGGCAGCTCTAAATTTGTTATTTTTCCAGGTGAAGGGAAAAATGTTTTGGGATCCTCCGCATAAATTCTAACCTCAATTGCATGCCCCTCACGTTTTATCTCTTCTTGAGAAAAGTTTAGGACTTTACCTGCAGCAATTTGCAATTGTTGTTCAACTAAGTCTAAACCTGTAATCTCTTCCGTAACCGGATGTTCCACTTGCAAACGAGTATTCATTTCAAGAAAGTAGAAATTTTGCTCTTCATCCACTAAGAACTCAATGGTTCCTGCATTTTTATACCCAATTGATTTGGCCGCTTTTACTGCAGCCTCACCCATCTTGGTACGCGTTTTTTCAGTAATAAACGATGATGGGGCTTCCTCTACGACTTTTTGGTGACGGCGCTGGATCGAACATTCACGTTCCCAAAGGTATACTGTATTACCAAAACCGTCCGCTAAGATTTGAATCTCAATATGTCTTGGATTTTCAACGAATTTTTCGATATACATCGCTCCATCGCCAAAGAAGTCAGTAGCCCGCTTTTGGTTCCCCGAAAAAGCTTTTCGGATTTCATCCCCGTTATGGACCACCTGCATCCCAATACCGCCACCCCCTGCGGAGGCCTTCAGCATAACGGGGTAACCTATACGATCCGCCACTTCTACCGCTTCCTCTGCATCTGCCAGTGGATAGGTAATCCCTGGAACGACAGGTACACCTGCTTCCTCCATCACCTTTCGTGATTCAATCTTACTTCCCATTTTAGAAATAACCTCTGGAGAAGGCCCGATAAATACAAAGCCAGCTTCCTCACAACGGCGGGCAAATTCGGCATTTTCAGAAAGCAGGCCATATCCCGGGTGGATTGCCTCCGCTTCTGTCCCCTTAGCGACCTCTAGAATTTTATCGATATTTAAATAGCTTTCTGCAACCCGAGAGCCTCCAATTAAATAGGCTTCATCTGCCATTTTTACATGTGGAGCATCACTATCGGCTTCTGAGTAAACTGCAATCGTTGTAATCCCTAAGGCTTTGCATGTACGGATTACACGAACAGCAATTTCACCGCGATTAGCAATTAAAACTTTTTTGAACATGCCTTTCACCCTTTCTATCTATTATCATAATAGGTTCAATGGTCATTAGCTTCATTGGAAAACTTTAACCTTTTACTGTTGAGGAGATATGTAAAATTCTATACATTTATTTTGCAACACTTCTTTAAGATTATCTTTAACTTCTAGTCTAGTAAATGGAACCAGTCATTTGCCAATCATTTTCTGACAAATAACTGGCTCTATTACCAACTATTTAACGGATGCTTTATCAGCAAGTAGTTTTTGTATTTGTGCTACGGTAGCTGGATCTTCTAGTCCTGTAATGTCCCCTTGAACCTTTCCTGATACAACAATTTCCTTTAATAGACGGCGCATGATTTTTCCGCTGACTGTTTTCGGCAGCATATCAGTGAAAACAATGGATTTTGGAGCTGCAATCTTACCAATTTGTTGAATAATCTGGTCATTTATTTGTTGTCTTAATTCTTCTGATTCTTGATAGCCATCGGCGAGACGGACGAATACGAGCGGAACTTCTCCTTTAATTTCGTCAGGGATTCCTATGATTGCCGTTTCAGCTACACCCTGAATTTCTAGTACAGCGCTTTCCATCTCCATGGTACTTAAACGATGTCCTGCTACATTAAAGGCATCATCAGAACGTCCAACTACCCATAAATATCCATCATCATCTATTAATGCCAGGTCGCTGGCATAGTAGCTTCCTTCTACTTGGCTAAAATAAGATGCGTAATAGCGCTCAGGTTCTTTCCAAAGGGTTCGGCATAGCATTGGAAATGGTTTTTGAATAACCAGATTTCCTAACCTGCCAGGTATAACTGGATTGCCTTCTTCGTCAACTACATCCATAACAGCACCTAAAAAGGCAGTACCCGCGGCACCCGGTTTCATTGGCGTCAGCCAAGCTGCTCCAGCTATTGGCGATCCCGCTGTTTCGGTTTGACCCCACGTATTATTGATATATACCTTCTTCTTTCCTAAAACCTCATAGGTCCAATGCCAGGTTTCTGGATCGAAAGGTTCACCCACAAGGGAAATGACATCGAGACAAGATAAATCAAATTTCTCTAATGCCTTTTCTCCCATACTTTTTAACATTCTTAATGCCGTTGGAGCAGTAAACAGTTTATTTACCCTGTATTTTTCAATGATTTGATAAAAACGATCTTTTGTTGGATAATCAACTGCCCCTTCAAAGACAACGGTGGTGACACCATTCGCTAAGGCACCTGTAATCCCCCAAATATGCATGGTTAACCAGCCAATGTCCGCAGTACACCAGAAGACATCATCATTACGGTGATCCATATGATACTTCGCATATATGTAATTCTGAATGACAAAAGCCATACCGGAATGCACGACACCTTTTGGTTTACCAGTCGTACCGCTTGTATAAAACACGATACCACTCTCATTAGCTTCTATTCTCTCAGGTTCACAGACGATGCTTTGTGCATTTGTCTGCTCATGCCACCAGTAATCCCGGCCTTCTTTCATTTGAACCTCTGAACCTAATCGATCTACAACAATAACCGCTTCGATAGAAGCTATAGAGGGTACAACATTATCGACTTTTTCCTTTAAACGAATGCATTTACCCCGGCGTTCAGTTGCATCCGCCGTAATCAATACTTTGGGCTCGAAATTAATGAGTCTGTCCGTCAATGATTTTTCAGAATAACCTGAGAAAATCGTATTATAAATGGCACCAATTCGAAAACAGGCTAATACGGATATAATGGATTCAGCTAGATTTGGAAGAAAAATAGCTACACAATCACCCTTTTTTACACCAAATGATTTTAGAACATTCGCAAATCGATTTACTTCAGCAAGAAGCATATTATACGTGTAAAATTTCGTGTCCCCGTTTTCCCCCTCCCAAATGAGAGCGGTCCGGTTTCCGGCACCGTTTTTTATATGCCGATCAAGTAAATTTACACTCGGGTTACTAATACCGCCTGAAAAAAAGCGGAAATCGGGAAGCTGCCCGCTAATGGTTTCATTCCATGGTTCATACCAATCAAGTTCACGTGCTGCACGATCCCAAAAGGCCGCAGGATCTTCTTGGGATAAGGTAAGAAGTTCTTGGAAAGCATCGTTACTCCCAATGGAGGTTGAACGCACTTTTTCTTCTGAAGGATAAATGAGTTTGCTATTTGAAACCACTTGTAAAATTCCACTGATATCCATATCATGACCCCTTTACAATTTTTAGTTAATACCTACATATATTAACAACCAATTTGTTTCGCAATGACCATTCGTTGAACTTCAGATGTTCCTTCACCAATTTCCAAAAGTTTTGCATCTCGGAAGAATCGCTCAACTTGATATTCCTTCATATATCCATATCCGCCGTGAATTTGAACAGCCTGATCACAGGCACGCATGCATATTTCTGAAGCAAATAATTTCGCAAATGCTGCTTCTTTTTTAAATGATCGTCCTTGATCCTTTAACCATGCTGCTTTGTAAACCATATTCCGTGCTAATTCGATATTCATTGCCATGTCTGCTAATTTAAATTGGATTGCCTGGAAGTTGGATAAACTTTTTCCAAACTGTTTTCTTTCTTTTGCATATTGAAGAGCTTTATCATAAGCTCCTTGTGCAATTCCTACACCCATGGCACCAATTCCAATCCTTCCGCCATCAAGTGTAGCTAAAAACTGCTTGTAACCGTTTCCAATTGTTCCTAAGAGATTTTCTTTAGGAACTCTTACATTTTCTAGGATAAGTTCTGTGGTATTTGAGGCATGCAGACCCAATTTTTCGTAGTTGTCGATTACAGTGAATCCTGGAGCATTAGTAGGAACTATAAATGCGCTGATACCGTTGATTCCTTTTGAGCGATCGGTTACCGCTGTCACTGCAAGATGATTGGCATAGCTTGCATTTGTAATAAAACATTTGGAGCCGTTAATGATCCACTCATCGCCATCAAGAACTGCTGTTGTTTGCGTTCCTCCCGCATCGGAGCCTGCATTCGGTTCAGTCAATCCAAATGCTCCGAAAGACTCTCCCGTACAAATTGGTGTTAAGTATTTCTCTTTTTGCTCGTGGGTACCAAATAAATTAAGTGGAGCCCCACCTAATGAAATATGTGCTGAATATGTAATTCCTGTTGATGCACACACACGACTAAGTTCTTCCACAACAATGGCAAAGCTGATGGTGTCTGCTTCTCCACCCCCATATTGTTCAGGGAAAGGAAGCCCCATGATTCCTAAATCCGCTAATTTTGAAAAAATTTCCTTAGGGAAATCCCCCGTTCGATCACGTTCATCTGCTCCCGGAGCAACTTCTGCATCAGCAAAATCTCGAATTAATTTGCGGATCATCTCTTGTTCTTTCGTTAAATCAAAATTCATTTATCTACAACCCCTTTCCAAATATTCTGTTTTTTTAGTAAAAAAATCTTTAAAATCAAAATTACTCTTAATGACCGTTTTTTGTAGTAAATCTCACTCTCTCCTAAAACTCTTTGGCTGACCCCCTATCAATACTTTCGAAATTTTCATATAATCAGAATATAACTAATAGGAGTATAATGCTATGTTCATTTCCATGAATATTTGTATGGAAAATTTGTGACTTTTACACAAAAAACTAAAAATGGAGCAAAATGTAAAAATTATTTGCGTAGGGAAGGATGATGATGATGCAAGATACATTAACTCATAGGCAGCTAAAGTCCTTAATCCATGTGTCCAACGTTATCAATTCCAAATTAGATATTGATACCATTTTTGAATCCATCATGAATGAAACAATATCTGTCGTTGAAGCCGCTGGAGGAGGCTCTATATGGATTTTTGACAAAAGCCAGGATCGACTCATCGCAAAATCAGCTCAAGGATTATTTTATCCACATATTTTTAGGCAAATTAAACTAGTTAGCGGTGAATCCATGACGGGGATGGCTTTTGCAGCAAAAAAGTGCCTGATTTTTTGGGATGAGGTAGAGGTTAAACAGGCACTTTCTACATTAACTTCATATAACCGAGATTTATTAGATCGGGCTATTCCGAGTAACTTTCATTTTACTTCTGTCATTTCTTCACCTATTTTACAAAATGGAAAGTGTATCGGGGTAATTACACTTGACTCTTTTGAACAATCTTTGCAGTTTAAGCAAGAGGACATTCATCTTTTAGAAGCGATTGGTCATCAGGCCGCGGTTGCCTTGGAAAAATCGAGTCTTTATAACGAAAAGGAACTAATGGTTCGAAAACTCTCCCATTCCATTGAAATACATAGAAACCTATCCAATCTTGTTGTAAATGGAGAAGGAATTCAATCGATTATGAACTTAATACATAAAACAATTGGACAGCATCTGCTGCTCTTTGACGAGATAGGAGAACTTAAGGCCTCTGCCTGTCATCCGTCATTTTCTGTTGAAATGACCGAATATATGAAAGCGTATGCAAAGCAAATTATTCTAACACTAGAAAACTCACATACCGTTTCCGAAATAACGATAAATGATGACACCTATCACCTAGTTGTATTATCGCTTGGGTCCAAACTAAAGTCTTTAGGCGGGCTGATTATCCTTTCTAAACAAAAAATGAATGAAGTGGATATCGCTGCTCTTGAACATGCGTGTACGGTCATTTCGCTTGAACTGGTAAAGGAGCAAGCTGTTTTTGAAACACAGCAGCGTTTAAGAGGGGAATTCGTGACGAAGCTTTTTACAGGACAGATGGATGAAGTACTCATTCAGAAAGCAAAGAATTTAAACTTTGACCCAAACTGGAACTATGTTGCCCTTATTATTAATTTTGAAGATAAGTTAAACGAGCAAAAGGTTTTTGGAGATTATGTAATAAGAAATTTACTCCATATGGTCAATATGTCCATACTTGGGGGGAACTCTCAAGTAACGGCAGTAAGGGATGAAAATCAAATAGTTGCTCTTCTATCCATGCATTCAAAAGTTTCTTCGAATATTGTTGCTGAAATAAAAGAACTTACAAAAAAATTACAGGTGCAGATTAAAAATAAATATAGGGAGATAGATGTATCAATTGGTATTGGAAGAATGAAGCAAGGGCTTACTCTAGTCCATGAGTCATTTGTTGAAGCGACCAAATGCATAAAGTTTCTCAAAAACTATCAATTTGATCATAGAATTCTTAGTTACACAGACCTTGGCGTTCAGAGGTTTATTTTACAAAATTCAAAGGAAGAATTGCTTGATTTTATCCAAGAAGTATTAGGCCCTCTTATTCAATATGAACAATCTAGAAAAGGAGAATTGTTAAGCACTCTGATAGTCTATTTAGACCAAAATCAAAACATCAAGAAAACAGCTGATACTTTACATATTCATACAAACACCTTAAGCTACCGTTTAAAGCGAATTGAAGAAATTCTATTAACGGACTTAAATGATAGTCAACCATTATTTAATATTCATTTAGCAACAAATATCTATCAATCTATAAAAGATAAAGACACCTTACAGAAAATCGATTAATAATTTTAAAAGGATTAAAGCCAATATATACAAGTAAAATCACGTATATATTGGCTAAATATTTTCCTGTGTACATTGAAAAAAACTAAACCAAACCACACATTTATGAATGTGTTTGATTTAGTTTTCTCAATGTATTTTTAGTGGCGGAATGTTATAGGATTCCTCCATTACTTTCAATCACTTTTTTATACCAATGGAATGAATTTTTCCTTCTGCGTTCTAGTGTTCCACTTCCGTCATCGTTCTTATCGACGTAGATGAATCCATAGCGCTTGGACATTTCACCGGTTGACATACTGACTAAATCTATACATCCCCAGCTTGTATAACCCATCAGTTCCACGCCATCCTCTATTGCCTCTCCCATCGCCATCACATGGTCGCGGAGGTACTCAATTCGGTAGTCATCGTTGATTGAACCATCTTCCTCCATTTGGTCGTACGCCCCTAAGCCATTTTCTACTACATATAGCGGAACCTGGTATCTTCCATAAAGCTTGTTTAAGCTGATTCGTAAACCAACCGGATCAATCTCCCAGCCCCAGTCACTAGCCTTTAGGAATGGGTTTTTCACTCCGCCAACAATATTTCCTTGTGCTTTTTCCCCTTCAGACTTTTCTTGTTTATCCGTACGGGACATGTAATAACTCAACCCAATATAATCAACGGTACCTTCTTTGATAATGTCCAAATCACCTTCTTGAATCGCTAATTCGATATTTTTCTCCTTAAAAAAGCGCTTAATGAAGGCTGGGTACTCACCGCGCACATGAACATCAGCACAGAAATAATTAAACAATTCCTCTTCTTTTAAGGCATAGATAATGTTATCCGGATTACAATCGTAAGAATACACAGGTGCAAAAAGAATCATGCAGCCGATTTTTGCATTAGGGATGATTTCCTTGCAGGACTTTACTGCTATAGCACTAGCAACAAACTGGTGATGAAATGCCTGGAAAGTCTCCTGGTAACGATTTTCTTCATTTTGAGGTGAAAAGCCCATGCTCATAATTGGCATCTTCAATGCACCGTTGATTTCGTTAAAGGTCATCCAATATTTCACCTTTTCCTTGTAACGCGTAAGAATAACCTTGGCATACTTTTCAAATAAAGTAACAACCTGTCGATTCCTCCAGCCCCCATATTCTTTTACAAGGTGCAGCGGCATTTCATAGTGAGAAATCGTTACTACCGGTTCAATTTCATACTTTAGTAACTCATCAAAAACTCCATCGTAAAAAGCCAAACCCTCTTCATTTGGCTGCGGCTCGTCACCATTTGGAAAAATCCTTGTCCAAGCTATCGACATTCGAAAGACTTTAAAGCCCATTTCGGCAAACAAAGCGATATCTTCTTTGTAACGATGATAAAAATCAATGGCTTCATGATTTGGGTACGTGTATTTTTCATGGTTGATTTCAAAGTTAAAACCAGCGGACATTAAAATATTAAGGCGCTCTTTCCCGCCTGGCAGAACATCGGCAATATTTAAGCCCTTGTTCCCTTCGTTATATCCACCCTCTATCTGGTTCGCTGCCGTTGCACCGCCCCATAAAAATCCTTCAGGAAATACTATCTTTTGCGAATCATTCATTCTTTTAATTCCTCCTGGCTGATTATATGGTGAAACCGTCCCCTTGGTCATTCAATAAAAGCATTCCCCATAATTACAAAAAAGAAGCAAGGGTCACCTTATCTGACCTTTGCTTCTTTTTTTATGCCCCTGCCAAGGTATATAATTATACCATGTCTAAAGCACTCCAATCATACTTGTTAAAAAAGATTGGTGCTTTTTTCTAATTCAAACTGTTTGCGATATCTCTTCTTGCCTGCTGTTTGTAATGATGGATTCAAGGAAATATGCTTTTTCAAAGCCGTCACGTGTAGCGTCACCAAGGGAACTATAACCTGCTGCATCTCCTAATACAAACACATTTTCCATCTGATTTCTTAATGTTTCCTCTAATGGATTATATGCCTCTACACCCATAGCTACAATGACATACTCTGATTCCAATTCTGAGCGTTCCCCTGAAATTAGGTCCTCCACGATAATACTATTTGGAAGTATTCTTTCTACCTTGTGGTCCGTAACAATGTTCACATTTACTTGTTTAAGCTTCTCAAGAAGTCTTAATCTCGTTTCAGGTCCAATTCTTTTGCTGGCTTTTGTAGGAATTTCAACATATGTGACATCATTACCAGCCTCTGCAAGGCGACGAGTCGTTCCATGACAGATCATACCACTTCCTACAACTGTAACTTTATTATTAGTAAACTCTATTCCCTGTAGTTTTACGTCTTCATAAGTATATACATGATCTAATTCATTGCCCTCGACCTGAGGGAGCTTTGGTCTTCCGCCTGTTGCCAATAAAACAGCATAAGGATTGAAAGATGTGATTTCTTCAACAGTGGCCTCTATATTCATACGGACATCAATATTTAAACGAGTCATTTCATTGCTAAGGTAGTTAATGTGCCATGTCATTTTCTCTCTATAATTTAAGTCAGTGACAAGGTGCAATTGACCGCCAAGCTTGTTATCCTTTTCAAAAAGAGTAACATCATATCCTTTTAATGATAGATTTCGTGCTGCTTCCATTCCACCTGGCCCGCCGCCAACGATTACAACGTGGCGGTTTTCATCAGAAGGAAGGTGCTGCAGTTCCTTAAACTCCAGCTCTCGGCCTGCTCTAGCATTGATGGAACAAAGAACGTGTGAGTTGCCCATAGCGGAATGGATACAATGGAGACAGTTAATACATTTTCTAATTTCTGCTTCACGTCCTTCCATTGTTTTGTTTACCCACTCGGGATCAGCGATTAATCCCCTTCCTATAGCCACAAAATCTACCCTTCCCTCAGATAAAATGTTTTCAACAAATTGTGGTTCACGAATGGATCCAACTGTGATTACTGGAATATTTACTACTTTTTTAATCTCTTCTGCTAGGTAGACTCTCCAGCCTTGTTCAAATAACGGAGATTCAATGATTTTGTCCATAGAGTCATAGGTTCCACAACTAATATGCAACCCATCTACTCCTAGTTTTTCTAAGTATCGAGAAATATCCTTACCTAACTCTAAATTGATTCCTCCTTGGATAAATTCATCGACACTGAGACGAACAGTAACAGGGTAATCTTTACCGCACTTTTCTTTAATACCAACTATGATTTCTTCGATAAATCTCATTCTATTTTCAAAGCTTCCCCCGTATTCATCCGTTCGTAAATTTGCCTCAGGGCTTAAGAATTGGTTAATTAAATAACCATGGGCTCCGTGAACTTCCACTCCATCAATGCCAGCCAGCTTACACCTTATGGCGGTCTGAACAAACTTATTTACTAGCTCTTTCACTTCTGCTGTTGTTAATTCCCGAGGGACTTCCCCTACAGCAGCGCTAGCAACACTGCTAGGTGCAACGATTTGTTTACCATTAATTAACGAAGAGTTAGACTGTCTGCCTGCATGATGAATTTGTACAAAAACCTTCGCCCCATAATTATGTACAGCATTGGCGAGCTCGTTTATTCCTGGAATGAAACGATCATCGTCCAGCCTTAATTGCCTAATAAATCCTTTCCCGTATTCATAATCGATACAGGTAAATTCAACAATTATTAACCCAGTGCCCCCCTTTGCCCTTTCTTCATAATACGCAATTAGTTGATCAGTAACTTCCCCTTCAGGACCAGCTAGATTCGTTCCCATGGGCGGCATGACAATTCTGTTTTTCAATGTTAGATTGCCTATTTTACCTTGTTTAAATATGTTTTGGTAATGCATTTTGAACCTCCCTTTTATGTTTTTTGTGAAACAATTCACAAACACCATTAAAATATTGAGCACACTTTTATTTTAATGGAAGTTGACTGAAGTTTTGGTCCCTTCATTTGATCGTTTAGTGACAATTGAATGTAAAAATTTTAAAAATATAGACTCTGTTAAAGACAGATGTTGATTTTCCTCATGGAAATCCTTATGAAGGACTAAACTCAATGAGTAATCTTCTGATTTGTCTTTCATTACGCTTATGAAGGACTAATCTCATTGGGAGCTCTTCTGATTTGTCTTTCATCATGCCTATGAAGGACTAATCTCATTGGGAACTCTCCTGATTTGTCTTTCATTACGCTTATGAAGGACTAATCTCTTTGGGAATTCACCTAGCTTGTCTTTCATCGACCTTTATACTGTTGTCAACAATGAAATTTAACAAAGCAAAAATATAAAAAAAGTACCTGTCACCACACAACGGGTAGCGACAGGCAAAGAATTTCCGAGTTTGCTAGCTTTAAATGCCTATTTTTTGAGCTTTCTTCAACTTAAGGTCGAAGCGATCTGCATTCATTACCTTGACCCAAGCAGCTATAAAGTCACGAACAAACTTCTCTTTGTTATCATCCTGGGCATAAACTTCTGCAAGAGCACGTAGAACGGAGTTAGAACCGAACACGAGGTCCACTCTAGTTGCGCTGCGCACTACTTTACCTGTTTTACGATCACGTCCTACATAAACGTTCTCCTCAACAGGCTTCCACTCTACTCCCATGTCAAGCAAGTTCACAAAGAAGTCATTAGTGAGTGTGCCGACACGATCCGTGAATACACCGTGTTCTGCGCCACGATGGTTTGTACCTAAAACACGCATACCGCCGACTAGTACTGTCATTTCTGGTGCAGTAAGGTTTAAAAGTTGTGCCTTGTCTACTAGGAGTTCCTCTGGGCTTACACTATACTGCTTTTTCTGATAGTTGCGGAAACCATCTGCGACAGGCTCTAGTACTGCAAAGCTCTCTGCATCAGTTTGCTCTTCTGTTGCATCTCCGCGTCCAGGAGCAAAAGGAACTGTTACCTCATAGCCTGCATCTTGTGCAGCTTTCTCTATTGCAGCACTACCACCTAATACAATCAAATCAGCTATGCTGACCTTCTTTTTTAATCCGTTTTGAATATCTTCTAGTACATTAAGCACTTTTGAAAGCAGCTCCGGTTGATTCACTTCCCAATCCTTCTGTGGAGCAAGACGAATGCGGGCACCATTAGCGCCGCCACGCATATCTGAGCCACGGAAGGTACTAGCGGAAGCCCAGGCAGTTGTTACTAACTCCCCGACTGTAAGTCCTGATTCTAAGATCTTTCCTTTCAGCTCTGCTACTTCTCCATCTGTTAATTCATAATCAACAGTTGGTACCGGATCTTGCCAGATAAGATCTTCTTTAGGAACCTCTGGGCCTAGATATCTTGCTTTAGGCCCCATGTCACGGTGAAGAAGTTTGAACCATGCACGGGCAAATACATCGGCAAATTCTTCTGGATTCTGATGGAAACGCCGAGATATCTTTTCGTATTCGGGATCATAACGTAGTGCCATATCCGCAGTGGTCATCATCGTTGGAACTTTAACGGATGGATTTTCTGCATCCGGGGCAAGATCCTTCTCAGCAGGATCTACAGCAAGCCACTGATAGGCACCTGCAGGACTCTTTGTAAGCCACCATTGATATCCAAACAAAAGATCAAAGTAACCATTGTCCCACTGTGTTGGATTAGCAGTCCAAGCACCTTCAATACCGCTGGTGATGGTATCATGACCTTTACCGCTGCCGTGAGTGCTTAACCAGCCTAAACCCATTGCTTCAATAGGAGCCGCTTCTGGTTCTGGACCAACATGCGCAGCATCTCCTGCACCGTGTGCCTTACCAAAAGTATGACCGCCGGCTATTAGTGCTACTGTATCTTCATCGTTCATTCCCATACGTGCAAAGGTTTCACGTATGTCCCGAGCACTTGCAATCGGATCTGGTTTACCGTTCGGACCTTCTGGGTTAACATAAATGAGACCCATCTGAACGGCAGCAAGTGGATTTTCTAAATCACGATCTCCTGAGTAACGATTATCATCCAGCCATTCTGTTTCAGTACCCCAGTAGATGTCTTCTTCTGGATGCCAGATGTCTTCGCGTCCTCCTCCAAAACCAAAGGTCTTACCCCCCATGGATTCAATTGCAACATTACCAGCTAGAAGGAGCAAGTCAGCCCATGAGATCTTGTTACCATACTTTTGCTTAACCGGCCATAATAGCCTGCGGGCTTTATCAAGGTTACCGTTATCAGGCCAGCTGTTAAGTGGAGCAAAACGCTGTGCACCAGCTCCCCCGCCGCCTCGGCCGTCAGTATTACGATAAGTACCAGCAGCGTGCCAAGACATACGGATAAATAATGGACCATAATGTCCATAGTCAGCAGGCCACCAATCTTGGCTAGTTGTCATTAGCTCCTGAAGATCCTGTTTAAGTTCATAGTAGTCTATTTTTTTAAATTCTTCAGCATAAACAAAGTCTTCTCCCATAGGATTAGATTTTCTGTCATGCTGATGGAGAATATTCAAGTTTAACTGGTTTGGCCACCAGTCTCGATTGGATGTACCGCTAGATTTGTTACTAGTAGCGCCTCCGTGATTAAACGGGCAGCCGCCTGTTTTAGGATTGTTATTAACGTCCATATTTCTTCCCCTCTCTTTGTAAAAAAAGTAACAAATAATTATTCTTCTAATGGTAGGAAAACAAACTGGATGACAATAATTATTCTATATTCTATTCTACTAATCTATTACTAAAAATTGAAAAAATAACTATCATCATCACAAATTTGTAACATTTGGGAATTCTTATGATGTCTTCAATATAAAAATTCTGCAGAATTATTATAAAGTAATAGAATGTAAGCAATATACTTATTATGACTGACCGCTGCTACTTCTTTTAGCAATCTCCGGGCTCGCAACGGTAAACAATAAAAAAGACCGCAGGTGTGCAAGCACCATACAGTCTTATATCTCGTAACATCTTTATATTATACCCACTGAATAGACCCAAACTCTCCATGCGGATGGTTTTGTAATTTAAATCTTTTGTACTCAGATTCTAATTTCGAAAGTGGCAAATTATTAAGTTGTTGATCTTCTTTGTTGTATACGTTTAAGAAAATTAATTTATTGATAAGTTTTTGTCGCTTCTTTTCATCATTTTTTCTCATCAGTAACACTCCTTTATTTTTCAAAAACTCCGATTGAATATAACAACTTAAAATTAGATTAACTTAATTATAAACCCATAATTCCTACCTGTAAAGTATGAATTAGAATTAAAAAACAGTGCTGCATAAAAGGGCAACCAAATAATTTCGTTTTGGCTGCCCTTCTAGTTAACTTTTTTATGTCTTGTCCTTGAAAACACTTTACCCATTTAAACTGCTAGAAAAATAAATATAAGAATCATCAGTAATTACTTCACCTTCATCTTCTACTTCTCCTTCCACTTCCACTTCTTGAAAAGGTTCAAATGACGTTAATTCACCACAATTCCAGCAATAGCTCCTCGGTCTTTCCCATTTAGAAAGTGATTTACCACAATAAATGCACACATCCTTTTCGTACAATTCCATAAAGAATACCTCCTTTTTTAGATGGTTATCAATCGATCAACTTTAGTATTGGCACTCAGTATTAGTGATGTCTTCTTAATTTAATTATAGAATATGGGATCGATGTTTTTATGTTTAAATATTGAAAATATTATGAATTTTTAAAAATAAACTTGTCTGCATGCCTATTGCATATTTCTGTCTGCTCCTCGCTGTTAGTGAAAATGAATTAGGGTGGACCCAAGGACAGGACCTTTCTGAATTATTATAAAATTCAAAATAAATTCACTTTTGCTTCCTTCCTAGTGAATTTTTAGCCTTATAATGAAGCTAAAGGGAATATGGATATTTCTATCCCTTAATTTTTTAGAAAGGAGGTCCTTAGAATGTCATTCGCTGATTTTAACGATATTTACCTAATTTGTTCTACTTATGAAGAAAATGATCAATCGGTGGATATGGTTAAATTAGGAAAAGGTATGACATCTAGTCCTTCGGTTACAGAAGTACCTTTAACCAGTTCAACTCGCTGGTGGGAGGTTGCAGAAAAAGAAATTCAACGTGAAAAAAGAGAAAAAGTCACTATCTAACTATTCCTTTGTGAATAGCAGGTATATAGACTAATTTCGAATTTAATCCAAGATTTGGCATCCCTTGTTTATTTATGGCTACAGTAGACAGGGGATGGATAAATTATCCTAGCTGTGTTAATAAAAAATAAATCCTCCTAGTAATCTCAACTAGGAGGTATTTTTATAGGGAGCTTATAAATGTGTGATTCTTACTCTTTTTCCGTTATGTACCATCCCTCAGGCTTTTTCTCTAAATGAAATTGATCCTCATCGAATTTTTTTCGGAGCATTTTATATTCTTCATTTTCTACTTTAACTTTGGTTACTTTTATTTTTTTTAGCGATATTTCAGGTTTCTTAACTTCGATTACCAAATCATTAATCATAAAAAACGTTCTTTGATATCTCATTTCATACTCCACTTCCCTTCCCTATTTATATTACTTATGTATTTAATTTGCCAAACATTAATAAAATCCTTGAGGTCTAAACGCAATATACAAAAGACTTACATACTCTTAACATGAAATTAATAATGAAATAACCAACTCCTAATATAATTTAGGTATTGGCGGCTGACACAAAACCCCAATTAGCTATGTACTGGATATATGGAGGAAATATTCCAATAACAATATGTTCAAAGGGGCTGATCTTATGGAAAAGAAATTACTAATTATTTCTTCCGACCATACTGGACATGGACATAAAAGCATAACAGAATCTCTGTGTGAAAGTGTCAACACTCAAAATGAAGTAAAAATCCATGTAGTAGATGGATTTTCACTTGGCAAACAGCTGCTGATCAAAATAGGAAAAACCTATGGCCCCCTAACAAGAAATTCCGAAAATCTATGGAAAATGATTTGGAAACTTTCAGCTTTAAAACCCTCTATAATAGACAATTTTTTTGAAACACTAATTAGGGATAATTTTATAAAATTACTGGACGATGTTAAACCAGATTTGATTTTATCCGTTCATCCAAATTTTAATGGCTCTATCTTGAACATATTAGAAAAGCAAAATATCAATATCCCTTTCATTACACTAATTGCCGATCTTGTAAACATTTATCCCCTTTGGGCTGATACTAGGGCAAATTACATTATCAGTCCAACTTTTGAAGCCCAAAATAGGTGTATTGAATTTGGGATTCCTAATGAAAAAATTAAGGTTTCAGGATTTCCAGTCCGTTCCAGATTTTTCCTGAATCACTCTAATCCACGAAAATTTTATAAAAAGGGACTATCTTTAACATGCTTGATCATGAGCGGTGGTGAAGGTGTAGGAAATATGAAGAAAATAGCTGAAATCATGCTTAATAATTTTGATTGTACAATAAAAATTGTTGCTGGTAAAAATGAAAAACTTAAAACGAAGCTGGAAAGATCACTTTTGGACAAATATGGTGATAGAGTGGAAATTTATGGGTTTACCAAAAATATCCAAGATTTAATGCTAGCTTCTGATATCGCTTTTACCAGAGGAAGCCCAAATGTCATGTTTGAGGCAATTGCATCCAACACTCCACTTATCATTACTGGCGCTTTGCCAGGGCAGGAAGAGGATAATCCAACCTTTGCAGAAAAGTTCAATTTGGGAATGGTATGTAAAAACCCAAAGGAAATTACGCAAACATTAAACCAATTACTTGAAAATGATGGAGAAAAACTTAATAAAATTATAAATAGTCAAAGGAAATTTATTAATGCAAACGCAGCTGGAGATATTCTACAATTCATCCTAAAGGCCGGCGAACCTTACTATGAAGAAACAAATGTAAGACTTCCCTAAATCCTATTATTTTACTATAAATAAGTAAACTCAAAAGGCCGGGAAGTAATACCTTTTTTGAGTCTGCAATTCTTCTACACTTAAAGAACGAATCGAAATTCGCTACTATTGATAGATCGTATGCATCAATATGTTCTTAAAGACAAGCTCTGGTCTTTCCTCTGTAATTAAATGTCCTGTTTTTTCATATGTAATTAACTTGGCAACGGGTAGATCTTGAACTAACTGTTGACCTACCTTCACAGGAACCACTCGATCTTCCTCTCCCCATATTAATAATGTTGGGACTTGTATATCCTGAAGTTGTTGTGGTAATAAATCACCTTCCCGATGACGCAGCAGTCGAATTAAAGCTTTATAAAATCCTTTTTCGGATAGCGGTCTACCGAATTCATGAATCAATTCATCATTGATCAAGGCTTGATTAAAAAAAACATTCCTCAAGTGATCTTTGACTTCTTTTCTACGAATATAATAATGAATGAATTTTTCAAAGAAAGGTAAATATGAACTGTAAATGAGAATTTTTTTTGCAGGCTTTAAATATCCTGAACTACATAACAAAATGATTTTGTTTATTTTCTCAGGAGCGATTAGTGCCATATTTAGCGCAATTTGACCTCCCATTGAATGAGCAGCAACATAAGAGTTAGAAAATCCAAACTTGTCGATACATTCAATCATTAACTTCGCATAGTTTTGAAAACTATAAATAAAAGAAGTTGACTTCTCACTTTTCCCAAAGCCGGGAAGGTCAACGGCAATGATTGAAAACTCCTTTTGTAATAAAGGAATGATACGACGAAACGTATAGGTAGATGATGCGAAACCATGGATTAAAAGAATTGGAGGTTTATCATTCAATAAGTATTCACAGTACAAATTGATATTTCCTACCTTAATATATGATTGATTCAATTGATTTATCGACAACGTGTTCCACTCCCCAACGAATTTATTATTTAGCTTTATTATTTATCAATAAAAACATGAGAATGCAGAAAATCGGAATTCCATCACCATAGAAAAATGCATTCAAACCTTTTTCAAAGAAAAAAATTAAATGATCAAGGAAATACAATAGTTTTAAAAGGAATAATAAAAACGGTGACCTTGGATGATTTCCAGGTCACCATTTTTATTTTTACGGACCTTCCATTCTTATAAGAAAAAAATTTTTTATGACCCTGTCCTTTTTCGCGATTTTTCTATATATAAAGGGTGAGAAGAATTTTTAGGAGATGGTTTGATGTCTGGTTGGGTAAAATTGACGAAGCAATTTACAAATGATGAGTTATGGTTTAACGTTACAGCGTTCCGGCTTTATGCATGGATCTTATTGAAATCTTCGTATGCTGATGGCATCGTTTTGAACGGGATGAGGTTAAAAAAAGGACAATACATAAGGGCATACTCCCAGTTAAGTGAAGATTTGATGTACATAGAAGGAAGATCCAAAAAGGCGCTGGCTAAGAGTACCATAAAACGCGCTGTCGATAAACTTGTTCAAAAAGGACTGCTGATGGTCGAAGAAACGCCTTTGGGAACTCTTTTTACCGTGGTCAATTCCGAAGATTTTAAATGTATGGACGGTACTGATGATTTTTTTTGCCCTCCGTTTCGCGAAACGGAAGTGGAACAGTCGCAGAACGATAACAAAACGGAGCTGGAACAAAATAATAGAAATCAAGAACGTAAGAATGTAAAAGATAATGATGATCACTCAAACTTGAACCTTCCTTCACAAGAAGTCAAGGAAGCTGACATGACAAAGAAAAATCGGATCGAAAGAATTTCGAACAAATTTATCGCTTTACGAAATCAAGGAGTCTTTTTAAGCCCTAAAGATGAATTAGCGATTGAGAGAATCTCTAGATTATCGATGAAAACCGACCAACTAGAAGCTTTGTTAGTGGAAATTTTTGATGAATACCAGTTAAAAAATCCAAACGGAAAAATTAGCAGTGTATCGTATTGTGAGAAGGTTATTGGGACAAAACTAGAAACTGAGAAGAGCGCAAAGCTTCTGCAGAAAAAACCAAAGAAAGAAGCAATGGCAGATCGGATTGAACGATTGATTCAAGAAGGGAAAATTTCATTACAGGAGGAAGGCCAATGACCAAAGATGAAGTATTCAAACTTTTAGTACTCATTGAATCGGCATATCCCAACTGCATCGTTAAGGACGAGACGGTTCAGCTATGGTTTCAATCTTGCCCTGAAATGGATTTAGAGAAAGTGATGATGAAACTGAAAAACTATATTAGAAAAAGCCCTTTTCCCCCTACTATTTCAGATATTGCGGTATTTTCCTATGAAGAAAGTGATTTTCCAAACATCGTACAGGAATGGATGAAGAAAGGACGTGAGAGAGTTGAATGTGACTCTTCAAAACGAAGACTAATACCTTCCTGGCTTGCCGAATATTCACCAAGAAAATCTGTTTGATCCAGAAGGGATCCTGTTAGGAGCAGTCTTTCAGGAACCTAATCTCATTCATGAAATCAAATTAGAGCCATTTCATTTTTCACAGAAGCGAAATCAGCTTCTGTTTCAGACGTTCCGTGAGCTGCAAAGGGAGGACAGACCCATTGATTTAGTCCTCGTTATAGAAAAATTAGCAGGGAAAGAAATGCTCAGCACTAGTTATATACTGGACATTACTACCCGCTGCCCCTCCCCTGACAACTTTGAACACTATCAATCTATTATTCTGAACCGATACAAACTTAGAAGGTTTACTCAGGCCGCATACAGTTTTCTCAGCGAGCAAACAATGGAAGCGGCAGATGATTTTTATAAACTCTATACCGATATGGCGGATGTTGGAAACGTAGAAGGGAAATCGAAACGTGATCTCTTAGCCGAAGTATATGATGAGATGATCGAGGACCAAGGAGACATTTTGGGGATCGATACGGGGTTTTCAATGCTCATGGAATGTTGAATGGCTTACAGCATGGGGATTTGATCATAATCGCGGCACGACCCTCGGTAGGAAAAACCGCCCTGTCTCTGAATCTAGCAAAAAACTGCTGCAAGACTGGCGGTGTGGTTGATTTCTTTTCGTTAGAAATGCCCGGAAAACAGCTCATGAAATGGATGTTAAGTGATATTTCCTATGTAGACGGCGCTAAATGGAAAAACGCTTACAGCTATTTTAGTGACAATGATTATGATCGAGGTGTTGAGGCGATAGGGATGTTAGATCAATGGAATCTTCAGATACACGATGAGCCGAGGCAAACCATTGCGGACATTCGCTCGGCCATCCAGAAAACGAAACGGGAGCACCCAAATGAAGGTCACTTGGTCATCATTGATTATTTACAGCTAATCACCCAATCAAAAACGTTTGAACGTCAGGATTTAGCTGTTGGCCATATGACAAGGGAGTTAAAGCAAATGGCCAGACAATACGAAGTGCCAATCGTCCTTTTGTCTCAGTTGTCCAGAGGTGTGGAGCAGCGGGCAGACAAACGTCCAGTAATGTCTGATTTACGGGATTCGGGAAGTATTGAGCAGGATGCAGATGTGATTATCCTGTTAAGCCGGGATGATCATGAACCTGTAAGTCCAAATCAGAATGAACTGATAAACGTAAATATTGCCAAGCACCGAAATGGTCCGGTTGGCGTTATTAAACTCGCATTTGAGAAGAACTATAGCCGATTTCGGGATTATCAAATGTAGACAAATTCCGTTTTCAATCATTACTTAACCATGGTTACCGTAATGAACCATCATGTTTGGTACAATCGTAACAAGGGCAAGCAGTTTATCCCCCACTGCTTGCCCAAAAAATTATAAAATAAATGAAGATTTGAGCATCTAAACGTTTACGGTGATGATTGAGATATTTCTAAGTAACTCGAATTCTACCAATTCTTCTATTTCGATTACGCTCTTTACTATTCAGTGCTTTTTGTGATTTGTTGATACCTGGAAATGATATGAGGCCTGCCTTATACAGGACATATCCAATAAAGGTCGCAAAGATCGTACTTCTGAACAGAAACCAGATGAATTTAATGCCAATATTGCGTAACATGTTTTCACCTCTTTAACCTTTCATTGATGATAAATATGATGAAAACAACTTTTTTATGTCGTCTTAATCAATTTGTCACCCTTCCTGCGCGAGAATCCTAGAGTTTTGCCGTAGACTCCTTGTTGGACCTTTTGGATGAATTTTCCTAATAGACTACATAAAAAATCCACCTTTCTTAAGAATTTGGTGGATTTGAAACACCTTTCCTTCATCAACAGCAGGCACATCTGAAGGGACCACAATAAGAATTTTGAAATGAAATGGGGAAGAGAAATTTCCTCCCCAACGACATTATCCAATTAAATGACGAATAACTTCATTTGTTATTTTTGGCACTACTTCCGTTGAATATTTGATTTCTATTCGTTCAAATTTCTTATGCGCATCATATCCATATGGTCCAATATTGATGGCTGGAACATTGATATCACGAATATCTTGATAATTGACATAATGTTTCGTTCCCCAGCCTGGATTATTATCCATAACTGCACGAACAGCGTTGTCGTCATCACTTATCGCAACACAACTCATATCGCATATATATGGAAAGAAATTTTTAGTAACAATCGGATGAGCATACTCTGGTTGAATCGCTTCAACCGCTTTGTCTAGTGCTTCAGATAAATTGACTTCTCTATCATCCTTACCAGTTAAAGCTAGACACGGTGAATAGAGGGATGAATAAAATAAGATAATGGCTGGACTTTTATCTTTCATCCAATTCCACTCTTCCTCAACTACTCTTGCAGCAAACATTCGAGTATCTAAACTTTCATCTAATAATAGATTTGATTTGAAGCCTTCCATATGTCTTTTAAATTTTTCCCCATGCTCTTCCTCTAACTCTTTCGTCATATCTTCATAAATGAGCACCCTTGTCTTCCAAGGTAATTTCCTGGAAGGTTGATCCGTTATCTTATTAAATTTTTCATAGCGCTCATTTAAAGTATTAAGAGCATTTTCAAAAGCAATTTCAGCTTGTTCCGATAACTTATTTAATACATCCCTTGGAGACCAGGAATGAATAAAGAAGTTAAAATAAACGTAAGCTGAAAGGGCCGTCTGTACGGTATAATTCGGCTTTAAGTCTATTTGCTTTAATGAAACAGGCGGAGCTGGAGTTTCACCCAAAAAACTGTCACATAATTGCGGATTGTAACTAATTTGTCTTGTTAGCTCCGCTGCAATGTAATTAGGGTCTAACCCTTCAAAGGCAGAGCCGACATGAGTTTCGGCTCCTGTAATAAAGAAGGATGGTAATAGCTTTCCGACCGTTCCCTTGTATATATATCTATTTTCATCCCCCTCATATAAAGGAGCAACAAAATCAGAATTTATCAACCCAATATAATTAAATCCATATTCTTGCTTCCATTTTTTAAGATCCTTTAGTCCAGACAATACACCTTTTGAGCTAACCTCTTCGTCACATTCTGCGAAGAACACAAGATTTCCGGATAACTCTTCTGGATGTTCAGCGTAATATTTTAATAGGGAAAGATGGCTTGCAACACCGCTTTTCATATCTAAAACACCGCGGCCAAAATACCATTCTCCGGAATTCAGCTGGTCTTTTACAAGGTTAGCAAGGGGTTCCTCCTTTAGCCTTTCCATAAGTTCAGATGGTGAGCAAGCAACATCTTTTAAATTTGTGTAGTCTTCTATCCCTACCGTATCTATGTGTCCCATTAAGATAACTGTTTTATTATTAGTTATATCTTTACTTCCTTCTACGAAAGCCAAAACATTATATCTTTCATATTCATCATCTAATGTTCTTGATTTATTTAGTTGGTTAGGATTTTCTTTAAAATAAGGCAGGGCAGAAATTAATTCATACAGCTTATCAGCTATTGCTATTTCACCAGTTGTATTGACAATGCTTTCAATACGAACAAATTCATCGGTAAAACGTAATACTTCATTTTTTGTAGAAATCATAAAACCATACATCCCCTCTACTGCAGCCTATTTACGTTTGTGAAAACTAATTGTTCAAACTTGTTTATGTTGAATAAAGATTATTTTTGGATGACACTCCCCTTACGTACACTTGTCTTAACAGTTCCAATATCCAACCTTTTTTCAATTTTGTTTAAAATCAAAGTGAAAATTAGGACAAGTGCAAGATAATACAAACCTACGACAAGATATGTCTCAAATGGCATATAATTTTCAGCGGATGCATAGAGTGCTCGACTAAACAATTCGGTAACAGCAATATAAGCTACGAGTGAGGAGTCTTTCAAACCAATAATAAATTGATTTCCTAATGCAGGAATCGCCCGTTTGAACGCTTGTGGAAGGATAATGCTCCTCATTGTTAATGAGGATGACATTCCTAATGATCGAGCTGCTTCTGTCTGTCCTTTATCTATTGATTGGATAGCTCCCCTAAAAATCTCTGCCAAATAGGCTCCTGAATGAATTCCCAATGCAATCGCACCCGCTGTATAATCATTAAGGACAATTACACTTGAAATTCCGTAATACAAGAACATGATTAGCACGATTAGAGGTAATCCCCGTACGATAAATATATAAAAGTCTGCAACTTTTTTTAGTAAAGTAATATTTGATACTTTAAAAAAGGCAAACACTAATCCTATAACTGTAGCGATTGCCAATGAAATGGCGGTAATAGTTATGGTAGTAACCGAGGCCTGCAAAAATGTACTCCCATGCTTTTGGATAATGGATATAATACTCTCAAAAAAATTCATAGTAAGTTAGCCCCTTTAAAAGAGTAAGCTTAATAACTTTCTAGTCTAGTTCTACTTCTTTTCCATAATGTTTAATCCAAACCATTTCTTGCTTATTTCTTCATATGTGCCGTCCTCTATAATTTCAGTTATCGCTAGATTAATCTTATCCAGCAGCACTTGATGATCTTTATTTATAGCAACTGCAATATTTTCCTGATTTAGTACATTATCAATGGTTTTTATTTTTAATCCTTGCTCTTTCATTGCTGATACCCCGACAATTTTATCTGTAATAACTGCATCAATACGACCTGGTCCTAAATCTTGTAAAGCAAACACTTCACTTGGATACGCTTTCACTTTATCCGTATAGCTTTCTGCCACTTCTTTATGTGTACTTGCTTGAACGACACCAATAATTTTATCCCTCACATCATCTTTACTTTGAATGGTATTGTTTTCTTCGGCTACGAAAATTTGTGCTCCAGAGATATAATACGGGATGGAAAAGTCCACTTGTTTTAAACGTTCTTCAGTGGCTGTCATACTTCCAATAATGACATCATATTTTTTCCCTTTTAATCCTTGAAGAATTGTTTCCCATGGATTTGTCACCGGATTCGGCTCCAATCCGATTCGCTTTGCAATTTCAGCTCCAATTTCCACATCAAAGCCCACTAGCTTGTCATTTTCTATATAGTTTAATGGTTTAAGTAATCCACTCATGGCAAAGGTGAGTTTCCCTTCGTGAACGAGTTTCATATCTTCTTCAGTTTCAGTCTCTTTTGCATCAGTTTCTGGCTTTTCAACTTGGTTAGAAGTCGAATTAATTCCACAACCAGCTAATAAAAATAAAAAGGTTATTGAGAAGATAGATCCTAAAAGTAGTTTCTTTTTACCTATCATGTTAAAACACCCTCCTCTTATTTCTGAAAATTCAGATTACATAATGCATATTTCTTCTTTTTATAAAACTTTCGAAAGAAACGCAGTCGTCCGTTCATGTTTAGGAGAAGTAAATAAAGTTACAGGAGAGGCTTCCTCAATGATATAGCCTTCATCCATGAAAACTACTCGATCACCAACTTCTCTTGCAAAACCCATTTCATGTGTAACGACGACCATCGTCATTCCTTCATTTGCTAAGTCCTTCATAACTGATAAAACTTCGCCAACCATTTCAGGGTCTAAGGCTGAGGTCGGTTCATCGAACAACATGATTTTCGGATCCATTGCTAATGCTCTGGCAATCGCAATTCTTTGTTTTTGCCCTCCCGACAATGAATCTGGGTAAGCATCTGCTTTATTTACAAGCCCTACTTTTTCAAGTAATTTATATGCCTTTTCTTCAGCCTCTTGTTTCGTTTTCTTACGAACCTTCATAGGGGCTAAAGTGATATTTTCTAAAACGGTTTTATGAGGGAATAAATTAAATTGCTGGAAAACCATGCCTACGTTTGCTCGAATCTCATTAATATTTACCTTATGATCAGAAAGGTTTATATCATTAATAAAAACATCTCCTGATGTTATTTCTTCCAAATTGTTTAAACAGCGTAAGAAAGTTGATTTTCCAGAACCAGAAGGGCCAATCACAACAACAACTTCTTTTTCGTTAATTTGAATATTGATTTCCTTTAAAACTTCTAAATTACCAAATTTTTTCTTTAGATTTTTCACTTTAATCATGTGTTAGACAGCCTCCTTTCAACATTATTTAATAAATACGTTATAGAAAGCGTTAATAACAAGTACGTAAACGCTACAGTCAAATAAGGTTCCCATACGCGGAAATATTGCCCTGATGCAGCTCTGCCCCAATACATTAATTCAGGTGCGGCAATAATCGCTGCTAGTGATGAGTCTTTTAACAAAGTAATAAATTCATTTCCTAATGGAGGGATCATCCGTTTAAAAGCTTGGGGAAAAATAACATACCCCATAGACTGGGATTTACTCATTCCAAGAGAACGAGCAGCTTCTACTTGTCCTTTATCAATGGATTGAATGCCGGCGCGAAAGATTTCAGCAACATATGCCGCAGCGTTTAACGCTAAAGCGGTTAACGCAGATACTATGGTACTTGCTGGGGACATGAAAAGTGGTGTTACCCCAAAGTGAATAAGAAAGAGTTGAACTAATAGCGGAGTTCCACGAAAAAAATTAATATACCAAATAAATGGGAGCCGTACCAATTTAACATTTGACATTTTTCCAAGTGCAATGAAAAAACCTAACACACTCCCAATGATAATCCCGCCTATTGATAAGCCAATGGTTAAAATTAGCCCTTTCATTAAAAAAGGTAAATAGTCGATAATAATATCGATGCGAAAATCCATATCACCCACTCCATCCTAATGCTTTTTCAATGTATTTCTACACAGGTTATTAGTTAGTCACTGATTTCCCTCTTCCTGAACTACTGTTCTACTGTTGATAGTCCTTTTATTACTTCTAAATCAGGAGAAACACCAAACCATTTTTCGTAAATTTTGGTGTATGTCCCATTATTAATGACTATTTTTAAAGCCACATTAAAATCATCAACAAACTTATTACCTTTTTTAAATAAAACTCCATAGTATTCTGGCTCAAAGTTCACTTCGTCAGAAATAGCTACAAATTTATCCTTCGGATTATTTTTTATATATTCATTTGCTACCGTATTGTCGGTAATCACTGCTTCAATATCCCCGTTTTTTAATGCCATGAAGGCTACCCCAAGTGTTTCATACTTAAATATGGAAGGATCATTCTCACCCACTATCTTTTCGATTGCAAATTGGCCTGTTGTTGCATTTTGTACGCCTACTTTCTTCCCTTTTATATCCAATGCACTTTTAATATCAGTGCCTTCTTTTGCTAAAATCATCAGTTTTGATTCGAAATACGGATCAGCAAAATCATATGTCTGTTTTCTGTCATCAGTAATCGTAATTGAGGTCATCCCGATATCTATTTCCCCTTTTTTAACTAAGGTAAATAATGGGTCCCAACCGACATTTTCAACTTTACTTTTATAGCCTGCTTCATCTACTATTGCACGTATAAGATCTACATCAAACCCGACAATTTCTCCCTTATCCATAAACACGAATGGAGGAGTGACCGCATCTGTTCCTACTAGCAATTCCTTTTCTTTTGGTTCATTTGTAGTTCCCGCAGATTCTTTTCCACATGCAGATACAAAAATAAAGAGACATACTGATAGAATAAGGAGGGTTATTCTTCTAAACCTTTTCTTCATTTCGTCACTTCCCACGGATTTATATATTCAAATGCCATCAGTGAGAAATTCTCCTCACTGATGGGCTTATTTTAAGAATTTATCTCTTGTGTTTTCATTGTTTTTTTCAAATAGGAACGCCATGTAATTGCCCATTTTTCTGGATTCTCAAAGTAATCTTGTTCATCGACGCGATGTATCGAACTATTATGCGGGGCATTTTTCACAATTTCAGGATTTGTATAAGCTTCGTTTGATATTTGCGTTAATGAAGCAATGTATTCATCTAAATCAGATTTAGAGTATGACTCAGTTGGTTCTAGTGTAAATGGTTCAGGTACTATAAATGGATGATGGCTAGACCAATAATGATGGGCAAAGTCAGCCATACGACGGGAGACATCATCTGTCGTCACACCGGTATCTTTCGTTAGCTGCTCCCAGCTATACCGAACTTGCTCAAGCCTTTTTCCATTAATATATGGAGCGCCAGCACCGCGAATATTTAATATTTTGTGGTATAAATAGTTGTTATTTAACACAGCAACTTTTGCTACATCTTTTAGACCTTCAGCACCGAGGGCTCTTACCCATGCGTAGGCACGCAGCACTGTTTGAGGGACGCCTTGGAATGACCGTACTTTTCCGACACTATGTTTCAATGTATCATTCAATATATATTTCTCATTAAGTTTTTCAACGATCGGACCCGGCATGAACTCCTTTAGTTTATTTAAGACGCCCAGGGCTCCAGTTGCAGGACCGCCGCATGCATGTGGTGTTGAAAATGTTTTATGAAGGTTAAAGAAGCACATATCAAACCCTGCCTCTTTCGCTCTTGTAATCCCTAGTAACCCGTTTGCATTCGCTTGGTCATAATAGCAAATCCCGCCTGCATCGTGGATGATTTTTGTAAACTCTTTAATACGTGGGTTATAGATTCCTGTATCTTCAGGATTAGCCACAACAAACCCTGCTGTTTTTTCGGAAACGACCGCCTTTAACTCCTCAATATCCGGGAAGCCATTTTCATCCGGCTGTAATGTAATAATTTTATACCCTTTAACTGCTGCAGTTGCCGCTGCCGAAGGATGTGAAAAGCTAGTTGTAATGATTTCATCCCTTTGTTCTCCCTCACCGTTCGCTTCATGGTACGCACGAACAATGGAAGCCATCGTAAATAATGATTGTGTTCCGCTGCCTGGCTGAAATGTAAAGTAGTCCATACCTGAAATTTCTCTCATGCACAAATCTAATTTGTACATAACTTCAAGTATTCCTTGTACTGTACTTTCATCCTGCAACGGGTGAAGCTCTGCCATTTTCGGCGAAGAGGCAAATGCTTCGTTAATTTTCGGCGAATATTTCATCGTACAAGTCCCTTGGCCAATTTCAACGTTAAAGGCTGCGCCTAATGTTTCTTGCGATAGTCGTAAATAATGACGGAGCACTCTATTTTGAGAAATTTCAGGTAAATTAGGCGCCTTTTTTCTAACCATTTCTAATGGAATTGCGGAGATACCATCACCTACATGATTTGCAATTTCTTCTTCCACACTTGGGAGAGTTACTCCTCGTTCACCGCTGTTATGGAGTTCAAAAATAATCGGCTCATCCCATTTAGCTTGATGATAATTCCTTACTCTATGATCTCGATTAATTTTTTGCATGTACACCATTCCCTTCTTCACTACCGATTGAATCCAAGCATTGCTGAATCGTACTGACTAATCGATCGATATCTTCCTTTGAATGAATTTCTGTTATGCAAAATAATGAACATTGGCCTAATTCAGGGAACTCTTCAGATAAATCCTTCCCTCCAAAAATTCCGTTGTCTAATAAATATTTATTAATTTCCTTGACTGTTCTGCCTGTATGCGAAAAGTCTACTACGAACTCTTTAAAGTTGGTTGATTCAAACCGAGATGCCACTACGTTTGGAAGGTTACCTAGCTGCCCCATCGCATATTGCGACTTTTGCATGATGGACTTACCTAGCTCGTACATCCCATTTGGACCTAACAAGGATAAATATACTCCTGCTGTAATCCCCCATAGAGCGGTTTGTGTTCCTACAGATTCTTTTCCTTTCTCCCTTTGAGCAAATGATGTTCGGTCATAGAATACATCTCCGAAACCGTACTCTCCCTCAACAACCGTAGGTGCAATCCCAAATAATCGAGAAGGATATTCTTGTATAAAAGTTAAATCATCATTAGTTGCGATAAATCCTGACTGACCACCGCCATAATTCATATGCATGCCAAGCGGCTGCAAATCTCCACAGACGATTTCAGCACCATATTGGCTTGGAGGAGCAAATACACCCAAGGAACTTGGATCAACTCCGACAATTGTAATCGCATCATAACTTTTTGCTAGTTTAGTAATCTTTTGGCCTTGCGTTTCAATAAAACCTAAATAGGATGGATTTTCAAAATAAACAGCAGCAGTATTCGCTGATATCTTATCTTCTAGATCTCTCATATTTATTTGTCCAGAATCCTCTTCATAGTCAACCAGAATGCATTCGATATATGGTGAGCAATAATTTTTGATTACTTTCAACCGATCAGGTGAGATTGTTTTCGGCAATAGCACCTCTTTTCGACCAGTAATGCGGCTTGCCATCCGTATCGAGGTTGCAGCTGCCTGTGCCCAATCAAATGTTGGAACATTGACAACATCCATATCTACCAATTCTGCCATCAAGCTTTGATACTCAAACAGTGCTTGATATCTGCCATGGTCTTCATAGGGGTCACCAGCATAGGCAGTTAAAAATTCTGCACGCTGGTTAATTTCATCGCAAGCTGCCGGGACATAATGATTCCAACAACCCGCTCCCAAAAAGTTTAAATATTCTTTCGTATTTATGTTTTTCTCTAAAATCCCTTCAATATATCTTCTAAGCTCGTACTCTGATAATGCCCCTGGTATATTCATCTCTTTCTTATAATGCAATTCTTCCGGTATTCCATCAAAAAGTTCATCAATCGTTTGTGCACCAATTTCTCTTAACATTTCCGCTTGTACTTCTGGAACTGTATTCGGTATATATGGATGTGCTGCTTTATTTTGTTTATTCATCACTTTTTCTCCTCCAATCTAGTATTAAGCTAATCCGCCGCCATCCACTGTTAAAACGGTACCTGTAACCCAAGATGACATATCACTTGCAAGAAACAACACACTTTTTGCAATATCTTGAGGCGTTCCAATCCTTTCTAGCGGTCTCCCTACTGCTGAAGAAGCAAGGAATGACTCTTCCTCATGCTGCAATTGCTTTGCTTCATCTCTTAATAAAGGTGTATCTGTGTCACCAGGGCAGATGCAATTGACACGAATATTATGTTTTCCATGATCGATTGCCATTGCTTTCGTTAAATTGACTACACCCGCTTTCGCAGCGCAGTATGAGGCTGCTGCATCTCCTCCTTTTAATCCCCAGCCAGAGCCAGTGTTGATAATATTTCCTCCACCATTTTTAGCCATTATCGGAATTACATACTTTGATAATAGAAAGGCTCCTTTTAAAGAAACATTAAGAACTAAATCCCAATCTTCTTCTGTGTGGTCAACAACTGTTTTCCTGCGAATAACACCTGCATTATTAAATAAAACATCGATTTTCCCAAAGTCTTTTTCGATTTGATTTGCTGCTGATTCACATTCAATTGATGAAGTGACATCACATTTGAAAAATCCGGCTTCCCAACCTTTGTCATTCATCGAATTTGCGACAGCTGTTCCTTTCTCTTCATTTATGTCTATCATCGCTACTTTAGCTCCTGCCTCAGCAAACAATTCAGCAGTTGCTAAGCCAATTCCGGAAGCAGCACCTGTAATGGCAACGACTTTATCTTTTATTCCTAATAATTTTTGGTAGTTCAATTCGATGCCTACATTGATACTATCTTTGCTATTTAAATCTAACATGAATACTTTCCCTCCTTTTTTATCTTACAATCTATTAAATGCAATTATTGTGCCAATATTGCGATTTAACAGAAAACACAGAAATTAAAGTTCTCCTGCATTTAATTGTTCTAACTCTCTCTCAATCATGTGACATAAATGACACAAATTTGCCATAGATGACAAATATTGCAATATTAATGATTGACTATTCGGAATTATACAATAAAATTAAAGTGACTCATTCAAATATAAAGGTCTATAGTGGGAGTGATTCTGAATTGGTATTAATAAATTCGATTGCAAAAGTTATCCAATCTTTTTCCAAGCTCCTTCATATCGATATCGCTTATTTCAATCCCGATGGAAAACTAATTGCCGCAACAGAGGAATATGTTCGTCGAAAAGGTAGGAAGGCGCATGCTCTGTTCTTCAATACATTGTACGGGCACCATATTACTTTTCTACATCAACCCGGGAAGATGCAAATGTGTGAGGGATGTCATTTTATCAATAATTGCCCATCAAAAGCCGAGCTTTTACAGGACATGATTATCAATGGGAAAAAATACGGCTATTTATCATTTGTAAGTTTCACTGAAGGAAACGAGAAAATATTGATTGAAAATAAAGAATATTACATCGAATGGCTCTCTCGCTTGAAAGAAATTATTATATCTATCCTACGAGATATTGATGATTTCACAGTAAAGGATGTAACCGGCCAAATAAATCCAACCTATATATTTGGCAATAGCAAGTCATTTTTACAAATACATAGCTTAATTAAGAGTATAAAAAATAGTTCTTCCTCCGTATTAATTACAGGGGAAACGGGTACTGGAAAAAGTTTGTTGGCAGAATATATTCATAGTACAAGTGCGGTAAATAAGGGGCCATTCATCGAATTAAACTGTGCTTCCATTCCGGAAAGTTTATTTGAAAGTGAATTATTCGGCTATGAAGAGGGAGCTTTTACGAATGCGAGAAGAAAAGGAAAACCTGGATACTTCGAACTAGCGGATAATGGAACATTATTTTTAGATGAGATTGCTGATCTACCAATTAATTTACAACCAAAATTATTAAAAGTACTGCAAGACGGAATTATCCAGCGAGTTGGGGGTACAACTTCGAGAAAAGTGAAGGTTCGTCTTATTGCCGCAACGAATCAGTCTTTCGAAGAATTAATGAATGACAAATTATTTCGTCCCGACCTTTTTTACCGTCTGAATGTCATTCCAATCACTATTCCATCATTAAGAGATCGAATGGAGGATTTAGATTTATTAGTAGAACACTTTATCGAAAAATTACAAGAACGAACAGGGAAGTATATCTCAACCTGTACTGAAGAGTACATGAAGCTGCTATCTTTATATAACTGGCCGGGAAATTTACGCGAGCTTGAAAATGTGATTGAGTATAGTATGAATATAGAAATTGAAACCAAATTGACCGAAAATTCACTCCCCTCATATCTTTTGACTAAGCAACTTAGCAATCTTAAAGTCGAAACTGGACTTTGTGAAGCCGAAAAAGAAGTAATTATTCGAAAACTTAAGCACTACGGTAATAGCTATATCGGAAAGCAAATGGCAGCAAAGGACTTAGGGATAAGCATTCGAACATTATATAGAAAGATAGATAAACTTCATATTCGTTCTTAACTTGTGGTAATGGTAAATTCAAATTCTTGTTCCTTCTAAATGTTCCACAAGCAAAGAGCATTTTTAATCAGTAAATGTAAAAACCGCACGAGTAAAAAATTCACCGTGCGGTTCAATATGTATTATTAGCATCAAATTGGCGGGACTGTGTGGGAATCGAACCCACCAGACCTGGCACGCAGGTCTCAAGCAGTTTTGAAGTTCTATACCCTATGTAATATCTAGTATCACAAAGTCCCATAAAGTGCTTTAGACTAAGGTTTCTTTAATTTAGAGTATCGTGTAGTATCATTAAATTTTTTCAAATGGGCACCAAACTCGGCACCGAATTTTTCCCATGTTAAAATGATGAGATTTAATGATTGAACTTAGAAAACGGAATATCTTGATAAACGCCTCTTAATTAAATTAATGACTAGTACAAATTAAATAAATATAATATTTTCTAATTAATTCCTACAAGTATGTATCTCCACAAAAAAAATATTACCTTAAGATTGTACTTTCTCAGATTAACCCCTACCCTACTTTAAAAACTATATGCATTATATTTCTCTTCGATTAAATAACATACTTCATACTAGCTCAGGTGACATACAATCAGATGTTCCCTATTCCACATGTGGAACTGTAATTGACAAAACAATGGATGTTGGTGGGTTTATCAACATACATGAGGCATTTCTCTTAGAAAATCACACTTGTTAACTTAGAGCCACCATTATTTTACGCTTTTTCAAACATTTTTGATGAAAGTAAATACTGACCCCACTGGAAAACTGATTGAGTGGTTGTTTTCAGGTAATATACCACTTTATTCCTGACTAAATTGGAGATGAAATACCAATATCCCATCCTGGCGAGCGAAATAAAAAAAGTGTCCCTTAACTTTTAGGACACCTTTATTACCATAATCTTACTATTTTTTTACTGCATTATTATTCTTGAATTATTAATCTATTGATGATAGTTCTTACACCTCTTACATAGTCCTGCACAATATATTTACCTTTTTCATCTTTTTGTACATTTATTCCTATAATTCTTAAACCTGGAGCTTCAGCACTAATTTTTTTAGCATTTTCTAGTGATATATTTGGAAGAATAACGTAATGGATACCTTTAATAGAAGATATTATATCCATATACAACTTTTTAAAGAATTCATCGTTAAAAGAAAATCCAATAAATAATAAATGATTTGACCCCATAATTCCTAATAACTTATCCTTAAGATTTGTTTGATCATACAACTCAATATAGTCTTCATCCGTTACAATCATTGTATCTTGTTTTTGAATATGACCATGAATATGAAACACTCTTTTTTTATTTTCGGATATTAAATTTTGTGTATTAATAATATCTTTCCAGGTGTAAGGTACAGTTACACTTTTTTCCACCTTGCTTATATAATCAGTTAGAAAATTATCATAGTTTGTTGTTATATAGAATGGTGGTTCTAATTTATATAAATCCGGATAGTTGCTGTCCTCTCTGTACAAAATGTCTTTTGGTGTTTTTTCAAATTCCTCATAAATTTTTTCTTTAATTTGGTTTGTATCCAAGAGCGAATTCTCTTTGAGGTATGTAAGAGCCTTTAAATAATTTCCTGTGTCAATATATCTTAAAAAAGCAGGTCGAAACATTTCTTCCATATTATCTTTAAGGTCTCTTATCATTGAACCCCAAGAAGGTAAGTCTAATGGAATAGAAACCCCAGACCCAATAAAAGGTACTATAGACTCCTTTCTCTTAATTAAATCAGTAAGATTACCCATTGTAAAACCGATAACATATTCCTTTAATGATAAATCATTTAATAATTTTTCTATCTTTGATTTTTCCTTTATTGCATAATAGTCTATTAATTCGTGATTGTTATCTAATACAGACTTACTACAGATTGGGCAGGACTTATCCTCGTGACTAATATAAGCACTAATATCATTAGTTGTGCATTCACAGAGTAGACTTTTTATTAATATCTCGTGTTTTATTAGTTCATTAATAATAAATAAATCCAAATCGCCTTTAATAACTTCTTTAAATTTATTTTCGTTAAATCTATCACCAGTTTGCTGGATAATATTTAATACCTTCTCTAAAACTCTGTATTCTGTTATATTAAGTTTCTTGGTTGCGATATCTAAGAATGTAATTAACGACATGTTTTATCAATCCCTTACTTAAATAGTTTCTATTTTTAAAAGTGAGTAAAAGGTAGTTTTTGGTTGACCTAATTGTTGTAGGTATAACTTCTATATCTGTAGGATTTGTTTGTTCGTAATCCGCGAACCAAGAGACAGACCATTGTGGGAGCTCTAAGGAATCGTTAAAGTCTGTGTATAAGCTATGGAACATTATTTCACCTGCAATAGGTTTATCCTTTATTGAGGTACCTGTTGCTCCTTTAGATGCGTTACCAGATCTAAAAGATATATTTGTGGCAAACCCTACCAGACCTCTTTCTTTAGCAATTTCTATTAAACCATCATCATCCGTAACAGTATTTATGTATGTTCCTAGAAGTAGCGCTTGAAACCTTTTAATTAACTTGTCACGTTGCTCTCTATCAGGTACTACTGAACTTGGGAGCAATTTTAAAAGTAATGTATCCACAGAAGCTGGTACATCACCTTCATCATCTCCAAGTCTTCGGGACATTTCATCTCTAGACTCTATTAGTAAATCTGCCTCTAACTCTTTACACATTTTAAACATTGCTTTTCTATCATTTTTATAACTAATGGAAGTTCTTACGCCAAGTATTGGATATACTAAGCTTCTAACCTTGTTAAAAAATTTTATAATTGATTTTTCCCATTTGGCTTCCTCATCTTCCTCTACCTCATCGTCTATATCACTAGATATATTCTTAAGCAAAACCAGACCTACTTTATTTTCTAAATCAATCTCAAGACCAGCTAGAAAATATCCTACATTAGGGGAACTTGTTAAAGGAACAACATTAGCAAATAACATACGGATTGATTTTACTTTACCATCTTCATTTGCTACATAATCAAAGCCAGCTAGAAAGAAAGTGCCTAACTTAGAAGTTGATATACTTTCCATTAGTAAGAACCCATCCGGACTCATGAATCTTTCTAGGTTATTAGTTAACTTTCCAAAGTTGACACGCTCAATAAATGATTCCATTCTACTTCTAAAAACGGCAGCGTCAAGACTAGGATTAAAATCAAAATTCTCTATAAAAACATTTTTTAAGTCACTATACAAAATATTTTCAAAGAGAATCTTATCGAGCTTAAGCTTATCACTAATAGCGTTTCCAGATATATCCTCATAAGCTTTTTCGACACTAAATTCTGGAGGATTATAATTAAGTTCATTATTAACTTTATTTTTAAACGAATCAGTATCTACGTACTTTAAAAAAAATCTACCTAGAAATTGGTATGTTTGATTATCCATAAATTTTTCCCCTTATATTCGCTTTGTATAATTTTATCAATTAATGAAAGATATTGGAATAATAAGAGATTATTATTTATATTAATATGTTATATAAGCTCTAAATAGAGGATTACATCGTAGATAAAATAGTTAGTCTAAAATTACAGATCAAGTATTAATTATTGATATATTGCAATATTGCATTCATCTGTATTTTGCAAATATAAAGTACAAAATCATACAATAATAAGTACATTGGTCTCTATCCTATATTATTTTATATTTGCCACGATGCTGCATGGAGAACCCTATAACTATCTACAAAAAGGATAAATAAATTATTGAGAAAAATACCCTTTTAGTAACCTGCTTTGTTACTTCACTAAGATTCAACTAAAAGAAGTCCTAATCCTGCTTGGATCAACGCACCCATTAGTTTAAGTGAAACTCTTCACAATGTTAACAAAAAATTCACCTTATTTGGAAGGAAGTTTTGCAATAATCTTTTCAACTAGGAAAATTCATTTACCCCCACAACCCTGCTTCTGGTTGATGTTCCGACAATTACGGGTTATTTTATTATAGCCAAGATTACGGCAAAGCTTTAATGTTTTTTCATGGAGTATCACTCCTTATCAAAGAAGATGAGTGAAAACAAATTGATTATTTTAATTTCTTTTTCAGTTGGTATCTTGTAAAATTATGGTTGAATAGATTGATTTATGTAATAAGGAGCGTTAACCCAATGCCAATCAACTGGACAACTACGTTTTCTATCATTGGGGCATTCGGAGCTGCATCAACAGCACAAGTGGTTTCACACCGATTAACCCAAAAAAGGGAAGAAGAGAAATACTTGAAGGAATGTCTTCAAAAATTATATTCGCCATTAATTTTTAGAATAATATATTATTTAGACTCAGAGAGTAATAATAATATTTTGAAGGACGAATTCAATAATGAAGATGATGATGAAATAAAAAATCATATCGTGATACAGATAAAATCTTTAATGAAATATTGGACAAAATAGGTCAAAATTTAATGTATGCCAGCAATGATTTAATCATGGAATATGAAGATTATAAAAGTACCACCGCTAATTTTGGGGACGGAGATAAAGAATTTTTCTTGGATGATAGGATAATGATTTGTAACGTTTTTATTGCTCAGTACATCGAGATAAGTAAAAAATTAAAAACATTGTCTGGACATCGGGGTCAGTCCCCCGGATCATTGACGCGTTAATTTGTCGGGGGACTGACCCCGTTTTATACATCTCCATGTATTCTCTAATTTCTTATAAGAACCTTGGTTTACTTGCTTTCCGTTCATTGGCACAATATTGTCAACTAAACTGGATCCTCCAAATATGTGGGCAATTAATGTCCACCATGACTTCAGAATTTATAGGCCACCGATTCACTGATCGAGCAGTAGAGACGGCAAATTAGGGAACATTGATTTAAGTGGGGGAAATATTAAACTAAATGAAGGTGTTTTTATTAAATCTTGGTAGACTTTGACCCAAAGGCCTTATAGCAATTACCTTAATCTAACCTTACATACCAGATGATAAAAAGGTGAATGGACAGTTTAGTAAATGACGGTTCAATTACCTACTGTCCATTCTTTTGATATTTTTAATTTCCCTTGTAGAAATTAAGCTATTTATATAATCTTCTTAAATTGTTCCTTCAATGCCTTTGTAACTGAACCTGGTGTACCATCATTGATTTGATTGTTGTCTACACAAATGATTGGTGTGATTTCTAATGTTGTACTTGTAATAAATACCTCATCAGCTCGGATCATTTCATCCGGCGTAAACTGTTTTTCTACAAATGGAATACTGAGATGCTCAGCCAAGTTTTTCACTGCCATTCTTGTAATACCGGACAAAATATGTTTGGAGAGTGGAGTTGTGATGATAGAGGAATCTTTTACGATATATACGTTTGAACTTGTTCCTTCAGTCACTTTGCCATCTCGCACAAGAATTGCTTCCAAGTAGCCTTTTTCATACGCAGATTGCTTGGCCAGAATGTTAGGCAGCAGGTTCAATGATTTAATGTAGCAGTTTTCCCAACGCTCATCAGGATGCAAAAGAACACTCGCCCCTTTATCCCCAACTTGAATGCTTCGAAATGGCTTAGCAGTCATCGAAACTGATACAGGGCATTCCGGGAATAGATGATTTCTCGGTGCCATTCCTCTCGTCACCTGCACATATAGGTCGAGGCTCGTTAAACCACTTCTTTGAATCATCTCTATCATGGCGTTTTTGAAATGCTCCCGATTAGGTTCAATCCTTAATTTGATGGCTTCAGCGCTTTGATACAATCGTTCCAGATGCTCATCCATCATGAAGGGTTTGCCCTCATAAATTCGAATAACCTCATACACACCATCACCAAACTGATGACCTCTTTCATCGATAGGGATAACCGACTCATTTGGTTCAACAAATTTCCCATTAAAATAAGCCGAAATCATGTCAAAATGCCTCCTTTACGAGTGGATTCCAACAAAATATCATAAGGAATCGCCTCTCTAACTCTTCCCTTATTTCCTTCAGTAGTGGTCGCCATGCAAATTGAATTCCAAATCGCTTCTTCCACAGCCTCAACAGTCATCTCAAACAGTTGGGAAATCCATTTTCCGTCTTCCCTCATAAATGAATAAGGGATAGTTCCTCGATCCGGTTCATGAGGGACCCGATGCGCCGTAGAGAACGAGATGACGATATCACCACTTCCGTGTGCTGCGTAAGAACCAGTTCGGCTAAGTCCGAATGTAGCTCGTTTAGCTAACCGGCCTAGTTGTCTCTCATTGAGTGGTGCATCTGTTGCAAGAATAATCATGATTGATCCATCGGGCATTTTTTCTTCTTCTCCTACACGGTGTAACCTGCCGCCCGCAGGAATGCGTAAATCCTTCTCCTCGCCAAAATTACTAACCACCAGCGCACCAATGGTATAGGACTGTTCCCCAAAGGGAGCAATTCTCGAGCTTGTTCCAATGCCTCCCTTGAAACCTAGACAAGACATTCCGGTTCCTGCCCCGACACAACCTTCCTCCACTTTTCCGGATTTGGCAAATTGAATCGCTTGATAGGCATGTTCCGGTTTGACATGTAATCCCCGAATATCGTTGAGATAGCCATCATTGCATTCCCCAACGATTACATTTACAGTACCAGTTGTATCACCAATTTGGGGATTTTGGTCGAGGAGATAGCGAATGGTACCCTCCATGACCGCAGGAACTGAAAGTGTATTGGTTAAAAGAATGGGACTTTCTATTACTCCAAGTTCCTTCAGTTGAATGGTCCCCACAGTCTTGCCAAATCCATTGATTACATGAGAACTTCCCATTACCTTTTCTTGAAACAAACTACCCGAATGCGGAAGTATGGCTGTTACTCCGGTTTGAATCATTCGGTCCCCCGCACTCTTATAGGAAAGGGTGGTATGCCCAACCATAACTCCAGAAATATCCGTAATCGCATTATACGTTCCAGTTTCATATCTTCCAATGCTTATACCAAGGTCGCGAATCCGTTCTCTATTCATCATTTACACCACCAATAATTCTTTCTCGCTTGTTAAGCTTTGGACAATTTATTTTTCATTCGAAGCGTTTGAAGGAACAACTCTCCTTTTCTCGAAATAGTTGTTCCTGAACGTCCTTGACGTACATTCAACAACTCTAATTGGTTGAGGGCATCCAATCGTGTTCTTAACTGCTGTTCGGAAAGGCTAATATCTTTTTCCTCAAGCCTTTTCTGTACCATAGCACGTCCATAAGAGGTATGCTGTTTCTTCCCTTCATCATAAACTTCTAGAATCGCCAGACTTTCTTCTAAGAAACCGTGCTCTTCAATACTCATAAACAATTCATTTAGTTCACTTTCATCCATTTCTTGCGGTATAGAATATACAGCTGCTTTTTGAAGCCTACCCTTCATATAGAAGGGCAATAATTCTAAAGTTATCTCTTTTTCGTCCAAGCAGGCCATATACGAGAGCGCATTAAACAACTCTATTACATTCCCTGGCCAAGAATATTGCCGGAGAAGCTTAATCATGTCAGACGGAATAACCAAATCACCTCTATGCAAATGGGTCTGTAGATACGTTTGTATAAGGAGCTCAAAATCTTCCTTACGCTCTGATAAAGACGGAACTTTGCATGTTAAGGCAGCTAGATAATAAAATAAATCCCTGCGGAATTTCCCTTCATCCACCAACAACGAGAGATCGGTATCGCTAGTCGAAATAATTCTTGCCTGAATAGGAATAGGCGTTTGCCCATTTATCCTAATAACTTGACCTTCTTCAAGCACTTGCAGGAGTCTCCCTTGCAAGGAAACAGGTAACTCATCAATCTCTTCAATACACAAGGTTCCTCCATTAGCCAATTCGAACAATCCTGGAAAAGTCTGTCCACCCGATTCTGTTCCAAACAATTCCCTTTCCAGCATGTCTGAAGATCGCGCGGCGCAATTGATATTGAGATAGGGCCCCATCTTTACGGAAGAATCGTTATGCATCGCCTGTGCAAGCATCCTCTTGCCCGTCCCCGTTTCTCCAAATATATGGACAGGATCACCTGTCTTAGCAAGTTTTCTGGCAATCTTTAAAACATCGTTCATTGCTTGACTATGAGCAATAATGTCATCAAAGAAATACTTTGCAGTTTTTCCACCCTTATACTCCATCCATTTACTTATAGTAGAGCCCATTTTATGAGCATGATTTCCTATAGATAATGCAACAAGGGATTTCATATAGCGATTGGCCAGGAAGAATAGCTGACAATCTAATTCCAACGCCTCAAATATTTCGAAAACGGTTTCAAGAGCAAGAACACGATAGCCAATATTGATTACTTTCATGTTCCCCTCCGGAACGATCTGCATCTCTCCCGGGGTAATGATGTAATCGATCTGCTCGGGGATCGGGGTATCTGGAGCATATGCGTAATAATTATGCTCAAATACAGTTTCCCGAAGCGCTTGGATTGTTTCCTCCGTAGTATGCTTTGTATCATTTACAACTAAAATATTCTGTCCTTGAGGAGCAAAAAGCAGCTTTTTTATGTTTACAAAATTCAACCCACGTTTAGCTTCAATGCACCTTACCCCTGTTGGCAAGAAAGGGCGAACAAGCGGTAGAATGAAGTTGGCACTTAATAAAACGATATCACCTTCCGATATCGTCTCCCTCGCTAAGTTTTTTATGGAAATGGGACGAACCTTTATTAAATCACCGGCAATCTCTGTCATCTGTTTTGAGACCGTCGACAAATATTCATCCTGAATTGAAATAATCGTTACTACCTTATCAACCATTGAGTCTTTCACTCCTTACTTTAAAGAAACCAACCATCATTATATTATACATACAAATGACATGCGGCATAATGACCCGGTTCAATCTCTTTTAGTTCAGGAACTGTTGTTTTACAAATCTCCATACAAGACCGGCAACGGGGATGAAACGTACACCCTGTTGGAGGATTCGAAGGGCTCGGAATGTCTCCTTCTAGAATAATTCGTTCTCTCTTCATACGCGGATTGGCTATAGGAACGGCGGACATTAATGCCTGCGTGTAGGGATGTAAGGGATTTTCATACAGAGATTCCTTCTGGGATATTTCCACAATTTTACCTAAATACATAACACCTACACGATCACTAATATGCTCCACCACACTCAAATCGTGTGAAATAAACAGATAAGTCAGCCCTAGTTCTTTTTGTAAATCCTGCATGAGATTTAATACCTGAGATTGTATCGAAACGTCTAAGGCAGAAACAGGTTCATCCGCTACAATCAGCTTTGGATTTACCGAAAGCGCCCTTGCAATGCCGATTCGTTGTCGCTGCCCTCCGCTAAATTCATGGGCATAACGGTTTGCGTGATAATGGGTAAGGCCGACACATTCTAATAATTCGTGAACCCGTTTTTCCCGCTCTTTTTTTCCCATCATGTTATGCACAATTAAAGGCTCTGCAATAATTTCGCCAACCGTCATCCGAGGATTGAGGGAGGCATATGGATCCTGAAAAATCATCTGGAAGTCTTTCCTAACTTCACGCAACTGTTTGTCGTTTAACTTGCTGATATCTTGGCCGTTAAACCAAATTTCCCCTTCTGTGGGTGCCAACAGTCGCATCATCATGCGCCCTGTTGTAGACTTCCCGCACCCGCTTTCCCCAACTAACCCTAGCGTTTCTCCTTTTCGAATGGATAGAGAAACCCCGTCAACAGCCCGGACATATGATTTATTTTGGCCGAACAATCCTTTGTTAATTGGAAAGTATTTCTTTAACCCTTTAGATTCTACTAATAACTCTGCCATTTATTACGCCTCCCTTGCCAATTCGCTTTGATATAGGAAGCACCGACATTGATGCCCGTCCGCGATTTGTAGAAGATTGGGATCTTGTACCTTACAAATGTCCATTACTTGTGAACAGCGCGGAGCAAATTTACACCCCTGCGGCATATTCGCGGGTGTAGGAACGTTGCCGGGAATGGATTCAAGCCGATTTGTTTTCCGGCCCAGCTTTGGAACGGAGTTAAGCAACCCTTTGGTATAAGGATGTTTTGGGTTTTCGAAAATTTCCAACACTTCGGCTTCCTCTACAACCTTTCCGGCATACATAACCACAACACGATCGCACATTTCTGCCACAACCCCCAAATCATGCGTAATTAACATAATAGCCGTCCCTTTCTCCTCTTTTAGTTTCTTCATTAATTCTAGGATTTGGGCCTGAATGGTCACATCAAGAGCTGTAGTCGGTTCATCTGCGATTAATAGTGTCGGGTCACAGGACATCGCCATAGCAATCATAATTCTTTGCCTCATACCACCCGACAATTGATAAGGAAATTCGTCAATAATCTCTTCGGCTCGAGGGATTCCCACTAGTTTCAGCATCTTGATTACGTGTTCCCTAGCCTGTTTCTTGTCATACTTTAAATGAAGCTGTACAGCCTCGCCAATCTGCTGACCGATTTTATATACCGGGTTCAAGGAGGTCATCGGTTCTTGGAAGATCATCGCAATTTCGTTCCCGCGTACCTCTCTAATCTCATTTTCCGAAAGAGATAACAGATCTCTTCCTTCGAATAAAATCGAGCCGTCAACTACTTTTCCAGGGGTATCTGTGAGTAGACGCATGATGGAAAGAGACGTGACACTCTTTCCGCAGCCTGATTCACCTACGACTCCGAGTGTCTCACCTTTGTTAATATACAGATCAACCCCATTAACAGCAGGTACATGACCTTTGTCTGAGAAAAAATAGGTTTTTAAATTGGATATTTCCAATAGTTTGTTGTTCATATGATCGCTCCCTGTCTATTAATCTTTTATCTTCGGATCGAGGGCATCCCGCAAACCGTCACCCAGCAGATTGAAGGCAAGTACAGTAATGAAAATGGCGAGTCCAGGAAAGATGGTGACATGCGGAGCTGTATTCAAAAAGTCCCGGCCGGAGCTGAGCATCGCCCCCCACTCGGGTGAAGGAGGCTGGGCACCCAATCCTAGAAAGCTAAGGCTTGCCGCCGTTAAAATTGAAGTTCCAATCCGCATCGTAAAATAAACAATGATGCTAGACACCGTTCCGGGAAAAATATGCTTCCAAATGATACGTCGAGGAGCTGCTCCAATGGACTGTGCTGCTTCAACAAACACGGTAGCTTTGATTGAGAGGGTGCTGCTTCGTACAATTCGTGCAAAAATCGGAATACTAAAAATCGCTACGGCAATAATCACATTTCCCAGTCCCGGCCCTAAAATTGCAATAATGCCAATCGCTAACAGAATTCCCGGGAAGGCGAATAATACATCACAAAATCGCATGATGAGGCTGTCTATCCATTTTCCATAGTAACCGCTGATAAGACCAAGTATGGTTCCGGCAATAGCACCTACTAAAACGGAAGTTAAGCCAACAAAGAGGGAAATCCTCGTTCCTTCGAGAATCCTGCTGAAAATATCTCTGCCGAAAGCATCCGTACCTGCCAAGTGTTCCATCGAGGGGGGACTTAAAATATTATCGTAGTCCGGTTCTATTGAAGAATAAGGAGCAATAGCTGGACCTATAAGGGCAATTAGAAACAATAAAACAATAACCCCCCCTGCAACCATGGCCAAACGCTGTTTTTTAAACTTCCTGCAAAACTCCAAAAACGGGGTGCGTACCTTATCTACATCCCGCTGCGGCACTTGTTCATTTTGTTGAATAACTACACCGCTATTTGCCAATTTCCATTCCCCCTTTCACTACTTATAACGAATTTGCGGATTCATAACCCCATACAGGATATCCACAAGTAAATTTATCAAAATGAATTCTAAAGCAAAGAGTAACATTTCTGCCTGGATCAATGGGTAGTCGCGGAATGATACAGAATCAATCAGTAACCGTCCCAATCCAGGCCAACTAAATACCGTCTCTACCACGATGGATCCTCCTAATAGAAATCCAAACTGCAATCCTGTCATGGTAATGACGGGAATCATTGCGTTTTTTAAGGCGTGTCTCCACACCACTACATTCTCCTTCAAACCTTTGGCTCTTCCCGTTCGAATATAGTCTTCCTTTAAAATTTCCATCAAGGAAGAACGCGCAAAGCGAGCAATGACGGCAGCTACTCCAGCTCCTAAGGTGATGGACGGCAATATATACGATTTCCAAGTATCACTGCCACCTGTTGGGAACCAGCCCAGCTTAACGGAAAATAGTTGTATTAGCATTAAACCCAGCCAAAAGGACGGTAAAGAAATACCTGATACAGCACCAAACATACCCGCGTAATCCTGCCATTTATTCCGTTTTGTTGCCGAGATAACGCCAATTAAAAGCCCGAAAACGACTGCCCAGGCCATACTCCAAACCGTCAGCCAAAAAGTTGGCATAAATCTTTCGGCAATCTCATCATATACAGGTCTTTTGGTTTTCATCGATATGCCCAAATCACCTTGTAATAGATTGCCTATGTAAGTGAAATACTGCGTCGTGAGCGGTTTATCCAGACCAAGCTGTTGACGGACAAGCTCTACATCCTTTTGACCTGCATCCGGACCAGCTACAAGCCGTGCAGGGTCCCCGGGAATCATATGGACAAACATGAAAATAAAAATAGAAACAATTAATAGAATAGGAACGATGCCCAATAAACGCTTTAAGATATAACGAAACATATCCACCCTCCTTATCCTGCCTGTATTCAAGATAGGGCGATCACTAACAAATTAATTAGCGACCGCCCACTATTTCCCTACTTTTTTATTTCTGCTTCTTTCGCACTCAGAGAACCGTCAGGCAGTAAGTAAATGCCTTCCAGGTAATTCTTTTTCCCTGCGATTGTGTCTTCGACAATCAGAGGTGCCCAAGGTGCATCGTCCCAAATCATTTTCTGAACGTCAGCGTAAGCTGCTTGGCGTTTTTCTGGATCTGCTGTTTGTAAAGCAGCGTTAATTAACTGATCTGCCTTTTCATTTTGGTAATAGCCAACATTATAGGATTTTGGTGGGATTGAATCTCCGGCAAGTAACGGACGAATTCCCCAATCTGCATCCCCCGTGGATGAAGACCAGCCACCATAGTAAAGCTCGACTCCGGCATCTTTCGCATCCTGAACGGACCAAATTTTTTCCGAAAGTGTACCTGCTTCCATAGGAACTACTTCTACTTTAATGCCAACTTGCCCCAATTGCTGTTGTAAAAATTCCATTGCCTTCATCGCATCTGAGTTGTTTGCACCCCATATGGTAGTTGTAAAACCTTTTTCATAGCCTGCTTCTTTCAACAGTTTCTTTGCCTTTTCCAGATCATATTGGTATGTTTTTTGTTTAGAATAGAACTGGAGTCCGGCCGGAATGATTGAATCCATTTCGCTTCCAAATCCACGGTACACAACCTTTAGGAACGCTTCTTTATTAATCGCATAGTTTATTGCTTGACGTACTTTAACATCATTGAAAGGTTTCTTTGTCGCGTTCATGGTCATATAACGTGCTACAATAGAAGGTTTATTTTCTACGATTATACCGTCTTTTCCATTGATGGCTTCCACCTGTTCGGTAGGAACCGGATAAATAAAATCGGCTTCCCCTGTTTGTAACATCGCTACGCGCGCTCCGTTTTCCGGTACAGGCTTAAACTTGATGCTATCTACCTTCGGCAAATCCTTTTCCCAGTAGTCCGGGTTCTTTTCAACAGTCAAATGGTCGCTTGGATCCCACTCTACAAATTTGAACGGGCCAGTTCCAACAGGATGCGTGGATACCTCTTTCCCATATTCCTTCAAAGCCTCGGGACTAATGATTCTTGCCGCAGGATGGGCAAAGTTATTCAGCATGGCTCCAAACGGTTCCTTTAACGTGACTCTAAAGGTGTACTCATCTACAGCCTCTGTTTTGTCAACTAGTGAAAACATGCTGTGTCTTTTTAATTTATTATCTGGATTAGCTACGCGGTCGATGTTTACCTTCACTGCTTCCGCATTAAATGGGGTACCATCGTGGAACTTGATTCCCTGCTTCAATTTGAAGGTAAATACTTTTGCATCATCGCTAGCTTCATAGCTTTCCGCCAAAACAGGAACCATCTTCATATCTTTGTCGAACCCAACCAAGCCTTCGTACATCGTAGCTTGGACAGAACCGGACAACGTATCGTTCGTGTCCTGCGGATCCATGCTTACGAGGTTATCTTTGATGGCAATCGTAAGGCTGTTTCCGTCTTTTTTGGCAAGCGGTTGTTCTTCTTGCTTTGTCTCTGTTTTCGCTTTCTGGCTCTTTTCCGACGAACCAGACTGACTGGAGCAGCCTGCAAGCGCAAGGCTTATGGCCATGAATCCAGTAAGAACGGCGGTCAGGTATTTTCTTTTTACCATTTTATTTCCCCCTTGATCATTTTTATATACAAAAGTGTCTTAGCACTTGTGTAACGAAAAGGATGGTACCATTTCACCCACATTTTCTTGGCGGGCATTCTTAAGAACAGGGCGGTAATGATGCATAACTTTGTTGAGCTGCTCTTCATTGATGAAATTAAGTTGTCTCAAGGTCTCTAGAGCGACAGGATAGGCTGCTCGACCATTTCCGTCCTCTATCTTGATTGCGATGCCGATTCCCGTTTCCCTATCCCCGATCAGGTAGACACCTTCTGCTCCTGCTTTGCCAAATAAACGGCCTTTAGTCGCATTCATAAAGTCGGTACAGAAACGGCCAGTTCCACCTACCATCTCGGGATAATTCATCATGGCAGTTGTTATTCGATTCGCAGCCTTGGCTCTTTCTTCTCCCATGGAATCAGGGCGGGCCATTCTAGCAAAGGCATAGGCAAACCGCTCTAACGGCAGGGCATGCACTGGAACTCCACAGCCATCTGTTCCCATTTGAATTTTATCAATTGGATATTCCGCCACTTCTGAAATCGTTTTCAAAATTCTTTGTTGAACCGGATGGCTGGGCAGATAGTAATCTACAAGCGTTTCTCCCATGTGTTTAGCTGTCACCAGCATGCCTGTATGCTTACCAGAGCAATTGCTATATAAAGAGGTGAGATCCTTACCCTCTGCCATCAATTTCTTATATGTATCCTGCGAATGTGGAATATGGGTTCCACATTGTAAAGCTGTGTCTTCAATTCCTGCTCGTCCAAGAATAGCCAGTACTCGATCAGTATGCTGGGCCTCTCCACTGTGTGAAGCGCAACATAACGAAATGTCTGATTCAGACAGCTCATAGAAGTCTGCAGCCCCTGTTTCCACAACCGGAATTGTTTGTAAAGGCTTCACAGAAGACCGAGCATAGGTTAACCGATTAGGATCCCCAAGCGAATATAACAATTTACCTTCCAAATTAACGACAGCTATGTGTCCGAAATGGGAGCTTTCTACCCTTCCACCACGATATACATCTACTAGTTTTGATGGAAACAAAACTTTGCACCTCTTTTCTGTTTTTTCAGAATCTTTCGTTAATCATATTATATAATTTAACCTATTTCAACCTATTTTTTTAAAAGGAAAATGCAATAGTGATATAGAATAATTAATAAATAGGTTTTAATAGGGGGTAATAAGTGTGAAAATTTTTATTTCTGCGGACATTGAGGGAGTAGCTGGAGTGGTTCATCGTGAGCATACCGCACGGGATGGGCGGGAACACGATCGGGCTAGAATGCTGATGACTCAAGAGGTAAATGCATGTATTGAAGGCGCCATGTCAGTGGGAGCTACGGAAATTGTTGTGAATGATTCCCATGGAACGATGCGTAATCTGATCCCCGAAGCGATGCACCCTGATGCAGAGTATATCACTGGTTCCCCGAAGACACTTGCGATGATGGAAGGGATTAGTCCGGAGTTCGATGCAGCTTTATTTGTAGGCTATCACTCCAGGATGGGAAACGACGGTATTTTGAATCATACTTTTCATGGAGGAGTTATTCGAAATATAAAAATCAATAACCTTGATATGGGTGAAATTGCGCTGAATGCAGGAATTGCCGGGGTATTCCGAGTGCCAGTTGCCCTTGTTACGGGATGTCAGTACGCAGTCGAAGAAGCAACGGATTTCATTCAAGGAATTAAAACAGCTGTTGTTAAACACACCATTAATCGGCAAACGGCCAAAAATTTAAGCCCACAGAAAGCGCAATGCCTGATCAAAGAAAAAACAATTGAAGCCCTTTCGAGTCTTCATAATATTCATCCTATCAAAATGGATGGCCCCTTCCAGGTCGAAGTCACTTATCTACACCCAGGCTTGGCCGATGCCGCCGGAATTCTGCCAATTGTCGCAAGAGTGAACTCAACAACCCACTCCTTCGAAACAGATGACTTCCTCACTGCATTCCGGTATATTCGTAGTCTGATAGCCATTGCGGGAGCACTAAACTAATAAGGTAGACCATGGGGACGGTTCTCGTGGGTGACAATCGGAGGTTTTAAGCGTAAAAAAACACAACTAGCTGATGAGCTGGTTGTTCTTCATTAGTCATATCTTCACAAGAAAACATTTTAGATAATCAAAGTGGATATAGTATTCTGATAAGGTCCTAGGTGCAAGTGTGCTTCAGTTTTCTTAAAAGTCATGAACTTATCAAACATCTCCCAATGTTAGTTCATCTAAGTCCTTTTTTGAACTCTTTTCACTGCATTGCCCACCCTTATACTAACGGATTGTCTTTAGCATAAAAATAGCCCCCTATAAATTTTTATAGGCGACTAAAAGTAATTGTTATGTACAGTCTCGTTTAACAGCTGCAACAGTCTAACATGAAAATACCATTTAGACTGGTGAGGAGACAAATTATTAACAACGATAAATGGTCAATTTTGGCGGGACTGCGTGGGAATCGAACCCACCAGACCTGGCACGCAGGTCTCAAGCAGTTTTGAAGACTGTGGAGGACACCAGTACCCCATTCAGCCCCAGAATTATTATTGTAAAAAAGATAACTACCATTTGTAATCATAATACAATGGAATATAGTAATAATCAATAGAGTTGGGGATTTTGTCATTTTTTCGACAACTTTTGCAACCGCCTTAAGGATGGCTTCTTCCTTGATAAAAAAGGCGAAGACTTGTCTTTTCACCACTTAAAAGACTATAATAGGTAGATGAAAATAGTATTTTGAAGGTGAAAACTATGCAACTAACAGGTTGGTTCTTATGGTTTATATTAATATGGATTTTTGCATTTGCAGGTTTAATGGCGATTGGCGGATTTTTTATGTTTCGGAAATTTCTCAAGAAAATGCCGAAAGAAGATGGCAAATCCGTGATGGACTGGGAAGAACACTATGTTAATCAGACTCGTCATTTATGGGGCGAGGAAGAAAAACAACTTCTAGAAGATTTAGTTAGCCCTGTTCCTGAGCTTTTCCGTGATGTCGCTAGACATAAAATCGCAGGAAAGATTGGCGAACTTGCGCTTAATGAGAAGGTATCAAGAATAACGGAAGAACTTGTCATCCGCGGTTACATTCAAGCAACGCCGAAAAGGGATCATAAGTTTTTACGTAAAAAGCTATTTGAAAATAGAATTGATGTAGCTCCTTATGAGCATTTATTCTAAACCGACCAATTTTTGGCGGTTTTTTTTTATAATTTTGGATATTTTAAAAAAGAGTCAAATCGTAGGTTGGGGTGAAACAAATGGCAAAACGTATGGCAACAAAAAGGCACAAGATATTTAATCTATTGTTAATATTGATTCCGTGGATGTCATTATTATTTATAGGAAAGCGTGATTTTAAACGGTATTCTTTTTCAGGAGTTTTTATTGTTATTTTTGAAATCATTAATCATCTATATGGACACAAGCGGAATTGGTGGAAGTTTTATGACAAGCGAAAATCCTTCATGAGGGATGAGCTTCCTTTTAGTGTAGGCCCTTATATGCCACTATCGATGTGGCTGCTTAAACTTTCATATGGAAACTTTAAGAAATTTGTGTTATTGAACGTGATTTCTGATGGCGCCTTTGCTTTCCTTATCATAGATATCCTTAAAAAGCTTAAAATCATCAGTCTAGGTCGATTAAATCATGTTCAGTTTTTCATTTACTTACACTATAAAGCGTATATTTTATATGGTGTACAGTATTTGTTTGATAAAATTAGAAGATATCGATATTAAAAGAAATGCTCAGAGTACTTTGTACCCTGAGCGTTTTTCAATACCATGACAGTATTAGTGTTAGCTACGAAGTTGTTTGTATAGCTTTTTATAATCGAGATACATCGCTACCCGCCATGGTACAATCATACTAAAAGCAACCAAGAAGAACATACCGCTTAGCTCTCCAAAATCAATCGTTGTACTTAAAATCGATTTTAAAGCTAACCTCACAACTAATAGTCCAACTAAAATGTACATAAATGCTTTGGATCGTTTTAGATAGATTTCGTTCTCGCGAATCTCAAATTTAGAGGTTTTAATTAACAGGATGGAAAAAAGCATCCCTACAATTACTACCTCAACTATTTCCAGAGGAGTTAATCTAAATTGAGGTACTACATACATTAATGCCCCGCTCGACATAAAGACTGGCGGCAGGATAATTTTCTTTACATTTGTAGGCTTCTTAGCGGCCTTCATGCGGACGAATAAAGCAAAAATCCCCATAAAAACCGCACCGATTGAAGAAACAACAACAAAGTTCATAGGTTTCAACCCCTAATTCCTTAAAATAAAGCTCTAAATTCATATTTTACTATATCCTTCTAATGTTTAGAAGCCTGTAAAACCACCAAACATACCGGAGAAAATCGTAATAATTTTTGTCATCCAGTCAAAGAAAAGTACGATACCCATGACAATCATAAGATAACCACCGATTTTAACAATCTTTCCACTGTTTTTGCGAATCCATTTCATACGGCCAACAAAGAAAGATAGGATTAGGAACGGTATCGCAAATCCAAGTGAATATGCAACCATGTAGAGTACACCAGAACCTGGATTTGTCGCGGCAAGGGCGATTACCGCCGAAAGAATCGGACCCGTACAAGGAGTCCAGCCAGCCGCAAAGGCCATCCCAATAAGTGCTGAACCAAAAAAGCCTGATGGTCTATTTTTAAATTCTAATTTCCGATCCTTCATCAAAAACTCAGGTTTAAATACACCGACAATAATTAGTCCAAAAAGAACGATAAATATTCCGCCTAACTGACGAATGAGATCTTTGTACTCAAGGAAAAAGCTTCCAACAAAAGAAGTACCAAAACCAATTGCGATAAAAATAGCCGAAAATCCTAAAAGGAAAAAGATTGTATGTAGAAGACTTCGTTTTTGAAGCATGGCATTTTCAGTTTTTAACTCTCCTACAGACATCCCAGTGATATAGGAAAGAAATGCAGGGTAAAGCGGTAAACAGCATGGTGAAATAAAACTTAGGAAACCGGCACCTAAAGCTAAAAATATATTTACATCCGTCATATTAACACTCCCACTATAGTCGATACCTTATCATTTTATCAAACATTTCCACTAAATGATAATGGTTAACATGAATATTTTGTGTCTCTAAGAGTCAAATATCATTTCCTTCAAAAACCTTCCTATGTTTCTACCATTTCCCTGTATTAGATGGATATTTTCTTACAAATATCTTGGATTTATTCCCAACTTAGGTTATACTAGTAAAACATTGGTAGAGAATAACTATCAATGTTTTCTATTATTGGAGTTTCTCCGGAAAGGACCACGGCAATGATCAAACAAGATCTAATTGTATTGATTGAGAAAAAGCGTGCTGAATTAATTCAAGTCGCGGTCACAAACGGCCTGACTTCCTCCATCGCTATTCGCTATAGTCAAGAATTAGACCATCTTTTAAATGAATATAATCGAAAATATATAAAGAAAACTCGCCAAGTGGCGAGTCTCTAATGTAAAAATCCTGGCTAATAACCAGGATTTTTCTTTTTGTCCTTAATGCATGATATCCTCTAAACGTTCCAAAGCCCCATTTTGCAGCAGGAACATTTTATGGTAAAGTCCGCCTAGTGCCAATAACTCTTGATGTGTGCCTCTTTCAACAATTTCTCCTTGATGTAAAACGAGTATTAAGTTCGCGTCTTGTATCGTAGATAACCGGTGGGCAATAGCAATTGTCGTACGCCCCTTTCTCATTTTGGAAAGAGCTGTTTGAATTGCTTCCTCCGTTTCGGTATCAATATTTGCCGTGGCCTCATCGAGGACGAGAATCTTTGGATTAGCGGCAATGGTCCTTGCAAACGCAATTAATTGACGCTGCCCGCTAGAAAACGTAGATCCTCTCTCCACTACTTTATGATGATAGGAATCTTCCAGCTTTTCAATAAAGGTATGCGCTTGAACAAATTGAGCTGCTGCCTCTACTTGTTCATCTGTTAAATGATGATTATGAAGCGTAATATTATCTCTTACACTTCCGTAAAATAAAAACGGATCTTGAAGGACAAGCCCCATTTTTTCACGTAATTCATCCTTGGAAAAATGACGGATGGACTGACCATCAATTAAGATATCGCCCTTTTCGTATTCATAGAATCTCATTAATAGATTGATAATCGAACTTTTCCCACTTCCTGTATGACCAACGAGTGCTACGGTTTCTCCAGGATTTGCTGTAAAGGATATATTTTTCAAAACATCCCGCTTGCCATCATAGGAAAAGGTTAAATTCTTAAATTCAATTCTTCCTTTTTCAATCGATAGATTACTTTCATTATTTTGTCCAGGTGCCAATTCCTGCTTATCCAAGATTCTAAAGACACGTGCTCCAGCAACAATTGCTTGCTGGTACAACGATAACCTCATCATCATATTATTTACTGGTTCAAAGAAACGCTCCAGATAATTAACAAAAGCATATAACACACCGATTTCTACTGGACTGTCCAATGATGTAATACCAAAATAATTTAAGACAATGATTAATCCTAGAATAAAAATTAAATCAACTGCAGGACGCAGCAATAATCCATCTATCTTAATGTTCTTCATTCCCGCATCATAGTGTTTATCATTGATGTCTTCGAACTCTTTGCGAAGTCTTTTTTCCTGGCGAAATACTTGAATAATACTCATACCCTGCAGGGATTCACTAAGTTTAGCATTTAATTGGCTGAGTCTTTCACGCATTTCCAAATAAAAACGGGAACTAAATTTCCGATATAAACTCATGACGAGAAGTATTAATGGAATAAATATAAGACAGAATAGCGCCAGCTTTACATCCAGGATAAACATTGTAATGAAAATTCCGGTTAGTAAAAATCCGCTTTGGATAAAAGTCGAAAGGACAGTAACAAACATATCTTTAATGGCCTCGGTATCGTTAGTCACCCTTGAAACAATACTTCCCGCCGGCGTTTGATCAAAATACTTAAGACCTAGTGACTGTACCTTTGAAAAAATATCAATTCGAAGCTGTTGAATAATCTTAAGAGCAATCTCCTGAAATTTTACTAATTGAAAAAACAACAAGAGGGATTTTACAATTTGAATTCCTAGATAGCTTGCCCCTAGGATAACCAGTGGCTGTAAAACCAAATTTCCTGGTGTTAGGTAATCATCAATAAAGATTTTTACTAGAATCGGAGATGCTAACTCTCCTAGTGTTGTTAACACTAACAGGCTGAATGCTAGGATTAATTCCTTTTTATGTGGTTTAGTATAGGAAAGCAGGCGATATAAAACTCTTTTTTGTTCTTTTTCAGTCAGCTGTGCTGTTTCTTCCATTTTAATGTCCTCCATGTTCAACCAACTCCTCTAGCTGCTGACGTACATACATTTCCTTATACCAGCCATGTGCTGCCATTAATTCTTCATGTGTCCCTCTTTCAATGACCTCGCCATTATCAAGCACAAGAATTAAGTTTGCGTGCTGGATCGCACTCAAGCGGTGAGAGGTAATAATCGTTGTTTTCCCTTCTCGATTCTTTCTTAATGCCGAAAGAATCGCCTCCTCGGTCTTTGCATCGACGGCAGAGAGGGAATCATCTAACAATAACACTTCTGGATTCATCAACAGCGCACGTGCAATACTAATCCTCTGTTTTTGACCGCCAGATAAGGATACTCCCCTTTCGCCCACAACCGTTTGATAGCCTTCTGTAAATTGAAGAATATCATCATGAATACTGGCCAGCTTTGCTGCATCAAAGATATCTTCTTTCGGTGCATGAGGGTTCGTGAAGGCAATATTTTCAGCGACACTCGCAGAGAACAAGAAATGGTCTTGTGGAACATAGCCAATCACTTCACGTAGTTTTTCCAATTTATATTCTTGAAGTGTATGACCGCCGAAGGTAATTCCCCCTTCATAGTCCTCAAATTCACGAATAAGCAGCTTTAACAGTGTTGTTTTACCAGCACCCGTTTTCCCGACAATCCCTAGTGTCTCTCCTCTATTAAGAGTGAAGCTAATATTCCTTAACATTGGTACTTTTTCACCTGGGAAAGTGAATTTCTCAATATTATAGTGGATATCGCCGCTAGGAACGATCTCTAATGCATCACTTCGATCTGTAATATCAGATTCTTCACGAAGCAGTGCGGCCACACGGTCATACGAAGCACGACCTCGTTCAACGATATTAAATAACCAGCCAAATGCCAACATTGGCCATATTAAAAGTCCTAAATAGGTGGTAAAGGCAATCAATTCGCCAATCGTTAACTCCCCAGCCAATACGTATTTGGAACCAAAGGTGATGGCTAAGAAAAAAGAAATAGCTACAATAATTGAAATCGTTGGATCATATAATGAATCTATTTTTGCTACCACGATGTTTTTTTCGACTACATCCTGTGATTGCTTACTAAAATCCTCTATGTCTTCCTTTTCCTGACCAAAAGTTTTAATGACCTTAATCCCAGAAATACTTTCCTGTGTTTTATCATTCAAATCTGAGAAGGCTTCTTGTGCCTTGTGGAAGGTTCGATGCAGCATCGTACCAAACCAGCTTGTAAGAATAGCCATAAAAGGCATTGGGATTAAACATATCAAGGTTAATTTCCAGCTAATCGTAAATGCCATGGCCAGAATCACAAATCCACCTGTTGAAAGAGAATCAACCAATGTTAGGACTCCTGCCCCAGCCGTTTGTTGTATGGCTTGCAGGTCATTTGTCGCATGCGCCATTAAATCGCCAATCCTTCGTTTCTGATAAAACGATGGCGACATATTTGTAAAGTGTTGATATAATCGATTTCTTAGCTGTTTGCTAAGCTTAACCGCCGAACCAAAAATCATAATTCTCCAAAAATATCTCAAGACATACATACCGAGTCCTGCCCCGACTAATACCGCCATCCATTCAAGGAGTATACCTTTCGTCATCGTTCCGTTATTAATATGGTCAGCAATGACCCCAATGACCTTTGGCGGCACAAGTTGCAGCAGTGCTACAAACAATAAGATAACGGTTCCAAATATGTAAGCTTTTTTCTCTTGTTTAAAAAACCAGCCTAAATCTAAAAATACTTTCATAATCGTTCCCCCGAAAAATGATTCAACTTTTTCTTTTTATTATTTTAAAAAATCTTTTACTCACCCGAAGATTTATTTTACCAAATATTATAAAAATAATAAAGATTTAGACACCCAGTCTCTGTATGAAAAAAGCACTCATTTTTATGAGTGCTTTTCCTAAATTATTCTGCTTCTTTTTCTAACTCTGCCAATTTCTCCTCGGCAGCTGTTCTTAATTCATCTACTTGAACCTTAATGTTATCTGGTACAAACTTCACTCTGTTTAAATAATTTTTGATAACCTTATGATCAGTTAAAATAGCATTGGGGTCATTTGGGTCGTATGTCTTTGTTTGAATTTCATTGTTTTTAATGAAAGCAGATGCAAGGTAGTAGAAATCTTTCTGCGATTCACTCTTTAATGAACCTGTTTCTTTTACTACCGCCTCGTAATCTTTAGCAAGGATCAATTCCGCGAATTTCTCATCCTCAGCAGTCAGCTCTCTAGTGTTTGTGTTTTCTTTTGCAGCGTTTGTACCTTCTTCTGTTTGATTCTCTTCAGGAGTAGCTGCTTCTTCTTTTTCTTGCGTTCCACATGCCGTTAAAGCTAGAAGTAGAATTAAAATAAGTGATAAAACTTTTTTCATGTAGTATGGCTCCTTCATTCTGTTGTTACTTGCTTAGCGTAACTAGTATGAACCTTATTATTCCTTTTTTCAATAGAACAACTAAATATAACACTTTTCGAAAAATTCCTACTTTCAAATAAAAAAAACCACTTCTTTTGATAATTTTCAAAAATAAGTGGTTTTTTGACTTTTTATTTATTTGCCTTGCTGTTTATTCATAGCAGACATCATTTGGTTGATCTTCTTTTGAGAAGGCTTCATACCCATTTGCATCATCATCATTTTTAACATTTGTTCATTAATTGGCGGATTTTTCTTTAAGTAGCTCATCATGTATTTACGAGCAATGAAAAATCCTAGAGCTACACCAGCTACTAATGCTAGTACAACAACTAGAATCCATAAACCTGTACCCATTAAACTTCCTCCTTCATGTTGTCTATCATACAGTGTACTAAATAAAACGGGAATATACAATATTCTCTTGTAAAAGATTAGACATATTTTCTTTCTTTAATAGGCTTTAACCAACCAAACCGCTGATGATCAAGATCTAAAGCCATAAAGGAAGATTCACATTTTCTAAGCACTTCAAAGAAAATCGTTTCGGCTTCATAACTGCCGGAAGCCTCAATTGTAATTAAATCTTGGAAGACCCTTAATTTCGCTGTACTTAGTTTTCCACTTAATTCAATGGAGTATGTACCATGTTCAGCCAGAAACCCTTTCTTTTTTCCAAGTTGTTTTTGAATTAACTGATGTAATTTCAAAACCTCTAATGACTTTGTTATATAAGAAATCTGCTTATTAGTTATAAATTTCAGTTCACCGTCTGCTTTATGATGTTCCTTAAAAAGCTGAAAAAACATACGCTCTCTTCCGAAGTAATGGGCGGCAAATTCATCTTCTATTAGATAAAGCTGATAATTCCTCACAACGATCTCTCCTTCGTTGAATACCCTTTCTATCAATTATAATGAATCACTATCAAAACATTTGTCTTATACCGGCAAAAAATATCACTATTATTGTCGAATCCATAAGATTCTTACAAATTTTATTATATCCAACTAATAATTGGAATGTCTCGAATATTTCAAATCATTCATCTAATGTTCATATATATATATAGTAGAAAAGCAAAAAAAGAGAACGACATGACGTCGCTCTCTTTGAAATCATCTATTTATTATTGAAGAAGTGCTTTAACACGTGCAACCACATTACTTACACTAAAGCCGTATTCTTCCATAATTTTCTCTCCAGGTGCAGAAGCCCCAAATGTATCAATGGCTAGGACGTCTCCTTCATCACCAGTGTATTTGTGCCAGCCAAATGAAGAACCAACTTCAATTCCAAGACGTTTTTTCACATTCTTTGGAAGAACGGAGTTTTTGTATTCCTGTGATTGTTGTTCAAAGCGATCCCATGATGGCATGCTTACAACAGAAACATGAATACCTTCACCAGCTAATGCTTTTTGTGCTTCAACCGCTAAACTTACCTCTGAACCAGTTGCAAGTAAAAGTGCATCTGGAGTTTCTCTTTCAGAAGGTGATACAACATAAGCACCTTTTGAAACTCCTTCATATGCATTTTTATCTGTATCCTTAAGTGTTGGTAAATCTTGACGTGTTAACACTAAAGCAGTTGGTTTGTTTGTTGACTCAACCGCAAGCTTCCATGCAGCAGCTGTCTCATTACCGTCTGCTGGACGAATAATAGAAAGACCAGGCATTGCACGCAGTGCAGCAAGTTGTTCAACCGGCTCATGAGTAGGTCCATCTTCTCCAACAGCAATACTGTCATGAGTAAATACATATGTTACTGGCAAGCCCATTAAAGCAGCAAGCCGGATAGCAGGACGTAAGTAGTCAGAGAACACGAAGAATGTTCCGCCAAAAATTTTCACTCCACCATGTAAGGCGATCCCATTCATTGCAGCACCCATTGCAAATTCACGAACGCCAAACCAAATATTTCTAGCATCGTAGTTGCCTGGCGCATAATCTCCGGTACCTTTGATCATGGTTTTATTAGAACCAGCAAGGTCAGCTGAACCACCGATAAAGATTGGTAAGTTTTTCGCAATGCCATTTAGTGCCTCACCTGATGATGCTCGGCTTGCTAGTGCTTTACCTTCGCTGTATACTGGAATATCTTTATCCCAGCCCTCTGGCAATTCATTTTTCAGTACTTTTTCTAATTGACTAGCTAATTCAGGATATTCGTTCTTATATTGTGCAAAGAGGTCGTTCCATTCTTTTTCCTTTTTCACACCATTTTCAACGATTAGGTTTTGGAAGTTTTCGTAAACTTCATTTGGTACGTGGAAATCTTCTTCAAATGTCCATTTATAAGCTTCTTTTGTCAGCTTTAACTCATCTGCTCCAAGCGGTGAACCATGAACACCTGAAGTTCCAGCACGGTTAGGTGAACCATAACCGATAACCGTTCTAACTTCAATCATCGTTGGTCGATCAAGATCAGTTCTAGCTTCTTCTAGCGCTTTAGCAATTTCTTCAAGATTATTTCCGTCTTCTACGCGAACATATTGCCAGCCGTATGAAGTGAAACGATCTTTTACACTTTCAGAGAAGGATTTATTTAAATCACCATCAAGTGAAATATCATTGGAATCGTATAAAACTACTAAACGACCTAGTTTTAAATGTCCAGCAAGCGACGCAGCCTCTGCTGAAACACCCTCCATTAAATCTCCATCCCCACAAATACTATATGTAAAATGGTTTACTAATTCATAATTTTCTTTATTGTAAACACTAGCTGTATGTCGTTCTGCCATCGCCATTCCGACTGCCATTGCAATTCCCTGTCCAAGTGGACCAGTTGTTGCTTCTATCCCATCCGTATGACCATACTCTGGGTGTCCTGGAGTTTTACTTCCCCATTGGCGGAATTGTTTTAAATCATCCATTGATAGCTTATAACCTGACAAATGAAGCATGCTGTATAATAAAGCAGATCCATGCCCTGCAGATAATACAAAACGGTCACGGTTAAACCACTCTGGATTTTTCGGATTATGGTTCATAAAACGTGTCCATAACGCATAGGTCATCGGTGCAGCACCCATTGGCATTCCAGGATGCCCTGAATTTGCTTTTTCAATCATATCAATAGAGAGCGTACGAATAGAGGTTACTGACAAATCATCAATAGTATTAAACATTAATTAAATCACTCCTGATCCACTAGGATAAAAAAATAATAACAACTATTATATTATAGTTCTTATGGTACTAATTCAACAATTAATTTGAGTACTAAACAAATTAAATGACTTTTATTTTCTTATTTTAGCACTCTAGAGGGTGTAATATGTAAAAAGGAAAACAAAATGTTTCCCTAATTAATGAAGATTATATTTTTTTCGAACTTTTATCTTTTCAGGTGTTACGTCATTTCCTTCTGGATCGATGATTTTGGTATTGGTTAATGTATCCAGCATAGAACTGCGGAAAGTGGTCAAATATTCGCTTCTTAATTTTGATTGTTCCTTCGCTTCTGCTTCTGTTAAACCAGTTGCTTTGGCTTTTCTGGCTAATTCATTGATTCTTGCCATTTTTTCTTTCGAGAGCATGAAGAACCCTCCTTTCAAACTTGTCTGTTGATATCCGCTTCGATCATTAGAGTGACAACAATAAGCTTTATCACAGTAATTACTTAAAGACTGATTTTACTAAAAAATAGACCATCTGACAAGGCAAATGGTCTACTGCTCTTCTGAGTCGATAGATTGTTGAGATTCTTGATAGCGTCTGTGAACAGTTGCTTTTGAAATATTGTACCCAAAACCCCTTAAAGTAGCAGCAATCTCCGAAAAAGTTAATTTGTTTTTTCTAAGACGGACTATCTCTTCAATGGGAACTTCTATTTTTTCCCGTCCCGAATTCGATTCGAGATTTTTAAGATTCTTTTCAGGCTTATATCCATGAGCAATAGCTCTTTTCATTCCACGCTTGATTTTGATATTATGAAGCTTACGCTGATATTCTTCAACCATACCCACTATATTTAATACCATGGAATCACTTTCAGATAACTGCAGCTCTCCATTATGAGAGATACTATACAGCTTAACGCCCTCTTTCATTATAAAATGCAGAAGAGCAATCTTCGCATTTCCTCGTCCAAGCCTCGTTTCATCTTGAATTAAAACTGCTTGTACTGTTTTTTCTTTCAACAAATCCAATAGCTGCAGCATTCCATCTCTATCTAGTTCATAACCACTTGCTTGCTCTCTAATAATGGATACCACACTAAAATGATATTGACCCGCTAGCTTTATAAGTTCCTCTTCTTGACGCTTTAATGAGGTTTCCTGGGTATCTTTATTTGTACTTACCCGACAATATATGACAGCATTCACCATCTGCCATTACTCCCCTGCAGCGCTGGCGTATTCAGTTAAAGATCCAGCTTCAAGGTTTACAGGGATTGTGATTTCATCGCCAGGATAAATTCTATCCCCGTCGATATTGTTATGCTGCTTAACCCAGCTGACAAATTCATTATTGGAGTAAGAATGCTGATTCGAATATTGGTTAGAGATTTTCCAAAGTGAATCGCCTTCGGAAACCATAATTGTTACGAACTTCTCTTCCACGTTAGAATTGAAACGTAAGGATAAAATAAAAGCTAATGAACAGCTTAAGATAATTAATAATATTGCATAAGAGTATTTTTCCCATATTTTTTTCATAACAAAACCCCTATTCAGAATATATGTTCGCTTATTTATTTTTATTATAATCCGAACGTTTGTTTGTTGTCAACAATAATTCGAACTTATGTTTGTATAAAAAATACGAACATGCTATAATTAATTTAAATATTAAATAGGGCGAGGTGTATCTATAATGACAAAAATATCTAAGCGCCAGCAGGATATCCTTGATTTTATTAAAGGGGAAGTAAAGAAAAAAGGGTATCCGCCATCCGTAAGAGAAATCGGAGAAGCGGTTGGGCTTGCTTCTAGTTCTACTGTCCATGGTCATTTAGCACGTTTGGAGAGCAAGGGACTGATTAGAAGAGATCCCACAAAACCGAGAGCAATTGAAATACTAGAAGCAGATGAAACTTTGAATATCCCAAGAAACAATGTCGTCAATGTGCCGATTGTCGGTAAAGTAACTGCTGGTCTGCCAATAACCGCCATTGAAAACGTAGAAGAGTATTTTCCACTGCCTGAAAGTCTAGCGCCTGCCGATGAGCAAGTATTTATGCTAGAAATCATGGGTGAGAGTATGATAGAAGCCGGAATTCTTGATGGAGATTACGTGATTGTAAGACAGCAGCAAAATGCGAATAATGGTGATATCGTCGTTGCCATGACAGACGAAGATGAGGCCACTTGTAAGCGATTCTTTAAAGAAAAAGATTTCATTCGTTTACAACCAGAGAACTCAACCATGGATCCGATTATTCTAAGAAATGTTTCAATCCTAGGAAAAGTTATCGGAGTTTACCGTCATATTCATTAATTGAAAAGAGCAGATGTTATAAATCTGCTCTTTTTTATGTTTATTTTTGGTAAATTATACAAAAATGTGTATTTTTACTCATTCTATGTAGTTATCACTATTAGTATAATGGTAATACACCAAGATTTACCTTAGGTCAAAAAATCTGGGCTTAAGGAGTGTGGAAAACAGTGTTGAAGGACATTATTTTCTCAATGGTTATTGGTGGATCAGTAGGAATTATCAGTCATGTACGAAAGCACGGAAAAATCATCATGCCTCGTAAAACAAAGAAGTTTATTTATCTAGGTTTTCTAGAAGAAATACTTCTGTGCTTAGTTGCTTGTCTCCTCGTGGTGATTTACACAACTCCCAATTCATTAGTTGAGAATATTTTAGTATCGGTACTTGTAGGGATTAGCAGCGATATTATTCTAACCAAGTTTAAATTACTAAATGAAAAAAGTGAAAAATAAAAGAAACAAAATAACCCAGTATGGATTATATCCACACTGGGTCTCTTAATTTTCGCTGTGAATTCTTTGTCAATACTGGGTTACTTAATTTTAGTACATGCTCATGTATTGATCGCGTTCCCAAGGATGTACAGTTGTACGGAACATATCCCACTCGATCTCTTTTGCTTCGATAAAGTGTTCGAAGATGTGCTCTCCTAATCCAGATACAATTACTTCATCTGACTTCAATTGATCTAATGCTTGAGCTAGTGTTGCAGGAAGATCGATGATTCCTTCTTCGATTCTTTCCTCTTTGCTCATCACATAGATGTTACGGTCAACTGGAGCTGGAGGAGTCATTTTATTCTTAATACCATCTAAACCAGCTTTTAATAGAACAGCCATTGCTAGATATGGGTTTGCAGCTGGATCAACGCTTCTTACTTCTACACGAGTACTTAAACCGCGGGAAGCAGGAATACGAATTAATGGTGAACGGTTTCTAGCAGACCATGCAACATAGCAAGGTGCTTCATAACCAGGTACTAGACGCTTATAAGAGTTTACAGTTGGATTCGTTACCGCTGTAAAGCTTGGAGCGTGCTTAAGGATACCTGCAATGAATTGACGAGCTGCATCACTCATTTCTAAGTCGCCAGTTGGCTCATAGAATGCATTTTTGCCATTTGTAAATAATGAAAGATTCATGTGCATTCCAGAACCATTTACTCCGTATAATGGTTTTGGCATAAACGTTGCATGTAAACCGTGCTTACGAGCAATCGTTTTTACTACTAATTTGAATGTTTGAATTTGGTCACATGCTGTTAAAGCATCAGCATATTTAAAGTCAATTTCATGTTGCCCTGGTGCTACTTCATGGTGAGAAGCTTCAATTTCAAAGCCCATTTCTTCTAGTTCTAGTACGATATCACGACGGCAGTTTTCTCCTAAATCTGTTGGCGCTAAGTCGAAGTATCCGCCTTGGTCGTTCAACTCTAGTGTTGGCTCACCTTTTTCATCTAATTTAAATAAGAAGAATTCTGGCTCAGGTCCTAAGTTAAAGTCTGTAAATCCAAGCTCTTCCATTTCTCTCAATACTCTTCTTAAGTTATTACGTGGATCACCATCAAATGGATTACCTTCTGCAGTATAAATATCACAAATTAAACGAGCTACTTTTCCTTTTTCAGCTGTCCAAGGGAATACTACCCATGTATTCAAATCTGGATATAAGTACATATCAGATTCCTCAATACGTACAAAACCTTCGATAGAAGACCCGTCAAACATCATTTTATTATCCAAAGCCTTTTCTAATTGGCTAACTGGAATCTCAACGTTTTTAATTGTTCCTAAAATATCAGTGAATTGTAGACGAATAAATTTAACATTTTCTTCTTGTGCCAAACGCTTAATATCTTCTCTTGTAAACTTTGCCATTCTTATTACCCCCAAATAGTTTTTTAATAAAGGCTTTTTTCTGTCAGAAAAGAGCTTGCAAACTTAATTTCAAGCACAATCAAAGTTTGTTCCACGGTAAAATCAGATTTAGGAACAATTACAGAAAATCAACCTAATGGAAAAATCGTGACATATCCCCTTGCCTTAAAGACGAACGATTAAATCTGCCAGCTTGCTGTAATTCATGTCTTAGAAGATTTCGCAGCTGGTCATCCGTCAAATTTTGCTTGGCTTTTTCAGCCTGTTCCTGAAGCACATTCACTTGCTGCTGTTTGACAAGGAAGAGCTGTTTTATACCAGCCATATTCACTCCTTGATCAATTAAATCCTTAATTTCTAATAGACTATCAATATCATTTAAACTAAATAGTCTTCTATTCCCATCAGTTCTTGCTGGAGAAATCAATTGATGCTCTTCATAGTATCGGATTTGTCTAGCTGTTAATTCTGTCAGCTGCATGACCGTTCCGATTGGGAATAGTGGCATTGAGCGGCGTATTTCCTTTCCACTCATTCAATTTCTCCTCTCTTTTTGCTAATTTATATTGTTATTATATTTCGTGTTAGAAAAGATGTCAATCCTATGTTAGATTTTCTAACATGGTTTTTACAAAAAATAAAAGGACAACTTTATGAAGTTATCCTTTGTATAATTCCTTAGTTTAATTCAATCAAATTTTTATCAATCAATGAATCAACAGCAATACAAACCGCCATTTTCACATGAGAGTAGGTTAATCCTCCTTGAACATAGGCTACATAAGGAGGTCGAATCGGTCCATCAGCTGTCAGCTCAATACTTGCACCCTGAATAAATGTTCCAGCTGCCATAATTACATCATCCTCGTAACCCGGCATATAGGCTGGGTACGCAGTTACATGTGAATTAATTGGTGAAGCAAATTGAATGGCTTGGCAGAAAGCAATCATTTTATCCTTATCATCAAATTGAACAGATTGAATTAAATCCGTTCGATTTGAATCCCATTTAGGGGATGAATTCATCCCTAGTTTCTCAAGAAGTGCAGCTGTAAAAACAGCTCCTTTTAACGCTTGTCCCACTACATGCGGCGCCAAAAAGAACCCTTGATACATTTCTTGAAGACTGTATAAGGAAGCTCCCGCCTCTGCTCCAATACCCGGTGAGGTCATTCGATACGAACAGGCTTCAACATATTGTTTTTTCCCGACAATATATCCACCCGTTTTCGCCATTCCTCCACCCGGATTTTTAATCAGCGAGCCTGCCATTAAATCAGCACCTACATGGCAGGGCTCTAATTCTTCGACGAATTCCCCATAACAGTTATCTATAAAAACTACGACATCCTCTTTGATTTCTTTTACAAAAGATATCATCTCTTTGATTTCGGAGACAGTAAATGATGGTCTAGTTGCGTAACCTTTTGAACGCTGTATACCTATCATTTTTGTATTAGGTTTGATTTTTTCAGCTACTAGACCCCAATTTATCGTTCCTTCCTCTGTTAGAGCCACACTATCGTAAGAAATACCAAACTCCTTTAGCGAACCCACTCCATTGCCGCGAATCCCTACAATTTCCTCCAGAGTATCATAAGGTTTTCCAGTCATATAGAGAAGTTCATCCCCAGGACGAAGGATACCAAATAATGCAATGGAAATCGCATGCGTTCCCGAGATAATTTGCGGTCGTACAAGTCCTGCTTCCGCACCAAAAACATCGGCATAAATTAACTCCAATGTATCCCTTCCGATATCATCATATCCATACCCAGTGGATGGCATAAAGTGCGAATCACTCACCCTATGCTTTTGGTAACTTCTCAATACACGAAATTGATTCGTTTCAATTCTTTCGTCTATCTCTTTATGTACGGATGCAATTTGTTGTTCAATATCTTTTACAATTTGTTGAAGCTTTTCCCCATTTTTTAACTGTTGAAACATGCTGTTACTCCATTCTCATTTTGTATTTCTGTAATTGCCCGGAAATTTGTTGATTTGGAAGAGAAAATCCTCTGCATTGATAAAATTCTTTTTCTTCATCAAAGACTAGTTCTCTTACAATCGTCTCATTCTTTAATTGTGCCAGTAGTTTCCCCTCTGTCGAAGGTATACTAACTTGATATTGATCCATCATTTCAATACTGACCTTTTCAATTTTTCTTTTCAGTTCATTGCGATCCTCTTTATCATAGGCGCTAATAAAAATGAGAGGAGTGCTTGTCGTTGGCACAAAGTCCGGATGTTTAATATCCCTTTTATTATAGACAGTAATTTGTGGTATGTCTTTAACTTCCAAGTCTTCAAGCAGCTTATTCACTGTTTTTTCATGTTGGAAATAGTCTGCATTTGACATATCGACAACATGCAAAAGGAGGTCTGCTTCCTTAACCTCTTCAAGCGTCGAACGGAAAGCAGCAATCAGCGCGGTTGGAAGGTCTTGAATGAATCCCACGGTATCTGTAATTAATGTTTGAAACCCACTTGGTAAAATCAACTTCCGTGTCATTGGATCCAATGTAGCAAAAAGTTGATTTTCCTCAAACGAATCCGCTTCAGACAGTCGGTTAAAGAGTGTTGATTTGCCGGCATTTGTATAGCCAACAATTGCTATTTGGAAGGTTTTGTTTTTCTTCCTTCTTTCTCGGTAACGCTCTCGGTGCTGCACAATTACAGCAAGCTGACTTTTAATTTCATCAATTCTTCGGCGAATATGACGGCGGTCTGATTCGAGCTTTGTTTCCCCAGGTCCTCTTGTCCCAATACCTGCACCTAACCTTGATAAAGCTGTGCCTTGACCAGCAAGACGAGGCAGTAAATAATGGAGCTGTGCTAGTTCAACCTGAAGCTTGCCTTCTTTAGACCTAGCTCTTTGTGCAAAAATATCTAAGATTAACTGAGTCCGGTCGATAATACGAGCATTTAACTCAGATGAAAGATTTCGTTTTTGGCTGGGGGATAGTTCATCGTTGAAAATGACTAAGTCTGCTTCTACCTCATCTACAAGAGCTTTTAATTCTTCTACTTTTCCTTTTCCTATATATAACGCTGAGTGAATACGTTCACGTTTTTGAACAACCGTCATTAGAACTTCACCCTTAGCTGTTTCAGTTAAGGAAGCAAGCTCCTCCATTGAATATTGGAACCTGTTATCATCCAATGTTTGCGTTTGGCAGCCAACTAAGATTGCTTTTTCTAAGCTTACCTCTTGTTCCATACCAACACCTGCTTTCATTAATTTTCCTTACCTCATCATACCAAAAAAGATGATTTTACCCTAATTTTTGAAAAATTTTTGTTGATTTATCACACCTCCGTGTTAAAATCATATTGTTTGCTGAAAATTTAAAAATAAATGTATTTCACATCGAGGGAGAAACCGAACAAAATGACATGGGATGTTTTAAGTATTATCGGTACAATTGCTTTTGCTGTTAGCGGTGCCATTGTCGCTATGGAAGAAGAGTATGATATATTAGGTGTTTATATTTTAGGAATTGTCACTGCTTTCGGTGGCGGTGCCATACGAAATCTACTTATTGGGGTCCCGGTTTCTGCTTTGTGGGATCAGGGGTTGTTCTTCCAATTTGCCCTTTTATCGATCACGGCTGTATTTTTGTTTCCAGCAAATTTGTTGCGGCATTGGCAAAGATGGGGTAATCTCTTCGATGCCATTGGCTTGTCTGCTTTTGCAATTCAGGGTGCTATTTACGCAGCGAATATGGACCGTCCGATTAGTGCTGTTATTGTGGCAGCTGTCTTAACGGGAATTGGCGGAGGGATTATTCGTGATTTATTAGCAGGCAGAAAACCGATTGTATTACGATCGGAAATTTATGCCGTTTGGGCTATTGTTGCTGGTCTAATGATTGGATTAAAAATAGCATCAAGTCCGTGGGAGTTGTACACTCTATTTGTGCTTATTACTGCACTAAGGGTACTTTCCTATACATTTAGCTGGAAGCTTCCTGCTAGGAGACTTGGAGCACATTAAAAAATCGGCGGCATAAATGTCCGCCGATTTTTTTATGAATCCTCCTCAAAAATTAAATCATTACTTCGAAGTGTCATTAATTCATGTTTGTCGAAGCTATTCTGCAACAAAAGCCGCATCGCTTGAGCGCGAATGGATTTTTCAATAATATTCCGGACATATCTGCCATTCGAAAAGCTATTGGGATTGAGCACGGATTTCACCCAAATTAAATGATCCTTTAGTTTTTTCTCCGCACCATGACTCAAACTATATTCTCGTTCATCCAGCATCCGAGCAGAAATTTCCATCAATTGATCAATTGTATAATTAGGAAAATCTATGACTAATGGAAACCGGGAGTGCAGCCCAGGATTTAAGGTTAAGAAATAATCCATCTCCCGAGAATATCCAGCCAAAATGAGGATAAATTCATGCTGTTTGTCTTCCATATGCTTGACTAGCGTATCAATCGCTTCTTTTCCAAAATCCTTTTCTCCTCCGCGTCCTAATGAATAGGCTTCATCAATGAATAATATTCCACCCTGTGCTTTTTTAATTAAGTCCCGGGTTTTTTGAGCCGTATGACCAATATATTCCCCCACAAGGTCGGCTCGTTCTGCCTCAATTAGGTGCCCCTTAGTCAGTACGTTCATTTTTAAAAAGAGCTTGCCAATTAATCTGGCAACGGTCGTTTTCCCTGTCCCCGGATTGCCTTTAAACATCATATGAAGGGCTTGCTTTCTTGCCTTCATACCCACTTCTTCCCGTTTTTTATTCACGAATATCCATGCATAAATTTCTTTTATCATTCGTTTCATTTCTTCCATACCTACTAATGCCCCGAGCTCGTCTTCGATTTCTTTTAACGCGGCGTGCTCCGGGGGTATAACCTTTGGAACAACTTGAGGAACAGGAAGCTCTTTCGTCAATGACTTCCTCTTTTGGGAGTTGAGCGATACTGTTATTTGTCCATTACTCTTCATGCGAATCGGTTGGTCCAAAGCCTTCACCTCTCATTCTGCAACGCAATACTCCTTCATTTATGTGTATTCATCTAATTACCTTTTCATTATAAAAATAAAAAAGAGCCCATAGATTTCATGGGCTCAGGTCATTCGTACAGGTTATTGGGCATCAAGGTCAAGCTGAACATTTCTTTGCGGCGCAAAGGTTGAAATGGCATGCTTGTATACCAATTGCTGTTTTCCTTCAGATTCAAAAAGAACCGTAAAATTATCAAAGCCTTTAATTTGGCCTCTCAATTGGAATCCGTTTAATAAAAATACCGTTACATGGGTATTATCCTTGCGGCACTGGTTTAAAAATTGGTCCTGAATGTTGATGGTGGTTTTCATTTGTATATCCTCCTCTTTTATCTCTACTACTATGTATTCGATTTTACTTGTAGCTTTCCTTCAACGTACTGTGAAATTTCGTTAATTTTTTTTGACAAATCTGAGACATTTGTCATGTCAAACCATTCTACATCCATTTTGTTACGAAACCAAGTTAGTTGTCTTTTTGCATACCGCCTTGAATTTTGTTTTAAACTTTCAACGGCGTCATGATAACTAACCTTTCCATCTAAGTAATCATAGATTTCTTTGTAGCCAATCGCTTGAATGGATTGACAATCTCTGACTCCCTGCTTGTATAACCCAGAGACTTCTTCGAGGAGCCCTTCGGATATCATTATCTCAACACGAGTATTAATCCGTTCATAAAGCTTTTCCCTATCCATGGTTAAACCAATAAGAGCGGTTTCGTAAAGAAGGTCAGGCTGCTGATTCATTTGATATTCACTCATAATCTTACCAGTACAATGATAAATTTCAAGTGCCCTTATAACTCTTCTCACATTATTTGGGTGAATTTGGCTTGCACTTTCAGGATCTATCTTTGTTAATTCAAGATGCAGCGCCTCATTTCCAATCTCTTTTGCCCTCTCTTCAAGCTGCATACGAAATGCCTCATCTGCAGGTGCCTCTGAAAACTGATAATCATAAATGACGGCTTGAATATAAAGCCCAGTCCCGCCGACAATGATAGGAAGCTTACCTTTCGAGGTAATTTCGGATATTTTCGTTCGGACAAGCTGTTGGAATTCCGCTGCTGAAAAACCTTCATCAGGCTCTTTAATATCAATCAAATGGTGGGGAATTCCTTCCATTTCCTCGACTTTTATTTTTGCAGTTCCGATATCCATGCCCAGGTAAACCTGCATGGAATCGCCGCTGATAATTTCGCCATTATAACGTTTAGCCAGTTCTATGCTTAGCTTTGTTTTTCCAACTGCAGTTGGACCAATAATGACTAATAATTTCTGTTTTAAATCCAATATTTTCACACTGCCCTTTTTCATTATTTACACGTGGCTCAGAACCATGCCATACTAACATCCTAACATATATTTTAAAAGCAGTTGAACATCAAATAAGTATAATCAAAAAATTACTTTTCTATGCATCATTTTGACAAGGATTTTAATTATTACAGTTTTAGCCCAACTAATAAATTTACTTTACAACTTTACATTCCTATAACGATTCATTTACAAACACCTTCTTACCCCCAAGTTCGTGGTAGGCTTAATCGTAGCTTATTTTGTAGAAAGATGACTAGCCAAACGGCAAGTTGTCGAAAAATAGGGAAATTAGGTGGAGTAAATGTTATCAAACTTTGAGATTGGAATCGACTTAGGAACAGCAAATATATTGGTATATAGCAAAAACAAAGGAATCGCTGTAAACGAACCTTCTGTGGTGGCTATTGATACAGAAACAAAAAAGGTTGTAGCTTTTGGCATGGAAGCAAAAGAAATGATTGGAAAAACGCCTGAGAAGATCATGGCAATCCGACCATTAAAGGAAGGCGTCATTGCTGATTATGACCTTACAACGGAGCTGCTGAAGCATATCATGCGTAAAGCCTCTAAATCCGTCGGTTTTGCCCTTCGTAAGCCGAATGTTGTAATTTGTACACCTTCCGGGTCAACAAGTGTAGAAAGAAGAGCTATTCAAGACGCCGTGAGAAATGCCGGCGCAAAAAAAATCCAGTTAATCGAAGAACCGGTTGCGGCTGCGATTGGGGCCGGAATGCCTATTGATGAGCCGGTAGCCAATGTAGTTGTTGATATTGGCGGGGGTAATACTGAGGTAGCGATTATCTCGTTCGGGGGTGTTGTGTCCTGCCATTCCATTAAAATTGGCGGAGACCGCCTCGATGAAGAGATCATTCAGTATGTCCGCAAGGAATATAATGTGTTGATTGGCGACAGAACAGCTGAAAATATTAAAATGGAAATTGGTTATGCGTTAGTCGATCACGAAGAGCTGCACATGGAAGTACGCGGTCGTGACCTTGTGACAGGATTACCAAAGACGGTTACCCTATCATCCTATGAAATTAGAAGTGCTTTGAAAGAATCGTTATCTCATATATTAGAAGCAATTCGCGCAACACTAGAGGACTGCCCAGCGGAACTGAGCGGCGACATCGTCGACCGTGGTGTGATTCTAACGGGTGGCGGCGCATTGATGAAAGGTATGGAAGAATGGCTAAGTAAGGAAATTTTTGTTCCTGTACAATTAGCCCCGAATCCGCTCGAATCCGTGGCAATCGGTACAGGACAAGCCCTTAAATATATGCATAAGCTCCCTGCAACAGTGAGATAGATTGAAAAAAGAGTGCTATTTTTAGCACTCTTTTGCTATTTTATCAGTTTTTCAGTAACTTCGGGCTACTTGCATTGACCCAAATGCTTTTTATAAATGCGCTACGGTCACTCCAGCCTGACTGCATTGACCCATATGCTTTTTATGAATGTACTTCGGTCACTCCAGACCACCTGCATTGACCCACATTCTTTTTCTGAATGAACTTCGGTCACTCCAGACTACCCGCATTGACCCGAATGCTTTTTCTAAATGCTCTTCGGTCACTCCAGCCTGCCTGCATTGACCCGAATGCTTTTTCTAAATGCTCTTCGGTCACTCCAGACTACCTGCATTTACCCAAATGCTTTTTCTGAATGCACTTCGGTCACTCCAGACCACTTGCATTGACCCAAATGCTTTTAATGAATACTCTTCGGTCACTCCAGATAACCTGCACCCATGTCTATATATCGCTCTGGCGTTTTCTCATATTATTAAAATATAGGAATATCGGAAGTGGAATGACGATAAAGCCTAAGCTTTTTATAATTTGGTTTTTTGCGTTTTCTCTTGCCCGGTTCTTTTCATCTTTTACCATTTGATCATATCTTTCACGAACTTCAGCATCTGTTAAGCTTTGACTTTCCTCCGTTGGAACTTTCTTATCCTGATAAACCTGCTTAAAATCTTCAAAGTTTTGATAATAACCTGGCGGACTTACTAAATCAGCCGCGGCCATAAAAATTGAAATTCCTCCCCCAATCACCATCATAAGTGTTGCAAATAGGACTAAATACGTATAAAGATGACGTATCACTTTCTCTCCCCCCATTTCTTTATTTTTCGCAGCGTAGACGATTACAAAAATAATAATAACGATCGGTAAAAAAGTACTCAAGAGACCAAAAACAAACACACTCCCACCTCCTTCACATCTCTCTTATAGTGTAATTTTACACCAAAATACAAACAAAGGTAAGTCCTTATTATTATATTTTTCAAAAAAAGAGTGCCTCTTTATAAAAGAGAGCACCCTACATAACTCGTTTAAACATTTTCTCCATCTCATATGACGAATAATGGACAATTATTGGTCTTCCGTGTGGACAGGTGAACGGATCAGAAGCTTTTCTTAAATCATCGAGCAATGCCTGGATTTCATCATTCCGTAAATGGCGATTGGCTTTAATCGAAGCTTTACAACTCATCATGATCGCTGCTTCTTCACGAAGTTTTTTAATATCGACTTTTTTCATCGAAAGCAGCTGCTCAATCATTTCTTCAATCAGTTGTTTTTCATCCCCTATAGGGAACCATTGTGGATGCGAGCGAACGATATAGCCGTTCATTCCAAATTCCTCAAGGAATACGCCAACCTTTTCTAATTCCAAACGGTTTTCATTTATTTTCAGATATTCATCCGTGGAATAATCCAGGGTGATCGGAACAAGTAATTCCTGCAGCTCCGCATGGACTTGACCAACTTTTTCACGGAAATACTCATACTTCAATCGTTCCTGTGCCGCATGCTGATCAATAATATATAAACCATTTTCATTTTGAGCAAAGATATACGTACCATGCATTTGACCAATTGGATATAACCTTGGAATCCGGCTTTCCATTTGGTCGGCATCCTCACTTGATTCAGTTGCTGCATCTATTTCATTTGATTCCATCACAGGTGGTGGAGTGTATTCCCAGCTATTTGGTATGGTTACCTCTTCCTCAACCTCTCTAGGAATCATTGGTTCCACTTTCACCTCAAGAGCTGGTACGGTTTCCTGAATGGTATTCGGAACAAAAGATGAATCCCATTTTATTTCTTTTCTCTCGGGAACTGGACTGGTCCTTTCATCAAGAACCAATGTGGTTTGCTCAGACTTCGGAATCTCTTTTTTCTCTTGCGTATATGCAGTTGGAATCAATACCTTCGATTTAAATGCATTTTTGATAATTTCAGTGACCAGTTCATTTAGTTCTGTTTCCTTACTAATACGAACCTCCATTTTGGATGGGTGCACATTGACATCCACCAATAATGGGTCCATCTCAATATTAAGGAGAACTATCGGAAATCTTCCTATAGGAAGTAACGTATGGTACCCTTCCTGAATCGCTTTGGCTAGAGCATAATTTTTAATAAAACGACCATTGATCATCGTAGAAATATAGTTTCTAGATGCTCTAGTTACCTCAGGCATCGAGGCATATCCACTAATCTTATAATCAAGCGACTCCCCAGAAACCGGCACAAGCTGTTTGGCAATTGCCATTCCATAGATAGATGCCAGCACTTGGCGAACATCACCATTACCGTTCGTTTGCAGCAGTTTACGTTCGTTATGAATTAAGCGGAAGGCAACCTCTGGATGAGAGAGAGCCAATCTATTCACCACATCGGTAATATTTCCGAGCTCTGTATGAATGGTTTTCATATATTTTAGGCGTGCTGGTGTGTTAAAAAATAAATCAGTTATCGTAAGGTCCGTTCCGCGCCTGCTCGAATATTTCTCAAAAACCTCAACCTTACCGCCTTCAATGACTACTCGATTTCCTGCGCCCTCACCCGTTGAGGTTTTCATCTCTAGCCTTGAAACGGATGCGATACTGGGCAGAGCTTCCCCGCGAAAACCGAGAGTCTTGATACGAAACAAGTCATTTTCATTTTTTATTTTACTAGTCGCATGACGTTGGAAGGCGAGTAAGACGTCTTCTTCTTCGATTCCATTGCCATTATCCGTGATTCGAATTTTCGCCAGGCCTGCTTCTTCTACTTCAATTTCAATAACCGTACTGCCTGCGTCAATTGCATTCTCTACTAACTCTTTTACAACCGAGGCTGGACGTTCGACTACTTCACCCGCTGCAATTTTATTGGATAGTGCATCATCTAATTGGATAATCTTACCCATACCAGTCACCTCCTACAACTTTAGCCTTTTAGCTTTTTCTGAAGCTCATACAACAGATTAATCGCTTGAAGCGGTGTTATATCTAGTAGATCAAGCTCTTTCATTTTATCGATCACTTTCTTTTCTTTTGAAGAAAGCTCTTGTTTCTTCTGTTCTTTCGGTTCATCAAAGAATGACAGCTGTGATGGCTGCTCCTTTATTTCCTTTACTGTATTTTTAACAGCGACAGGTTGTACATCTGGTTTTTCTAGTGCTGATAAAATTTCGTTAGCACGATTGATTAGTTCCTTCGGAAGCTCAGCTAGCTGCGCTACATGAATTCCATAACTCTTATCTGTTGGTCCTTCTTTAATTTTATGGAGAAAGACCAACTTTCCATTATGTTCAATTGCACTAACATGAATGTTCTTTAATTTTTCAAGCTCGTCTTCAAGGACTGTTAATTCATGATAATGAGTTGAAAATAGTGTTTTCGCACCAATGTGTTTATGAATATACTCAATAATAGCCTGGGCCAGAGCCATACCATCATAGGTCGAGGTCCCGCGGCCGATTTCATCAAATAAAATCAAACTGTTTTGTGTAGCGTTGGTCAAGGCATTTCTAGCTTCAAGCATCTCAACCATGAATGTACTTTGTCCAGATATCAAATCATCCGCTGCCCCAATTCTAGTAAATACTTGATCAAAAATTGGAAGCACCGCTTCATCTGCAGGTACATAACATCCGATTTGTGCCAAAATGGCAGTTAAAGCAATTTGGCGCATGTACGTACTTTTACCACTCATGTTTGGACCTGTGATTAGCAGAACCTCTCGCTCATGATCCATAAAGCAGTCATTCGCTACATATTCCTGCGCATTCAATACTTTTTCAACAACAGGATGTCTGCCTTCCTTTAGGACAACTTTACCCTCTGTAGAAAATCTCGGTTTTACATAACGTCGCTCTTCACTTACCTGTGCAAAGCATTGAAGGACATCCAGCTCACTAACCGCTTTTGCTGCAGCCTGCAGGCGCGGGATATGTTCTTTTACAATCTCGCGAATTTCAGTAAAAAGCTGATACTCAAGTTCACCGCTTTTTTCCTCTGCCTGTAAAATTAGCTCTTCTTTTTCTTTTAACTCAGGGGTAATAAAGCGTTCCGCATTTGATAAAGTCTGCTTTCGCTCATATTGCCCTTCTGTTAAAAGATGCAGGTTTGCTCTCGTTACTTCTATATAATAGCCAAATACACGGTTATAACCGATTTTCAAGGATTTAATCCCTGTCTTTTCGCGCTCTTCACGCTCAAGCTGCGCAATCCATGTTTTCCCGTTCCGGCTTGCATAACGGTATTGATCTAACTGTTCATTGTATCCGTCACGAATCATATTTCCTTCTTTTAACGAAAGTGGTGGATTCTCGACAATTGCTTGTTCTAAAAGGTCAGTGACTTCCTCGCAAGGATCTAGTGATTCAGCAATGTTATTTACTTCTTCATTCTCCATGCCAAAGAGAATTTGTTTTAAGAAAGGAATCTGCATTAATGATCGTTTTAATTGGACAAGGTCACGGGCGTTTACGTTACCAAAAGCAACACGGCCAGCAAGCCTCTCCAGATCATATACTTCTGTCAACTTTTCGCGAAGCTCCTGGCGTTCAAAATACTTGTCCATTAGAACTTCTACAATGGTTTGGCGTTGTTCAATATCCTGACGAGTAATTAAAGGGCGGTCAATCCAAGTTTTCAGCGTTCTCCCACCCATGGCGGTCATCGTTTCATCAAGCAGCCAAAGCAGAGACCCTTTCTTTCCTTTTGAACGAATTGTCTCCGTTAATTCAAGATTCCGTTTAGAGTAGTAATCAATTTTCATATATTGATGAATTTGATAGGTTGTCACCGGTTGGAGGTGGTCAAGGCTTCTCTTTTGTGAACGATATAAATAATGAAATAGCCTGGCAGCACTTTGCTTTAGTTTATCTTGATTGAGATTGTCTAAAAGATGTGAAAAATTCATATCTACTGAACTATTATCTTCGAATGAAATGGCGAGGACATCACGTTCACGCATTTTCTTCTGCAATTCAGCATCGAAGTCGTTGGCGACAACCACTTCCTTGGAGCTTAATACGGCTAGTTCATTTAACACTTCATCAAAGTTGGATGAGAGCTGGGTTACCTTGCTTTCACCTGTTGAAAGATCCGTATAAGCAAATCCAAATGTTTGATCTTCAAAACAAGAAATGGAAGCAATATAGTTATTTTCTTTATCTGATAATGACTTACCTTCCATTACCGTTCCAGGTGTAATAAGCTGGACAACTTCCCGTCTGACCATGCCTTTTGTTAGCTTGGCGTCTTCCATTTGCTCGCAAATGGCTACTTTATAGCCCTTTGAAATAAGCTGTTCAATATAGTTAGGGGCAGAATGATAAGGAACCCCGCACATCGGAATTCTATCCTCACTGCCGCCTTCGCGGCTCGTTAAGGTTATCTCCAATTCTTGCGATGCTTTAATTGCATCATCAAAGAACATTTCATAAAAATCTCCTAAGCGAAAAAATAAAAAGGCATCTTGATAATCTGCCTTCACGGTTAAGTATTGCTGTATCATCGGCGTATAACCAGCCATAATGACCCCCACGTTTTAATTATTTCGAGTATCTTCGACAAACTATTATACCATATTTCAGGTAGACTTAGATTAGGTAGAAATTTCTTTTATCCAGTTATGGTCGGGAATGGGACATACCCGCATATAATTCATAGTAGCAAATCGAAAAGGGTGGTCAAAGATGAGTTGGTTTGGAGGCAGTTTTAAGGAATATGATTTTGTAATGTTTTCTGTCAGCCATTTTGTCATCATTGCTATTCTTTTTATTGGTTCTATGGTTATTTATCTTAAAAGAGAAAAATTTAAGGATGAAAAATGGAGAAAAGCTGAGGTAGCCATAGGGATATCTTTAATGCTGATTGAGGTTAGTTATCATATTTGGATGGTTGTAAATGATCGGTGGGCTGTCAGTCATGCGATTCCATTAGAATTGTGCAGCATCAGCCTCATTTTATCGGTACTATTATTGTTAACCAGAAAAAAAGTTATTTATGAAATTTTATTATTTACAGCCTTATTGGGTGCATCTCAGGCAATATTTACCCCATTGTTAAATTTTGATTTCCCGCATTTTCGCTTTTTACACTTCTTTTATACACATTTAATGATGATTTGGGTTGTCTTCTACTTTACTTGGGTACAAGGCTATAGACCAACCATATGGTCCGTCATAAAACTCTTTGTCTTTTTAAATGTCTTGATGCCGTTCATCATGCTTATTAATAAGACAGTCGATGGGAATTATATGTTTTTGAGCCATAAACCCAATAGTGCCAGCCTTTTAAACCTTCTTGGTCCCTACCCATGGTACATCTTATCAATGGAGTTTTTATTAATAACCCTTAGTCTCTTCGTATGGTTAATTTTCAGGAAAGGCGATAAAAGGTAGAAAAGGTAATTATTTATTGACCTTTTAGCTTTAACTATTTATAATAAATAACGTTCCTAATAAATGTGTCCCGATAGCTCAGCAGGATAGAGCAACAGTTTCCTAAACTGTAGGTCGGAGGTTCGAATCCTCTTCGGGACGTAATAAAAACCTTGCGAAATCAACCTTTTCAGGATGTGCAGCAAGGTTTTTTATTTTATCTGATTCTTCATTGCCGTAAATCTGCCGCAAATGAAAAAGCATTAAAAAATGGCCCCTCTTGAATGGAAAACCATTTGTCTTTTTAGGATTTACACTCAATATTGCAAGTTGAGTACTACTCACGTTAATTGATTTGCTTATTAAACAGCAATCATAAAAACCCTAGAAAATGCGTTATATCAACGTTTCTAGGTTTTTTTTTGTACTCTGCTTTGTAGAATTTTGTATTCTCCCCTAAACAAATGGGGGGGCTTTTGGGGGAAGTATTTACTAAATTAACTCAAGTGGACAGACGTATATACATTATAATAAAAACTTACATACAATAGTCACCGCAGTATTTAAAAAAAAAGCCCCGATTCATATCAGGGCCCTAATATCAATTTACTATTTTCTTATCTACGCGTTAATGCTTTATTATTTCTTGATTTTCGTTGGTTATGCGCATTTTTTGGAAACAGTTGTATAAGGATTGATATTTTTTCACTATCTTTCTTTGTCAACATTTTTTGATGTTTTACTGAATATTGAATCAGAGAAAACAAATCCGCTTTTTCGTGCCGGAAATTTCTATCCTTAAATTGAGTAAAGTAATTTTGATTTTCTTTATACTTGAAAGCATTCTCATACGCATGAATGGCTTTTGACAACTCCCCTTGGTCTTGATAATTCAAGATCTCTGCTATTCTTCCTTGAATAGTTGCAATAGTGAATTGCATATGTGATAAGGAACGCTGCACTCTTTCATTATGGGTATTCTCTGAAATTCCTAAATCATTTTTTGCCTTTAATGCAAGCTGTAATGCATTCCGCAACTCCTTCAAATCCTTTGGATACATCCAAAACTTTGCTTTTGCCTTTTGGTGAAAATAATGAGGGTTTTGAGCCGTGTAATCATTCAAATGCTCATAAATCAGATTTATTAATGGGCTAACACCATGATTTTTGACAGGGAAAATATCATTAATAGTATCAAATTTAACATAATCCATTACAGCGTTAGAAAATTCTCGATCTTTAGGAAGTTTTCTCTTATAAAGCCCTATGATGTATTTGTATGCTTCCACAATCTTCAGGTTATTCTCCCTACTCTCAGCAAAATTTCCTAGTGTTTTCAAAATCCAGAAATTTGCATTTGGAAGTAATTTATATCCTGAATAACTTTCCTTTTCAAAATAATCTGTGTAAACAAACTCAAGAGCCGGCTTCACTTTTTGATGAATAAAACCAATTTCTTCAATCAATTCCAAAGTGGTAATCATCTGATCAGTGTTTTTCTTATTATAAGTAAGTACATCCTGAACATCTCCGTGTAGTTTCTCCGTCTTCCATCCCTACCGCATAAAACGCATATGCAAATATCACTGTCTTGATGTCGTTCCAACTACAATGAAGGGAAATTCTTCTTCATAATGAAATAATATCTTTCCCCCAAAATAGATGTCATATAGTTCAGGTAATTCCTCTTTCATTGCCACTTCCATGATAACAATTCGGCTCACTTCAACCACTCCTTTTACCTTTATTATGAGGCTTGTAAAATAAGGTGGATGGAAAAATTATGAACTTAATATGAATTATCTGCATCTGCTGTATTTTCGAGAAGGGAATTCATTTATCCCCTATTTTAAAAATGGATGGGTTCCTATTCATTTATTCTTTTTTAAAAAAGGCTTATACCCCGAAACGATCCCGATATTACCACCCAGTGGCGTGCTGCTATGCATGTTACAATATTCACCACCTGAACAGCAAAAAACTGAAATATCGTAAGGTGTTCTTTTTGAAGTATAAAACTCGCTGAAGAAATAACAAATTAAATCCTACACAAAAAGGCACCCTATTTAAGGATGCCTTGTATTCATTTTACTTTCAATTGAACATCAATTTCGGACCATCCGGAAACTTGGTCATCTTCGAACGTGATCCTAGACAGCCCATATCCCCACCTATTGCCGGTGATGGAAGTCGGAGTCCCCATCACATTGACGACATCCTGCTTTCTGTCTCCGATTCTAAAAGAAGAAGCATTCTCATCAGTTTTGGGGATTATAACCTTTAGTTTGGTATCAATCTCACTCCATCCAGATACAAATCCGTCGGTGAACGTAATTCTGGAGAGACCGTATCCCCATCTGTCCCCGCTGATTGAAGTGGGGACACCTTGAATCTGCTTAACATCGTCTTCGGAAGAACCCAGTGTAAAAAATCCGACAGACACTTGAACTGGGGTTGACTCCAATTCTTGCGAATAAGGATTGATTGTGACCTGCTGATTGGAGTAGTTAGCTAATTCCTCGTTACCAGTATCGCTCATAAAAGCGACATATATCTCTTTGCCTGGTGTATATAATATGCTTTCTGTTACGACTAACTCCAACCCTCTTCCGATTTGAGAGACAATCGAATTCTTCGTTGATTCATCTACAAATTCCCATCCGTCTTTGGGAACTTTAACATCGACTTCTATCGTGTCGCCTTGCTGAGCATAGCTGATATCAAGAACACCGCCGTTTGAGTCATGAATGACCTTGTCGAATAAGTTCTGAAGTTCTGTCAAACTGAATTTTGTTTGGTCTGGGACGGGTTTCGCTTTCTCTTTTACATCTGATCCCGTGAGTGCTGATTGTTTCACTTCTTTTTTTTCATCATTTGGCATGTTTTGAATGATGATTGCCGTTGAGGCTATGACCGCTAGGAACACCGAAACAATCATAATTACTAATCTTTTTGACTTGATTTTTTTGCTGATTAGATAACCAATCGATAGAAACACAACGAGATTAACCATGCAGTCTATTAACAATCCTAAAACTTCTACTCCCATATAAAACCCACTTTCTACCCATTTTCTAAATTATAGCAGAAATGGAATTTCTATTGGAAAGGGCATATAAAAACATTTAAGGAGCTACCTAACTTTACGCAATTAAAATATTTATGTAAAATATCTGCCGTTTCTTTAACAGCTTCTTGAAAAAACCTGCCCTTTAGCTGAATAAGACTTATTTAAAAGAGGATTTATTCTTCTGGAATAAGGCTCCTTCCAACAACCCCCTAATTTCTATGAACCATTTCTGTAGTATCATAGTATTGAGGTAAATCTATATTTATTAGCCCAATGCTACTTCATAAAACGGATACACCCTTCGATCATGTTGACTATATTACAGAGTTGAAAATGGATGGGTTCCGTCTCATCTATTCCAATATAGAAGAAAAAAAGCTTTATACCCGTCATAATACCGATATTACCACTCGTTTCCCTGAACTCTTGAACCTTGATTTACCTAAAGGAACCGTTCTGGACGGCGAGGTAGTCGTCACAGATTCCTCTAGCAAACCGAATTTTGAAGCAGTTATGAGTAGATTTTCAACTTTCAATACAGACAAGGTAAAATATATGGCGAAGTATGAGCCTGTATCGTTCGTTGCATTTGACGTGCTGTACCATAAAGGCGAGAAGGTAACCCACCTGCCGCTTTATGAACGAAAAGGAATCCTCGATGAGATCATACCATTTAATACGCCCATTCTATCTAAAGTAATGAGCATTGATGGCAGCGGTATTCCCCTATTTGAACTTATCAAAGAGCAAAACCTTGAAGGGATTGTTCTAAAGAAAAAGGACAGCTCTTATGAAATTGGCAAACGGTCATACTCCTGGCTTAAGGTGATTAATTACCAATATATAAATGTGATTGTAAACGGTTACCGGAAAGGAGACTTCGGATGGCTGTTATCTTATGAGGATGGTAGGTATGCAGGCATTATGGAGCTTGGTGTTCCTAGTGAAGTAAGGAAGAAAATTTATCAGATGCCTAAAAAGGACGAGTATGATAAATTTGTGTTTATTGAACCTTTATCATGTTATGTAAAATATAGAAATATAACTAAGGCAGGTCTCCTTAGAATTCCTTCTTACATTTCAATGAATGAATAATAGCCCTTCTTTAGATGGGCTATTACTAAAATATATCATCCATTTAGGATATCATCCTCCTTCCTATTTCCTTACTGAAGTTTTCCTGTATCCTGTTTCTCATCTATTATCAAAATGTTGTCTCTGTATATTAGAGCATACGATTGTATCCATACCATACACATAAAATGCCTTAGGTTACTCCAGACCCTTTTCTCTTAATCTGTTACCTCATTAAAATCCTTATTAGTTAAGTACTATCTCCGACATTGTAGATATATATAATATAAAAAAGGAGAGTAATCCGTGAATTATAGGGAATCCTCCTTTTTTGGTTCTATATTAGCGAGGATAGATTTCAAATCGCATATTTGCCCCGACATCGACTTTACTACACTCTTTATTAATTCAGTATTTATGCGCATCCGGACCGTGGATCGTCAAATCACAAGTGTTTTCCCCCCAAACTGGATTGCTCCACTTAACATTCATTGTGACCCCGAATTCAGTATCGACCCCAGGTGCCGTATAAATAATATGGCCAACTGTACCTTCAGTTATAGTCCACGAAGGGCTTTGAGCACCAAATACTAGAGTTTGTTGGGGTGGGATTTGCCCTGTAGGAGTGAGTGCCCAGCCGCCTTCTTCGAGTTTTTCATATCGTTTTCTAAACGTAAGATTGGTGTGATTATTTATTTCAAGGACCACTGATCGAAATTGATTTAATTGCTTAATGATATTTGTTGCAGTTTCTACTGCTGATTTAGTATTAGCAATTCCGGTTAGAATACCTGAACCTGCAGCCCCCGCCGCTGAGGAGGTTGTTTGTCGTTTATTCAGATTATACCGATTAAAATTGGGGGTAATCTGTTGGATAGCATACATGTAGTATGGATTAAATGGAATTGCCGAGTATGGTGAAGGGGCTGACGATGGATAGTTTTGAGGATAATAGCCCCTATATAATTCTATTGTTTGCCTATGGTTCATAGAGACATTTCTTCTTTTTCGTTCTACCATTTCTAACTTCCTTTGCTATAAGATAATCCAATATATGTGTGCTTTATTAATTATGTTTTGGGTATGTGTCCATTTTTGTTTTCTAAGTATATTTCGTTTCATGTAACAGGTTTGTTAAGTCCATTAAGGATGATATGCAAAAAGATGTGGACAGTAAAACCTAGGTACCCTAGAAAGTTAAATATCTAATACAATTTTTAAGTAAAACGTAAATCCTTGACATGACTTATAAAGTCCTTGCCATAAATTGCTTTTAAATCTTCTTAATCAGTTCATGAGGTACCTTACTCCAAATGATATTAATAGGGAGTAAAACATCTTTTTTAACCTACACTTTTATACAGTGAAGATTTTTCCTTTTTCAATTACAAAAGAGATAGAATTATCCTCATAAAGGAATAAAACACGTATTAGTATGGACGTTGCTCAGTTGATAGTTATTCGCCCGATTTCAAATGGACAATTTACTAAAAAAATAGACAGACGTATATTATTGGGGAAATTAACAGTTTAATAACATATCTTAATGGGTTTGAATAGGAAACGGAGATTTAAGCTGAAAATAATCAATCTTCAGCTCATCAAGTACCCACTTTATCCCGCTACAAGGAATTGTGAAATAATAGATTATTGGGGGAATCACATTTGGTGCAACAAATTTACCTAAAGGAATTTAATAACGAAGAAATAGGAATGGGTTTTAACAGTCAATCAGGTAAAGCTATTGGCACAGCCCTTGATGTTGGAGAAATTACCGAGAACAAAGTTGTACCTGGCGCACAGGTTCAAGCACAAATTACCATGGTAAATTCCCACGAAGAAATTATGGAGAAAATGGGAATGTCTTTCGAGGCGCAAGGAAGATACGGAGCTTTTACAGCTTCTCTTAAGTCCAATTTCGCAGAATCCTCGAGTTACAATTCAACCTCAACCTTTTTGGTTGCCCGCTGTATTGTCACAAATTCATTTGTACGAGGAAGAAAATTTCGTGTAACACCCGAAGCGGAAGCACTACTTAAATCGAACCGTTTCGTGGAATTCAATAAAGCTTTCGGTGATAGTTTCGTAAGAGGGATCCAAACTGGAGGAGAATTTTACTGTATTATTAGGATTACGTCTTTCGACATCAAAAAGCAGGCCGAGTTATCGGTGGCGCTTCAGGCTGAATTTAACGGCTTAGTCGCTGCCGGAGAGTTCAAAGGTCAGTTTAATAAAGCCAATCAGAGTTCATCCACCAGGTCGGAATATATGGCAACGATGTATCAGCGGGGTGGCAAAGGTGAACAAATCAAATCAATAGTTGAAATCAGCGAAGCAATACAACGTTTTAAGGATTTTCCAATATTCGCTTCACAGAACCCGGTCGGTTATGAAACTGAGATTGCTACCTATGACACAATTCCTCTTCCACTTCCCACACCTGAAGAGCAAGAAAATTTCACCATTGCGCTACGCGATGCTCGGGAGAAAAAGTTGTATTATATCCAAAAAAGAAATGATCTCGAATTTGCATTTAGACAACCTGAATTCTTTGAAGAACTCCCAGCACCCGAGATTCTACAAAATGGCATCAGTGTCTATTCACAATTAATTAATGCTGTTATGGACCATGGGATTAGACTCTCTAGGGGTGAAATAAAGACACCGACACTTTTCACGCCGACAATAAATGAGCCGACAATTAAATTGAAAAGAAAACCTCCTGAGGTAGTTACACCTCCCGTGGAAATGGTTAAGGTACCTGATATCGTAAATTTACCCGTGAAAACAGCTGATTCAATTCTGAATTCACTAGGACTAAATCCAAATCATAAGAAAATTAAAGTGTCTGCGGAGTCACCTGTAAGAAGAATGCATGTGGAGAGGCAGTCACCTCCACCAGGTACGGAGGTCAAGAAGGGTTCGGATGTCGATATAATCTACTTTTGTACTGTACATGTTCTAGGGACTATCGGCTGCAGGCCTTCTTCATTTCGTCATCCCTATTTCCACCCTAGATTAACGCCTTTCCAGCATTATGAATATCCCTACTTAATAACAAGACAGATCTATCCATTTTTCTACACTGGAATAATTCCTTTACAGCACTATGAAAATTACGATTCACTATCAAGACAAAACTATCCATATTCCCAAATTGGATTAATGTACGTCCAGGACTATTAATATCCTTATTTAATTCCAATAGAGAACTATCCTTATAGAGGATTTTATGGAAATAGTAGCTAATTACGGCAGCTACCGGAGATATGGTAAAAGTCATGAAGGGAAATAAAAGTACACTACTTAGCGATGATCCATTTTTGAAGTCCGGAAAGAAGAATTTGCCCATTGCTGTAGAAGTGTCAATCTAATTCTTGCACAGATACGAAATCTATTCCGTGTGCATGAAATGTTCAACCAGATCAATCAGAATACTTGGTGCTTCTGTCAAGTATTGCGGAACTGGAGAGGAATATTATCTCGGAACAATCAAGATGAGACTAGAAGCAGCAAGGTCAAGGGACGACAAGAGAGGAGTCCAGCGAAGAAAAGTGAAAAGATATCTCTGGCTTTAAAGAAATATACGATTGGATTATTTCATGGAACTTTTTTTTACGCTATTATACTAAAGGACATAGACTGGAGTACTTCTGAATAATGAAATAAAAGGAGGTAATTATTAATGTCACATGTAAATCACTACACTGGTTACTGGAATATGCCTGCATATCCTAATGTATCTCCTGTTACATCCCCTACTGTATACTCGTTTTTCAAAAGAGCGGACCCTTATAATCCGCCAGTGGGATTACATTTTCATGCCTGGGGGGCGCAATTATCACTTGATGATGGAAGCACACGATGGCTAGCTGAGGCATTAAATTCGGGAGCTACTGCTAGCGGCATTGCATCTGGTTTGGTTGCAATGGGAGTCATAACTGCACCGGAGGCTGGAGCAATACTCGTTGTTTCTGCCATTTATAAGATTGGTAGTGTATCTATAAATTCTGCTAATAATTTAGGTGGCAATAAGGGTGTTTACTTTAACATTCCATGGCCAGTTATTCCTGGTGCTCCTTTAGTTGCAAGCGTTCCTCATGCTAGATCCTAAAATAGGAGAGTATGAACTGTTTACAGTGAGATAAGATTGTATTTCTTTTTAGGATATCAAATAAGGAATGTTACAATATAGGGAAATATTGCCTCGTCTCATCTTGGGAGGGGGTTTTTTAATTAATAAATCCCCCCTCCCTGATAATTGCAAATGGTGTTTACAGTAATGCTATAACCGTCATAGCAAGTATATTTAAACTCAGATAAATTTTGAATAAAATAATCTATATTAATTATCTTCATCGCTTAGTTCTTTGTTAACAGATAAAACGCTACTTTTATCACCCTAGAGGTAGTGTTATGGATCGTTAAACTCATTCATTCGAAACCTGAGTAAATTGTTTATGACGGTCGCCCAATTTGAAAATTTTGGATGTACCATCCGCCACTAATCACCTTTTTTACAACTTGAATGACTGCAAGCTATTTTCAATTTCTTCATCGGTGATCCCAATATAACGCAAGGTGATTTCTGGGTGAGAATGATTTAATATTCTTTGCAATGTTGCAATATCTTTTGATTGCTTGTAATACCAATAGCCAAACGTCTTTCTCATTGTATGGGTTCCAATTCCTTCATCTATGTCACACATTCTAGCAGCTTTGTTTAGCTGTCTGTATGCCTGGATTCTCGTTATGGGCTTATCGCCCTTCCTGCTAGGAAAAAACCATGCACTATTTAAACCTTTTATGTAGTTGTTCAATTCTTCGTAAATATTGTGCAAGTGAACGGTTCTTGGCTTGTCGGTCTTTCCTTCCTTGACAATCACTTTCTTTTTTCCTTTTACATCCTTCACTTTCAGTTGCAACAAATCGCCTACTCGTAATCCTGTATTGATTCCCAGTAAAAACATAATGTAGTCACGTTTGGAACAATGCCGCTTTAAACTCCACTTCATATCCTCTAATTTTTGCAAATCCCGAATCGGTTGCACATCTTGAATTTCTTTAGCCAACTTTCCACTCCCCTTTATAAAGTCAGGTACAATAGGAATCTGAATGTAACGTTTTCTTTGATTATCTTAATTTTATCTCATTACTATTAAAAGTCAAGTAGGAAAGTAAAATGAATGTAACATTTTATCTATTATGTTACATTCGGTTTTTGGCGAATTTCATAAAAAAAGCTGCAGATGCAGCTTTTAAACGAAGTACCGATTCATAAAAAACTTACCTTGACTATTGTTGAATGTTCTAGACTACTAACGTAAAAATAGCTATTCCGCGAGGACCAGCTAAATCTCCCGAACCAAACTGACCTACCCGTACGGGAACGATAGGATTGGTAATATCATAGATTTCTATCGTGCTATCGAATACATTTACTACATACATAGTGGTCCCGGTAATCGCCAATTCTTCAGGCCCATTTAAATTTCCATCATTTAACTGTCCTATACGTGCTGGAAATGTAGGAATGGAAATATTATAAATTTCTATCGTGTTATCATCCCGATTTGTTACATACAGAATGTTCCCGTTAATCGCCAATCCAACAGGAGTAACTAAATCTCCTGAACCAAACTGACCTACCCGTACGGGAGAGGCAGGATTGGTAATGTTATAAATTTCTACCGTGTCATCAAAAAAATTTGTTATATACATAGTGGTCCCAGTAATCGCCAATCTGAGAGGACCATTTAAATTTCCATCATTTATCTGTCCTGTCCGTACCGGAAATGTAGGAATAGAAATATTATAGATTTCTACCGTGGAGTCGCTAAAATTTGTTACATACAGAGTTGTCCCAGTAACAGCCAATCCGATAGGTTGATTTAAATTTCCAGCATTAAACTGCCCTACCCGCACGGGAGCAGTAGGAATGGAAATATTATAAATTTCTACCGTTTCATCTCCTTGATTTGCTACATACAGAGTAGTATCCTTAATCGCCAATCCATTAGGTTGATTTAAATTTCCAGCATTAAACTGCCCTACCCGTACAGGAGCGATAGGATTGGTAATATTATAAAGTTCTACCGTGTTATCATTAAAATTTGCTACATAAAGAAATCTAGCTGTTGCTGGTGTTGGAGAAGGAGGAAGAGTTTTGTTTAAATCCAGAATATTTCGAAATTTGAATTGCAATAACATTTCTTTCATGATGTTGTCTTGAAAATTCCTTTCAATACTCGAGTTCAAATCAAGAAAATTGGAAAGGGTAATGAATGGAGGGGAAACCGGTGTTCCGCCTTGTAATGTTCCTAAAAAACTTTGGATTGCTTCTGCTTGAGAATTGATCATGTGTGCCAAAGATAACTCCTCAAGTGCAATGGAAGCCAACAGCAATGGAACGGTCTGAGCAGTGCTAATTGAAATATCGGGTGTTATATTAGGAATATTTGGTAAAGACATAATTATTCACCTCCTTGGTAGGTAGAATATAGTAGAAGAAACGAGAGCACAAAGGCTTGTAAAGCATTTGTGCTCTATATATTATTCAACTAGATTTTGAGTGATTGTATGCTTGTCCCTTTGTAGATGTATATTCCAAAAACCCTTTATATCTATCCTTTAGTTCCGTAAGGACCGTCTAGCTTTTACCTGAGTAATGTAACCATTCTCAATTTAAGCTAGAAACATTTCGCACAGCTAACATTCTCTGTTAGCTTAAGGGACCTTGAATTTCAATGTAACAAAATATGTATTTTGTTACATCAAGCGATTTATCAATTTCGGTAATAGAAGACTCAGATGTTTACTTAAATCTGTATTTTCAAACATCGCCCTAAAAAAAGGAAAAAAAATAAAAGCACCTCGAAGGATGGCTTTTATTTTATTTTATTTATTGATTTTAATATGTATAGGTATGTAACTGGAATGGACTATTATAGTGAATGGCAACAACGCTACCAACTTTTGGCTTGTATCTATCGTCTCCTTTGTATTCTACAATATATTCCTTACCGTTCACTACTTTAAAGAGAATGTTACCTTTATAATCGGTTACTCCTACCAGTTTATCTTCGGGATTATTTTTTTCCCAAAGATATACCACCTTATTAGGCACGGATAGATATGATTTATAGACATCACCTTCCGTGTCAAGTAGCGAAACATTCAAATTAAAATTTGCACCATCAAAGGAAAGCCTCTGCTGGACCTGTTGTCCATCTGGATCTACAGTGACTGGAGAAGCCTTAAGCTCCTCAATCTCTTTTTTGAGATCTTCTATTTGTTGTCTCATTGAATCTAAGGACTTTTCCTGTTCAGAAATTGTACCATTAACAGAAGATACTTTATCTTTAACTGATTCTACATCCTCATTAAGCGGAAGAAGGTCCTTGACCTGAATTGTTAAATCAGAAACAGCAGCCTTTAGCTCATTAATTTGAGCAGGAATTCCACCCTTCTCCCCTTCCGCGTTAGCAGTACTTATTGCAACCCCTCCAACCACTACTGATACCGCTATGGCTGCTCCTAAAATTTTCTTTCTCATAATATGTTTTTTACCTCCTTTTTTACTAAGTAATTATTTCGATAATCTAGTACCAATTTCCTGCTTTGTTTACACAGTTAACACAACAAATATACCTATCATCACGGTATTGGAATATCTCTATAGTTCATAAATTTACCTCTTTCGTGGGTATTACTTTTGAATTTAAGTTATGAAACCTTCTGAAAGCCTTTGTTTTTCCCATGTTTTTTTTAGTCAATACTTTTAAGTTATGAAACTATATTCATAAAAAAAGACCGTCTAGAGACAGTCACTTTCTTAAACTAAAGCACCCGTTAGCCACCCATGAATCGCTAAAAACAAGCTCTTCAACACAAAGAATGAAAATGTATTGAATCCGTCCATACTTGTACTAAGGCTGGAGAGGAAGGTCGATGAACTATGGTGCCATAGAGCCCATCCGTTAGTCTGACTCCAACGACCACGGTGCACCACAAACTGTCGCTCCCTTACGGGAAGCACTCATGGTAGATTAATCCTTATTCTGATTGTTGCACCAGCCTCCAATATACAAGCCTAGAAAGGAAAGATTTCAATGGATGTAATCATTGAAAGAACATGTGGTTTGGATGTCCATAAGGACAACATTACGGCATGTATAATGACACCTGAAAGAAAGGAGATTCAAACGTTTTCTACCAAAACAATTTTTTTACTAAAGTTAATGGACTGGATTAAGGAACATGGCTGTACCCACGTTGCCATGGAAAGCACAAGTGTTTATTGGAAACCGATTGTTAATTTATTGGAGTCTGAAGGAATTGAGTTTTTAGTTGTGAATGCCCAACATATGAAATCCCTGCCTGGTCGTAAAACCGACGTTAAGGATGCGGAATGGATTGCAAAACTTCTTCGCCATGGACTTCTTAAGGCTAGTTTCATCCCTAACCGAAATCAACGAGAATTACGAGAGCTTGTTCGCTACCGCCGTAGTATCATTGAAGAACGAGCCAGACAACACAATCGTATTCAAAAGGTTTTAGAAGGAGCCAACATTAAACTAGGATCTGTTGTTTCTGATATTTTGGGTGTTTCATCTAAGGATATGCTTCGTGCCATTGCAGATGGTGAGGATGACCCTGAGAAACTAGCGAATTTCGCTCGACGTACAATGAAGAAGAAAAAAGAAGAACTTGAACTGGCACTTCAGGGCTATGTTAATCCACACCAACGTTTAATGTTAAAGACTATTTTAACGCACATTGATTTTCTAACAGAGCAGATTGAAATGTTGGATCAAGAGATTGCTCAAAGAGTAAGCTCTTATCAGGAAGATATAGAACGTCTCGATTCAATTCCAGGGATTGCCACCAGAATGGCTGAACAGATCTTGGCTGAAATAGGAACAGATGTTGGAAACCAATTCCCCACTGCCGCTCATCTATGTTCATGGGCTGCCTTGGTTCCTGGTCATAATGAAAGTGCGGGTAAAAGAAAATCTAGTAAATCTAAAAAAGGTAATAAATACTTAAGATCCGCATTAACAGAAGCAGCTCAATCAGTCAGAGGGTCCAAAAACTATCTCGGTGCATTGTATAGACGTACAGCTGGACGAAAAGGAAAGAAAAAAGCAGCCATTGTAGTAGCCCATGCGATGTTGAGAATCGCATATTACTTGTTAACTAGAAAAGAAATGTATGTAGACCTAGGCGAAGACTACTTTGATAAACAAAGACAAGTATCTATTGTACGCCATTCAGTCCGCAGACTAGAAAACCTAGGATACACTGTAACAATTACAGAAGCCTCCTAATCCTTAATCAAGCCCATAAACACCACTGATCAGACGCTCTCTCCTTTTAAAAAAAAGTTGAATGAGCTGCGTCTATTTAAGTATTGCCATTTTTCAGATCTCACAGAAGTTAATTTTCATGGTAGTTCAACAAGCAACTGCTCAACTGTTATCATCTAAAAGGTTTAAGTCCAAAGAAATGCATATCTATTACTGAATTAGTAAAAATTACGGAAGAGGTGAGAAAATGGAAAATGATAATTTAAAACTTACATCTTCCGAAATAGGAACACTATGGGGGGAGTATGTTAACGGAACAATGATCGAAATAGTAAATAGGTATATGTTTTCTATTTTGGAAGACGAATCAATAAAAAAGATTTTTGAAATAGCCATTGAGACATGGGAAAAGCAAAAGAAGCAGCTTGTTTCCTTCATTGAGAAAGAGGGATTTCCAGTTCCAATTGGATTTACTGAGTCAGACCTGAATAAAAGTGCAGAGAGATTGTTTTCTGACATATTCTGTTTGAATTATTTGCATATTATGACTTTACATGGTTTGTTGGGACATACAACCGCTTTAAGTGTTTCTGTCAGAAAAGACCTTCGGGAATTTTACGATGCATGTGATAATGATGCAAAAAAAATGTATCATTTAACAATTGAGTTATTGCTTGAAAAAGGAAAATTCCAACGAGACCCCTATTTCTATCCTAAGGAGAGCCCTGAATTTGTTACTACCAAAGATTTTGCTGATGGATTCTTCGGAAAAGGGAGACTTTTATCTTCTACAGAAATCATCAGTATTTCTCTTAACATAAAAAAGAGCATTATGGCTAAAGCTCTTTCAATCGGATTCAGTCAAGTCGCTGAATCGAAAGAGGTAAGGAAGTTTTTGGAGGATTCTGAAAAAACGGCTGATGAACAGATACAAGCCTTCTCAAAAATTATGCACACAGATAATTTACCAGTTCCAATGTCTTGGGAATCAGAGGTTACAATGTCAAAAGACTCTCCTTTTTCTGATAAATTATTGTTGTATCATATTGGTTTCTTGGCTCAAACTGCACAAGTATATCACGGGACAGGTCTAGCATCAGCCATGCGAACAGACCTTGGATTAGCTTATGAAACAGCCATTCTTAAAAATATATTAGTAACCAAAAACTGGTTTGATATTATGGTGAAAAACAAGTGGTTAGAACAGCCTCCACTTGCTCCCAATAGAAAAGAACTTGCACAAGATAAATAAGATATCCCCCTCATAAGTGAGGGGGATATTTTTAATTAGCTTCTTAATTTAATGGACAATTCAACATCAAGTAGTTATTTCCTACTTCAACTAAACTGCTTCGTTAGCTCAACAAGAAAAAAGGACCACCGCAGCAATCCCCGTTCTTCAACTCTTGCCCCCGTTAATACAACAAGATGTATATAACGTTCGCATGATTCATTACTTAATTTTATTATGAATTTAAAATATATTCAGATATATTTTCTGTTTAGCATAGCCCATGCTTCAAATTATCTAAGAAAACCCATTAAAAATTGTTCCATTTCTTTATAGGGATTTGTATTGCATTATTTTTTGATTTGTAAAGTTTGTAAAGAAAGCCCTATTGCTGCTCCGCCAAGAATTCCCGTTAAAGCTAAAACAAAAGGCGTTGCAAAAAAATCCAAAAGTAACATTCCGCACCCAAATCCATTTGCTCCACCTAACCCCAGTTTCCAAACGGATATTTTACTATTGAAGGAAAGACCCAAAATGATTCCACCAACCCCGCCTCCCAAAAGACCAGTAAGGAGAAACTTCATAGGTGGTTCCCACATAGTTAACATGACAAAAAACGGAATAATAAAACCAAGAAAGAGACCGCCCCCGCCAAACAAGGCGATTTTAATAACAGATGGTATACTTAATCCTAAAGAGTAACCTAATGCTAACCCCCCAAGAAGTCCCATCAAACCAAACCCGAACAACATGAAGTCGCCAAGATAGGCAGCAATCAGTCCACCCAAACCGAATCCGAGAGATGACAAAAGAACAAGCCTTAATTTTGTCTTAACCACCGATTGACCCCCCCCTAAAATACATTTTTATATGTTTTACGAAGCAAAGATGGTTATGTTTCAATATTTATTTTATTATTTAACTGTTATGCTCTTTCTAAGACAACGAGGTAAAAACACTTGGGAATTAAGTATTTCTCTAGGTAGAGGTCATGATGGAAAATACATTAAAAAAACGAAAAATGTTAAAGCGAAAAATAAAACTGAGGCAAAAGAGTTATTAAGACGATTTATTTCCGAGGTAGAAACAGGCGAATATTCAAATTTAGGCAATGCTTTTTTCTTTGATGTGGTTAATGATTGGCGGAGAAAACATGCTGAAAACCTTGCAATTCGTACTCAACAGGGATATGAATCTAATTTAAAATTAAGGGTACTACCCTATTTTGGAAATATGAAGGTATCTAATATTAAGAAAATACATGTTCAAAATTTTTTTGACAGCATTACAAAAGAAGGATCACGATTAGACGGAAAAGAAACAAAACTTTCCAACTCCCATATTAACAATCATCATATTTTATTAGGAAGTTTATTAGGAAGTATATTCTCATTTGCAGTGGACCGGGGATATATTAAAGAAAGCCCACTCAAAGGTGTCAAAAAACTCAAAGTACAGAAGAAAAAATTGAGCATTTATCAGAAAGCAGATATTGCAGCGTTAATGAGTCAACTAAATAATGAACCTTTATTATGGAAAACATTAGTTACCTTAGCGGTGATTACTGGTGCCCGTGAAGGTGAGCTTGTAGCCATTGAATGGAAACATATAAACTTTGATAAGTCGATAATTACAATTGAGCAATCTTTAACACTAAAAACAGGTGAGGGTATAAAAGTTAAATCTACCAAAACTGAAAGATCAAGACATGTAACCGTACCTGCTTCAATGCTCAAGTTACTTAAGGAATTAAAACTTCTACAAAACAAGGAACGCATTCATAATTGTCAGGAATGTCAAAATGATTTTGATGGAGTAGTCCGTGACTTTATTTTTACATCACCTGGTTTTAATGGGAGACCGCTACGACCTGACAGCGTCTCGCAGTGGTGGAGTAGATTCTTAAAAAAGAATCCAACCCTTAATAAGATTACTTTCCATGGGCTTCGGCATACTTCTGTATCATTGTTAATCGATGAAAATAATGCAATGAAAGTGATTAGCGAAAGAGTCGGGCATGCTAAAATCAGCACCACAATGGATATTTACGGTCATTTACTTGAGGATGCTGATAAAAAAGCAGCTGAATCTTTAAATAAAGTTTTCGATGACTTAGGTATAAAAATTGCAAATGATAAATAAATTATGTTTGCCGCAGTTAGATTTTCTTTCACACCAAAATTTTTTTGCCGTAAATTTGCCGAAAAACTGCCGTAAAACTCATTAAAAATAACTAAAATTTATTAAAATTAGCTAAATCTAAAAAAACTATTATGTATTGATATATTAATGTTTAAGCCCTATTTTACGGAATTCCAACAACAACATATCATACTTTTCCTAAACTGTAGGTCGGAGGTTCGAATCCTCTTCGGGACGTCAAAAAGCCTTGAATTTTCAAGGCTCTTTATTTTTGTTAAAAAATTTAATAAAGTAAACGCCTGACGATTAGTCAGGCTTTTCTATTATCCCTTAATTTGAAAATTCCCCTTCAGCTTTCTTCTTGGCTGAACGTTGAAAACGTTTCGGACCACTCCATAATAAATCAATAAAGCGATAAAGCTAGTTGCAAACATAATAACCCCCATTGGAATGGCTGTATACTCTCCTGCTATTCCAACAAGTGGAGCTGTTAAAGACCCCAGAACAAATGGCAAAAGCCCTAAAAGTGCAGAGGCACTTCCTGCTATATGGCCTTGTTTCTCCATAGCTAACGTGAACGAAGTTGAAGAAATGACGGCTAAGGATCCAATAAATAAGAAGATAGGAATCGCAACGGCAATTAGCGGCGCCTTCAATAGAAGAGCTACAAGTAACACAGCACCTGCTATGTTAGCCGTAAATAGCCCGATCTTTAAGAAGGTTGTTTCAGATATAAAATCTGCTAAACGTCCAACCAATTGACTTCCAATAATCAACGCAACACCATTTACTCCAAATAATAGACTAAATACTTGCGGAGATACACCGTAAATATTTTGATAGACAAAAGGAATACCTGAAACATAAGCAAAGATCCCTGCAACGATTAATCCTTGAGTAAAGGCATACCCTGTAAACTCTCGATCCCTAAACAAGGAACCAAAATTCTTTACGACCTGTGAAAAATCACTTGGGACACGCTTTTCCTTTGGTAGGGTTTCCTCTAGTTTCCATGAAACCATTAAAACTAAGACAATTCCTATACACGATAAAACTAGAAAAACTCCTGACCAGTCTGTAAACGCCAGGATGATGGCTCCGGCAATCGGTGCCACGATCGGTCCAAGATTACCCACTAACATCAATAAAGAGAAAAACTTAGTCAGTTCTCTTCCACTGTAGAGATCGCGAACGATTGCCCTAGAAATAACGAGACCGCCTGCTGCCGCAAAGCCTTGAATGAAACGGGCACCAATAAAAGTATAAATATTGGGAGCAAATGCACAAATTACAGAAGCGATTAAATACAAAAAGAGGAAAATCCTGAGTGGTTTTCGACGGCCTTGCACATCACTCATCGGTCCAATAATTAATTGACCCAATCCTAATCCAAGGAGGCAAGTCGTTAAACTAACTTGAACGAGAGATGCCGTTGTATCATAATCTTTCACAATCGTAGGAAATGATGGCAAATACGTATCGATCGTAAAAGGACCTAAAAGACCAAGTGACCCTAATAGTAATGCAAGTTGTAATCGTTTCCTGCCTGTTAAAGTATTCAACTATTACTCTCCTTTCTATAAAACCATTGATATATATTTCTAAAAAAGTTCAGCATTATTAAAAAAGCGATTAATAAATAACTGGTTTGAAGAACACACATGCATACAAAAATAGCACAGGACAAATTACTTCGTCAAGCGAAATATTTTTATAAAATTTTTGGGAAAACAGATTGAATATTCATTATTAGTAAAAGAGCAGGAAGAATCCTGCTCTTTTACATGATTCTATATTCCTGTTTAATTATGTTACTTCAACTCCCTCAACCTCCGATTTCTGCGTAATTTGGGCTTTTCTTCTGATTGTCTGCATAGAATGTAGACAAGCGTATGTGATCTGTCAATGAAAATAGTAAACCTTGGAGGGAATAACCGAATGCATTTTATTGAAGATGTAAAAGACGTGAAATTTAGTTTTTTGGAAAAACCGCCAGCGTCGTCTATGACCCATGCCTTTGTTTATGCTAATAATCAAAACGAATACTATGCAGTTAAAAATGGAGAGCGTTTGTCACGTAGTGAATTGCGGATTGGCAAATATAAAAAGGTTTATACAGTCAATATGCAGCAGGAAACCATTACCTTTAAGGAGGAAGTCCCATCGTCTACAAGAGGACGACAGTTTTCTGTCAATTTATTTATCGATATTGCCGTTGAACACCCCGAACGGTTAGTTCAACAAAATGCAGGAGAAATTGGCACCATTATTAACAATAATCTGCCCTTCTGGGTGGAGTCGGAAGCAAGATTTTATCCTATTGAAGAGGATCTGAGTTTTGCACGGCATATTGAAGAGTTTTTTCAAACCTCGCCATTAGTCAAGGTGTTAAGAGAGGCTGGTATTGTGGTTCGAAATGTTCGTGTCTTGATCCGACAAGGTATTCGGGACCAGCGCCATGATGAGGCGATCGCTAATTTAGACCGGAACGCAGAACTATCTGCCTATCAAGAGGCTCTGGACTTGGAGGAAGCCCGCCGGATTTCTGCCTCGATTAAAGAAGCCCTTCAAGCAGGTGATTTCATCACTGCAGGGAAGCTTGGAGAAAAGAATGAAATGGCAAAGCGGTTAGTGGAATCGGAGTTTAGCCAAAATCAAGCCTTCAAATTTGAGGTAAACAAACAACTTTTTAACTTGATCAACGATCACTCTATTGACCAGTTTGATGCAGAACAAAGATTGGCCAAGCTAAAAAAGCTATTCCCCTACCTTCCCGTCAATCTGGAAAACATCAATAGAAAAAAACAGATATCTGGTCCAAGAAGAGAACTTTCATCCTATTTAAATAAAGGAGAATAGCGGTTGTGGAATCCATTTTAAATCAGTTGTTTTGGATCTGGTCACTTATTTCTGTTCTGCCGGATTGGTTGCGTATTTTTTTGGCTCTCTTTTTGCTACTACAGCTCGCAAGGCTGATTTTGTTGTACATTGTTCCTCCCTTCTTAAACTTATTGTGCCGTTTGTTGAAAAAAATGCTTCATCTCATTTCTTACCCATTCATGGCACTTCTTTGCACAATGCAAAGGAGTCGGAGAGATACAGGAAAATCTGGCATTCCTGTTTGGATTGATATCATTGAAGGAATGTTTGCCTTGTTCGAACGTTTTTTCAACAAAATGATTCAGCTTTTCATGAAACGGAAAAGGAATAAAACTGGGATTAAAAGATGGACTTTCTATACTGCCACAGGATTAGTGATTTTGCTAACTGCTGCAATCATAAACAATCCACATGAGTGGTATACACAAACATGGAAGAAAGCTGAGGCATGGTTAAACCTAGAACATGTGCACATACAGGCATCCGGGGCTTCCCCTGATCAAAAAGAATTAATTTTAAATAAGAATTATGAAGAAGGCGGAAATATTCGTGAAACTCCGGCACTAACCGCTCCTCGTCTATACACGATTACAAATGGAGAAATCATGCACTTTTTGAATGAAGAACAAGTAGATTCCAAAGGAATTAAGTGGCTAAAAGTTCAAACCGCAAACGGGATCGAAGGCTGGATTTCAGCCTTGATTGTCAGGGAAAAATAAAAAATTGAGAGAATATTACTATCTTAGTGCCACTATGGATTGAACCATTCCCATGATTTTATCATCCTGTTTCCAGTTTCATAGAACAACCCATTTAAGGAGAGTTGACTTCAATGTGAATAGTCCCCTCTCCTTATTTAAATCTCTTCCTAATTGTGTTAATTCATATAGCGATATTCTCTCAGACTATTCAAAATAGAGATTTCCTGTAGCAATTTTTCTCCAACATTTGTTTCTCTAACCTTTTTTCTCTTTAATTCTTCATCCACTACTCTTTTAATTGATAAAACATCTGTCCCGTTAAGTAGAACATCTTCTTTTGAATTAAAATGCTTATGGGCGACCAGTTGCATACCGTAGGAATTATATAGTAACGTATATCCTGCTATACCTGTTGTTGATTGATAAGCTTTGGAGAAACCTCCATCGATCACGATCATCTTACCATTTGCTTTAATTGGATTTTCTCCCTCAATTTCTTTAACCGGTGTATGGCCATTTATGATATGACCATGGTCAGGATTCAGATCAAATTCTGTAAGGATTTTGCGGCAAATTTCTTCATTTTCGCGTAAATGGTAGTATGGGTTCTTCCTCTCTTTATGGGTTGCCTTGTCCTTAATAAAGTACCTCTCAAACGTTGTCATTGCTCTTTTTCCAAAGAGTGATGAATATTCTCCTGTCCATAAATACCAGACCATATCTGTCGCAAGATCATCTGTCTCTTCAGGATGTGCAAAAGCATGACGTAAATACCGTTCAAAAACATCAAGTAATTCACGACCTGAATAGGTATTATTTTCAATAACCATTTTTTCCATATTCCCTTTTTCATCTAAAGGAATACAACCATGTATTAATAGGTTCCCGTTATATTTTAAATAAAGACTCCCTTTCTTCATAAGGAAATTCATATGTCTGGCCAGCTTTTCTGAATGCTGGACTGAAAATAATAATCTTTCCATAACCTGCTTTTCTTCTTCTAGTAACTGATCAGGCTGCTCGGGATTTACCGTTGCAAAGCAACTATTTTCTAGAGGGTAGGTTTTCCCATAAATCGTTATTTCGTTCTTGTCATAATCAATTTTCTCAAGCAAAAGCCTTTCTGACATATTAAAATGCGGACGCCGCTTTATAATAGGCATTTCGAGTTTGAACTGAATCATTGCAATAGCTTGATGAATTTTCGTTATTTGTAATTTTTCATGATCAGATTGTTTCTTATCTGAATGTACCTTAGGTCTGAAAGCCGGATTGTCCTGATAGTATTTCTCCGCAAGATTCAGAAGGGGTCTAAGGTTGATTCCATATACATCTTCAATAATGTCCAGATTGTCGTATCTTGCGCAGATACGAATGATATTAGCAAGACAAACCATTGAACCAGCAAAAGCACCTAGCCATAGTACATCATGGTTTCCCCACTGAATATCTACGGAATGATAATTGATCAGAGTATCCATGATTTTATCAGGTTCAGGTCCACGATCATAAATATCCCCAACCACATGAAGATGATCGACAACTAGTCTCTGAGTTGTATAAGCGAGACCTGTTATGAGTTTATCTGCCTGACCTAAGGAGATGATTTGCTGGACAATTTCTGTATAATATTGCTCCTTATTTGTAGATTGATTCGTTTTGTATAGCAGCTCTTCTATAATAAACACAAACTGACTCGGCAATGCTTTTCGTAATTTCGAACGTGTATATTTGAAGGAAGCATGAGAAATAAGCCTTATCATCCGCTCAATGATTACGATATACCATTGGTTTAATTCATGTTCATTGACAAAATGATTTTTAATTAATTTTAATTTTTCTTCAGGATAATATACTAATGTTGCAAATTCATTTATTTCTTTATCAAATAAAACATCTTGAAACAAGTCTCTGATTCTCTTTTTCACATTCCCTGATCCATTTCTTAACACATGTTGAAATGCTTGATACTCCCCATGTAAATCACTGACAAAATGTTCTGTCCCCTTTGGTAGATTAAGAATGGCTTCTAGATTAATAATTTCAGTTACCACTTTTTCTTCACAATCATATTTCTGAAGAAGTAAATCTAGATATTTTGAGTTCAAAATCATGTATCCCCTTTCAAAATTCACCATTTATTTTCTATCTAATAGATTGAGATTAATTATTTATATTATCAGATCAAATAATAGTTATTTTACTATTTAGAATTCTCCTGTCAACCAATCTTAATGAAAGATTAAATTCTACATTTGATGTATTGATGACCCATTAACGCTTCATCTATGTAATATTGATAGGATACAAATCCATAAACGACTGGGGTTTCTTTTCTCGGTATTCCTTTGGTGTACATAATTTTATCTTTACAAAGTTGCGATTGAATGAACGTATGCTTTCATAACCACAAAGATAAGAAATTTCGGTCATATTTTTTTCTGTATAGATTAATAGGTAACAAGCATAGTTTACTCGTGTTTCATTTAAAAAATCCACAAAAGACATATGAATATGGGTATTAAAATACTTCGATAAATAATTATAACTGTAACCTAAAGTACTAGCGATACTTTTTAAAGAGATTGATTCTGTAAAATGGTCCTGAATATAGGTTAGCAATTTATGTAGCAGCTCTGGATCTTGTTTTTCTCCTTTAATTAAGCTTGTTTGTCCCATTAGCTCAGATAATATTAAATAGAGACAGGCTTTTTGTTCAAGCAGATTTAGGCTTTCTTTGAAAAGTGTCCTAGTAATTAGTGTATTTGCTTCTAAAGATAGGTTGAAAACTGGATTTTCAAGTGAACTATTTTCTATCATCCTTTGAAATGTCGGAACATAGTCTGGCGAAAAAATACAAATTTTAGCTCGAGAATGTAATTCTGTAATAAACGAGTGAATTTCATACGGCAATATGAGTAAGAATTGTCCAGTTTTCAAATGGTAACTTTTTTGGCTCACAATGACTTCCAATTCCCCATCAACTAGGAATAATAATTCAAAACCACGATGGAGATGGCTTGGAAAGTTTAGATTCAATGTATGATAGTTTGATATTAAATCAAAATGGTGTGCTTCATATATCAACATACTAAGAACAACCCCAGTAAAGAGTAAATTTTGTCTAGGATTATATAAGTTTTTACTTGTTGTGTCAAACCTGTAAATGATAGATTTATCCATATTAGAGTTTACTTGATGACATAAAAAAGGAGATAAGCTATGGAAAAACTTAGAATCGGAATGGTCGGCTATAAATTTATGGGAAAAGCACACAGTCATGCTTACCGTGATCTTCCACTGTTTTTCCCGAACACGGTTCATCCTGAAATGAAGGTTATTTGCGGCCGTGACCTAAATGGTGTGACCACTGCAGCCAAGCAATTTGGCTGGGAGGAATATACAACCGACTGGAAAAGCCTCTTAGTAAGAGATGATATCGATTTAATCGATATCAATGCACCTAGTGATGTACATAAAGAAATAACCATTGCTGCTGCACAAGCAGGCAAACATGTTTTTTGCGAAAAACCGTTAGCGCTTACATTAAAAGACTCTAGAGAAATGCTCGATGTCGTTGAGGCTGCCGGGGTCAAACATATGGTTGGATTTAACTATCGCTTTGCCCCTGCTGTTATGCTGGCCAAAAAGCTTATTGACGAAGGAAGATTGGGCGAAATCTATCATTTTCGTGCCTGGTTCTTACAGGATTGGCTCGTGGATCCAAACTTTCCGCGTGTCTGGAGACTTCAGAAAGAAATTGCAGGTTCAGGCTCTCACGGAGACCTCGGGGCTCATTTAATCGATCTATCTCACTATCTCATTGGCGATATTACCGAAGTAATTGGGATGAACAGAACGTTTATTCAAGAACGTCCAATTCCTTCTCAGATGACGGGCTTATCAGCAACAGGCAGTGATAGTAATGAAAAGGGCGAAGTGACAGTAGATGACGCTACCTTGTTTTTAGCTCAATTTGCTAACGGAGCTCTAGGAAGCTTTGAAGCTACTCGCTTTGCGGCTGGACACCGCTGTACGAATTCATTTGAGATCAATGGCAGTAAGGGCAGTGTTATCTTTGATTTTGAACGGATGAATGAACTTCAGGTTTATTTCGTTGATGATCGAGACGATGTCCAAGGCTTCCGCCGCGTCTTAGCGACTGACCCTGCACACGCTTATGCAGAAAACTGGTGGCCGCCAGGACATACGATTGGTTATGAACATACGTTTATTCATGAAATCGTCGAACTTATGGAGTCTTTTCGGGAAAATCGACAGCCTGTTCCAAACTTCCGTGATGGTGTAAAGTGCCAGGAAGTCTTAGAAGCGGTTGATTTATCGATTGAAAAACGCCAATGGATCCGAATATCTGAGGTATAAAAAATGATAGGGAGTGCGATTACGATGAAAAAAAGTGCATTGATTGTTTGGGGCGGCTGGGATGGCCATCAGCCCGAACAGGTAGCTGAAATCTTTAAGGGGATCCTTGATGAAGAAAACTTCCAAGTAGAGGTATCCAATTCACTAGACTCATACGCAGACAAGGAAAAGTTAAAATCGTTAGATTTAATCGTTCCCCACTGGACGATGGGTGAAATTGAAAGGAAGTATGTCTTAAATATCTCGGAAGCCGTGGCCGCTGGTGTAGGTTTAGCGGGATGCCATGGTGGAATGTGTGACTCTTTTCGAAATAATGTGGACTGGCAATTTATGACCGGGGGTAATTGGGTGGCCCATCCCGGAAATGACGGTGTAGAATACATGGTCAATATCAAGTATTCCTCAAGTCCATTATTAGAGGGTATCTCTGATTTTAAAGTATCAAGTGAGCAGTATTACCTTCACTACGATCCAGCTGTTGAAGTATTAGCTACCACTCGTTTCCCGGTTTTTCACGGACCGCACGCGGCGAATAAAGCAGTAGATATGCCTGTGGTTTGGACAAAACGCTGGGGCAATGGGAATGTGTTTTATAGTTCGTTAGGACATCAAGCGAATATTGTCGCTATGCCGGAAGTTTCGCTGATCATGCGACGCGGATTTTTGTGGGCTGCTGAAGGTAAGAAACGGGCCGGAGAATGGGATGCTGCGTCTATTTATGGAAATGTACGGACCTACACCGGCATGGGAGACAGTCAGTAAGGCGGAAGGCAAGCTATCCATAAAAATATACTGGAGGTTCCTATGAAAAAACTTAAAATCGGTATTATTGGTTGTGGAAATATTAGTTCTATTTATATGGAAAACTGTCAGAAGTTCCCTCACCTCGAGTTAATTGCTTGTGCGGACTTGGATGTACAGCGGGCACAATTACAAGCTGAAAAGTTTGGTGTCCCTAGGGCTTGTTCCGTTGAAGAGTTACTGTCTGACCCAGCAATTGAACTCGTCATTAATCTAACCATCCCTAAAGCACATGCTGCTGTTTGCATTCAGGCACTTGAAGCTGGAAAGCATGTTTATACAGAAAAACCACTTGCTGTGACACGCGAGGAAGGAAAACAAATTTTAGAAACAGCTAAGAAGCATAATCTTCTTGTTGGCAGTGCACCTGACACCTTCTTAGGTGCTGGTATTCAAACTGCTATCCATCTAATAGAACAAGGTGAAATTGGAGTACCAATTGGTGCATCTGCATTCATGATTTGCCGCGGGCACGAACATTGGCATCCAGACCCTGCTTTTTATTATGATATTGGCGGCGGACCCATGTTTGATATGGGACCTTATTACTTAACAGCCTTAGTGGCTCTTTTAGGACCAATCAAACGAATTTCTGGTTCTACTCGTATCAGTTATCATGATAGAACTGTGCTTAGCACACCAAAAGCGGGTACAAAAATTGAGGTATCAACCCCTACACATATAACAGGTGTGATCGATTTTGCCTCGGGGGTAATTGGAAGTATTACCACAAGCTTCGATGCCTTTGGCGGAACCTCGCTGCCCCCTATTGAAATTTATGGCAGTGAAGGGACCTTACTTGTCCCTGATCCTAATACGTTCGGCGGACCTGTGAAAATTAGGAAACGTGACGAAAGTGAGTTTAAAGAGGTACCTCTTGCATATGGATATTCCCAAAACAATCGAGGGCTTGGCGTTGCTGATATGGCCAAAGCAATCCTTGAAGGTGGGAAATACCGAGCAAATAGCGAATTAGCGTATCACGTCTTAGAAGCGATGCATGGCTTCCATGATTCCTCTGATAGTGGTAAACATTATATAATGGAAAGTACATGTGAGCGTCCTGAATCTGTGTCTTTGGAATTACAAGCTTAAGTAATTCGCAAGAATAGAATATTATCATAAACGAAATAAAAGGGCTCCCCCATTCTTGGAGAGCCCATTTTAATATGAAACTAGTATTGTTCCGGTACACTACGTTTTTCGCAGTTCCAGGGAACGATTCTACGATTATTGTTCCCTATACCCCTTTTTTTCGTTGTTTACGGGAACGATTATCCAAGTATCGTTCCCTCACCACTCCGCTATCACGGTTCAAGGGAACAATTAATAACAATGATTATGTAGGTTAATTAGCTAATTGGAGGAAATGGCACGTAAGTTGTATGAAATAAGTAGGAAGGAAAAATAAGAAATCAACTCTAATGTCTTATTGAACACAAAAAGGGCTAAGTAGCCCTTTCGTTTTTCGAATGCAGGGGCCAAAATAAATTTCCGGGTCATATTTTATTCTTAGTTTTAATAATTGCCCAGGAAGCTCCATCGGTTCATTTTTTTATCCAGTTACTTGACTTTTTAAGTTTTCGAATCCAAAACGGTTAATAAATTTAAATAACGGTTCTCTCTTTTTTCCTTGTTCAGCATAGATAGTAATGATTTTTTCGACTATCTTGTATAACTGTTCAGGCATTAGTTGCTCCATAAATAAAGTACCTATTTGGGCATCCTTTCCTTTTGCTTTTCCTCCAATGTATAAATCATATCCGTTTTTCACTTTCATGACGCCAATATCATTTACTAGTGGTTCACCACATCCAACCGGACATCCCGTATAAGCTGGGCGAAGTGTAAACGGAACTGATTTTCCTGCTATTCTCTTATTTAGTTCAATGGCCACAGGCATTCCTTCTTCCTCTTCCCCTTTACAAAAATTGCAGGTTCTTAAGCTTTTTACAAAATTCCCCACTGGGTAACAGGACAATCCCACCTCCTTAAATTTTTCCTTGACGAATTCCACCTTACTTTCAAGTACCTCAATGTAAAGTTGTTGGAAAGTGGTTAACTCCAGTTCATCTCCATCATTCATGTACTCGGCAATGACACCCAGTTGTTTTGCATTTAATTTTGCACCGAATGAAATGCCGCCATTAACAGCCAATTTCACCTTTTTTTCCTTTTGATCCATTACCATTCTCACATCCTACTAATCTATTTTTATAAAAAATATACATTTTTCAGGTATGAAAGGCTATAGAGTAAACTATGCAAATCGTGGTTTACTCTACAGCTAACAGTAACTTTATTTTTCTAATTTCACTCTTTGTAAGCGCAAGGCGTTCAACACAACCGACACAGAACTAAATGCCATTGCTGCACCAGCGACCCATGGTGCCAGGAATCCTGCTGCCGCTATTGGAATCCCGATGACATTATAGGCAAACGCCCAAAATAGGTTTTGCTTAATATTACGCATTGTTTTACGGCTCATTAAGATTGCATCGGCAATACTGTTTAAGTCTCCTCGGATCAGTGTAATATCCGCAGCTTCCATTGCGACATCTGTACCTGTACCAATGGCCATCCCAACATCCGCTGTGGCTAGTGCTGGTGCGTCATTAATCCCATCACCGACCATTGCAACTTTTTTACCCTGTTGTTGTAACTTTTTCACTTCATCTGCCTTACCTTCAGGAAGGACTTCCGCAATGACTGCGTCAACTCCCACCTCTTTCCCAATTGCTTTCGCTGTACGCTCATTATCACCTGTCATCATAATGACGTTGATGCCCATTTCTTGTAAACGATGAATAGCTTGTCGAGATGTATCTTTAATAGTATCCGCTACGGCCACTAGCCCTGCGTATTGTCCATTAATACCAGCTAGCATCGCTGTTTTACCATCACTCTCCAATTTCTCCATGCTTGAGAGAACTGCTGTAATATCGATCCCATATTGCTGCATAAGCTTACGTGTACCAATGACAACCCCTTGACCTGAAACTGTTGCTTGAACACCATAACCTGGAATTGCTTCGAAGAACTGGACGTTGCCAAGTTCGATGCCTTTCTCCACAATACCTTGAACGATTGCTTCAGCTAATGGATGCTCAGATTGTCTTTCCGCTGCACCAATCAGCGATAAAAACTTCTCTTCGTCTTGACCATCTGCTGCTAAAACATCTGTTAATACAGGTTTACCGTGTGTAACTGTACCCGTTTTATCTACCACCACTGTGTCAATGCCCTGTGTTTGTTCTAAATGCTCGCCGCCTTTGAATAAAATACCAAATTCTGCTGAACGACCGCTTCCTGCCATAATGGAAGTCGGAGTGGCTAAACCAAGAGCACATGGACAAGCTATGACAAGTACCGCGATTAACACTTCAAGCGCCGGTGTAAACTCACCTGGTTGAACCCAGATAATCCAAACTAAGAATGTGAGAATGGCAATTCCTACTACAATCGGCACAAAAATACCTGAAATTTGGTCCGCTAAACGTTGGATCGGTGCTTTCGAACCTTGTGCATCCTCTACTACTTTAATGATTTGAGCTAACGCTGTATCACGCCCAACCTTTGTTGCTTTCATTTTGATGAAACCATTTTTATTAATGGTAGATCCATATAATACGTCACCAGCCTGTTTATCTACTGGTAAGCTTTCGCCTGTTAACATTGATTCATCAACGGCTGTTGTTCCTTCTAATACTTCTCCATCAACTGGAATTTTCTCACCTGGTTTCACTAAAATGGTGTCACCAATAACTACTTCCTCAAACGGTATTTCTTTTTCTACTCCGTCACGTACAACAATCGCGGTTTTAGCTTGAAGACCCATTAATTTTTTAATCGCTTCAGATGAACGGCCTTTTGCTTTTGCTTCAAATAATTTTCCTAATAGAATCAGTGTGATCAGTACCGCACTTGTTTCAAAATATAGGTGCGGTGCATGGTGTGTTCCAGCTGTGACAATTGCTTGATATACGCTATAAAAATAGGCTGCTGAAGTACCCATGACAACGAGCACATCCATATTAGCACTGCCATTACGAAGTGATTTGTAAGCACCAACATAAAACTGTTTCCCGATAATAAATTGTACCGGTGTTGCCAGGATTAGTTGGAACCATGGATTCATTAAGATATCTGGTACATATAGAAACGATATAAATGAAAAGTGCGCTACCATCGTCCATAATAGTGGTAACGATAAAATCGTCGAAATAATAAATTTACGTTGCTGGTCTTTAATATGCTTTTCACGATGATCTACCTGAGCTTGCTCGTCTTGCTTTTGATGTGCACCGTAACCTAGATTCTCAACTTTTGCAATAATGTCTGCAATCGTAACTTCCGATGGATTAAATTCGATGGTTGCTCTTTCAAGGGCTAAGTTGACGTTCGCAATTGCAACACCTTCCATCTTATTTAACCCTTTTTCAATACGTGTGGAACATGCTGCACAGGTCATTCCAGTAATCTCGAATTCTGCCTTTTGTTTCACAACACCGTAGCCAAGTGCTTCAATTTTCTTTTCAAAATCTGCTTCACTTAGTTTTGACGGGTCATATTTAATCGATGATTTTTCTAGTGCTAAGTTGACAGTTGCTTGCTCGACACCCTCCATTTTATTTAACCCTTTTTCAATACGTGTCGCACATGCGGCACACGTCATTCCTATAATTCCAATACTTGCTTCCTTAACAGCTACACTTTTTGCTGCTGAACTCATAATGCTTTCCACCTTTCCTATACCTTATAGGGGTATATTTTTTTGAAAATAAGAGAGTGCAAAGGGAGCACTCTTATTCTACGTCATATCCTTGGTCTTCAATCGTTTCTTTAATTTGTCCTAGTGAAACTTGTGATTCATTAAAGGTTACTTCTACTTGAGCATCGTCTAGTTTAACGTTTACTCCATTAACGCCTTCTAATTTACCAACACTTCCCTCAACTGCCTTCACACAATGACCACAAGACATTCCTTGTACGTTTAATGTTATATTTTTCATGTTTTCTCTCTCCTTAAAATGATATGTTATTTTGCATAATATACACCATAGGGGTATAATGAAGATAAAAAATTTTTACTTTTTCAATAGCTTTTGAATCGTCACAACTAATTCATCTAAAACCTCTTCATCACCTACTGAAAGGCGGTCGACCACACAACCTTTTAGATGACCTTCCAAAAGAATTTTGGCTACACTATTTAAAGCCGATTGGGTGGCAGAGAGTTGTGTAATTACATCATCACAGTATACATCTTTGTCGATCATTCCTTTAATGCCTCGAATTTGACCTTCGATACGATTTAATCGTGAGGTTAAATTATTTTTTACACGTTCGGGATGATGACTTTTTCGGCAAGAAGTAACACCCTCAGTATGGCAATCTTCTACTTTCATTGAGTTTTCCATCAGCCTTACCTCCTAAATTGATTTCATCTTACCATACCCTTGTAGGGTATGTAAAGTGTTAAAAAATAATAAACGATTATTTTAATGTTCACTTTTAGCAACTCATGGAATTAGGAGTCAGTCTCAATTTCAGTAACTTTGGATTAAGAAAATGTACGTTAGCAACTGTATCTATACCTATAGTTCAAGTAGACGCGCCAGTCTCAGTTCTACTTTAAAGGAAATGGAGAGTGATGGCCTAATTCATCGAAAGGAATATCCACAAATTCCTCCAAAGGTCGAATATAGCCTTACTGAAAAAGGGCAAACTCTTTGGCCTCTTATCCAGGAAATGTGCCAATGGGGAGAGCATAATAAGGAAAAATAAAAGAGGGAAAAACCAGATATTATACATGGATGACTGGCTAATTAATATAACAAAGGAGGCTTAATAAGCCCCCTTTAAAAAAGTTTGGTTAAAACGTTAAAGTAACATCCGTTTCTTTATTATAATCGTACCCCGATTAGGCTTCTGGCTTATCCCCTGTACCGTGATTTATTCAAGTTTTTGGCCAACAAATTGAATAACATGTGCTAAGCCGGTATGTAATTCTCCCTCATGGCGAATAGCTTCACCCATGAAGAAATGAACAATCCGCCAATCCGAAAAGGTTTGCAGGAACTCTTCCGGAGAATAGAGGAAATTAATATCTCTAGGACCCCCGCTTTTATAGGGAAGTTGATAAATCGAATATACTTCTGTCACAAAATAACCACCTGGTTTTACTGCTTTTTTTACTCCTTCAAGTGTTTTTTTACGTGTTTCTTTTGGGAAGTGTCCAAAAACACAAACTATTTCGTCCCACCGCTCTTTTTCCCAGGCAGCTTCGTTTAAATCGACAAGCTCTGTTCGAACGGTTACCCCTTTGTTCTCGGCAAGCTTCCCCGTTTTTAGCAGACCAGATTCGGCGAAATCCCAAGATGTCACCCTCATTCCTTGTTCAGCTAAAAAAACGGCATTCCTGCCTTCACCTTCAGCAATGGCCAAAGCATCTCCGGATAACTGAAGTTTTTTCTGCATTTCAGATATGAACACATTTGGCTCCGTACCATAAACATAATTCTCAGCTAGAAAGCGAGTATTCCAGTGGTTGTTCATATAATTCTGCTCCTTTTTGTTATAATCCAAATGTGAAAAAAGGGCTTAAATAGCCCTTTCACTTAAACCCGAAGCACAGTAAACTGTCCGCCTCCGAGTAATGACTTTACATAGTCAATCTTTACATCATTAAAATAAACTTGATGTCTTTCATTTACTAAAAAGCCGATTCCATCTTGCTCTGTGATTTCATCATTTTCTAAAGCCGACTCTTCCAGAGTCAGACGAAGCTGTGGGCCCCCTCAGCCAATGCCCATTGAAAAGCGGATCAGCGGTTTTTTACCCTCATTGATGACATCTTGAACTTCGCTTTTAATAGCTGAAATTGCAGCATGTGTTACTTTGACCATTTCAGTACCTCCATTGTCTTTTTATGTTTATAAAATTTCTATCCTTGTTTTATTTCCTTCAATCAACATTTTCTATTAATTGGTTCATCATATCTTTGTCCATAGGCCCGACTATTTTCTTGCGAACAATCCCTTGAGAATCAATCAGGTAACTTGTTGGAATTGTAAGCGCTTGGTATTGGACGCCTACATCCCCATCCTGGTCGAGTAAAACAGGAAAAGTTACATTTCTATCTTTTACAAATCCCTTTACATTTTTTGGATTTTTCTCTGATGTGGTCAAATTAATGGCGAGTATTTCTACTTTGGATTTGTCGCTTGAGACATAAAAATTCTGCATGTGCGGAATTTCTGCTTTACAGGGCGGACACCAGGTTGCCCAGAAATTTAAAATGACCTTTTTTCCTCGCAAATCAGACAGTTTAACGTCAGCATCGTCTAATGTCTTTAATTGAAAATCAGGTGCTTTATTTCCTTCCTGGAGACCAATTTCTACTGTCTTTGTGCTGACTGTATTCACTTTCGGCTTATCCTCATTTAAGAAAAGGTTCAATAAAAAAGACCCGCTCATGACGGCAAACACAAAAACCAGTATCGACTGTAGAACCATTAGGTTTGTTATTTCTAATTTTCTGGCTTTAAAAATCAAATAAATTAATGCACCGAGCGTTCCTAAAATTAATCCCTTCGTTCCACCGGTAAAATATAATAACGACAGTGGACTTTCAATCATTAATTTCGGCTCCAGCAGCAGCTGACTACCTTTCCAAATCAGAAAGCCACAAAAAATACTGTTAAATACCAAATCAAATAATTGTTTACCAGGTTCTTTTTTTTGTGATTGCAACAGCCATAATTTCAGAAAAACAAATCCGATCACAACGGCGATACCCAGAACTAACCATTTCATCATAATAGTAAAAGAACCAATTTGGATAAACTCTATTACCGGTTCCCCCCTTCTTTTGAGTTTCTTCTCATGTTTATGAAATTAGAATATCAATTAAAAGCTTTATAAATCAGGTAAATGACTCCTGCCAGGAGCCATACAAACGTTCCTGGTCATATTGGAAGCGGTTGTTTAACCTGTTTTCCATCTCCAGAAACCTTTGTCCGACTGATTCCTCAAGAACCAGTCGTGGAACAATCCTTGATTTGTTTTTCTTCATCCGACATCATAAAACCCCCTAATTAATGTTTTCTAATTACCCAACAGGGTATTAAAGCATTCAAAAATAAAAGAGGCGATACCTCTTCTATCTACTTTTAACCAACAGTTCATGCTTTCATGCTATACCCACACAGGTATAATGTCAACGGAATTGTTTTGATTGGTTTTTATTTTTGGTCATTTCAAAATCTGGTATAAGAAGCCAGGCTTAAAATTTATAACCTTCTAGAAAATAAATTGTTTATTCCAATGTTGCCGCCAACGGACTATGTTTTTTAAGCTCTTGTATTGATAGATACAAAGTATAATTTCCATAATCGAGAACTTTATTAAGAAAAAGATTCAATTTTTCTTGAGAATTAACTTTTATTTTTATATGGTAACAGCCTTCTCCCGATACACGGTGAGCTTCAACTACCTCATTTTGATCATTAATAAAACGTATAAACGAATCATGGTTTGCTGTTTTCATATAAATAATGACAAACGCTGTAAAGATCAGTCCTACTTTCATTTCATCGACTATGAGAGAATAAGCTTTAATCACACCACTTTCCTCAAGTTTTTTAATACGATTTCCTACTGCTTGTCCCGTCATATGAATTTGTTCACCTAAGTCTTTCCATTGAATACGTGAATTCTCGGATAGTAACCGAAGGATCTGAAAATCAATGTTATCAAGTTCCATTATAAATTCCTTTCACCATGAAATGATTTGAGCTAAAAGTGTTTCATCAAAGTATCGATAGAAATTAAGATATTGTATATCATCATACTTGTAATAAAAATTTTTTATTGAGGTGAATAAAATGAGTACAGCTTTAATCATTGTTGATATACAAAACGACTATTTTCCAAATGGAAAGATGGAGTTAAGCAATCCTGTTAAAGCAGCTGCTAATGCTGCTAAAGTTCTTGATTGGTTTAGACAAAATAACAAAGGTAATATTTTCCATGTTCAACATATCGCAAGTAGTCCAGAATTAGGCTTCTTCCTTCCAAATACAGAGGGAGCTGAATTACATGAAACTGTTGTACCATTAGAACACGAAAACATTATCGTAAAAAATTTCCCTAACAGCTTTTTAAAGACTGATTTAGAAAGCAAATTAAGAGAACAAGGTGTAACCAAGGTAGTGGTTGTAGGTATGATGACGCATATGTGTATTGATGCAACCGTTAGAGCTGCAGTCGACCTAGGTTTTGAAACTACACTAATTGAAGATGCATGTGCGACTAGGGAGTTATCTTACCAAGATGTGGTTGTACCAGCAGAACAGGTTCATTATGCGTTTGTCAGCGCAATTAACGGTATGTATGCCAATGTTATTTCGACCGAGGATTTCCTGCAACAAAGCTAACCAAACTTGAATAATAAATAATTAAATATCAATGGGAGTTGTTCATAAACAGCTCCCATTTTTTTTGATGATAGACTATTAATCCAACCATTATACGTTATATCTTCAGTTTCCTAAAAACTGTTTGTCATACATTATCAAACCGAACCAACGGACACTAGGCCAATAATCAGCATTAGATTGTGATAAAGACAATTATGCAAGAGAATAATACATTAATAGATAGGATTAATTTTCTGTCCACAAAAGGTGTTCAAAGAGAAAGTGCCTGGCTTTCGTCTATTTCCCGAGCCAACGACACCATCAATATACTCTAATTGCTGATCTGATTCTTTCCTTAATTCTTCATATTCCTCAAGGGTAATATATCGGTTTTCAGGTAAATTCATAGAAAACACCTTCTTTCAAACCTAGTCTTATTAATATTATATGAGAAAGCAATGAATTAAACAAAGTTGAAAGTTTTATTTCCACTCTTTATATGAAGAAACCATATCCCTGCTGAAAACAGTCGGTTTTCTGTCCTTTTACTACAATAAACTTAATTAAATTAACCATCTTTATTTCTGCCTCATACAGTAAACGAGGGGGGAATGTGGATGCATTCATCAGGATTATTTTTACAGGAAATGTTCGTCCTATATGGTATTGCATTATTGGGGTTTATTGTAAGAAAAAATGGAATCCTAAATGATCATGCTAATGATGTGCTGACACAGCTGATTCTGAATATCACCTTACCTGCCCTCATTTTATTCTCATTAGATATTTCCTTTTCTTATACAATTGTAAAAGAATTTCTGTTGCTTGTATCAATGTCTGTTTATATACTGCTTTTATCCATTTTTTTAGCGTGCTGGATGAGCAAGCTCTCCAAACTCGCTGTTAAACAAAAAAGTGTTTATGAGGGTCTTATTATTTTTGGAAATCAGGGATTTATTGGTTACGCAGTAGGTTATATTCTTTTTGGCGACCAAGGAATTATTTATTTAACCATATTTAATATATGTTATTTAATTCTCATTTGGACGTACGGAATTTACCTGTTTAGTAAAGGCACGGAAATGATTAACTGGAAAAAGGTTTTTATGAATCCAGGAATCATGTCAACCTTCACCGGACTCTTCCTATTTTTCCTTCCGATCAGTTTGCCCGATATAATATCCAGAGGACTTGAAAGCGTTGGTAAAATGACCATCCCTCTTTCTATGATGATGGTCGGTATGTTAATGGCAAATGTAAAGAGTAAAGACTTTTTTTTATTCATGAAAAATATCTATTTATGGAAATCGGCGATGGTCAGACTTTTGTTCATTCCCTTGCTGCTGCTTCCATTTGCTCTCTTTCTCTGTTCCATATCCATTACTTGTAATTGCTGTCCTAGTTTCTGGTATGCCCTCTGCCCCAACGATTTCCCTTTATGCACAAAAATATGACGCTGATACTAGTTTTGCCTCTTTGGGTGTTCTACTAACAACATTGTTATGTATTATTACCCTTCCATTTCTTTATTTTGTCTTATATTTTTTAAGTAATTAAAGGTAATATGTTTAACACTAAGGAAAACTCTGAAGTCTTTTTAATATTGGCTGTGTTATTATTCATTGTTGATTATCGTGTAGGGTTGATCATTCATAGGCGGAGAATTTCCGGCTAATGTATATAAAGGAACCTTAAGAAGCAGATATAAACGGAAATATTACGGTTAACCGCTTCAAATAAGACAAAATCCAATGATTTGGATACCATAAGCGGAAATTCTCCGCTTATTTTCCAAACACAGTAAAATCAATATTCAGCTTTAACACAGCCTTAATATTAAAAGTGCCCATAATTTATGGGCACTTCTAGCGTTTACTATCTCAGAATATTTTCTCTTAAAATAAATTGTGCCAATTCTTCTATTTGTTCCGAGATGGCGCGGTCACTTTCCAGTGGCGGACAAATTCCACGGATTTTCTCTAGGTACTCTCTTGTTTTAGGGGCCAGGTCTCTTTCAGCCCCTTCTAAGTAGATGGCTTGAGAAGCACATATCATTTCAATGGCAATTACTCGGGCCGAATTATGAATAATTTCCCTTGCTTGTCTTGAGGCGATGGTGCCCATGCTGACGTGATCTTCCTGGTTTGCAGATGTAGGAATGGAATCTACACTGGCAGGATGGGCAAGAACTTTATTCTCAGAAACAAGGGAAGCGGCAGCATATTGCGCAACCATTAATCCACATTCCAAACCTGGATCTACAGCAAGGAAAGGAGACAAACCGCTTAACTGAGGATTAACAAGCCGCTCAATCCTGCGTTCAGAAATATTAGCCCACTCCGCTGAAGCCACTTTTAAAAAGTCCATTGATAACGCAATCGGCTGACCATGGAAATGTCCTCCCGAAATGATTTCACCGCTTTCTAAAATAATGGGATTATCCGTAACCGCATTGATTTCGACTTTTAAGCGGTCTTCCACATAGTGAATTGTCTGCCAGGAAGCACCATGTACCTGAGGGATACAGCGAATCGAATAGGCATCTTGAACTCGAACTTCTCCCTGATGAGTAATCCTTTTACTGCCTTCAAGCCATTTTCGCATCCGGGATGCAACCAATTCCAGCTCTGGATGCGGGCGAACTGCCAAAAGTTCGCTTTCGAAGGCAGAAATGATACCTTTTAAAGCCTCCATTGTTAAACAGGCTGCCATATCTGCAGCTAACCCTACACGCTCTGCTTCATTTAGTGCAATGGTTCCCACTGCCGTCATTGCTTGTGTTCCGTTAATTAGAGCCAGCCCTTCTTTTGCCTCTAGTGAAACAGGAGTAAGCCCCGCTCGTTTAAGCGCCTCTGCTCCAGGAAGAAGTTCTCCTTTATATTCAGCCTTCCCTTCTCCAATTAATACAATGGCAATATGCGAAAGTGGAGCTAAATCACCGCTTGCACCGACTGAACCTTTACAAGGAACGTTTGGGTGAACCCCAGCATTGATCATATCCACTAACAAATCTAGTGTTTCTTCCCGAATTCCGGAGAAACCCTTGACTAAGGAGTTTGCCCTCAGGGTCATCATTGCCCTAACCACCGGAGTTGGCAGGGGTTCGCCGACGCCAACGGCATCCGCACGAAGCAGGTTCAGCTGTAGCTTTGCAATATCTTCCTTTTCAATTTCAATATCACTTAATTTACCAAAACCGGTATTGACTCCGTAAATCACTTTTCCATCATTTATTTGTTTTTCAATCCGCTTACGACTTGCTCGAACTCGAATTCGGTTTTCTTCAGGGATGGAAACGTTTGCATTCCCCTTCACAATACTTTCAATCTTGTAACGATCAAGAGTCAGTCCGTCAAGTTCTATTACTTCCAATTCTACTAATTTACTATAACCCATTCGCTATCAAACTCCCTTTAGTGCTTTCGCAAAAATATTCTGTACATTGACTCTATTATAAAACTAATGCTGCTGTTACACCAAACACAAATAGTGGGATGTTATAATGCATAAACGTCGGAACACATGTATCCCATATATGGTCATGCTTCCCATCCGCGTTTAATCCAGATGTCGGCCCAAGAGTACTATCAGATGCAGGTGATCCGGCATCCCCCAAGGCGCCTGCTGTACCAAGCAATGCCACAGTTGCTAGGGGACTAAAGTCCATCATAATACATATCGGCACAAACACAGTTGCCAAGATTGGAACAGTACCGAATGATGTACCGATTCCCATTGTTACTAAAAGCCCGATTAGCAGTAATAATATAGCGGCTAAAAGCTTACTATCCCCGACAAGGGAGTTTACTGCTCCTACCAATTCACTAACCGCTCCAGTTTCTTTAAGAACGGTAGCATAGCCTGAGGCAACTAACATTACAAAAGCAATTGCCCCCATCAATTTCACACCGTCCTGTACAACCTGTTCCCCATCATTCAATGTTACAATTCTTCCTATGAACATAACAAGAATCCCGGCAAGAGCTCCTAATACCATTGACCCGACGATAAGCTGTGTGGCCAAAGCGATAACAACGGCTCCTATCGTGATAAAGTCTCTAACCTGAAACCTTCTTGCAGCCGTTTCATTCGTTGCACTGACCTCTGCAAAAGCTTGGTCCTGACTTGCTTCATATGCTCTTGCTTTACGATAAGAGAAAAAGATAGCAATAAATAAACCGACAAACATGCCAGCCGCTGGCAGTATCATCGCAAGTGGAATTTGCGATTGAGCAATTGGCATACCATTCGCTTTCATTTCCGCAGCTAGAATTCCATGGAAAATGATTCCATAACCAACTGGAATTACGATATATGGCATTTTCAAACCAAAAGTAAGGGCACTGGCCACAGCTCTTCGGTCCATTTTTAAATAATTAAAGAAAAGCAATAGAGGCGGGATTAAAATTGGAATAAAAGCAATATGGACAGGAATTAAGGTACCAGAAAGACAGGTAAGTCCAGCGATCATTAGCAATAATACATATTTGCTCTGCTTTTTCTTTGCCAGTAACTTGTCAATCAATATCTTGGTAATTCCTGAGTAGGCAATCATGGCGGCAAAAACACCAAGTAAAATATAACTTAAAGCCGTTTCCGCCTGTCCCCCCATCCCGCCGATTAGAGTTGAGAGCGTTTCCGATAGTGATAATTTGGCTGTCAGCCCGGCAATCATGGCGGCAAAAAGCAAAGCAAAAATGACATGTACCCTCAAAAGACTTAAGACCGTTAAAACAAGTACAGATATTAGTACAGGATTATCTAACATATAGGCCCCCCTCATAATTTGACCAATTAATAAATTCATTTTTTTCCGCCGTCCCTGGAAAAAAGCAACTTGCCACATATAAATTTTGAAGAGATATGCGGGCTTATTATAGTATTTTTATCTATACATGCCCCTGGTCTTCCTCACCGATTATGATTCTTTATGATTGGTATACCATTGCTCAATGAGTGCAGCCGTTAGTCTGCCAGTGTTAATTAGGTTTTCAATGCTGATACATTCCCTGAAAGAATGGATATTCTGAAACCCAAGTCCCAGTGTCAAACAAGTTAATCCATTTTCATTCAATACATTCGTGTCAGCTCCGCCCAATGTTTCTGTTAAATAAGGTTTTACAACGATATTTTCCGCGGCTATCCAAACTGTCTTTACTAAAATATCATCTTTAGGAATATCAAAGCCAAAATACTTTTTCTCGATTCTTACCTTTACCTTTCCGCCTTTTTTTTCAGCAGATTGCTGCATGACTTCTTCCATATGCTTTAGCTGAGCATCAAGCTTTTCCTTTGAAAAGCTTCTGACTTCGCCTGAAACTGTGACACTGCCAGGTATAATAGAGGTAAGCTCTCCCCCGTTAATAATCCCGATATTAGCCAGTGTTCCTTCTTCGATTTCACCAAGCTTCATATTAGAGAGACCTTCAGCAGCTATTAAAATAGCACTATTGCCTTCTTCTGAATTAAGCGCAATATGGGCGGCATTGCCTTGAACCTCCATATAAATACGGCTGCTATATGGACCTTTAAGAATAATTTGACCAACATCGCCGCTGCTATCAAAAATATAACCTGTTTTACTTTTTGCTTTAGAGTAATCCATATAGCGGGCACCAACTAATCCCGGCTGTTCATTTACCGTTAATATAAATTCAATTGGACCATGTGGAATACCGCCCTCAATGATGGCTCTCATGGCCTCAAGATAGGCCGCTAATGCCGCTCTGTCGTCTGCCCCTAAAATCGTTGTCCCGTCAGAATGGATCACACCATCTTTAATTACCGGCTTCAAACCCTCTGTTGGTAAAACGGTATCCATATGTGTAGAGAAGAATAATGGCGGGATTGTTGGATCTGTTCCTTCATGCCAAGCAATCAGATTGCCTGCTTCCCCATTAAAATTTTTATGTGCTTCGTCAAACTCAAGAGTAAACCCTAGCTCTGGTAAAGCCTTCTTTAAATAATCAGCGACCTGCTGCTCTTTTGTACTCGGTGCGTTTAATTTCGCTAATTCCAAAAATAAATCTAAAAGACGCTCTCCATTTACATGCTCAGCTGCACTAGATTTAAGTTTAGTTTGCATTTATACCCCTCCATACCTCTATTCATTTAGACTTGCGGTTAACAACCACTTTACCGTTTTTTATAACCGTTTCTACGACATTTGTTCCTAGTTCATATGCCACATGCTTATAGGTTGGAACATCCCAAATCTGTAAATCTGCTAATTTTCCTTCCTGAATGACTCCGCGGTCATCGAGGTTGAGTGCCCTCGCACCCGCGATTGTGGCTGCTTTAATCGCTTCCTCCACGGAAAACTTATACAAACGGCAAGCAAGAGCGATGACAAACTGCATTGATTGTGTATAGGATGCAGGGCAAAGGTCTGTAGCCAGTGCGATGTCCATTCCTAAATCGAGCATCTGTCTAGCATCAAATGGTCGCTTATGACCTACAGCAAAATCAAGTGCCGGCATTAAAACAGCTGTTACTTTTGCCTCTGCCAGCTTTTTCATTACTTCCACTGGCGTGTAATTTAAATGATCAATGGAAACCATTTTCATTTCAGCCGCCAGGTCAGAACCCCCAATGTAGGAGTAGGCATCTGCATGAATTTTTGGCTTCATTCCGTACTCTAAGCCAGCCTTAAGAATCCTTTCCGATTCCTCTGCTGTAAAATAACCAGCATCACACCATACATCACAAAACTCAGCCAGTTTTCGTTCAGCAACCTTTGGAATCATATCATTGATAATGACTTCCATATATTCCTCTTTCGAAAGGTTTTCTGGAATTCCATGTGCTCCTAAAAATGTATTTATCACATCAAGCGGCGTTTCTTCACCGAGTCTTCTGCTTACTTCTAGAATTTTAATTTCACTTTCTGTCGTTAGACCGTAGCCGCTTTTACTCTCCACTGTTGTAATTCCATTCTCAAGCATTGTCAGCATACGTTTCTTTGATTGTTCGAATAATTCATCTGAAGGGGTATTCCGTGTAAGCTCAATTGTTCGATTCGGCCCTATTGTCATCAAAAGCTTTTCAAGCTTCTCCGGCTTTCCTGTCAACTTAGCCGCATATTCTTCCACCCTTGTGCCATAAAACACTAAATGGGTATGGGAGTCAACAAAGCCTGGAACAACAACTTTGCCTGCACCATTAATTACACTGCCCGAATCAAATTCAAATTGGGCTTTGACCTCTTCTTCCGACCCGACTCCGACTATTTTGTCATCCTTGATTGCAATCCAGGCATTTGTAATTATGCCGATGTCTTCCATGCTATCTCCAACACAGGTTAAAGCTTCTGCGGCCTGTGAGATTACTAAATCTACCTTTATCTTTACCTTGGTATTAGACATTTTTAGCTATACCTCCATGATTATTTTTCACATATCTAGTTGTACTAGAGGTGATTCTTTCCTAATTTATACAAAAATCACAAACTTGCAATTTATAAAAATAGCAAAGCAAGCGGTGTGATTAGCATAAGAGAAAATACCGTTCTTAAGAACCAGATAGAGATGATATCTCTCATCTTCAACGGAATTTCTGTTGACATGATGCACGGAATTAACGAAGAAAAGAAAAGAATGACAGAAATGGATAAAGATCCAATGATAAATCTTGTCTCTAAACTAGACTTCAAAACGACTAAAGAAGGAACAAACATATCTACTAAATTAATTGCTGCAGCCTTTGCTGCCAAAAATGGCTCTGGGATTTGCAAAAGCGCTGTTAGCGGATAAAAAACATAGGCTATATAATCAAAAACTGGTGTTTGATTTACTAATATTAAACCCAGTAAGCCGATTGACATAATCGTAGGCAGAATGCCCATTGCCATTAGGACTCCGTCTCTTACATTTTCAAAGATATTCCGCCACAGTTTAGGGGCTGAATAGGCTGTCACCATCGCTTGATTCCATGCTACTTTCAGGCGGTCCTTCTTTATTACTTCTTCTGGATAACCTTCACCCGAATAGTAATCATCACTCATTTTACTGATTGGTCTTAGACGTACCGTAATGGCTGTAACCGCAAATGTAACAACTAATGTTAACCAAAAGTAAAGATTCCAAATATGCATTAAATCCAGTGTTTTCGCGACAACAATCATAAATGTGGCGGAAACGGTTGAAAAGCCAGTGGCAATAATCACCGCTTCTCTTTTCGTATATTTTCCTTCTTTATACACCCTATTTGTAATTAAAAGTCCAATAGAATAGCTGCCAACAAATGATGCAACAGCGTCGATTGCAGACCTTCCCGGTGTTCTCCAGATTGGCCTCATGATTGGCTGCATAAAAATACCGATAAACTCCAATAATCCATATCCAACCAACAAGGCTAAGAAAACGGCTCCGATTGGAACAAGCATACCAATTGGAATGAGTAAGAAGTTTAACCAATAAGGCCCCATATCTTCAGCCATTAACCAGGCGGGACCAGCCTTAAAAATGACAAGAACGGTTGCAATTGCCCCAAGAACTTTAAATAAAGAAAAAACCACTTCCACAGCATTTTTATTCCATGTCTTCTTATAAAAGGGGTGGATGGCGCCTAACACAACAAGGATTAAGACATAATAGGATGCCCCATTTCCAACCAATGATCGAACCCAAGTCACGAAATGATCTAATGGAATAGAGCTTTTCCCGTTCCATTCGATTGGAATAAAGAACATGAAGATACCAATTGAGCTGAACAGTAAAAACTTTATAATGTTCGGAATGGTATGAATGGGCGCCAGAAAATCAGTATTTTGTTTGAGCCCTAGCTGATGGGTTTCAACGGATTCTTGAAGTTTACTCATATGTTCACCTCTTTCAATAATTAACCGGAGTATGGGATTCTTTATTCAAAGGCTGTTTTCGCAAAGATTGTGGTTTTTTTATTGGTTAATAACGTTTTTTGCTTAAGTCGCCTCTGATTCGACACCATGGCTCATAGATTCAGCAAACTTGTCTGAGTTTCCACAGGTTCGGACACCTTGACTCTTAGATTCATCAAACTTGTCTGAAGTTCTCTCTGGTTCGGACACCATGACTCTTAAATTCATCAAACTTGTCTGAAGTTCCCTCTGGTTCGGACACCATGACTCTTAGATTTATCAAGCTTGTCTGAAGTCACCTCTGGTTCGGACACCATGACTCTTAAATTCATCAAGCTTGTCTGAAGTCACCTCTGGTTCAGACACCATGACTCTTAAATTTATCAAGCTTGTCTGAAGTCACCTCTGGTTCGGACACCATGACTCTTAAATTCATCAAGCTTGTCTGAAGTCACCTCTGGTTCAGACACCATGACTCTTAAATTTATCAAGCTTGTCTGAAGTCACCTCTGGTTCGGACACCATGACTCTTAAATTCATCAAGCTTGTCTGAAGTCACCTCTGGTTCAGACACCATGACTCTTAAATTCATCAAGCTTGTCTGAAGTCACCTCTGGTTCGGACACCATGACTCTAAAGTTCATCAAACTTGTCTGAAGTTGCTACAGGTTCAGGCATGATGCCTCTAAAGTTCAACAAACTTGTCCGAAGTTGCGATAAATTTAGAGTAATTTGTACAGAAAGCAACTAAGTTTACAAAAGAGCCAATTCAAAAGAAAGGGCTGCCCCTTAAGTTCTATTCCATTCTAAGATCATACCGATTTCATCTAGATGATTTTGAATGGCAGGTTCATACCCCTTTACTTGGGACAGCCTTATTTCAGAGTAAAATTAAGCCTTTACATTTTCCTTCTCAAGATCCTTTGGACCAAATGTTGCCTTCGGTGACCACCATAGTGGAATCTTAATGCTTTCATCAGTCAGTTTTCCGTTTCCGTTAGCTACATCACGGGCAGTTTCGTAACCAGCCTGGGCATGGCGTACAACTCCGATACCTGAGTCAACGGTCATTGCCACTTCAAGTCTCATATCAGATTCTGCAGTACCATCAGCAATCATCGTTACACCCGTATGAACCGCTTCACCCATCGAGTAGTTTGCTTGTAATGCGATTAAATCACACATACCAACTGCATTTAATAGACCATTCAATACCGGCCAGTCAGAGATTAAGTCACCGCCATCCTTCATGTTCTCAGACTCGAATGTTGGGTTTACGATGGAACCAGAGTCAAGGTTGTCACGGGAGAATGCTACTGGTCCTGCAAGTTCACCTTTCTTAATCATGTCATTTACTTTTAGGGCAAATTTCTTTCGCTGTCCAAAGCCCATGTAACAAATACGTGCAGGCAAAGCTTCGATTGGAATATGTTTCATTGCCAAATTAATCCAGCGTGTTACTAGGAGGTCATCACTAAATTCTTCAAGAATCATTTCATCAATTTTGCGTAAGTCTTCTGCTTCACCTGATAAGCAGATCCAGCGGAACGGTCCGCGGCCTTCGCAGAATAGCGGACGAATGTATTCAGCCACGAATCCTGGAAGACGCTTTGCTTCTTTTGCATCAAACCCAGCATCGATACATTCCTTACGGATACTAGTGCCGTACTCGAAGGAATGTACGCCAAGATCCAATAATTTAATTAATGCTTCTAGCTCACGGATCATTGTTTCACGGGCTTTTTCTAAATAAAGATCACGATTTGTGTCGCGCAACTCTTCTGCTTCTTGAACAGTGTAACCGGATGGTAAGTAAGAGATTGGGTCATGTGCCGGTGTCATTGAGGTTGAGATATCTGGTAACCAGCCTGTTTGAAGTACTTCCTCGAATATATCTGCAGCGTTTCCTACCACAGCCACACCAAGAGGTTTGCCTTCTGACGCATATTGCTTAGCCATTGAAATTGCTTCATCTAATGTGTCTGCTACACAATCTATAAATCCTTTTTCAATTCTTCGATTAATAATTTCAATGTTAGAGTCACATAGAATCGCAACCCCGCCATGCATGGTCATTGCTCTTGTTTGGTTGCCACCCATTCCGCCAGCACCGGCAGTTAGAAGGATCTTACCAACAAGGGAATCATTATAGTGAAGGCGGGCAATAGCCGATAAGGTTTCAAATGTCCCTTGGATAACACCTTGTGTACCTATGTACTCCCATGGAGCAGCAGTATAGTTAGCATACATTGTTAAGTTCTTATCTTGAAGTTCATAGAAAGTTGGCCAGTCCGCTTTCATAATATTAGTTGTTGCCATAACAACGGTTGGTGCATATTTATGAGTTTTGAAGACGGCAACAGGCATACCAGATTGAACAACAAGTGTTTCATCATCTTCAAGCTCTTTTAACGATTTTACAATCGCATGGTAGGACTCCCAGTTTCGTGCAGCCTTTCCAATCCCGCCGTAAATGACGAGTTCTTCTGGTTTCTCAGCATTTTCCATATTATTTTCAAGCATTCTTAGGATTGACTCTTGTCTCCAACCTTTACAACGAAGTACATTTCCTCTTTGTGCCTTTACGGAATATAAAATTTCTGGCTTTGACATATACATTTCCTCCTAAAAAATAAATGTAGTATTAACTCTACTCACTTTAGATATTGCAAGTTGCGTGCCAACTTTGGAAATTCCCCTAATTTTATTGAATTCCCGCAAAGAGCCTGAATGGAAACTTATAATTTTCAATAAAACAAACGAATAAATGGAAATATATTCAAAAATACCGCAGATAGATTTTGCACCGCTTTTGTCTATAAAAGTCATGTAAACATAATTACTGTTGAAAACGGTTACGTTTTCTGAGTGCAGATATTTTTTGCATGCAGACTATTAATAAAATTCAAAATAAGTGTTATATTCTGATAAGGGTTATCTTTTGAAGGAGGTAAAAAATATGATTGCACAATCGATAGGTTCTATTATTAAAAGTTTTGTTGACGGAGTGGTTGTTCTAGATGACACCTCCCATATATTATGGTATGACCTGCATCCAGAACTTAAATTGGATCTAATAGAAGGGCAGCATATTTTAGACCATTTCCCCTGCAAGCGGGAGAAATTAGTTGAGAACGAAAAATTCACCCTAACATTGAATCAAAAAAAGCTCTCTATTGAGGTAAAAAAGTTTTCTGCGGAAAGTGAATACATTATTCTTTGCATCGAAGACATTACAAATTTAATAGAAAATCAATCAGCACGATTATACTGCCTTGAGAAAATAATGGAATCTTTAGATGAAGGGGTCATGATGAGTGACAATGAGGGCAGGATTGTCTTATATAATCATGCACAGGAAAAGCTTGAGGGATTAGACAGCCAAGAAATTATCGGAAAGCATCTTTGGTCTGCCTATAATTATAATCCGCAATATTCCGAACATAAACATACCTTCAAAACAGGAAAGCCCATATTTTCGCGGTATCGGGCTCATTCAACAGTAAACGGAGTACCACGGTATGTGAATTATAGTACGTTTCCTATTCAAAGAGATGGAGATACAATCGCTGTTTTTTCAGTAAGTACAAATGAATCACAGCTTAAGAATCGCTTACACCAAGCTATTGAGCAAAAAAGGCAAATTATCCAAGCTTCTGAATCTGGTTCCCGGCATTTTAACAACGGAACCACGTTTACATTTGAAAATATCAAGGGCAAAAGTTTCACCTTAAAAAATCTCATTTTAGAAGCTCAAAATATCGCGATACATAATACCGATGTGTTAATTGTCGGAGAAACTGGAACGGGAAAAGAACTATTTGCCCAAAGTATTCACAACCATAGTCCAAGGGCAGAAAATCCATTTGTAGCAGTGAACTGTGCTGCCATTCCTGAAACCTTATTGGAAAGCACACTATTTGGAACTGTTAAAGGGGCTTTTACCGGAGCAGCCAATCAAATTGGGCTTTTCGAATATGCAAAAAATGGTACACTTTTTCTTGATGAGATTAACTCTATGCCGCTTACACTTCAATCGAAACTGATGAGAGTTTTGCAAGAACGTTTGGTTCGAAGGGTCGGATCGAATGACGTTACCCCGGTAGAATGCACAGTTATTAGTGCATCAAATGAGGATCCAATTAAACTGATAGAAGAAAAAAAGATGCGTCTTGATTTATTTTACCGTATCGCTCATACGAGTCTTTTTATTCCCCCTTTGAGAGAACGTAGCGAGGATATCATATTTTTTATCAACCACTTTATTGAAAAACATCAAAAGAAATTTAACAAAACTGTGCCGGGTCTTTCAAAAACATTACAATCTACACTCCTTCAATATCCTTGGCCTGGGAACACCAGGGAATTGGAGCATCTAATTGAAAATATCATCATACAAACTAGTGAATCGGAAAGTGAATTAAATATTGAGCATCTTCCTGCCTATTTACGAAATAAACTGGTTTCAAAAAGTTCATCAAAGAATAAGAAACAAAAAGAAATGGCGAAAAACCCGTTTAAATCTATTTTTAGTAACTCCCAAGAGCATTATATTCAGAGGGTTTTAGACCAAAACGACTGGAATATTTCAAAATCGGCTAAATTGCTTGGGATTACCCGGCAAAGTTTACAGTATCATATAAAAAAACATGAGTTAAAAAATACCTGTACGAAGAAGGAAAGGTAAAAAGGAAATATTAAATTTTATCTCAGCAGGATAGAGAAAGTTCCAATATCCCATAAAACTGAGAATGAGACAGGAATCCATTAGATTCCTGTCTCTCTTCATACTATTACTTACCAATAAACATTTGTGTCCAGTGGTTGCCAGACTTTTCGTAACCAACTCCAATATGAGTAAAGTTAGCGCTTAAAATGTTCTTCCTATGCCCTTCGCTGTTCATCCATGCCGTTACGACCTCTTGTGGTGTACGTTGTCCTTGGGCGATATTTTCCCCTGCTGACTTATACGACACGCCCATGTCCCTCATCATATCGAATGGTGAACCATAGGTAGGGCTCGTATGTGAAAAATAATTGTTTTGTGCCATGTCTACAGATTTCTTTTGTGCAACTCCACTTAATTGTGTATCATGTTTTAAAGCCGGTAAACCGTTTTTACTACGTTGTGCATTGGTTAAATCAATTACCTGTTTAACGTATGCACTTACATCGCCAGTTGCTGGTGCTGGTGCCGGTGCTGCTTGTTTTGGTGCTGGTGCTGCTTGTTTTGGTGCTGGTGCCGCTTGTTTTGGTGCCGGTGCAGCTGGTGCTGGTGCTGCTTGTTTTGGTGCCGGTGCGGCAGGTGCTGGCGCCGGTGCTGCTGGTTGTTGAGTTGGTGCTTTTGTTGTTGGTTGTTGCTGTTGTGTTGGAGTCTTTCCTTGTTGACCTCCAAATTGATACCATTGAACAGATCCGAATGGAATGTACCTATACTGAGCATGTTGAATTAAAATCGCTTTTGTATGAGGGTAATTCTTACTATTCAATGTTGTTCGATCTGCTGAGATATTTAATGCATCATTATTGTTGTCGTTATCCACATTTACGTTATTGCGATTTACATTTCTGTTGTGGATTCGATTTGTCTGACGATCATTATTTACATTGGTTACAAAATCATCATTATTGTTTCGATTATTTGTACCTCGATCCCAATCGCTATCATTATTATCATTATTGGTGTAATCCTCGGTTAGTGGACCATTATGGTCTATCCCGTCATCTCTTCCATTACCAACATTTAAAGTGGTTTGGTCTCGATCTATCCTGCCTGTACGGACTTCATCTGCTGCATCATTTCCATTGTTACATGCAGCTAGACCAAATGTTAAAACCCCTGAAAGCAGCAAGCCAAATGACTTTTTTATCAACCTGATTACCCCCTTGCAAAAATGTTTTTTTGCCTTCTTATTTTTGATTTTTTTTCAAAATATATTGATGGTATTTTCTGCATAAAAAAACCGAATGGTAATGGTTACCAATCGGTTATTTGTTATTCATATGGGGTAAATTACTATTATAAAATTTATCTTAACTAGGGAAGTTGGTATTTAAATTTAACTAAAACCCTCTTTTCCTTAACCATGACTCACATAACCCTGGCCAAGCTTTTGCTTCAGGATGTTCCTCAGCCATCCCTAATCCATGTCGACCGCTTTCAAAAACATGAAGTTCAAAGGGAATCTTTAACCTGTTTAACATAGAGGAAAAAAGCAAACTATTTTCTACGTCAACTGCTGCGTCATCGGCTGTATGCCAGAGAAAGGTCGGTGGAGTATCTTCTGTAATTTGAGATTCACTTGATAATAATTGAATCATTTCTAAACTTGGGCTTTCACCTAATAAATTGATTCTGCTTCCTTCATGGGTATACTCTCCCATAGTAATGACTGGGTAACAAAGTACCATGACATCAGGACGGCTGCTAATCCGTTCAATCGGATCTTCTGCCTGACTTTTTCCTGAGTCAAAATGTGTTCCAGCGGTTGAAGCTAAATGACCTCCTGCAGAAAACCCAAGGATTCCAATACGATTTTTATCTAAATTCCACTCAGAAGCATGATATCTTACCATGCGAATAGCTCTCTGGGCATCGACTAGTGGAATTGGATGACTAAATGGTGCTACTCGATAATGGAGGACGATTGCAGAAATGCCAATGGAATTTAGCCACTGTGCTACTGGGTATCCCTCATGTTCTGCACGGTGAGAGTACCCGCCTCCAGGAGCGATAATCATAACCGGATACGGCCCATCCCCATCAAGCAAAAAGGGCTCGATACTAGGACAATCTGTGTTATTTTCATTTAGTTTTACATTGTCCCACAATGCTATTTTTCCTCTTGGCTGTTTTAGATTCATAATTATTCCTCCACCTCCAAGGTAACTGGTTGCCCAGTCATGGCTGAATGTGCTGCTGCAAGTGTAACACGATGTGTTTTCACAGCATCCTTATAGGGTGATAAAATATGGGTTGAATCCCCTGTTTTGACGGCATCAAGGAAAAGTCTATTTTCTACTTTGTATGGATCTAATTGATTCCTATATTCTGTCATCTCCTTACCACGAATGTCTCTTAATAGATTAGAACTAATCTGAATGACTCCTTCATTCGTGTATACATCCAGCCCAGCCTTGTTTGATTCAGGGAGAATGCAGGTATTAGATATTGTTGCAATCATGCCATTATTCAGCCTTAAGGTCACACTTCCTACATCAGGAACAGTGGTGCCCTCCACTTTATCTGCCATCATCCTGCTGCTATAGGCAGCATAAACTTCTTTGATTTCACCGCAAAGAAAACGTAGAAGGTCGACAATATGTGTAGTCTGTTCAACAAATTGTCCCCCTGATTTATTTACGTCTCTCCACCAAGGAACCATTGGCATATCCCCCATCCAATAACCAAGAGCCATCCCTATTTGACGTTCTTGAAGAAGGTATAAAGCTTTTTTAGAAAGATCCATATAACGCCAGTGGTAACCTACAGAAGTAATAAGACCCTGCTCTTCTATCTTTTTGGCAATTTCATATGGCGCATCATTTATCCCCAGCGGTTTCTCCACAAAAAAGGGAATTCTTCTTTCTATTAATGCTTGTTCTATTGAACCATGAGCCATTGGCGGTACACAAATATAGACTGCATCTAGTTTTTGTTTATCTAACATCTGCTCAACGTTTGTATAGCCTGACGCATTGGACCAATTTCTAGCTTCTGTCTCTGACTTTTCTATACTAGTTCCACAGAAGGCTGTTACTTCTACCCCAGACATTTCCCCTAATATGGATGCATGCTTTTTGGCAAAAAATCCAGTTCCAATAAATCCAATTTTCATCATAATCACCTCTTAACTTAGTTTACACTAATTAAATGCATAGGATGAAAAGGAGAGATAGTAAATGGCTTCACTATCTCTCCCTTTCATCATGATTAATTTACTAATAGCTTTGATTTTTGATTAATTTTTTCAAAGGCATTGGTTGCCGGCTTCATAATAAATAGTGCTAATAGATTTCCGCTATAAAGTAGACAAATTGGCGGTGCGTAGGATAGGACAAAAACGATACCGAAGCTGCCAATCAGCATATAAAAAGTAGAAAGAGGATTCATAATCATTACAAAGAATGAGTTCTTAATTACCTGGCTAAGCTTCATATCATAATGCACAAAAATCGGAATGATATAAAACAGCATTGAAATAAAAATGAACGTGATAATGAATAATGGAACATAAAGAATTGATACGAAACTATTCGATGCATTTAGTACGAACTGGAAGTCAATATACAAAATCAATCCAATAGTAAGAATGATAACTCCAAGAATATTACTCTTCAAAAAGTCTCGTTTATATGCAGTCCAAAAAGTCTTAAAAATAGACATTTCATCATTACCTAGCATCCATTTTCGAACAACTGCGAACATCGCCACCGTTGCAGGAAAAAATCCAAAGAAGATAAGGCCTAGAAGAGAAAATGCGATCCATAATAAATTTAAGAATGCTAGTCTTGAAATCCATTCAAGCAATTTATTTAAACTTTCCATAAATCCTGAAGTGTCCATTTGTAATCCTCCTTGAACCGTTGTTCTTAACCATCGTATCTTTGCCACTTCCTTATAGGGTTAGAAGTGGCAAAGTTTTAAATTAGATAATTTCGTTACCATGTTAGCCCTTTAATCCACTCGTACTGATTCCTTCGACAACATGACGTTGGAAGAGGAAGAATACGACGAATACAGGAATCAAGGTAACCACCGACATCGCAAACATGGCACCCCAGTTCGATACGGTTTCATTACTTAGGAACATATTTAGTGCCATGGAAACGGTATACTTTGTAGGACTGTTTAAATATAATACAGGCCCTAATAGGGATTCCCATGTCCAATAGAAAGAGAAAATTGCTGCTGTCGCTAAAGATGGTTTAATTAATGGCAAAATGATCTTCGTGAAAATCTTGAAGGTACCGCAGCCATCAATAATGGCCGCTTCATCCAGCTCTCTAGGAATTGTCCGTATAAATTGAACGAGAAGGAAGATAAAGAACGGATGTCCAAAATATGCTGGTATTGCAAGTGGTTTAATCGAGTTTAGCCAATCTAGTTTCGCGAAAATGATATATTGCGGTACCATTAACACATCATGTGGAAGCATCAAGGTAAGCATCATAATTCCAAACCAAATTGCTTTTCCTTTAAACTCTAAACGTGCAAAGCCGAAGGCAATAAATGCAGACGATATTACTTGTCCAATTAAGGTAATCACTACTAGGATGGCAGTATTTTTGATAAATACACCGAATGAATTTCCGCCAATCCCTTCCCACCCGTCTACAAAGTTCGTCCAAATCCAGGTTTCTGGTATCAATGATTTAGCCGTAATAAAGATGGTATCACTTGGTTTAAATGAGCTCATCACGAGCCAAATAACTGGATAAAGCATTAAAATCGCAAAGGCACCGACTAGTATATGATAGATCCACCATCTAGGTGATTTTAACTTGGATGTCATGGTTATTTGCCTCCTTCTGATTCATAGTGAACCCAATATTTTGATGTCGTAAAAATAATGACTGTTAAAAATCCTACGATAATAAGCATGACCCATGCCATTGCTGAAGCATATCCCATATTGAAGAACTCAAAACCTTGGATGAATAAATATAATGAATAAAGGAGTGTTCCATCTAACGGTCCGCCTGTACCTTTTGAGATAATAAACGCTGGCACGAATGTCATAAATGCAGCAATTGTTTGCATAACCGTATTGAATAGAATAACCGGGCTGAGCATTGGAAGAGTAATTTTGAAGAATTGCTGTATGCCATTGGCTCCGTCAACACTAGCAGCTTCATAATAACTTTTTGGAATCCCTTTCAATCCTGCTAAGAAGATCAGCATCGAGGAACCAAATTGCCATACTGACAAGAAGATGAGCATCCATAATGCCGCAGTCGGATTACCAAACCATTTCACGATTGGAAGTCCAAGTAAATCAAGTAAAATGTTAACAATACCTAAGTCACCAAAAACATTACGCCACATAATCGCAACAGCAACGCTGCCGCCAATTAGGGATGGTAAATAGAATAATGAGCGATATAGTCCAACTGCTCTTGAAGTTGTATTTAATATCACAGCAATTAATAATGCAAATATTAGTCTTAAAGGAACCCCTGCAAGCACATAGATGAGTGTAACTTTTAATGATTGCAATAAGCGCGGGTCAGATGTAAACATTTTTTTGTAGTTTTCAATTCCTATCCATTGTGGTGCAGCAAATAAATTATAGTTTGTAAATGATAAATATAAAGACGCTATTATCGGAATTAACGTAAAAGCAAGGAATCCAATAATAAACGGACTGATAAACGCATACCCTGTCAAGTTTTCCTTGATGGCACGGCTTCGTTTGCTAACAGAGCGAATGGGGATATCTACTTTTACATTTTCCTTTATCACACGTGTATTCATTTATTCAACTCCTTATTCTTTGGCTACTTTCCCTAAGATGAAAGGACGATAGCTGATCTAATTAAGTGACCAGCTACCGAAGTGGAAATTATTATTTGTTTTGTGCTAGGACGCTCTCAGCTTGTTGTCTAAACTGTTTTGCAGCATCGTTCACTGATAGATTTCCATAAGCCATTTGTTCAGCTAAACTGTCAAGCGTTTCAATTACTTCTCCGGCACCAACTGGGTCTGGACCATCGAATTCTGAGCTATTTCCTTCTGCCCAATCAACATAATCAAATACTTGGACTTGTGCCGGTGAAAGCAGTGGCTTTAATGCTTCTTTAACAACAGAAGAACCAGGGACACCACGGTCACCAAGATTTAATTTGTTCGCTTCGATATCATTGATCATGAAATCGATGAACTTTGCAGCTTCTTCTTTATGTTCTGAATTATTTCCAACAGACCAGAACATACTTGGTTTTAAATATAAACCTTTTTCGCTGTCAGGACCTGGCATTGGAGCGATAGCAAGTTCTCTATTTGCCACTTGTTGAAGCCCTACAAACTGGTTAGACCATTGCCAGATACCAATTGCATTTTGAGTAACGACAGGATCATCTTCAATCCCTTTTAACTGTGCTAAGAAGTCAGGTGTAGGAACCGCCTTATCCTTTACTAAACCAGCCGTCATGTTGAAGAAATCTTCGAACAGCTTGTCATCTTTATATCCTAGAGATGCACCATCTTTGCTATAAAGTGACTTTCCTTGTGTTCTTAAGTAATAGTTGAAGAATACATCGGCTTTCATTCCTGTATCCATGAATACGCCAGCAGCTTTTGCTTTTGCTGCGATTTCTTTGTAATCGTCCCAAGTCCAATTTTCAGGGATAGAATCTACACCAGCTTTTGCAAGTACTGCTGGATCATGATGGAAACCAACCACGTTTACACCAGCATTAATTCCATATAACTTGTCGCCAAGTTTACCGCCGTTGATGATATTTTCAGCAATATCTTTTGTATTGATTTGTTTATCCAAATATGGAGTTAAATCAGCAATTTGGTTATTTTGCGCATACTGTGAGAAGTATGATAGGTCCATTTGGACAATATCAGGAAGCTCATTTGCTGCTGCTTGTGGAGCTAACTTTTTCCAGTAGTCATCCCATGCTGCATATTCTGCTTCGATTTTTACATTTGGATTTTTTTCTTCATACATTTTAATAATTTCTAGAGTATAATCATGTCGTGGCTGCGAGCCCCACCATGCAATTCGAAGAGTAACTTTTTCATCTTTTTTATCATCTTTTGAATCAGAATCAGAATCGTTGCTGCTTGTTGAACTACTACCGCTGCATGCAGCTAATGAAAAGGCTAAAACAAAAGTTAATAATAAAACTAAGAATTTTTTCATTTTTTCTCCCCCTTATTTTTTACACTTTTATGTAAGTGTTTACATTTACTATTATAAAATCTTGTCGGAATTGTCTGAATCCAATTTTCCGCTTAGTTTGTTCAAAAATCAGACATTTCATAGAAATAGAAAAGCTCCCATAGAATAAGCAGTCTAATGCTTGTTCCATGGGAGCCTTTATCGTTGATGAAACCTTAATTCTTTTTTGATAGGATTTTATTTGCTTCCGTTCTAAAAATTTGTGCTCCTTCATGTGGGGTTAGTTTTTTAAACAATATTTGTTCTGAAACATCTTGTAAAATTTTCACTACCTCTATACCTCCAAGGGGATCCGCTTTCTCAACATTACTATTTGAATTTTTCACTTTATTTACGTAATCGAATACGATTCTCTGATTTTCGGATAAATCTTCTTCTATTTTCTCGACTACATTAGAAGAAATCGGAACCCCTCTTTCACCCTTGATTACCTTATTTGCTTGAATATTATTTATAAAGAAATTAATGAATAGAGCAGCTGCCTCTTTATTCTTTGAACTTTTTGACATTGAAAAAAGCATACTAGGCTTCACTGTAAGTCCTAACTCTTGGCCAGGTCCTGGTGGAGGAATAAGCTCGAGCTGCCGGTTTGCTGCTTCTAAAAAACCGAAATATTGGTTGGAATATGCCCATTGCATCGGGGTCTGTTGATTTACGATTAACTCATCTTCTATTCTTTTTATTTGTTCTGTAACATCTGCTCTTGGAAAGGCCCCTTTTTCCAGCATTCTTAATTGCATCTCGAAATAATCAATAAACAATTGATCATCCTCATATCCTAATCCAGTTCCAGTTTTATTATATAAATTCATTCCTTTCGTACGTAAATAATACGAAAAGAATACATCCGGGGATTTCATACCGTTTGTACCATAAATTCGTTTTTCTTTTTGAACCTGTAAAGCAATTTCTTCAAAATCACTCCATGACCAATCAGGCTTTGGATAGTCATCGACCGCTGAAGAAAGTAATGGGCGATCTACGATAATGGCTGGTGCATTAATTCCTAATGGAAATCCATACAAATTTTTGCCGATTTTTCCGCCAGAAAGAATTCCCGTACTGATTGATTTTGTCTTAATTACATCTTGTTTAATATAGGGGGTTAAATCCTCTAGAAGGTTATTATCACTGTACGGTCTAAGATAAAGCAAGTCCATTTGGATGATGTCAGGAAGTTTATTACCCGCTGCCATCGGGGCGAGCCGTTTCCAATAATCATCCCAATTTGCATATAAGGGCTCAACATTAATATTTGGATATTTTTCCTCAAACAATTCAATTACTTCCAGTGTATAGTCGTGTCGTGGCTGCTCTCCCCACCAGGCAATTTTTAAAGTAATTTCCTCTTTAGCTTTACTCTCAGCGGAATCTACGATATTCAATTTCCCGCAACCACCAGTGAAAATTACCATAACTAGGGATAAAGTTGAAAACAATAGTTTTTTCATCGTTTTTTTCCCCTTTGACTATATTTTACGATCCTTGTAAGGATTCTCTCTTGTATTCTGATGGAGTAAAACCAGTGTGTTTTTTAAATACCTGACTAAAATATTGAGGATTTTCACCATAACCAATTTTTTCAGCAATTTCGAATACCTTTACATCATTTTCCTTTTCTATTAAATTAATAGCCAATTCAATTCTTAATCTCGTAATATAATTTGAAAACTTTTCTCCTGTTTCCTTCTTAAACAGCTTCCCAAGATAATCAGCATTCATATACAACATTTCGTTTGCAACCCAATGTAGAGATAAATTTTGATTACCAATATACTGATCAATCGTCTCGATGACTTTATTGATAATCGTTGAATGTTTATTATTATTGTGTTCAAAAAAGGAAAGAGTAATTTCTCGGGCAACGCTTTCAAAAAAGGATTTTAAATTTTGAATCGTGTCTATTTCTAAGAGAAACGTTAATTTTGTTAAATACATAGTCATATCTTTAGGTTCACATAACCGTATCATGGCATTAAATAATTGGATCACATATGACTTTGTGATATTAATATCGAGTCTTAAATCTATTAAATGATTAAAAAATGTGTTTATTTCTTTAGTCACATCTGTCCAGGACCCTGATTTCACTAATCGACAGAAGGTTTGATCATCATAATAGAATTCTATTTCATCTGAAGGGTTTTGATAGGCAATGTCCTTCTTTGTTATGACGCCCCCTTCCCCTAAATAAAAACGATACGTTAAACAATCGAGGGCTTCATTATATAATTTATTGGCATTACTAATTTTACCTGATTCGCTAATCGCAACTGTCGAATCAATCTGGTAATATTGATAGAATGTATGTTTAATTTTTTCAATTTGTGAATAAAGTTTAGGGTAGTTACAGTAATCCTCAATTAGAAATAATATGGTTTCCCCTACTGAACAACTAACAATATATGAATCAAAAATATTTTCAGCAATTTTTCTGATTGCAAACATGTGCTCAAATTCAAAATTCCCCTCTAGTTGAAATAAAACGAGCCTAACCTTGGGAGTATTTAAATCGATATTAAAAAGGTTTTGATAATACTCTAAATCTTTATTTTCATAATGATTGGTAATAAACTCTTTAAGCAGCTGTTCTTTGGCATAGGGAAGAACACTTTCAAGAGTTCCCTTCATTTTTTGGATAAATTGTTCTCTCTTTTGGTTTTGATTAAAATCCTCACAAATCTCCGAAACTGCATCCATTATCGTAATCTCATTACAAGGTTTTAATAGATAATGCTTCACGCCGTATTGCATGGCTTGTTTTGCAAAATCGAATTCACTAAATCCTGATAATAAAATAAATCGTATTTCAGGAAAAACGCTATGAACTTTTGCAACTAGCTCAAGACCATTCATACCAGGCATTTTGATATCACTAATCACAATATCTGGTTTGTTTTGTTCGATTATGTTGTAGGCCTCTATACCATTTCTTGCCGTCCCAATTAAACTTGTCCCAATCGACTCCCAATTAATGACCTTTGACATTCCTTCGGTAATGATTCTTTCATCATCGACTAATAATACCTTATACATGGTCTTCCCCCTTATCGAAAGGTAAAACAATGATAACTTTCGTTCCTTTATTGGGTTCACTTTCAATCCTTACTCCATATTTCTCCCCATAAGACAATTTTATTCTGTCATCAATATTTGATAAGCCAACCCCTTGTCCGCGGGTTTTCACTTCTCCTTTTTTTAACTTTTCTATAAAAGCAGACTCCATTCCCGGTCCATCATCTTCTACAATTAGTTTAATAGCTTCTTTATTTATGATCGAATAAATACTAATTTTACAAGAATCAATCTTCGGCTCCAGCGCATAATGAATGGCATTTTCAATAAGTGGCTGCAGTGTTAACTTCGGAATATAGTATGGGTAAATATCTGAATCCACCAGCATGTGGAAATCCAATCTTTCTTCAAATCTGTATTTCTGAATAGTCACATAATTTTTTACAATACTAAGCTCCTCTTCAATCGTTATCAATGGTTTTTTTAAGCTAATTGAATTACGCAGGAGAAACCCAAGTGATTCTACCATTCTAGAAATTTGTGTCTGCCCATTGCCTTTTGCTAACCAATTGATGGATTCTAGCGTATTGTATAAAAAGTGAGGATTAATTTGGGCTTGCAGCGCCTTAAACTCAGTCTCTTTTATCGTAAGCTGCTTAGAGTAATTTTCATTTATGAGTTCATCAATTTGTTGGATCATGGTCTGGAAATTTTGCTGGAGGTTACCCACCTCATCGTCCTGCAAAATCGAGGTTTTCAGTGCTTTTTTTCTTGCTTCCTTAAAGTCCCCCACTTTCACATACTGCATGCCCGCTACAAGATTCTCTAAAGGAATCGTAATGTTTCTGGCAAATCGGATACCAAAAATCGTGACGCCAACAAACATCAGAATAAATATGATGATTAAAAATGTTTTAACCTTATTGATATTTTCAAAGATTTGATTAAAGGGAATAACATTCAAGTAACCCCAATCAAAGTAGCTGGATTTAATATGTACTAGAAAGTAATTTTTATTATCAATTTTTTTGATTTGATAGCCTGAATTGATTGTGCCAGAATCTAATGATATTGCTGCTTCTTTAAATGGAGAATTTGTTTCTTTTGGAAATATTTGATTGTTATCACTAACGATTAAAAATTCCCCATCCATTTTTTTTGATCCCTCTAATATATTTCCAGCGAGTTTATCCATATTAAGATAGATGATAATGGTACCTAAATTGTCAAAGCTTAAATTCCGAAACTGTCTTATTTCTCGTGCGGTAGCAAATATAAAATCATTTTTCTCTGGATTTAACCAGACATTACTGCCATTAGCCTTGATGGCTAACTTAGTAATATCGGTTTTTTGCTCTGGCGTTAATTCAAATGTCCTTGGCCCCACCACATACTCTTCTCCATTTGTGTCAACTACATTAACCGATTGGATGTATTCTTCTTTGTTTGCATAGCTTAGCAGCTTATCCAACATGTTGGTGCGCAGACGAAATTTTTCATATTCGGTACTATCCTCTCTTATCGAAGATAAGTATTGTTGAATTTGGGGATCCGTCAAAATATTATAGGATAGGTCCTCTAAATCTTTTAACTCACTTTCAATACTATTAGAGGATGTACTTAAAACTTGTGAGGACTTACTATAAATTTGCTCATCGTAAATTTGAAATGCATATGTTAATCCGAAAAAGGTAAAAGAAAATGAAATAACCATGATCCATGACACTAGTAAAAAAAGTTTGTATTTTATTTTTAGGTTCAAGTACTGCTTCCTTAGTCTTTGAAGTACCTTCATCATATAGAGTAAGTCTCCGTTTGTTTTTTTTATTCCATTGTAAGCGTAGCCAAATTAATAAAAATAAAAAATAATCAACTTGTCCGTATGAAATTAATTCGATTTTATCATTTATATACCTTTTTTCATAGAAAACTATGAAAAATTTTATATATTTAGTGTTTCGTCAAATATGTACGTACAAGCCAAAAACCCTCAAAGGTTCTTGAGGGCTTTTTACAGAATCTATTATTTTTAATAAGTGGAGCTATTTAATCTAAATAAAATACTTGCTTTAATTCGTATGCAACGGGGCTATTATCGGGATTGGTTTCCATAATATCTTTCATATGGTCCCACCATTTTTGACAAATTTCTGTTTTTGCCATATCACCCCATTTTTCTTCACTCTCAAGTTCTACATATGCGAACAGATTATTGGTCTTCTCGTCTAAAAAAATAGAATAATGATGTGCACCATGATTTTTTAATTCCTTTTCCATTTCCGGCCATAATTGATCGTGGCGTTTTTTATATTCTTCATGATATCCTTCGAACACTTTCATAACCGATGCTTTTCGAATCATAAGAGATTCCCCCTTTAAAAATTCACTAGTGATTGAATTGAATTATTTTATATTCAAATTTTCCCAGTTTCAGTTTTCCTGGCTCTACTGCACTATTCGTCTGCAAATCTATTCCTGTCTGAGGAATGGTAACACTTCCGCCATTACCATCCATATTAATTACAAACCAAATAGAATAACCTGCTCCCTGGCGTGGAGCAACGATAGTCCCTTCTGAAACGTCGGTTCGGAGGGTAACTCCTGCTTCTTGTGAGTAGTGCTCAACCAACTTCCTTAGTAACACATCCCCCGTCTCGCCCATTGGCATTGAGCCAAGCATAATCATTTTTCCTGCACCAAGCTTATGCTCTGTGATAAAGGATTTCCCTTTAGCAAGTCCCTCTTCGATGATGCCGACTGCTTGTGTGGAGTCTGCCTCCATAACCGAACTCCACAGTCCTAAAGGAGCAGAGATATCAAAAGCACGTCCGATTGTCCCGGTATCATCTAAAGGAAAGGTAAATAATACTTCAGCACCAGCTGTTTTTTCAAGTTCACCTAATGCCCTATCAGTATGGACGGTATGATTTTCAGTTTGGCCGCCCGTTAATGGTCCTGCAATCCAAATCCCGCCATTTTCAACAAACTGTCGAGCCCGGGCATTATATTCAGGTGACAAATATTGAATAAATGGAGTGAAAAGTACCTTATACCCCTCAAGGTCTGCACCTTCCGGAATCACATCGCGATGAATACCCATTGATAAAATACGCTTGTAAAAATCAGTAACTAAACCGCGATGATTTAAGCTTCGATGTGGTTCTGTTTTTAAGAAAGCCTTAGCCCTGTCTGAATATGTGATAGCCACTTCTGCCTGACTTGGTTTAGTCGATAAGATAATAGGTTCAATTTCTTTTCGCATTTCTTCCACTTCTAAGACATTTTGATAACCAATCGTAGGTTTACCCCAGGCACTTAAGACAGAACCATGCGGCTGTTCACAGCCCGAACGCTGCTGCCTCCAAAGCCAATAACAAAAGGCTTCTGCTCCCAGTGCATAAGCGGCTGCTGCTTCCACTTTTAAATAACCGTTTGGATGTGGGCTCGCATAGCTTTCTAATGACGCGGCGTAGGATGGACTCGTCTCCATTACCCAGAAAGGTCTGTCCTTTTTAAGATTTCTCCACAGGTCACTATTAATCAAGTAAGCTGGAAAATTATCGATGGCTGCATACGTATCAAAAGATGCAAAATCCAGGTTTTGGAATAGCCTTTCGTTATCTACACTAAAGAAAACAGAACTGTTATGAGTAATCGGTGCGGATGAATATTTTCGAATAATACCTGCCTGTTCATCGGAAAACTCTGCAATTTTCTCCATTGAAAAGATTTGGTACATCGTACTTAACGAAGAGTTGTGTAAAAACGGGGCCGGCCCTGGCTGTGGCACCTGTTCAAAGCTATGATAATATTCACTCCAAATTTTCGTTCCCCATGCGTCATTAAGATTTTCAATCGTTCCATAGCGATCCTCTAACCAAACATGCCATAACTCCTTACAGGTATTACACATACATTCGCTGACATGACACTTAAACTCGTTATCCAGCTGCCAGCACATCACACCTGGTAAACTTCCTAATGCTTTTGCGATATGTTCCGTGATAAGTGCTGCTCTTTCTCTAAAATAAGGATGGTTGGTACAGGCATGCTGCCTTGAGCCATGTCCCATTACTTTTCCGTCAGCATCCACATACATCCGTTCTGGACGATTGTGGGAAAACCAGATGGGAGGAGTGGGTGTCGGTGTACACATGACGGTTTCTATACCATTTTCATAAAGTTTGTTAATCATTCTTGCAAAAAAGCTAAGGTCAAACTTACCTTCTTCAGGCTCCATCGATGCCCAGGCAAACTCTCCGATCCTGATAACATTAATACCGGTCTTTTTCATTTCGATAATATCTTCTTCGATTACTTTTTCATCCCATAGCTCTGGGTAGTATGCAGCACCATGATATAATTTCTTACTCATCTATTTCACCTCATGTTACAGATTTCTATCAATCTATTCCTTAATAAACTGGGAAATTGGTAATTGCAATTCTTTTATCCCTTCGATTACCAGTTTGCCGACTTCCTTTGCACCGTGTTCACAAAAGTGGGTATTATCCTGAATGCCATCAGGGTAATTTGGATTTTCATTTGCACTAAACCAAGTGAATAATTGTTTTGAGCCTTCAGTGCCTAATGATTGATAAAGCTTTTCTGTTTTTTTCCATAAATTAATAAGCTGGACATCCAGTTTTTCTGCTAATTGCATCATCGATATCGGATAGTCCCCGAGAGTATTTACCATTCTGCCCTCTTCATCAAAATTTCTTCGGTGAACAGAAGTAATTAAGACCGGAATTGCACCTTTGTCCCGTGCACCGTTAACATATTCCGTCAAATATGATTGATAGGTGGTAAAGGGCTGGGTACCGAACGATTTTTGATCGTTATGTCCAAATTGAATAAACAGGTAATCGTTCTTCTGAATGAATTCTAGTATTATACCTAAATACCCTATTTCAATAAAAGTATTGGTGCTAGCTCCACCCTTTGCAAAATTATGAACCTTTATGTCCTCTGAAAAAAAGGATTGAAACTCTTGCCCCCAGCCGGCCATTGGCGCCTCATTTCGCGGACAGCACGCAACGGTAGAGTCACCAGCTAAGAATATATTCGTCAATATTATCCCCTCCCTTTAAATATCGTTTAATCCTTAATCTTGAAGGAACTTTACTGCTAATCTTCGTGCCAGTTCATCATCTGATAACGGATTTCGGTGAGTATTCTCTAAATAAATATACTTTTCCGTTTCCGGCATTAGGTACTCTTTGTACCATAAAAAGAAATCAGGGCTGTCTCCCTGCATCCGTAGAAATTTACGAAGTGCTTCCAAAGAATAAATGGTGCTGTCAATGTTTGTTAACCAATCACCACGATAAAAGTTTTCCCACTTTCCATGCTCTGCTCGTTTTAATGCTCGTTTACAATCCTTATAATGATCGATTGATTTCGATGCATAAACAAAAGCAAGCGGATTATCATTTTTGGTAAAAGAAAGATAGGCTTTACAAAGGGATATAAAACCTTTACACCCGAAGGCATGTAATTCCGCTTGCAGGATTAGCTGATCGGAGAAAAGTTGACGGTCTTCTTTTGGCAGATTCATAGAGAGATACCTGCACTGATTTAAAAATTCTTCCCAATGTGCTAAACCAGTTTCACACTTTTCCAAGAACCAATTCACTTGATTAGTAAAAGTAATTTCTCCTGTGGCCCAGTACAGTCTTTCCATCGGAATATTTGTTTTCCCCTGAAGCCAATGTCCAATAATCTTCCTTGCAGGATGGTGATAAAATTCATCCCCTGCTTTGTCATCTGAATGAGGACCATAGAAAATAGTATTTTCAAAATATCTTTTGTAAAGCTTTGCAATTTCTTTGTTTTCGGTTCCATAAAGTCGTTCAATATATGTTTGTAAATGATTATCTATATTTATTGTGCCGTGATTCCATAATTCACTGACAATATCCAGCGGGTAAAGATGCATGCGGATATTGCCGCTGTTAAGCAGTAAGTAGGATAAAGCACCGGCATCAAACGCCTTTTCTAGCTCCTCTTTAATAAGTTCTGGCGGAGATGGAAACATCGTTAAATGATTCGAAGCCTGGAGGTCATGGAAAGTTATATGATAATAAATGCCATGCTCCCCTGTTTCATTAGCTGCCGGAAGAGAAGGAATCCTGTAGTTTTCATTTCCCTGTCTCCGGGTCACCATTTTTCCATACCCATTATCAGCCCATATTTTAATAACTCCTTCAGGTACCTTCACATGTCCTGCTTTGTACAGTTCGGATATTTCACCATATAAAGCCATGGAACAGACAGGGTTTTCAACGGAGTTCCTAATCATTTCATATTGCCTATGCACAACCTTTGATATCATAGCTCCTCTATTTTCCGGTGTATCAAATTCCGGATCGTACTGCCAGAAAGGAGCATCACCCTGGCCGCGAAACGAAAGTACCCAGACAATTTTCTCATTCTTTTGTTTTTCAATGGCTTTTTCCCATAAAGACTCGAATAACTCTGGATTTTGTTTGTAGCTGGGTTTCTTTCCTGGAAATGCCCTTAAGAACATTTCTGCCCCCAAAGGTTCAGCGTGATGATGGGTAACCCATAAGCCCATTTCCGCTGCTAAATCACCATGAATGCCATTTTTCGGGAGATCAGTACCGGGGATAACCATATTCCCGCCGCACCTTAATAATGCTTCGAAAACGGGATACCATACCTCTTTTGACGGAGGGTATTCTTCCTTCCATCCAATCAGAAAGACCTCATCATTGACAAACCAGCCACGGTATTTCACCTTTTTTTCAGAGGAATTAAACTCTACAGCTGGTATATGAATCTCAGATTTGGGTATAATCTGCAAATCTGCCCAGAACCAAAAAGGGTCCACACCTAAGTATTGATGACTGTAATGAAGTAAACCATAGATGATTCCTAAATCGTCATAGCCAATGATTTGGAAAGAACACTTCCCATTGTTTTCTGTAAACCGAAAGCCGTAGGCTTCTGGCCTTTGTGGGCATTCCTCATTATGTGCGGCATATCGAATAACTATATCGGCAGCCTCACTATTTGGAGAACAGAGTTTTGGCATTTTTCCAAATACCTTTTCATGATCTCTCATGATCATGTCCACTGCATGCCTGACCGGGGTGGTGACCGTTGCAGGCAGGGAGATCGTGGAATTACCATCGATCACTAGATAGGAAAGCTTCAATGATTAATCCTCCTTTATCAGTAATTTCTATTAATCTCTTAATCTCTTAACTAATAAGAGTTCTACCTGCAAAATAACCCGTGGAACATCCAGTTATTCCACAGGTTATTTTTTACTCTTGTCTATTTTCTCTTTTTAATAGTAACGATAAAAAGGCCAGTACTAGTCCTTGTCCCCATCCCTGTACACGTTTATAAGGGACTTCTTTGTATCCATCGGCATCAAACATTACAGCCGTTCCTGCAGAAACCCCCATAACAGAACCATCATCTTTGATTTGGCTGAGAATGGCTTCAACTGCTTTTTGAGTATATTTATTGTATAATTTCCCACTCGTTAACAGTGCTGCAGCAATCCCGGCTGAGCCTGAAGTTTCTAAATAAGAGTCCGGGTCGTCAACAATCGTATGCCAAAGACCTGAATCTGATTGTAATCTTACTAATGCGCTTAACTGATCACGCAACGAACCCTGAATCACCATAAATGATGGATGCTGAACCTCGATAAGTTCTAGTGCTCTGGCCATTGTATAAGCAGCCCAGCTGTTTCCCCGTGCCCAGAAAATACTGGACATATGATTTTGGGCGATGTTATCCCAGCCATGATAATACAGGTTTGTCCTATCATCCTGAAGAAAATTTTCATGACCATGATATTGCTTTAATCCAAAGTTAAAATAATCTTCCCTTTCTAACATGTGCCCAATTCTCAAAAGGAAATATCCGGCCATAAACATGGTATCGACCCATGCCTGCTCTGGGAATTGATATTTCGTGCCATTTACAGTATGCTGCAATACTCCATCCGCAAACCTCTCTGCATCATGAAGGAGATAATCTGCCATTTTTATTGCTGTCTCTATATACTTTTCATCATTGGTCGCTTTGTATAGAGTTAATAGCACGTGACCAATCGAGGAGGCATTTACCGTTAACCTTGGCAGCCCATCCTCTAATTCTGCATCAACCCATTCCTTAATCTTTTGAAGGTATTTCTCTTCTCCGGTCGCTTCATATGCTTCGGCTACACCAAAAAAAGCAACACCTCCTGGCCAATCCCAACTAAAATCCATATTAAAAGTTCTTTCAACAACCGTATCAATTGCCTGAGATACCTTATTTTCTTCAAGTACTAACCGTGGCATACTTATCCTCCTTAATTTGGAACCAAAAGGCTCATTGATTCCCTCTATCTCGATTTTTCGGGTTCAGCGGTCACCAAAAGCTCTAAAAAACAGACTTTTGCAAAGAGAGATCTACGTTGTTATTTAATAATTCCTTAATCTTCATCGGTTTATTTTCTTTCACGGAACGCCATACACCTTCACCAACTGCAATTGAGTATGCTCCTGCCTCTGCACCAGCTAAGATGGAGTAAGAACGAGTCTGGTCAACTCCCATAAAGAGGTCCTCTAACAATACAGGGTCTCCGCCGCCGTGTCCCCCTCCGGTTTGGAGAACATGAATGGTCTCTTTTGCCCCGCCAAATAATGGATAGAACTCAATTGTTTGTTCTGGAACAGAAAATGGAATTCGGCTAGGTTCGTGAAACTCAGTGGTTTCAATTCTTCCTTTCGTTCCGTTAATGGCTAAACGATATCCTTCATATGGAAGCGAGAAATTTACGGAATAGCTTAAGAATGCACCTTTATCATATTTAACAGTGGCTACATACGTATCTTCGATTTCAATTTCGTGGTCAAAGATACAAGAATCAGGACGATAATGGGTATAGTTTTGGGCCGACTTTTCTATGCTATCGGCTGTAATATGGTCGTCTTTAACGGCAATATTATTTCTACGGTTTGACCAGCGCATATAGTATGCACACGAGAGTTTCACATCACATGTACTACAATAACGGTTATCGGTTGGACTTGGATTAAATTCTCCGTCCTTTCCGAAGTAATTTAAGGCCCCATATGCAAATACTTCTTCTGGATTCTGCTCAAGCCACCAGTTGACTAGGTCAAAATGGTGTGTGGATTTATGGATCGATAAGCCGCCTGAAAAATTTCGGCTGCGGTTCCACCTTTTAAAGTAACTGGCGCCATGATAGGTATCAATATACCAATTTAAGTCTACGGAAGTGACTCTGCCTATTTTTCCTTCTAGAATCAGCTCTTTTATTTTTCGGTGGAACGGATTGTATCGATAGTTAAAGGCGACGATTACTTTTCCCTTGCTTTTCTGTTCTGCTTCAACTACTCTTCTAGCATCTTCCGCCTTTGTTACCATTGGTTTTTCTGTAATTACGGTTAGGTTATTCTCTAAGCCTTGTAATATATAATCAATATGGGTATCATCTCTGCTTGTTACAATGACTGTGTCAGGATTGGTTTCGTCAATCATTTGTTGGAATTGGTCTGGATTGTACGAAGGGACAGATTTTAATTTAGAAAAACTATCTTTGCAGATTTCTATTCTTCGCGGGTCGGTATCAAGTATTCCTACAACTTGATTGTTTGAACCAAATTGATGAACGATTGATTGAATAAACATTCCTAATGCTCGATTACTTAACCCACAAACTACGATTCTATTCATCGTCAACCCCCTCGGTAATATCAGTGAAAGTTAATATTTCTCCTTTAAGAAAGCTATACTTTCATCAATAAATGGTTCTTTTGTTTCTTCTAATAGGATGTTTATAAATGGTTTTTTCTCTTTTATAACGTTCAAAATATACTCATAGTTTAATAGTCCTTTACCAACTGCGGTTGGTATTAGCTGGTTGTTTTCAATGATAAAATCCTTTGCATGGAGGATTACTACTCTGTCACCAAATAAATCCATGGCTTCTTGAAAAATCTCTTCTTGATTTTGGTAGGTATCTATTGTTAATAGATTTACCGGGTCAAGAATTACTTGTAGATTATTGGAATGGATAGAATCTAAGAGTCTCTTCATTACTTTCGGCGAGTACACAGGGTGGTTAACTCCCGCTTCAATACCAACAATGACTCCGAACTTTTCTGCTTCCTTAACAAGTTCAGTGACACTTTCAACCACTTCTAAAAAAGGTTCTTCCTTGAAGTTCTCTTCGGTATAGAAAATCTCTGCATTTACGTTTCCGGTTTCCGTCGCAACGATGCTGCAGCCAAAATCCCTGGCAAAGCGGATATGCTCTTTAAAGCGCTCCATCCCCTTTCTTCTCTCATCTGAATCCGGATGAATCATATTAAAATAGCAGCCTATTACCGCAATTTGAACATGATGCTTTGCGAATACACTTCCAACATACTGGGCAAATCCTGGACTTAAACTACCTGTCTCGGTATTCACATTCGCTAATGATTTACTTAAAGCCAACTGAACAGATGTAAGTCCTTTACGTTCAATTTTTTGAACTAATTCTTCCAATGGCAGGTTTTCAATATCATGTGCTCTTATTCCTATATTCATCATTTACATCCCCACCTATACTTCTTTTATATTCTGTAATGCAGGTATTCTACTAGTGATAGAATCGCCATTGATTGTCCATACGGCATAGCTGTGACAGGAATCTGCTTGTAAAATTCTTGTGTTTCCCCCATAGCCGTTCCAGCTGAAACATGCTGTAACTCACCGTTTTCATCAATATTTTCAATAACAGCCTTAATGGCCTTTAATCCCATATCCATGTATTTCTTTCCAACATAGCGTTTACGGACTGCTCTTAATGTTCCAAAAGCAAAACCTGCTGTGCAGGATGCCTCAACATAGGAGGTCGGATCGAGCAGCAGGGTATGCCATAAACCGTTTTCATTTTGGCATGTTTCAAGTGCTTCTAATTGTCTTTCTAACGTATCAATCAGGATTTGACGAACGGGATCCTTTTCATTTAATTCTACTAAATCCAGGAATTCAGGAATCCCAATCGTTACCCATGAATTTCCACGTCCCCATAATGCTTCTGCAAAATTGTGATTTCCTTCAAATGTCCACCCATGGAACCATAATCCAGTTTTCTTATCAAATAAATACTTTATATGTATCAAAAATTGTTTTTTAGCCTCTTCGACATATTCCGGTTTATTTAACAATAAACCAATTTTTGTTAAAGGCAGTACGCTCATCATTAACGTGTCATCCCATAGTTGCTGATAATTTTCATTTCCAAAAACAACGTGCTGGATGCCGCCATCCTTAGTTCTTGGCATATCGTAGTACAGCCAGTCACCCCAGGTTTCTAAGTATGGAAGATAGGTTGGATTCCCTGTTTCTTCATACAAATATGCAAGCGTTAACATTTGTACCATCGTGTTAACATTTTTTTCGACAGGAAGTTCTTTAAACTGATCATCAAACCACTTGACAATAATAGTTAATACTTCTTCCTTTTTGGTTAATTTATAATATTTCATCATTCCATATAGGCCTACACCTGCTGTCCATTCCCAATAGTTAAAGCTCTTATTATCAATTTTTCTTCCATCAGCAAGCGGTATCGCATATTTCCCGTCTGGATCGTTTAGGTTAATTAAGTTATCAATCAAGAGTTCAATTTTCTGTTCAATTTCAAGTCTATGCATTTATGAATTCCTCCTCTTATGTAGTGAAAATTGGTAAGGTTTATTTTTAAAAAAAGATTTCCAGGGTATACAGTTTCATTATATTTAAACTAATTTCAGTATTTAATGTAAAATTCAGTTTTTTTTTATTAAAAAACAGTGTTTTCACTCGTTCTATTTAGCGGTTTTTTCATGGAGAATTGATGATGATAATCCAACTTGTAGTCTGATAGGTCAATTAGGCTGTGAAAATAGACATACTTGGCGGTATTTCTTACTAGATAGCACTGTTTTTTTGATAAAGAGAACTGATTATTAAATTCGGTTTTCGGAATATTTAAAATATAATTTTTGTAAGCGTGTTCATTCTTATCTTTTATGAGGAACCGTATCAAAAAAATGAAGGAGGATAACAAATTCGAAGAAGACTTTTACAAAGAAAGTACTATCTACTGCTTTAGCATTGCCCCTCTTATTAACTGGTGTTTCTGGTGTTTCTGGTGTTTCAGCTGTTGAGGTCCAGAAAAACAATGTACCTAGTAATCTAGCAGGCATCCAATTAGAGTACCTTGACAGAGGCTTAATTGTTGCACCAACATCTGAGGGAGTATTCCTAAGCTGGAGATTATTAGCTAATGAAGTGAAAGGTTATTCTGAAACAGGATTAACTGGTGTCAACTTCAATTTATATCGTGATGGTAAATTGATTGCAAGTGTTGAAGACAGCACCAACTTTGTAGATCAAGATGGCGACTCCGATTCCCGCTATTATGTTCGTTCCGTATTAGATGGAAAAGAGCTGGATCAAAGTTCTACTATTACACCTTGGAAGCAATCCTATGTTGATTTACAGCTTAAGAAACCAGCTGATGGTGTCACTCCTGCAGGTGGAAATTATACCTATTCTGCAAATGATATGAGCGTCGGAGACGTTGATGGAGACGGACAATATGAGTATTTTGTTAAGTGGGATCCTTCCAACTCAAAGGACGTTTCGCAGGTGGGATACACCGGCAACACCTATATTGATTGTTATAAATTTGACGGCACTCTATTATATCGGATAGACTTGGGCGTTAATATTCGCTCTGGTGCACATTATACCCAGTTCTTAGTTTATGATTTTGATGGTGACGGCAAATCAGAAATTATGTTCAAAACTGCACCTGGTACTAAGATTGTTAAGTTTGATAAAGATGGAAATGTCACCTCTGAAAAATTTATTACCATGCCTCAAAAGGATATCGATGCTGGATATAGTAATGAAGATGATTACCGGATGAGCAGCGAAGACTATTATAATCATGTTGTAAAAATGTTTATGGGCTGGCATGAGCATGAAGAAGTGGTAAATGGAAATTGGCCAAGCACGCTTGAAGAAGCCTTTGGTATTGATAATCAATACAGTTACCCATTATCAAAAGCGGATGCTGAGAGTTTAACAGATTATTTCATCGACGAATATGCACCAGGTCGAAGTTCCCGGAATAATTTACGTGCGTTTGAAGGCTTTATTTTAGAGGGTCCAGAATATTTAACGGTCTTCAATGGTGAAACCGGCGAAGAAATGGATACAATTGATTACAAACCGGGCAGACATGATGATGGCTTGATGTGGGGCGATTATGCCATGTCTAGAATTGAACCAGGTAACCGTGTCGACCGTTTCCTTGCGAATGTTGCGTACCTTGATGGTGAAAAGCCGTACGCCGTGTTTGCCCGCGGCTATTACACAAGAGCCAATCTCGTTACATATAGCTGGGATGGTAAAGAACTAAAAGAAAATTGGACTGTTGACAGCGGATGGACCCCAATGAGTAATCCATTTAATGATGGGCCACATGGCAGAGACGGGACTGATCCGGAATTTGGTGCCCTGACAACACAAGGTGCACACTCGCTGAGTGCAGCTGATGTTGATGGCGATGGCAAACAAGAAATCGTATACGGCAGTGCGACCATTGATGATGATGGCTCTTTATTATACAGTTCAATGGATACAATGCCTGATGGAAGTGGAGCACCTGGAACAACAGCGAGACTTGGCCATGGAGATGCGATGCATGTAACAGATATTGATCCAAACAGGCCGGGAATGGAAATCTTTATGGTACATGAAGGCGGTGCATGGGCTCCTTATGGTTATTCATTACGGGATGCAAAAACAGGAGAAATACTTTTTGGAGGCTATACAGGAAAGGATACAGGACGAGGAATGGTCGGAGATATAGATCCATCCCAGCCTGGTTTAGAAACATGGGCTAATACAGGTGTAGGATTATGGACAGCAGCAGGCGAAAAAATTTCTTCCTCTGCACCTGGCACAAATATGAATATTAAATGGGCTGCTGATATGACTACTCAAATTGTGGATGGCTCAGGTAATGCAGATACCACTATTGAAGACTGGCAGAAAGGCAGAGTTCTTACAGCAGTGGGTACTAGAACGAATAACGGCACAAAGGGTAACCCAAGTTTAGTTGCAGACATCATGGGTGACTGGAGAGAAGAACTTTTAGTCAGAACAACTGATAGTTCAGCGATTCGTATTTACACAAGTACTGAAGCTACTAACCACAAATTGTATACATTAATGCATGATGCCCAATACCGTGCAGAGGTAGCTAGACAAAGTACAACCTATAATCAGCCTTCCTATACAAGCTTTTACTTCGGAAGTGATACCGATTGGGCGAAGGTCCCTATTCCAAATCTTTCTACACCAGGTTTGATGTCAGTTTTGGAAAAAACAATGGCAAAATATAATGTAAATAATGAATTGACTGGACCGTTAGCTTCCAAATTAGAAAATTCATTCAAACAGGCAGAACACCACTTGGAAAAAGGGTCTGAAGAGCAAGCACTAAAATTCATCGAGAAATATATATCAGAAATTAACAATAAAAGTAATGCTGCTTACATCTCTACTAGTGCAAAACTAAACTTGACACACAAAGCTCAATTATTAATTGACATGTTGGAATTAAAATAACGGCTTAATATTAATTACAACCACCCTGCCAATTGGTTAGGTGGTTGTTTTTATTTTAGAGGCTTATTAGGCACCTGTTACCTTTTTAACGCTTCTTTATATTATACTAGGACTTTTTTTAATTTTTCAGTTAGTGCCGGAATGACAGTCTTATAATCAGCTACGACTCCTATATTTGCTCTTTTATAGATTGGAGCCTCGGCGTCTGTATTAATCGCAACAACAGTTTTTGCATTTGTAATACCTGCTAAATGCTGACTGGCACCTGAAATGCCTACAGCAATATAAAGGTCTGGAGCCACAACTGCACCAGTCTGCCCCACTTGAAGATTAGAAGGAACCCACCCCGCATCACAGGCTGCTCGCGAAGCACCAACAGTACCTCCCAGTAAGTTTGCCAGTGTTTGAAGCATATTGAAGCCCTCAGCACCTTCGATACCTCGTCCACCAGAAACAATAATTGACGCATCTTCGAGCCGAATATCTGACAAAGCCGACTGAATCTTCACAACTAATTTCGTTACAATTATATCTTCTGAAGGAGAATAATCTACTGGAATGATTTCACCCGTTGCTGTCTTGTCAAACTCCGCTAACTCCTGACTCTTCTGGCGGAGACCAACTACCACCTTAGAACGGGTTGTAGTGTATTCCCCGTATGCCTTGTCACCATAAATTGGGCGAACCCATGTTAGTTTGTCGTTGCTGGTATGAAAATCAACTACTTCCGTAATAGCAGATGCGCCAGTGCGTGTAGCTAATCTGCCTACTAAATCCTTCCCCATTTTGTCGAAGGACAGGATAAGGATATCGGCTCCAGACTGTTGAAAAACTGTATGGATGCTGTTCACAAACAGTTCAACATCATATTCAGCTAACAAAGGATTAGCAATGGTGTAAGCGATGCTTGCCCCACTAGCTATTGCTTCCTTAGCGCCGGCCTCAGCGAAAGGTCCAAGTGTGACAGAACGAACTTCGCCGCCAGTTGAACTAGCCAAGCGACTGCCAAATGCTAGCGCTTCCTTGGCACCTGAACTCAATCCATTCCCCTGTTGATTTGCAAATACAAGAATTCTCGACATAGTTGAAATCCTCCTATAAAAGCTTGAGTGCCAATAGCCTATTAGCTAATTCACTAGCAAGATCAGCACCATCATCACCAGGCAGGACCTCGCAAGCAACTTCCTTATTCAGGACGTATGCCCGCTCCAGCTTAACACCTGGTTGACAGCGCTCATGATCAAGATTAAGATCATCTGATTCTAATTGCACAATTGGTTTACTTCTCGCAAGTCTAATATCCTTGACCCTCGGAAGCCTTGGAACGTTTGTCTCAGAGCTTATGATGGTAAATACAGCAGGATATGAAACACTGACAACCTCATATCCACCTTCAACTTCAACAGTAGCCTTTGCACTATTCTCTTCCGCCTCAAGGTCTGAAACAAGTGTAACGCAAGGAATTCCTAGTTCTTCAGCCATCACAGGTCCAACAAGACCTTCCTCGATATCACTTGCTTGATACCCTGACAGCACTAGTTGTGCTCCACCTAAGGACTTAATGGTTTTTGCTAGAATATGGCCAACAGCCTGTCCGTCTAGATTCTCCCATTCTTCCTCCCACACCCTTACAGCTGCATTCGCAGTAAAGGCGAGTGCCCTGCGTAGTACCTTCTCCGATTCCTCATCACCTAGACAAAGTGCTGTTACAGTAGCTCCAGGAACCTTATCACGAAGCTGAACAGCTAGTTCAAGTGCATTCTCGGCAAAAGAGTCAAGTACCAAATCAGTGTCACTATTCTCAGGACGATTCGTCTCGGGATCTATTTTAAAATATTTTGGTGTAATTTCCGGGTCTAGAACCTGTTTAAGACATACAACGATGTGCATCTCAATTTCACCTCTCTATTTGTTCACTTTTTCGTTTTAAACTCCTATCCCTTTAACGGATAGCCCTTTGTCGTCCTTAGGATTAGGAGAAGGTATGAGTCCGTACATTTCCCTTAGTCTTTCCACTGCCTCAACAGGTGGCTTTGCATTGTAGAATCCACGACGGGTCATATAGACACCGGAATTTTTGCGCAAATCTACAAGTGACTCGCACATCTTGATTCCAGCCGCAAAGGAGTCAACCACTGGCACATCGCCAATTCTAGAAATTCCATGTGTCGCTAAAAAGACATTCATTGGACCTTCTCCTGGAATGATTACATCGGCTCCCTCTGCGATAGCCACCTCCGCTGCTTTTTTGAAGGATTCAATGATCGGCTCAGGGTCATTGAATCCGGCCATAATGTCGTCAAAGCCCACCTCAGTTTGAGCGATTGGACCAAGTTTTCCTCCTAATCCATACTTGTCAGCATTCTGACGGAGTTGATCTGCTAATGGAGCTAGGAAATTTACTACTCCTATACGGTCCCCAAGCATGGATGCCATATGGAAAGAGGCTTGACCATACCCCACTACAGGAATATCTACCAACGTACGTGCTTCCAAAAGCCCTACGTCCGGTATGGTTGCAATGAACATTGCATCGTACCCGGCTTTTTCAGCTGTAAGTGCAGCTCGTACGAACTGTTCCCGGTGGAGATTTTGCAGGTAGGAATGGGTTATAAAGATCCCAGGGTAGTGGGAAGGATACGTCTCTTCCGACATGCCATGTAAAACCACCTCGACATCCTGGCGAGCAATCCTGCTTACATGTTTGATGATTGCATCCCGATAATGGGGAACCCGGTCAATAGTTGTAAGACTTTGATGCCAAATTTTCATACAGAAGACCTCCTTTTTCATAGATTTGTATATGGATATTTCATAAACTTGATGCTTTTGTACAAGACTCTGGATTAGGGACTAATCCTTTTGACGGGATGTGCGATTTGTCCTTAAGACCCTCGATTAAGGACTAATCTTTCTGACGAGTTGTGTGATTTGTCCTTAAGACCCTCGATTAAAGACTAATCCTTCTGACAGGCAGTGTGATTTGTCCTTAAGACCCTTGATTAAGGACTAATCCTTCTGACGAGTTGTGTGATTTGTCCTTAAGACCCTCGATTAAAGACTAATCCTTCTGACAGGACATCTGATTTGTCCTTAAGGAACCTTAAGTAACATCAATCTATGCCAAAAAAAGCCTTTTTAAAAATAAAATGGAGTTCTCCAATATATCTTCGTTCCTCCAATCACAAAAAATTAAATCACTGCTTTTTCTGCTAATGCCTGCCTAACTGCTATTCTTCCAAATACAGCTGCCTTCCCCAACGAACTTCCCGTCATGTATCCGGCCCCATGGAATCCGCCAGTTACTTCTCCCGCTGCATACAATCCTGGAATCGGCTCACCGAAAGAATTTACTACCTGGGCTTCAGCATTGACAGACACACCTGCATAGGTTGCCAGCATAGCGACCGTTGATTCGAATGCATAGAATGGGGCTTTTTCAATTGGTGTTGGTTTTCCATAGTTATGTGTCAAAGAATTTCTGCCATAGTCTGGATCTTCTCCGTTAAGAACACCTTGATTATATCTAGAAATGGTATCTTCCAATACTTCTATTGGAACATCAATGCAATCTGCCAATTCCTCCAAGGTATCAGCCTTGTATAGCAGTCGGCGTCTTTTTAACAATTCAAAGTCATAGAGGGGATCATCAAATACACTCTTATCCATGACAGTCTGATCCCAAACCTGATAACTAATCTGCTCCGGCTGCTCGAAAGCTGCCTTACCTAATAATTTATAAGAAATAGACTCATTAACGAATCTCCTGCCAAACTGATTAACCATAATTGCACCTTTGTAAAAAGCCAATCCCTGCGACTTTACCGGTCCTGCTGCACTTGGATGGAAACCGTACGTTCCATTTAAATACGGCAGATCCTGGACCCATGCACCATGTTCCCAAGCCATCCGAATTCCGTCACCGTGGTTCCCAGCACCACCTATCCTTAATGCCCCCTTTAATTGCGGTGCAAAATGACCAAGCAGCTCTTCACTTTTAGCAAACCCTCCAGAGGCAATTAATACCCCTTTAGTCGCGAGCGCTTTTTTCTCTGCACCTTCGGCCTCATATAATACCGTGTCAATCCGAGCTTCAGCATTCTTACGTAGTCGTCGTGCTGGAGCATTAAAGCAAATTGTCACGTTTGGTAACTGCTTAACCCTTCGGTATAAGGACTGGATTGCTTGATGAGGATCAATAATATGCCCACGTGGAACACTATGACCACTTACCGCTTCCAACGATCTGAACTCAACACCGTGGTCAACCAGCCATTGATAGGTTTCTAGCTGTTGCTTGCCATAAGCCGCAACTAGGGTTTTATCATTTACTCCACCGCCAACTTCCACCATGTCAGCTAATAGTGATTCTGTTGAATCAATGATTCCTGCTTTCTCCTGCATATCCGTCCCTGCAAATGCCATATACCCTGAGCTGAGGACCGTGCTGCCGCCAAGTTCATCCTGCTTTTCAAGCAGCAGGACGTTAACGCCCTGCTCCCCAGCCTCAACTGCTGCACACATTCCTGCAAGTCCGCCGCCTAATATAATCAATTCATAGCATTCCATATGCTATCACTCCTCTGATTCAAAGGCTTTTAACACTTCTAAGCCTGCTTGGCAGACCTGCATATCATGAGAATAATGTCCTCCGCTAACCCCAATTCCACCAATTAATTCGTTATTGATTTTGATTGGATATCCACCGCCAAAAATAACGAGTCTAGGTGTATGTACGATACCATGGAGCAATGGAGGATCATCCTTCAGTCTGTCATACCATTCGTGTGTGGCACGATTGTAAGCGGCAGCAGAAAATGCTTTATTTTGAGCGATGTCAAGACTTAGAACTGGAGCACCATCCATCGCATAAAATGCTTTTAAATTACCTGGTTTGTCGACAATTGCAATACTAAACGGCATTCCTAGTTCTTGTCCCTTTGCTAATGCAGCTTCGAGCATTTTACTTGCTAAAGCTAAGCTAATATTTTTTGATTCAATGGCTGTTGTAAAGTTTTCCATTTTCTTTCCCCTTTTCTATCAACATATTAGTTTATAAATTTACAGGTCTTCCATTACCAAAAGCTTCAATTACTGTCGCCGATACGGCTTTCATTTTTGGCAGACATAAATCAACAATTACATTTGCCATGTCAATTGGATGCAGCCAATTATCTTTATTCGCATCCGGAGCAATATCCTCCATCATCTTTGTGTCAACTGGACCCGGACAGACCGCATTTACTCTAACATTGAACGGTTTTAACTCTTCTCCTAATGCTTTGGAAAAACCAATTACGGCCCATTTCGAAGTAATATAGGCACTTCTATCGGGACCGCCTTTTGTTCCCCAAATGGATGATAGATTGATAATGACACCATTTCTTTTCTCTTTCATTTGCGGTACTACTGCTTTCGCACATAAAAATACACCGCGGGTATTGACTTCTTGGATAAAGTCCCACTCTTCAACTGCCGTTTCATCGAATGGCTTTAGCAGCATGACACCGGCATTATTGATTAAAATATCAATACTTCCGAGTTTTTCTACCGTCTCCTGAACAGCTTTGTTCACATCATCCTCAGAGCGTACATCACCCGAGAGAGCGATGGCTTCGCCAGCTAGCTCTTCCCTAATAAAAGCAGCCACTTCCGAAGTTTCTGTTAAACTGCGAGAAAAAACAGCTACTTTTGCTCCCTGTTTTGCTAGGAGTATACATGTTTCCCGACCAATTCCCCTGCCGCCGCCAGTTACAAATGCAACTTTATTTTTTAAATCCAAAGTTAATCACCCCTTCTTTACACCCCAAGTTTTTTATCACTGCTAACGTAAGAAGCTGCATGCTCACCAGCACGTCGGCCAAACACCAGTCCTCGGAGCACGGATGTTCCGCCAGGGTATTTTCCATAGTATAGACCGGCTGTTTCACCTGCGACGTACAATCCTGGAATTACATCATCATCCTGCGATAAAACCCTGCCATTTGTATCAGAAGCTATGCCTCCATTAGTGAAAACATTGGAGCAGACAATTGGATAGGCAATATATGGCGCCTTATCAATCGTAATGGCCCAATTTGATTTTGGCGGATTAATTCCCACAGCCTGTTTTCCGTCCTTCTTATCCCAGTGGAATTCCCCTGGCTGTACGGCAGCATTAAAGGATTCCACTGTTGCAATCAATTGATCTGCAGGCACCCCAATTTTCACAGCTAATTCCTCTATTGTATAGGCCTCAATCGCCGGTTTATCCGTTTCGATTGCCCGTTCATAATTCGGAATGTCGTACATTTTTTGGTCACTGATCATATAGGCGATATGGTAAGGGAGATCATAGAAGATTTTGCGGGCTACTGCTTCATATTGCTCGTCGACAGTGGAAATGCCTTCATCGACAAAACGGTTGCCATTTTTATCAACCAAAATTGCATAAGGGTAGGTCATAACAGCTGCTTCTTCCCGCTTACTTCTAGGGTCAACTGGTTCTGCATGAAATGCGTCAAACTGACCCGCTCCTTTCGCCCCTATCGCCATGGCCATCCGAATACCTTCTCCTTTGTTGTAAAGGCCTCCTTCGGCAACAGTACGAATTTTATGTGCATCCCTGCCAACATACTGTGCCATCATCTCTTGGTTCCCCTGAAATCCGCCAGCTGCAAGAACAACGGCGCCAACTTTCAACTGAAGAGAATTTCCACCCTTAACCCGAACCATAAGTCCGTTTATCGCACCTACATCATCAAGGAGTAATTTCCAAGCAGTCGCTTCATAAATAATCTCGACACCAAGACCGCCAGCACGGCGTGATAATGTATCAATGATTGCCCGGCCGCCGCCAACTGGAAGCAGCCGCGGTTTTGAAGAAGTTAAAAACATCGTTGGCAGGTAATCAAAATCTACCCCTTTTTCCTCGACCCACCTTAGTGTACTGCCAGCGTTTTCTGCGAGAGTTTCTATGTACTCCCTATCGGAGAAATCATCTGAGAATGCCATCATATCTTCTACAAAGTTGTCTGCGATTTCATCAATATTCTTCATTCGCATGTAAGAGGCTGTCCATCTGGAATTTCCGCCCCGATGATCGTAATCCGTGCGTTCTAAGATCGCAATTCGTAAATTTCTTCCTGCCTTCTTGGCACTTTCCGCAGCGGACAAAGCTGCTGCTGTTCCTGCCACACCGCAGCCAATTACTACAATGTCATAATCCAATTCTCTATCCACTTTCGTTACCTCCTAGTATTAATTATTATATAAATACTTCTTTTCCCACTCTTTGATTTGACCCAGTTTGAAAAGTGATTGTCTTTCCTCCCAAGTACAAATTAAAGGTAATAGATTTTCCTGAGAGCCGTCTTCTTTCAGAATTCTTAAGGATTCTGTGATTCCTTTAATAGCTGAACGAAGAGCAGTATTTGCACACAACATGATTTTAAAACCGATTTCCTCTGCTTCTTTTAAGGAAATAAGCGGGGTTTTGCCGCCCTCTACTAAGTTAATAACCTGTGGGATTCCTTTTAGCGAACTGGTAATTTGCCGTAATTCTTCAATCGTATTTGGTGCTTCAACAAAAATAATGTCTGCACCCGCTTCATAATAAGCAAAGGCCCTGTCTATCGCGTCTTCAACACTATTAACTGCTATTGCATCTGTACGTGCCATAATGGCAAGATTTTCATCTTTCCTTGCATCTAAGGCAGCCTTGATTTTTCCGACCATTTCTTCCTTCGTAATGACTTCTTTTCCGTTAAAATGACCGCATTTCTTTGGTGATACCTGGTCTTCCATTTGAATGGCAGCGACACCTGCACGTTCAAACTCTTTTACAGTCCGAATCACATTGATTGCATTTCCGAACCCAGTATCTCCATCTACTACTATTGGAATATTGGTAACGTCGGCCATTCTTGCAACAATATCAACCACTTCCTTTAGAGAAGTGAGTCCTACGTCAGCCCAGCCAAGCTGTGCATTGGATATACCTGCTCCTGTTGCGTAAATCGCCTTAAAGCCAGTTTCTTCTATTAATTTCGCTGACATCGCATCATAGGCTCCAGGAAGGATAAAGGAACCTGGCTCTCGAAGCAGCTTTTGAAAATCTTGACATTTATTCATAGAGTTAATCCTCCAACTTTTAAAATAGAACGAGAAATGGGAGCCTTCTCGGAGATACGCTGATGCCAAACAATCGATAGCTCCCCAAATATATATAGCGGCAGTTCTGAAACAGGTTTGATAGATTTTTCTTCCACGATCACTTCTGTAAGTTTTGAGAAATTTCCTATTTTAATCGTTACCGTATACCTTCCGGGGGCAGGCAGTGTATAGTATGGATTTAGTTTGAAGAATTGACCATCCCACATTCCTTCTACTTCATAGGAGCACCCAAGAAAATCTGGCAGTTCCTCCACATTGCCTGCAACTAATCTTTCACGAATGCTGGTAGAACTAATTTTCTCGCCACGGCATGCCACTTTTTCCACCTTTGTCACATCAATGATTCCTCCGGAATCATTTTTCAACCGCTCTAAATTTCCAATTCCCCTAGAACCATAAGTAAAATCAAAACCAGCGACTGCATGGATAACCCCTAGATTGACCAGATAATCTTTAACATATTGTTCAGGTGAAAGAGTGGCAAATCCCCTAGTGAATTTAACAATGTAAAACGTATCGACTCCAAGCCCCCGGAGAATTTTCTCCTTAACAGAAAGCGGCATTAAATAGTCAATTTGTTTTTCCCCATTAGACAGGACAGACTTTGGATGTGGAAAGAAACTCATAACTGCGAGCGATACATCCTTTTCTTTTGCTATCCGTAAAGCCGTTTTAATTACTTCTCGATGTCCGTAATGTAGTCCATCAAAAAAACCAAGGGCCATTACACATGCATTTGCTTTTCCCTGCCAGTCTGCTAAATTATCATGGTTTATATAGATCGTTTCCATATAGTCTCCTTTCTTCTTGATTAAGATTTTTTGATAGATTAGGAGTGTCCTAATATCTCAGTGCATTCGATTCTAAGCCGGATAGAACGCGACCATAATTTTCTTTGGTGATTAAAGGTGATAGTGTTCTGTGTGAATATAGCGTCCAAAAATCACGGAAAATCCTTTGCAGCGGGTGACCTTCATACACATAACCAGAACCGCTTGCAAGAATTAGAATATCGAGTGCTTCCTTACTTACTTGATTGGCATAACCGATATCTGCTAAGGCCTTTACTCGTGCTGGCTTATCCATGAATTCTCCGCTGGCAGCCCATGCATCTAGTTCATCTGCCACACGGTAATAATGCATGGAAGCGGTATCAATTTTCAAAGCAGCATCAGCAAGTAATGAATGGAGAGTAGGTGAATCAACTAAATTTTCTACACCAATATGAGCAGCTTTTCGATTAGGCAGTACTTGCTGGAAAAATTCTAACGCTGCCTTTACCAATCCTAATCCTGGCAATGCCAGAGACAATGCTAGAGCTGGAAAAAGTGCTGTATTATATAAAGGTATATCCCTGAGATGATCTGATTTAAATTGTCCATTCAGAACTTCTGCAAATGAAACCACTCGGTGTTCTGGAATAAATACGTTCGTCATTTTCACACTGTTACTTCCTGTACCCTTCAAGCCCATAACATGCCAGTCATCCATTATCTCTACTTCCTCAAAAGGCACTGTCATTAAGGCCTGATCTACAAGGTTTCCTTCATCATCCCTGATCGCCATTCCGAAGTATCCCCAAGTGGCATGAAGTGAACCTGAACAAAACATCCAAAAGCCTTCTTCGATTAAATAACCACCCTCAACTTTTCTAGCGATACATTTTCTAGGTTCATAGACTCCTGCGAAAAGAACATTATCTTCATTTTCTCCGAATATTTCTTGATGTGTTTTTTCCGTAAATGATTCCGCTACCATCAGTTCACGAATAGCACATAGTGATAAAATCCAGCCAGTCGAAGCACAGCCGCGGGAAATTTCAACAATAACATCAGAATAGGTTCTCATACTCGTTTGATAACCGCCATAAACTTGTGGACGAAGCAGCTTAAAAAGCCCAGCTTCTTTTAATTCATTTATGGTTGCTTCAGGAATTCGTCGAATTTCTTCCGTTTCTTTAGCTCTTTCCTTTAGCTTTGGAACAAGTGATTTTGCTTTATCTACAAGATAAGTGTCACTATAGGCTACTTTGTTCATTATAAAATCTCCTTTTCAACTTTATTTCTCGTATTCGTTTAAGATCTTATTTAAATTTTAGAAAATTTCAAAACCTTTTTATAGGGTAAAAACCTTTCAATTTTCAAATGTTTTTAGGTAACTTTTATTAGTTTTTAGGATTTTAACTAATGGCTTTGTCGCCAGGACCAGAATATAGTAAGGAATTTTTTACGAATTTTGTAATTCCTTTATTTTGATAAATTGGGCTGCATTTTCACCTGCAATTTTTCCAAAAACAGATCCAGCCGTTAATCCTGCACCGCCAGGGTAGTTAAAGTAAAATAAACCACCTACCACTTCTCCTGCAGCATATAGTCCTGGAATAGAGTTGGATAATACATCTTGAACTTCAGTTGTTGAGTTAATTTTTAAGCCGCCAAAGGTAAAGGTGATGCCGCAAGTAATGGCATAGGCTTCAAACGGACCGTCCTCCAATGTGTTTGCCCAGTTTGATTTACGTACCGCTAATCCTTCTGTACATCTGCCATCTTTGATATTTGGATTAAACGGGATATCTGTCCGAATAGACGCATTGTATTCTTTTACAGTTTGTAAAAACCCTTCAGAGTCAACACCTTCAAGTTTTCCAGCTAATTCCTCCAGAGTATTGGCTTTAACTTTTGTAACCTGTCGGCCTTTATATTCCTCTCGTAATAGTCGAGCTGTTTTTTGATCGAAAATCTGCCAGGCAAATTGTCCCGGCTGTTCAAGAATTAACCTTCCATATTTTGCATAGGTGTAATTACGAAAATCAGCTCCCTCGTCCACAAAGCGCTTTCCTTCTGCGTTTACCATGATTCCAAAAGGATAGCTAAGCTTTTGAAAGCCTTCCGTAAAGTCTGGGAGATACCTGTCCCCGCCGACCGAATGGCAGCCCGACCAGTTACCAGTGGCAAGAGCACCAATGTTTAATGCCATCTGAATACCTTCACCGGTGTTAAATCGGCTCCCTCTAGCATGAGCCAAATCCCATTTTGGTCCTAAGTATCGTGTCCGCATTTCAGGATTTGCGTGAAAGCCCCCAGAGGCCAGGATCACACCTTTAGCATGTACCCTTGTTGTTTTGCCATTGTGCTTAAATATCACTCCATGCACACCATTGTCATCATGAATCAACTCAGTCGCCATGGCATTGAAAAGAGTTTGAACACCTAAAGAAGATGCTTCTTTATGCAGGGCTTCTACTAATCCAGGCCCCCCGCCCACGGATTCAACAATCATTCCGCCCCAGAACTTAAATTTACCGTCAACCTTAAAGGCTTGACGACCATATATAGGTACCCAGCGTACCTTATGGGAGGAGAGCCATTTAATCGTTTCAAAACTTTTTCCTGTTAAAATCGAAGCTAATTCTGGGTCAGTCCGGTAATCTGTTACACGGCACATATCTTCATAGAAATTTTCTTCGGAATAGACTCCAAAATCTGAAGACTCAATATCCTCTGGAGAAAGATCTGGCATAATCTCCTTTAAATCTTCGACACCATTATAAGCAAACCGAATGGAACCATGAGTATAGGTACTGTTCCCTCCTTTTTCAGCTTCCGGCGATTTTTCAAGCACCAAAACATTAGCGCCATTTTCCCTGGCTGAAATGGCTGCGCACATTGCAGCATTTCCTGCACCGACTATAACAATATCTGTTTCATAAATTCTGTTATCACTCATTACGATCTGCCTCTCTTTCCTATGGTGGACACTTCCACCTAAAAATCTCTTTGAAAAAAGCTGACTCAATTACTTTTGAGTCAGCTTTTTAATTTAAGCCTCAATTGTTGGTTTGTTCATTTCCTTGTCCATAACGGAATCGCCCCAATAGGTGTTAGCAATGGAATGATCCTCCTCTGTCCACTCGACAGGCTCCCAATCCGGTTCAAATATTAAATAGGAATTACTAAACAATTCAACACGGCAGCCACTGCCTGGATCAATTACATATAAGTATAAAGCTTGAGAAACTCCGTGCTTACCAGGACCGATGAACTTTATGCCTTCTTCACTTAAAATATCTGCTGCCCTTAAAACATCCTGTGCGTTATCCAGCCAATAGGAAATGTGGTGAAGCTGGTTTGGCGTTTTTGCCTGTGGTCTTGTAATAACAGCTATATCGTGAACGAGAGGCGTTACGCTCATCCAGCCGGCTAAGGTTGTTTCATTGTTATACCTCACATATTCACGCAGCTTAAAGCCTAATTGGTTACCCAAGTAATCTAGAATTTCTTGAACATCCATGGATGTAGCAATATTTACATGGTCAAATCTTCTAGGTGAGCAGCCACGTGCCCAAGCCTTGTATGTTTGATTTTTCAAAACTGAACGTCTTTTTTCATCCGCTTTCGGTTTTTCTACATCATAATAGATTTCAAAGGAATGCTGACTTGGCAATTTAAAACGAATCGCTCGTCCTTGACCAGTCTCTTCTCCTGCTTCAATCCATTTTACTTCTGTTCCAGCTTTTTCAAGCAGCTGAGCAAAACCTTCCACATCTTCTGGACGCTTCGTTCTCCAGCCGATATGATCAACATATCCTCTATCCCCTGCTGTTAATGAAAGTGAGTGGTGTTCAAAATCACCCCATGCACGTAAATAATACGTACCGTTTACTTCCTCCGTTACTTCTAAACCGATTACATCACGGAAAAACCAAAGTGATTTTTCAAGATCCGGTGTTACGAGTGCTACATGCCCTAACTTTGCAATTTCAGGTAAAGACATTCTACATTCCTCCTTTTATTAATTAAATGATATCTGCAAAATAATTTTGAATGAGCTGATTGAAGCTTTCCTGCTTTTCGATTTGTGTCCAGTGACCGCATTTACCGTATACATGCAATTGTGAATTCGGGAGATGTGAAAGTAAGTAATAGCTGGACTCTACCGAGCAAACCATATCATCTCGACCATGAACGAGTAGGACTGGATGCTCGATTCTTCTTAGTGCTGTTACAGGAACAGGCACCGCAGCTGTTGCGAAAATAGAATCATTGGAAATTCGGACATCTGGTTTCATGGCTGTTTCATATCGATAATCGGTGATTGCATCGATGATTGGCGCCATTGCCTCCGCATCATATACAAACCAGCTCATAATTTGACGCAATTTCTTAGGTGATGGATTGTCATAAAATCCTTTTGCACGAGCTAACTCTGGGCTTAATTTGGTATTTGGTGTTCCTCCTGGTCCCATCAAAACCACTCGGCCAAATCGCTCTGGATGTTCTAACAGAAGCTCAAGTGCAATGGAACACCCCAACGAATTCCCAACTAAATGGGCCTTTTGAACGCCTAAATCATCTAGAAGCTCCATAAGTTGATCTACCCATAAATCCATCCAACCTTGTCGATTCTTTGGCAAACTTTGCGGATGACTGCTGTTTCCAAACCCTAGAAGATCTGGTGCAAGACAGTCATATGTTTCAGAGCAGGCATTTAAGGCATAACGCCAATTGGCAAACGCTGTAACACCTGGTCCTGAGCCATGTAAAAATAAAATCACTTCCGAGTTCCCTTCACCAGCACGATTTAAATATGTTTCAAAATTAGTAGTTTTAATTGATTGTTGAGTAATGTTCGTCACTTCCTATTCTCCTCCTTGTAAAAACAATCTCATTTGAAATCCCTTACATTTTGTTGTTACTGAAATTTTAGAAGATTTGATTATATTTATCTAGAATAATAACTATTTGATTTTACCTTGATTTTTAGTAGGTTTTTATTGGATTTTAAATCTATATTTCTAGCTCCCCTAAAGCTAAGAGTGAATCTAAAATCAGCAGTAACTGATAGCTTTGTGATGAGTCTCGTAAATCTTTATTGATTAGATTTTCTATCTTGTTAATCCGATACATAAGTCCGCTCATTGATAAAGATAAATCATCCATCGTTTGTTGAAGTTTTCCACCATTTGATAAAAAAACATAAAGTGTTTTCAATAATTCTTTTTGTTTGCTCTCCCCTAATTTATAAAGAGGTCCTAATTCTTGTTTGGCAATTTTCTTAATCCCGCTAACATTTTTCGAATTAATCAAGATACCCACAATCCCCAAATCTTTAAAATGAATGATTTTTTTCTCCGTGGACATTCTCAGGCTGATTAGTGATTCATCTAAATGTTCCAAAACATGTTCAATTTCTTCAGATTTGTCACTAATTCCAATTTTATATTTGTAGGAAGGATGCGTCGTTTCAATATGTTTTAAGACTTTTTGCATATTAGGTAATAGATTTGACAACTCAGGTATCAGCATAATAATTTTACCGTCATATTGACCGATAAGTGCTTTATATCCTTGAATATCCAAATATTTTGCCATTGATTCTAAGATTTGGTCATAGTGATCGTTTCTATCTTTTACTGCCTTGCCATTCTCTATATAATCTATTGCTGCAATATAAAATGGAGATTCAAGATCAACCCCCATGTATCGACCGCGATTAATAATTTCTTCCCTGCAAGTATATTGTCCCTTTAGAATTTGTTCCAAAAAATAACCCTTCATTTTTTCAAGTGCTTCAAAGCTAGTCTTTTCATTTAAAAGGTATAAAGAAGCTGCATTTGCTACCCTCTCAATAAACATAATATTATTTTCAGCACTTTTCTCTGTATCATTTAAATAAAGAAATGTACAATATCCAATTACCTTTTTTTGCACAATGATTGGAGTTACTAGTCGTTCCTGATTTTCAGTTTTTAGTCTAGTGGTCTCTTTAAAAAGGGGCAGTATGTTGTTTTTCCTATTTTTCCGAATTAAGCTCTCTTTCAATTCTTTACTCAGACTGCTATATTCTTCCTCGTTCATTCCCGAGTAAACAATTTTTTGAAAGCTTAAATCTTCGATTGATATTGGAATTTGTAATAACCCAAAAGTGGAATCGGCAATATCCTGCAAATTGCTGCCATTAGAAATACTTTCCGTTAGTTTTTTATGAAATTTGGATACCTTATCGATATAATTACGCTGCTCTAACAATTGTTCGTAAGTATACTCTAATTCTTCAATTATATTTATCTCATGATAGAGTTTTACCTCTTCCTGAATCTCCAATCCCCAATCCTCTTGGAGTTTCATTTCGAAACAGCATTCAGGGTCTCCTTTAGCGATACAACTAATTTCTTTGACAATGACACTCTTTTTACAAATCGTAGACATATAGCCACTTGCATATCCTGTTAGGGTGTGACATACAGGTGCATCTGATTTTCCATGATGTTTAAGATGCTCATATGCTTCAAATGAATGGATCCACTTCCCTTTTGCTCTGATTGTTTTTATATTTTCAGGATCAACCAATTCAATAAATCTTTCAGACTGGACATCTCCAATATGCCCTGTACTTAAATGGAGAAGGGAGGCTTGTTTAATAAGATATTCTATTGAGGTACTCGTTACCATTGCTTCTTCAGCGTCACTGACACCCAAGCTCCAGCCATAACGAAGCAAAAAACCCTTGGCTCTCTTTGACCCTAAGTTCTCTATTATTCCCTTACGTAATAGTCCAAAGGCACCAGCAGTGGTAAGAATTTTTTTATTTCCATCTTCTATGTAGTTAGGTTCCAATAGTTTGCCTGAGTTACCCTTCATAAACTCACCTTTTTCCCATTTAAGATTAAGTATTAAAAAGATTCTTTTCATATATTAGTTCTTAATTTAAAATAAAGACTCCTTACATTTTACATACAAGGAGTCTTAATCTTTTTTAGCGTGTTTCTATTTCTTGAAAGAAGCAGTTACAACGCCTATATTTTCAAATTCAGCTGTGAATGTATCTTCATCTTCAATCGGAATAGCTTTTGAAAGTGCTCCTGAAAGAATTACTTCACCAGCATTAAGAGAAATGCCGTAGCTGCCAACTGTATTGGCTAACCAAGCAACGGCTTCGGCAGGATGTCCCATTACCGCTGAACCAAATGCTGAGTCTAAAAACTCACCGTTTCTTGTTACTGTCATACTAACCGATGCTAAATCTAAATCATCAAGTTTAGCAGTTGTACTTCCAATAATTGCACCGGCAGATGAACCATTGTCTGCAACTGTATCCTCAAATTTGATTTGCCAATCCTTTATTCGACTGTCAATAATTTCAAGCGCAGGGACGACATAATCCGTTGCTTCAATCACATCGTTCATAGTCACTCCCGGACCTATTAAATCCTTTTTCAGAACAAACGCAATCTCAAATTCAATCCTCGGCTGAATAAATTTATTAAGACGAATCGTGTCACCATCTCCATATATCATGTCATTTAGGAGATGTCCATAATCTGGTTCGTTAACATTAAGCATTTCCTGCATTGCTTTGCTTGTTAGCCCAATCTTTTTTCCAACAATAACAGCACCGTTTTCTACCTTTTGGCGAATTTGGTAAAGCTGGATGTTATAAGCATCGTCAACAGAAATTTCTTCTGTTGACGATGTGAATGGAGCAATCGGTTTTTTCTCATTTTCTGCTTCCAATAAAGCAGTTCCTGCTTTTTGAATATCCATTACAGCTTTCCCCTTTTCAATTAAGGCTGTTTTCGTAAAGATTGTTGTTAAAATCTTAAAGCCGATTTTAACGTGGAATAAGCTGTTTTGAGCTCTAGAACTAAGTTTGCAGGCTCTTTTCTCATTAATTTAGGCTATTCTCAATGTAAATAATGCACAATCAATGGTATTTACTTTCAAAAAGCAACAATATTTGAGAAAAGAGCCTTAATTAAAGTGTTAATTATACCGGTACTGCTTTTTCTTCAACTAAAGCTCGGTACTTTCCACTGTAAAATACAAGCGGTTCAGCATCTTCTAAATGAATATCTGTGACTCTTCCAATGAATAGTGTGTGATCGCCTTCAAGATGTTCTGCTGATACCTCACAGGCAATTTGTGCAACTGCCCCTTTTAAAACAGGCTTTCCATCAAGTTGGTCAAACTCCACTTCGCGGTGTTCCTTCAACTGTCCTGCAAAAATCATCGAAAGTTCCTGTTGGTCAGCAGCTAAAATATTGACTGAAAAGGATTTGCTTTGTTTAATTTTTTCAAGAATTCGAGCTTTTTCTCCAATAGAGATTACAACCAGTTTCGGATCAAGTGACACGGACATGAAAGCATTCGCTGTCATCCCATGCACATCTCCTTCCACATCTGTAGCAATAACGGTTACTCCTGTTGCAAATTTCCCCATAGCAGTTCGAAATTGACGATCATCCATATCATAAGTACCTCTTTTCTATTTAGTAATTATCGAGACGGCTGTCTAGACACTTGCCATTCTATTACGCTTCAATGGTTGGATTATTTTCAGGTAAGGTGTCTGTTTGGTCTCCCCAGAAGGTAAAGCCTACATCCATTTCATCTAAAGTCCATACAATCGGCTCCCAATCAGGTTCAAAGATTAAATAACCATTCGTGAACAATTCAACGCGTACTCCACTGCCTGGGTCGACAACATATAAATACATCGCTTGGGAAATACCGTGCTTACCAGGACCTTTAAACTTGAGTCCATGCTCAGTTAAGATATCAGCGGCTCGAAGAAGGTCTTGGGCATTATCAAGCCAGTAGGACAAGTGATGAATCCGATGTGTTGATGGTGAGAATGGGTCATGGCTGACTGCAATATCATGAACCAGAGGTGTTACGCTTAACCAAGCACCTAGTAATGAATCATCTGGAGCTTGAACACATTCTCTCATTTTGAAGCCAAGCTTTTCCATTAAGTAATCTGATATAACATTTGCCTTTAATGATGAAAGAATATTAACATGGTCAATTCTTCGCGGTGAACATCCTTTTGCCCAAGATTTATAAGTCTGATTCTTTAACACTGAACGTTTGGATGGCTCAGCTAATGTTTTTTCCATGTCATAGTAAATTTCAAACCGGTGCTCACTTGGCAATTTAAAGCGAATTGCCCTGCCTTGACCTGCTTCCACTCCAGACTCTACCCAGTTTACTTCTGTACCTGCTTCTTGAAGTAGATTAGCAAATTGCTCTACATCTTCCGGACGTTTTGTTCTCCATGCGATATGATCAACATATGACTTTTCACCCGCAGTTATGGACAACGTGTGATGTTCAAAATCTCCCCATGCGCGTAAATAATGGGTGCCATTCACTTCTTCTGTTTCTTCTAATCCGATTAATTCCTTAAAGAACCAAAGTGACTTTTCAAGATCCGCTGAAACTAAAGCGACGTGTCCTAACTTTGCGATTTCTGGTAAACTCATGTTTACTCCTCCTATAATTTTCTTGTAATTTTCTTGTAATTTTCAGAATATAGAAAGCCTTTTCATTTTAGATTAAACAAAATAGGTATTTGGTTCTTGACCGCAAAGAATTCTTCCGTATGTTTCAATTAAGCTTGATGGTGTAATGAAACCATGTAGGTGCATGGCGAAAAAGTCACGATAAACTAACTGTAACGGATTATTATGGTAGGTAAACATGGAACCGACTCCAGCAACTAGAAGATCAATCGCTTCCTTACATAATTGATTTACATAGCCGAAATCCGCCTTCACTTTTACAATTTCAGCAGAATCCATTACCTCTCCGCGTTCAGCATAGCTATCAATTTTATCCACAGCACGGTATAAAAACATTTCAGCAGTATCAATTTTCAATTGCGCTTGGGCAACTTGGTGATGTGTGATTGGTGCTTCATTTTGTTTATGATAAAAGGTGTTTCCAATTCCAGCTTTCGGAAGTCTTTCCATATATAGATCCATCGCTGCCTGTGCAAGCCCTAAAGCCGGCCCTACAATCGATAAGGTAAGTGATGGAACAAAAGAAGATTTGTATAAAGCAACATCCTTAAGCGGATCAATTAAGTAATGACCTTTGCTCGCTAGTCGATCCAATGATACCCTGTGTTCAGGTACAAATACATTTTGAATTCTACAGCTATTGCTGCCGGAACCCTTTAGTCCCATAACATGCCAGTCGTCAAGAACCTCAAGTTCTTCATGCGGAATAACCATAATGGCCATTTCCATTCCGCCTTTTTCATCCACCAATGGGAATCCAAAGTAGCACCAGTCAGCATGAGGGCTGCCAGAAACAAATGGCCATTGGGCTTCTTCAATGTAATAGCCGCCATCTACTTTTTTGATATCACACTTAATCGGTTTGAAATTTCCTGCAAGGACTACATCTTTGCCAGTATTATAGATTTCATTCAGTGCTTTTTCTCCAAATGTGTAAGAGATCATATAATCACGAATATTACTTAGACATACGAACCAACCTGCTGAACCATTCCCGCGGGATATTTCGGTAACGACCTCTGTGAAAGCTCTCATATTTGTTTGATAACCACCAAACATATGTGGTCTAAGTACTTTCAAAAGACCCTGATTTTTCAATTCGTCAATAATAACATCAGGAATTCTGCTATTCTTATCAATGTCATCACTATACTCTCTCAGTTTAGGAATAAGAGCCCTCGCTCTTTCTACCAATTCATTTTTGGTTTCCAACACACTTTGTTCCATCTTAATACCTCCCGCAAAATAGTGGCAAATCCGTGTCTTGCACTAATTCTAGTTAAACATATGCTGATTTGAATCTATATCCTGGTATTTCAAACCTACTGCTTCGGCAACCCGAAGCAAATGTTTTTCCATCAGCTTTTTTGCTAATTTAGAGTCTTTTTCTTTTAAACTATAATAGATTAACCAGTGTTCAGCTTGTGATTGCTTTCTTCTATCCTTTGAAAACAAAACTACTGGATTTCCAACATAATTAAGGTAATCCCAAAGCTGCTTAGCAAGACTAAGTGCATACGTTAACTTGGAGGCTTCATAAATAGTTCGGTGAAACTCAATATTGAGGGCAGAAAACTCATCCTCGGATAAATCTGGATTGTCCATCATCGTCAATGTCTCTTTCATATATGTAAGTTCATCTTCGTTGAGCTTAAATGCAGCACGTTCTGTCATTAAGGCATCCAGATTTGCACAAACCAATAACCGTTCTAAAACGTCACTTTGCTCTGGTCTTTTAACATATACCCCTACTTGAGGAATAATAGATAGAAATCCCTCTTGTTCAAGCCTCGCTAATGCCTTATGAACAGGAGTTCTGCTTATGTTCAGATGTGCAGTAATGTCATTAACATTAATTGCGGATTCAGGTTCCCATGTACCATCAATAATTTGCATTTTAATATATCGATATGCCTGATCTATTTTCATTTTTCTATACACCCTTTATCCTCTTTTTGTTTATGTTCCCTTAATAATAAGGTAAGGGATTCAACGGTATATTTAAATAGATAAATACTATCAATATATTAATTCTTATATTTCACCGTTGAAAAAATCTGATGTAAGTTTAATAAATCTCTCTTTTTGCTCCACCTGAGCCCAATGTCCACAACGTTTGAAGATATGAAGCTGTGCATTTGGCAAATAATCCATAACATAAAGACTGCTTTGAAGCGGTACAAAACGATCTTGATGTCCATGTATAAGTAAAATTTCATGCTTCATTTCTTTGAGTGCTGAAGGTGGAACCAGCATATCTGACAAATGGGTCTTTGAGAAATTTTCTTCATAAGATTTGCGAACATCCTGTCTTAAGAACAGCTCTAACCGCTCTGATACGATTTTCTCAAGTTTATCCTCAAGAATACTTTTATCATATAAGAACCAGCTCAATAAGTTTTTAAAGGCAACTGGATCCGGATCTTTGTGGAAGTTTGCCAGTTTTGCCAACTCAGGTGTAGGTTCTGTTAATCCTCCGCCTGCTCCCATTAAAACGACACGGTCAAACCGTTCTGGAGCATACATTAAAAGGTGTAGAGCGATAACACCTCCAAGAGAGTTTCCAACTAAATGGGCTTTATCAACCTCTAAAGCATCCATTAGCTCAATCACCTGCCTAACCCTGATGTTCATCCACTCTGCCCCATTTTTCGGGTAATTCTCAGGATGATCGGTATTTCCAAAGCCAAAGATATCAGGTGCCACTACATGGAATACCCCCTGAAAATGAGGTAATATTTCCTTCCAATTTGACTGCGCACTTACCCCTGGGCCGCTGCCGTGAAGAAAAATAATGGTCTCAGCTGACTGCTTATCTCCACCCTCATTAATAAAAGTTTGATAGTTTCCGGTTTGAATTTTTCTAGTATTAACATCCGACATCCTTCATAACCTCACTTTCTAAAAAACTTTAAAGTAGTAATGTTTCTCTTAACTGGAATTTTAGTTTTGTGTTTTTAACCTATAAACAGTGAAAATATTAAATTAAAAACGCTTTCATTAACTAACTATAATTTTACTTCCGCACTTTTAATTTGTCAATGAATTCTAAATATTTTATAAATTTAAAATTAAATAAGAAGACAAGCCTAAAGGATTCTAATCCAAAACCAACAAAACTACTAAAAAAAGGATGTACAAAATTTCTTTGTAACATCCTCTCATTCATATAATGTTAATGATTTAAGGTAGCCTTTAAATCCTTGTTCGATTTCATTACAGCTATCGCCCATATCAGAGCCAAGATAATTAATCCTATTGCACTTACTGCTAATGGAAATCTACCAATATCCTGATTAAAAATGTTCTGTACCATCAGGAATCCAAATGGCCCTAAAATACCGCCTAAACCCTGGCCTACCACAACTAACCCTACTGCTGGAGGGGCACCAGGAGGAGTAAGTTCTGAAACTTTAGTGAATACCCCAGGAAGTCCAATTCCCATTGCAAACCCACCAATAATACTGCCAACAAAAATCATTGTTAAGGTTGGTGAGAAATAACAGATAGCCATCCCAATACCTGTTACTAAAACGCCTGCAGGCAGATAGAAGGTTGGCAGTGCATGTTTTATTTTTCCGAATATAAACCCAGCTATCAGTGTACCAAAAGTGAATACGGATATCGCCATACCTGCCTCTGTTGCATTACCTAGTTGGTCCCCCTGTATAACAACTGAAATATTCGTTACATAACCAAAAATCAAACCAGAATAAAATACCTGTCCTAAACAAACCCAATAAATTGCATTCGGAAGCTTGACCTTAACTTTCGAGCCAGTAGCTTCTGATATCTGTTTCTTCTCAGGTTCAGGAAGATACAACATGGTAATAGCTAAAATCCAAATTGGGAAAAGGTATGTTAGGAAACCATATTGCCAGCCAAAGGAATCAGCTAAAATCCCGCCGCCTAACTGGAAGAATATTGCCCCAATACAAGCAACCGTGGAAGTCCCAAATCCAATTAAGAAATCTCTTTCTCTACCGTCAAAGAAATCTGTAATTACATCTATTGATAACGGCATTGTTATCCCTACACCTAACCCTAAAAGTCCTCTCATTGCAATAATCAGCGGCAGGTTATCTATAAAGGTTGGGAGTGTGCCACCAACAATAAATAAGGTCAAACCGATAAATAACAATGTTTTCTTTTTAAACATTTTTGTCAGTTTTCCATAAAAAAGTGCAGGAACGATTTGTATGAGACCCGGGAATGTAGCTACCAACATGACAATAGTTGGATCATATTCAGGAAATGCCTTAATGATGTCAGCCATAATGGATCCTGCTACACCAGCAGCTACATCTTGGAACGCTAGAATGACGACTAAAAACTTAAGCATATTTTTACTGATATTCTTTGCCATTTAGATCCTCCCTATATTTGTTTTCATTCTCTAAAAATGACAAACTCTGCTGCCCTTGTGGCCTGCAAGAAACAACAGCTAAAATTTCAGTTTTAGATAAACTAAAATTTTACTTTTTCATTTTTCTATTTTTTACCGGTAAAAAGCGTAAAAAAAGCGCCTTCTTTTACTAACTGTAATTCTACATTTGGGCATATACACTTGTCAATATATTCATAATGTTTTCTATTTTCTGAATAATTACCATTAGAATATCTACTAGAAAATGAAAAAAACGCTGAAAATTCAGCGTTTTTTATCTAATTTGTTTATACCAAATATATAAAGAATAGCCTCATTAAATGCACCTGAAGCTATTTATCTGAAATACTACTTCAATGGCTTAACGTTACAATTAGAATTCCGAAACAAGCCGCAGTTAATAAAAACACAATAGCAAAGCCAATTAATAGTCCCTGCCCCAATCTTTTTTTCCCCTTTAAGAAGCTAATAACAATAAGGACAATGATTGCGATGATTCCAAAAAAAATCGAAAATATCCCCATTAATCCGAGCAATAAGAAAAAAGTAAGAGCGTAAATCCCAATTGAAATCCCAATCCCAATCCAAAGGTCTTTTAAGGAGCCATCATTCCTCTGATTTTGAACCATCAACAATCACACTCCTGTTTTTTCACTTTACAAATTTTCTTGTCTCAAGTTCTTCCTGAATCTTCTTCAATTCTAACTCTTTGTCGTCTCGGTAAAATAAATTATAGGTATCAAACGGAATAATTCGACCATCGGGATGAGCAATATGGACACACGATTTTTTAACTGAGCGGACATCAAAGTTATAGGCATCTAAAAACTGCATAATAATGACACGAAAAACGTTGTCATAACCAATATCACCTGGCATCGAAACCTTTGGAAGACAACACAATAAATCTTTTAATGACAACGCAGAGGAATCTGGGGAATGATTTAATGAAAACAATTTATAAATCATATTCTTAATATTTTCATCTTGTTCAAAGACAATCGTATTACGTTCCCCTTCGAGTAATATATTCGGATCAATCAAACCAGTCAGCGGAGTGGCTTCACCATTCATTTTCAATGCATATCCCATGGCAAGACAATCTGGATGGCATGGTACTGGAATGATATCTTTCGAACCAAAAACATTCGATTGGTCAATAATCATTTGCCTTACCTCACTTAAAGTCAAGCGATTGACAGATGGATCATATTCTTCTAACCTCCCCGCTGCTTGAATGGGCTGGAAAGTTACTCCGCGGACACATTTTTGTTGAAGACCATATTGGATGATTTTTCCTACTTCATGATCATTTAAGCCTTTTTTCAGCGTGACCACAAGTGTGGTCGAAATATTATATTCGTTTAAGTTTTCAATTGCCTTTTGTCTAATATCCCTTAAGTCTACGCCTCTTAACTCCTCGAGTGCTTCTTTTTCAAAACTATCAAATTGAAGATAGATTTCAAATCCAGGTGTATAGGCTGCCAGTCTTTTCACAAATTCTTTATCATTGGCAATTCGTAAACCATTTGTATTCACCATAATATGTCGAATCGGTCTAGATTTCACCATATCAAGAATGTCAAAAAACTGCGGATGAATCGTTGGTTCCCCGCCGCTGATTTGGACAATATCTGCTTGATGCTCATTTTTAATAATGTTCTCTAACATAAATTCAATTTTCTCCAAGCTTCGGAAACTACCCTTTTGAGGAGAAGATTCTGCATAACAAATCGGGCACTTCAAATTACATCTTTCGGTTATTTCCAAAAGTGTTAAACAGCTATGCTGCTCATGGTCAGGACAAAGCCCGCAATCATAGGGACAGCCATACTTAATTGGCGTGTTCCAGCGATACGGCATTTCTGAAGGTTTAATAAATTCCCGGCACCACTTGTAATAGGCAACATCGGTGGATATTAACACCTTTTCAGGTCCGTGTTCCATACATCTTTTCAGTAGATAAACTTTTTCATTTTCAATAATGACCTTTGCCTCCACTTTTCGCAAACAAGTCGAACATATGCTATTCGTCAGTTCGTAAAACAAATAAGGACGATTAGGCATGGAATCCTCTCCTTTTCTCACTTTGTTTTTTTGAGATGAGCCAGATGTAATACGCTATTCCTAGTAAGCTTGCAATTTGTATATTGTTAAAACCCCAAAAAGGATGTGGAGTAGGTTTAATAAAATCTATCATTAATCGAAATCCCAAATAACCAAGCATAAACAATTGGAATAGTAAACCTTCCCAGCCGCTGCTATTCCTTTTAAGCTTATAAAGGAAAAGAAGCAGAATTCCCAAGAATACTATTTCATACAATTGTGTAGGATGGCGATTTATTCCATCACCAAAATCAACTCCTGTAATCCATGTTGTCTCCACGCCATATGTATGGTCATCCAAGCCAGTTAAAAAGCAGCCGATTCTCCCGATCATCATCCCAACCGTGAGGGGCAATACAAAATCATCACCGGTTGAGCGTTTCCAGCCAATCAACTTTTTAGCCGTTTCAACGCCAATTAATCCCCCTAATAATCCACCTACAATCGTTTTACCCTCCATCAAATAGATGATACGATTCCAATTTTCTATTGTCTTAAAGGGATCTTCAAACCAATAAAGCAGTTTCGAGCCAAATGCTGCACCAAGTACTGCACCTACTACCACCCATAGGAATTTATCCAGCGGAATCTTATCCTTATTCCGCGTGTATAAATACACACGAAAGCCTATAAAGTATGCAAGCGCTTCAAACATTAGATGGGGATGAATTCCAAATATATAGAAAGGGAAATCCAAGTTTTCCTCTCCTTTCTAACAATAATTATCTATACCTCTATAATATCAGAATATTAAAAATAAACACTTATTATTCGCGGGAAATGTAACCGCATTCACTAAAAATATTGATATATCAATGAAATATTTTGATTCTTTTCTATTTAAAGTATTAGAAAATATGTTATATTCTAATAAATGAAAATGGGGAGTGAGAAAATGAAATCACTAATACAACGTGCCTATAATTTTAATGCAGGACCATCCGCCCTTCCACTTGAGGTGCTTGAAAAAGCCAAGCAGGAACTTATTGATTTTCGTGGCACTGGTATGTCAGTCATGGAGCTTAGCCACCGAAGCGCAGCCTATGAAGAAGTACACAATAATGCCATTGCCCTTCTAAAAGAATTATTATCAATTCCGGAAGATTATGAGGTACTTTTTCTACAAGGTGGAGGAAGTCTTCAGTTTTCAATGGTACCCATGAACTTCTTGAAGCCAGGGGAAAAAGCAGGCTATATTATGACAGGTTCTTGGTCTGAAAAGGCCTTTTCTGAAGCTAAGTTATTTGGGGATCCATATCATGTTGCCAGCACGAAGGAAAATCAATATCGACAAATCCCTCAATTAGAGGAATTACAATACAATCCAAGAGATGCTTATATTCATCTCACGTCAAACAATACGATATATGGAACACAGTGGAAGGACTTTCCAGATACAGGTGAAGTACCATTAATTGCGGATATGTCTAGTGATATCTTATCCAAGCCCTTTGATGTCAGCAAGTTTGGCTTAATTTATGCCGGTGCTCAAAAAAATCTCGGTCCTTCTGGTGTTACAGTGGCAATTATTCGTAAGGATATGATTGAAAAAGCTAATCCTAACATCCCGACAATGTTAAAGTATAGTACCCATTCAAAAAACAACTCTTTATATAACACACCTCCGACATTCGGAATCTATATGCTTGGTGAAGTTTTGAGCTGGATAAAAGAATTAGGCGGAATCAATGCCCTTACTGATCGTAACGAGGGAAAAGCGAAACTAATATATGATGCAATCGACCAAAGCAATGGTTTTTATGTTGGCCACGCTGAACCTGAAAGCCGTTCACTTATGAATATTACATTCCGAGTAAAAGATGAAGAATTAGAGAAGAAATTCTTATCAGAAGCTAAGCGCGAAGGATTCGTCGGTGTAAGCGGACATCGTTCTGTAGGAGGCTGCCGGGCTTCTACTTACAACTCTGTCCCTTATGAAACATGTAAAGCTTTTAGTGAGTTCATGATTCAGTTCCAAAATACAAATCGATAAACAATATAAAAAGGGAAATAAAGTTTTTATATATTTCCCTTTTTTATTTTTCTATATAAGCGATACCCTTTTCTGACACTGTTGACAATAAAAAAAGGAATAGGCAGATGATATTTATAAATAAACGGCAGATAAATTTTGTAATACGCTTTTTTCAAGTCATCCCATTTACGACATTTACCCTGCTTATAAAAATCTGAAACATCCACAATATACCCTCTTCCGTTACTCATAACAACATTTTTTCCATGGACATCAAAGGGATTTAAACCTACTGAACGAGCATATGCTATCCCCTCATCTACATCCCGGATAACTGATTCTGGTATAGGGTTGCCTTTTACAACTGCATCGAACAAATTCATTCCATCTATCCTTTTTAAAACTAAATAATTATCACCATAGTCAACTAATGCAGAAAAGGATTCGTGCTGACCTAATTTTTTATATACCTCTACTTCCTTTTTTAATTCCTCAGGTTTTCTTCCATACACCTTAACCACCCATTTAGGATTTGATTGATGCAAAAAAACGCCTGCATAATTTCCGCTGCCTATTGTTTTCCACGTATTCGAGAAATTCTTCACAATAATTGGATCAAACGGACCTTCCGTCGATAGTTGGATATTGGGCAGTAATTCATTTCCAATTAATTTTATATATTTCTCTATATTCATTGCACACCTCAGAAAAAAACGGATTAATTATTTCTTTATCTTAGTATATAACTCGATATACACTTAGAATAGATAAAATATTCTTTATTTTAAAGAAAAATTTCTTAATCACGAGGTGGTAACACGCATTTTCCAAAATTAGAAACTTAGAGATTAAAATTAGTCCTCTATTACTCATAAATAAACAAAGCCAGGAAAGTATATCCTGGCTTTCATTATTCCTCAAAATAGTCTTTAAATGCTTTGGGATTGCTGGTTTCCTTCCCCTGATAATATGGGTTGTTTTCAGTAGAATCCTGTGGGTCGAGATTGGTCTTAATAATCAAATGGGGTTCTGAGGGCTGCTCAGCAATCATCCTGTCGTTTAATTGGTCGAAATCAGGCAGTTTGTTATTTCCGGGTTGTCTAGGCTCCATAGCATTGACACCTCCTAAAAATAGCTTGCTGATTTTTCTTTTTAATCATACATTATTTCTTCTATAGATTTATAATACTATTATTAAAAAGAAAAAACTAGGAAGTAGAAACTTCCTAGTATGTTTATTCTTCTTCGACTCCAAGTAAGAAATCTGGGTTTAATTCCTCAAATTCCTCATCGTCAACATCCATTCCCCAATCATCGTCATCATCATGGCAGCCCTTTGGATTAATGGCGACACATACTTTTGTTTCACCAATTACTTCCACTAGGAATTCCTTTTCAACATGGACAATGATTCGATTGCCATTTGGGGAGATGACTGCTTCACAACAATTAGGCTGTTGCAAAACACGAGCACAAATCTCATTGTCATCCAAGCAATCATGGTCACGGTATTTTAACCTAATGACATCTGTGTATTTAACACATTCAGTAACAACTTCTGTTCTGGTATTGTCATTGTATGAGTACCATACATTGATGTCATAAGAGCCGTGTATCTCTACAGTTTTGCCGACTTTTTTCGCGTTGTATTTATGGTTGATAATCCAACAGCCAAGTATGCTGGTTGGACTATGTGCCGGGCTAATCGTATGATTGGAATTGGTGAATTTACGCCCTTTCGCTACTACGGCCTTAACAATTATCTCTCTGTATTCTCCCATTTCGCGCGAAACCTCCTCATTCATTTTCATTTCATCCTATGCAATTTTTTAGACTAGTGTGCGATATATTTCTGAGAATACTGGTTAAAAGTTTAGTCATAGTTCATTTTATGCGGGAGTTTTAGGTAGGTTACAATTAGGCATGTATTTAAGTCAGGGGGATTTTCTTCTGTGAGATAAATGCATAAAAAAACCAGGCATTAACTAAGCCTGGTTTGATTTATTTAGTGATTGTGGTCATGGTCGTCGTGATTCCCGCAAGACCCGCCATTGCTTAGGCTTGCACCTGTTTCACCTTTTAATACATCTCCACCGGTTGATTCAATAATGACATCTGTTACCTTATTTGAGATGGTTGTGGAAATTAACTGAAGTAATTCATTTACTTCAATTTGAGATTGCTTAAACTCTTGAACAACCGGAATATCGTCTAGTTCCTGTTCGATGGAAGCAATTTTGTCTTCCACCTTTTTAAGTGCTTCTGGCTTACCGTAATGCTGTAGATTAACTGCTTGCTTTTGCAAACCCTTAATATCAGAAATTAGCGTACTAACTTTTGCGTTTACGTGAATCTGTGCTTCTGCACGTTTAAAGAAATCAACTTCCTCTGTTTCCGCAATCATACGTGCTAATTCTTGTGCGCGGGCGATGATATCGTCTTTTGTGTATTTAGCCACTTTATTTCACCTCTACTGGTTCTAATTCTTCCACCATTTCTCCGTTTAATGACCATGTTTTTGCATCTGTAATTCTCACTTTAACAATTTTACCAATTGCTGATTTAGGTGCAGCAAAATTAACAAGCTTGCTTTTAGAAGTGTATCCTGCAAGTACTTCAGGATTATTCTTGCTTTCCCCTTCGACAAGAACTTCGACGATTTGGCCTTTATATTTCTTCATTTCCTCAGCAGACATTTCATTAACTAAAGCATTTAAACGCTGTAAACGTTCCTTCTTTACCTCCATTGGGACATTATCCTGCATTTTTGCAGCAGGGGTACCCTCACGAGGTGAATATATGAACGTATACGCTAGTTCGTAGCCCACTTCACGATATAAAGACATTGTTTCTTCAAATTGTTCATCCGTTTCATTTGGATAACCAACAATAATATCAGTGGTTAAGGAAACATTGGGAATCGCTGCTTTAATCTTGCGTACCAGTTCTAGATATTGTTCTCTCGTATATTTACGAGCCATAATTTTTAATACATCAGTGGACCCAGATTGAACAGGAAGGTGGATATGATCCATTAAATTGCCGCCTTTTGCAAGAACTTCAATCAAATGGTCATCAAAATCACGTGGATGACTTGTCATAAAACGAATACGCGGAATATCTATCTTCCGTAATTCATCCATAAGTTCACCTAGACCATAGTTCACACCCTCTAAATCTTTCCCATACGCATTAACATTTTGGCCCAGAAGTGTAACCTCCTGATAGCCTTGTGCGGCTAAATGGCGAACTTCTTGGATAATCTCATCAGGACGACGGCTTCGCTCTTTACCACGTGTAAATGGAACAATACAATAGGTACAAAATTTGTCACAGCCGTACATAATGTTAACCCACGCCTTAATATTTCCGCGTCTTACTTTTGGAAGGTTTTCGATAACATCACCTTCTTTTGACCAAACCTCTACTACCATTTCTTTGGACATGTATGCTTCATGTAAGATATTTGGCAGACGATGAATATTGTGTGTACCGAAAATCATATCAACTTGGTTATATGTTTTTAGAATCTTATTAACTACGGATTCTTCCTGTGACATACATCCACAAACACCCAATAGTAAATCTGGCTTTTCTAACTTTAAATGCTTTAAATGCCCTAGTTCACCGAACACTTTGTTTTCTGCATTTTCACGAATTGCGCAGGTATTTAAAAGAATAACATTGGCATCCTCTGTTGAATCTGTAGGCTCATATCCAAGAGCCAAAAAGATCCCTGCCATTACTTCCGTATCATGTTCATTCATTTGACAGCCATAGGTACGGATATAAAACTTACGACCTTCTCCCATACCGCGAAATTCTTCTGGAATAGAGAAATCGTTATGATACTTCACTTCTTCTTTACCACGCTTTTTAGCGTCTTTTAAAGAAGGTGCAGTAATTACTTGCTCAAAATACTTACTGTAATCCTTGGCGGATTTTTTGTCCGAAGAATTAGCAGCTTCGATTTGTTGAGCATCTATACGTTGTTTTTCATTCATGAATAATAAATCTCCTTTCAATCGGATTCAAATTTGTCTATGAATAGGTAATTTTTTCCCTGTACTAGTGTATTAGGATTCTGCCTAATATACCTCTGCACATTATTATAGTATAAAGGTTAATAGGCTTGAAAACAATAGAAAATCCCGTAGTAATCTACTACGGGACTTTCTTTTAACTTTACATAAATTCATTAACTAATTTATCAAAGTATCCTTGATCAAGGTTAAGATCTGCTTTTGCTAATGGAGTTTCGGAGTAATTATTAATCAATTCCTGGTAGGATTTACGTTCTGTGTTTTGATAAATCAAACCAGTAACTAAACCATTATGCTTCATCAATGTCTGCATAGCGTTTTCACGATTTGAAGGATCATATCCTTCAATATCACTTAACTTCGTAAGATTTTCTTTAAACCAATCATAAGTGTTGACCTTATTATAGGTTACACAAGGACTGTAAACGTTAATTAAAGAGAACCCTTTATGCTTAATGCCTGCTTCAATTAATGCAGTTAGATCTTTAAGATCCGTAGAGAAACTTTGTGCAACAAATGTTGCCCCTGCAGTTAAAGCCATCTCCATTGGTGAAATCGGTTGTTCAATCGAACCTAGCGGCGATGATTTCGTTTTAAAGCCGGTAGCAGAACGTGGAGACGTTTGTCCTTTTGTTAAACCATAGATTTGGTTATCCATAACAATGTAAGTGATATCTACATTACGACGGATCGCATGAATGGTGTGTCCCATACCGATAGCAAAACCATCACCGTCACCGCCAGAAGCGATAACCGTTAAATCACGGTTTGCCATTTTTACACCTTGAGCGATTGGTAATGAACGGCCATGAATACCATGGAAGCCATATGAATTAATATAACCAGAGATACGACCAGAACATCCGATTCCAGAAATAACAGCTAAGTTTTCAGGCTCTAGCCCTACATTTGCTGCTGCACGTTGCATTGCCGCTTGTACAGAGAAGTCGCCACAGCCAGGGCACCAGTTCGGTTTTACATTATTTCTAAATTCTTTAAAAGTGGCCATGTTTAGAACAACTCCTTACATTTTGTATATACTTCGTGAGGCAGGAATGGATTTCCATCATATTTTAAATGTTTAATAATCTTTTCAGCATGCCCAACATTCATTTTCATAATGTTAGCCAATTGACCAGTAGCATTGTTTTCAACAACCACTACTTTCTTTGCAGAACGAACAAGCGGTAATACTTCATCCGTTGGGAATGGGTGAATCAAACGAATATGAGCGTGATTTACTTTCATTCCTTCATTTTCTAAACGAACCATAGCTTCCTCAATTACACCTCTAGTTGAATTAAAACCAACTAGTAAAACGTCAGCATCTTCATGCTTAGTGTTTTTATACACTGGTGTATTGAAACGAATATTTTCAATTTTACGGAATCGCTTGTCCATTTGAGCGTTCCTATTTACTGCCGATTCAGAAGGTTTTCCTGTTTCATCATGTTCAACACCAGTTACATGGTGAATACCATTTTTCATACCAGGAATAACACGTGGTGAAACACCATCACTCGTCACTTCATAACGTTTGAAATAAGCTTTATTTTCATTCTCAGGAATTTCATCGGTTACAAGCTTTCCGCGTCTGATTTCCACTTTATCCATACTTAAAGGTTCAACTGTCTGCTTACCTAAAGATAATTGAAGGTCAGTAAGAACAATTACAGGACATTGATATTCTTCAGCAAGGTTAAATGCCTCAGTTGTATCATAGAAAGCCTCTTCTACAGTACTTGGCGCCATAACGATTTTAGGGATTTCTCCATGTGTTCCATAGATCATAGCCATTAAATCTGACTGTTCTTGCTTTGTTGGTAATCCTGTAGATGGACCGCCACGTTGAGTATCAACAACAACAAGCGGAGTCTCAGTTATACCTGAAAGACCAATTGCTTCCATTTTCAATGATAGTCCTGGACCAGCAGATGCCGTAATTGTACGAACACCAGCATAGTTAGCACCAATAGCCATTGTACAAGCAGCAATTTCATCTTCCGTTTGAATAACCGTACCACCAAGAGCAGGAAGCTTTTTAATTAAATATTCCATTATTTCAGAAGCTGGTGTTATTGGGTATGCAGCCATAAAACGACATCCAGCCGCAACTGCTCCCAATGCAATAGCGTCATTTCCAATCATGAACATGCGCTTCTTGCCGTCAGCTTTTTCAAGTTCCATTATTTCAACGCCATCTACAAGCTGTTTTTTCATATAATCATATCCAGCTTTAATGGCATCCATGTTTTTCGCAACTACTTGAGCACCTTTTTTACCAAAAATCTCTTGGACTACTTCTTCAAAAACATGAATATCAAGATTCAAGACAGCTGATGTAGCACCAATGGCTACCATGTTTTTCATTAGGGATGTTCCTAATTCAGTAGCGATTTCTGTAAATGGAACCGCATACAATGCTGCTTGTGTATCTTCTGGTTTCTTCGGCGTGAATTTTGCATCCGCAAGTATTACACCTTTGCTGTGTAACTCTTTGTAATTTAAATCGACCGTTTCTTGGTCAAATGCGACAAGAACATCAAGATCATCAGAGATTGAACGAACTTCTGTCGTACTTACTCTAATTTTGTTGTTTGTATGACCGCCTTTAATACGAGATGAAAAGTGACGATAACCATACAAGTAATAGCCGAGGCGATTCAATGCAATAGCAAATATTTCCCCAGTACTTTCAATACCTTCCCCTTGTTGTCCGCCAACTTTCCACGAAAGTTGATTGATCATGACTTACACCCCTTTGGATATGTAAAAAGTATATTTTATAAATCTCTAATAGTGTAGCACAATTCCGAGTAATTCACTAGATTTTAGCCTTTAAAGCTTTAAAGGCTAACTCAATTGAAACTAGGAGATGTACTAAACGCTTACAATTCTAGACCTCTAAACCAAAAATTGCAACCCTTTCAGACGAAATATTGTCTAAAATATGAATATTTTTTTATATTTTAAAAATTGACATTTATTAAATCCGCATAACCCCATGTAAAATTGATGTAAAACGTTGTTGCTATGCGATTTATTAATAAATCTAACAAAATATATTATTTCAACACTTAAACTCAGAAAGCGTTTTCATTTATACTAGAATAACATTTTTCTTAAATTTTGTATATAAAAATACCTGCTTATAATTTAAGCAGGTAAAAGATTGTTTTATTCTTCTCTTTCACATCATTGATTCTATCTCTTTCATCTTGGTTCAACAATCAGCTTTATAGCCGTGCGTTCTTCACCATCAATCTGAATATCAGTGAACGCAGGGATGCAAATCAAATCAACTCCGCTAGGTGCTACAAATCCTCTTGCAATCGCTACTGCCTTAACAGCTTGATTCAATGCACCTGCACCAATCGCCTGTATTTCTGCTGCACCTCTTTCACGCAGAACTCCAGCAAGTGCACCAGCTACAGAATTAGGATTAGATTTTGCTGAAACTTTTAATATTTCCATTCCTAGCTCCCCCTTGTATAATCCCGATCCTGGCATGAGCAGTTTCATGAGCAAATCAGGTATATAAGATTCCACTGCTACTATATTCATTCTGCAAAAGACATATTCCGGCTTGGACAAAAAAAGTGCATATTTATCAGTGAAATTTGAAAAGCGGAAGCGCCTTGTACAGGGGCGACAGGCATAAGACGAGCCGGCGAGAAGGTTGGTCTTTACCTTCTTGACGGATTGGCTTATGACCCCGAGCCCCTAGGCGCTGAAGCTAGACAAAGAAATAACCTTCCACAATTGGAAGGTTAAGAATACCAAGGATTATCTTCATTTATTAAAATTCTTTCCATTTTTTTGCTCTTGCCAGTTTTTCTGTCAAGTTCCATGTAGACTCCACTAAGCTGGGTTCTACCCGCTTTAGGAACTTCAAATCTTACTGGCAGGCTTGTAAGGAATTTGGTAATGACCGCTTCCCTTTCCATACCAAGAATTCCATCATATGGACCTGTCATCCCTACATCCGTTAAATAGCCTGTGCCGCCTGGCAGGATACGGCTATCAGCGGTTTGAACATGTGTATGTGTGCCTACAACAGCTGAAACTCTTCCATCTAAGTACCAGCCCATTGCCTGCTTTTCGCTTGTTGCTTCTGCATGGAAATCCACAAAGATAAATGGTGTTCTCTCTTGTGCTATTTCCACTAATTCATCCGCCTTTTTAAAAGGACAATCTAGAGGCGGCATAAAAGTGCGCCCTTGTAAATTGATAACTGCTACTTCTACGTCATTTACCTTAAAAAATACTAATCCTTTACCAGGGGTACCTTCAGGGAAATTTGCCGGCCGTACCATATTCTTTGCCGATTCGATGAATTCAAAAATCTCCTTGTTATCCCACGAGTGGTTTCCGAGCGTTACAGCCTGTGCACCGGAACCCAAAAACTCCCGATAAATCTTTTCTGTAATCCCTCTGCCTCCTGCAGCATTTTCACCATTAATTATCGTAAAATTAGGTCTATATTTTTCTTTAATTTTTGGCACATACTCTTTCACCATATCTCGGCCCGGTGAGCCTACAACATCTCCAATAAATAATAAGTTCATTTGTAATCCTTTCGTGATGCATTTATTTACTATAAATTGTATCACACTTTTATTTTATTTAACCGTTAGACACCTAGCAAAAAAATAAAGCAGTGCATAAGCACCGCTTTATTTTGCGTATTCCACAGCCCGTGTTTCACGGATGACTGTCACTTTTATATGTCCTGGATAATCTAGCTCTTCTTCGATTCGTTTCCGAATATCTCGAGCCAAACGATGTGCAGCTAAATCATCAACTGCATCAGGTCTTACAATAATCCGCACTTCTCGGCCAGCTTGAATGGCGAAGGATTTCTCAACACCATCATAGGACTCGGAAATCTCTTCCAGCTTTTCTAAGCGGCGGATATAGTTTTCTAGCGTTTCACTACGTGCTCCAGGTCTTGCAGCTGATAATGCATCTGCAGCAGCCACTAGAACGGATATGGTTGATGTTGGTTCCGTATCACCATGGTGTGAGGCTATACTGTTGATAACCACTGGGTGTTCCTTGTATTTAGTTGCAAGTTCAACCCCAATTTCAACATGGCTTCCTTCCACTTCATGGTCAATTGCTTTTCCGATATCATGCAATAGCCCTGCACGACGTGCCAGCGTTTCATCCTCACCAAGTTCAGCTGCAAGTAAGCCTGATAGCTGAGCAACCTCCATTGAGTGCTTTAGGACATTCTGTCCATAACTTGTACGGAACTTTAAGCGTCCAAGGATTTTAATAAGATCCGGATGTAATCCATGAACTCCGACTTCAAAGGTCGTTTGTTCACCCACTTCACGAATATACTCATCCACTTCACGACGTGATTTTTCTACCATTTCCTCAATACGCGCAGGATGGATACGTCCATCTTGAACTAACTTTTCAAGCGCCAATCGAGCCGTTTCACGGCGGATTGGGTCGAATCCTGATAGAATTACTGCCTCTGGCGTATCATCGATAATCAAATCAATTCCCGTAAGTGTTTCTAGAGTACGGATATTTCTTCCTTCACGGCCAATAATACGACCCTTCATTTCATCATTTGGAAGGTTGACTACAGATACAGTCGTTTCCGCTACATGGTCAGCAGCGCAACGCTGGATTGCTAGCGATAGAATTTCTTTCGCTTTCTTATCTGCTTCCTCTTTCGCGCGGTTTTCACTTTCCTTAATCATTATCGCAGTGTCATAGGTTAATTCCTGCTCCATTTTATCGATAATGATGTTCTTCGCTTCCTCACGAGTTAAACTCGAAATACGTTCAAGTTCAGATTGTTGTTTTCGTACCAACTCGTCCACTTTGCTTTCCATCTGTTCAATATGCTGTTGTCTTTGGTTTAGAGAATCATCCTTCTTTTCTAATTGAATTTCTCGTTTATTTAACGATTCATCCTTTCGATCTAAATTCTCTTCTCTTTGCAGTAAACGGTTTTCTTGTTTTTGCAGTTCATTTCTTCGTTCACGAACCTCACGTTCGGCTTCTGTACGAAGCTTGTGAATTTCATCCTTTGCCTCAAGCAAAGCTTCTTTCTTCAATGAATCAGCGTCACGCTTTGCATCTTCAAGAATCTGCTCTGCAGCATTCTTTGCACCTGCTATTTTTGCCTCAGCAATGGATTTACGAACAAAATAGCCAACAACGGCACCGACGATAATGCCAAGCAAAATGGAGATGATAGTAATAGTGTCCATCGTTACACCTCCTCTTGCTATGAACTTTTTTGTTACACTTTTTTAAGTGTCGGCATGTATATTGGTTAGGTTCAACATACAGCAAGCACCAGGCTTTTCATTGTAATATTAACAAAAATGTAAAATATACATGTTAATTGTAAATGTGTGTATATTCATTGTCAAGGGTAACTCCTGACAGCTTTTTGAAATATTTAGACTTTGTTCATAGTTTAACAATATTTAGATAAATATTATACGAATAAATATACATGCAGATTAATAAATATGCATTTTGTTAAAAAGAGCAAAACCTAATCAGGCTTTGCTCTTTTTGTTAATCTATTAATTCAAACTGCTCATCATCATCATCGGCTTCAGTGACCATCTTTTCACCATCTAATCCGTAGTGCGCACGGATTTTTTGCTGAATTTCAAGACGAATGCTTGGATTTTCTCGTAAGAAAGTCTTTGCATTTTCGCGGCCTTGACCGATTCTTTCCTCATTGTATGAGTACCAAGAACCGCTCTTTTGAACGATATCTAGTTCAGAGCCAATATCTATGATTTCGCCCTCTTTAGAAATTCCTTCACCATACATAATATCCACTTCAGCTGTACGGAATGGAGGGGCAACTTTATTCTTTACAACCTTGATTTTTGTTTTGTTTCCAACGATATCAGTACCTTGCTTTAGTGCTTCTCCACGACGCACTTCAACACGAATCGTAGAGTAGAATTTCAACGCACGACCACCAGGAGTCGTCTCAGGATTTCCAAACATGACACCAATCTTTTCACGAACCTGGTTGATAAAGATTGCGATTGTCTTCGATTTGTTAATGACACCAGAAAGTTTCCGGAGTGCTTGAGACATCAAGCGGGCTTGAAGACCCATATGAGAATCTCCCATTTCTCCTTCAATTTCTGCTTTTGGAACTAATGCAGCAACAGAATCGACTACTAGAATATCAATTGCACCGCTTCGTACAAGTGCCTCTGCGATTTCTAGCGCTTGCTCCCCAGTATCTGGCTGGGATAACAATAACTCATCGATGTTTACTCCTAGTTTTTGCGCATATGCTGGATCCAGAGCATGCTCAGCGTCAATAAACGCTGCTTGTCCGCCAGCGGCTTGTACTTCTGCAATGGCATGTAAGGCTACAGTTGTTTTACCTGAGCTTTCTGGACCGTAAATTTCGATAATTCTTCCTCTAGGGTATCCGCCAACTCCAAGTGCTGAATCCAGGGCTAATGAGCCACTAGGGCTTGTTAAAATTCTTGTATCTGTTTTTTCTCCCATTTTCATAATGGAGCCTTTACCGAATTGCTTTTCAATCTGTTTTAGCGCCATTTCTAAGGCCGCTTTACGATCAGTCACTACTAGTTCCTCCCTTATATATAAACCAAAAAGTTAATAGCCAAAATCTATAATTTAAATCCTATTAATAATATAACCTCTTTTTAGACTTTTGTACAGCAAAAAAACGAACATTCATTCGATTTATTTGAAGCTTATAGTCATGTAATAATAGGTAATTCTCTCGGCAAATTATATCTTTTCGATTAACTTTTCCATCCATTTCTCCTCTTTCTTCTATATTCAGACATTTCTTTAGGATAGGCTGTGTTAAAGCTGAATGTTGATTTTACTGTGTTTGGAAAATAAGCGGAGAATTTTCGTTTAAATTGGGAAATACCCATTTTTACCTTCATAATAAGCGGAGGTTTTCCGCTTATGGTATCCAAATCATTGGATTTTGTCTTATTTAAAGCAGTTAACCGGAATATTTCCGCTTATATCGGCTTCTTAAGGTTCCTTTATCTACAATAGACGGAAATTCTCCGCCTATGAATGATCAACCCTACACGAAAATCAACAATGAATCATAACACAGCCTTAGGATAAAAAAATCACAGATAGCTTAGTTAGCTTTCTGTGATTCTTGCAATTGCTTTATTAAGTAATAGCAGCCATATTTTACCGAACGGCTTCGGTTTGCTTCCCTTGTACCGCCAAGTTCGAGTTTTTCAACCACTGTTTGTTTCCCTTTTATCGTAATACCAATGTAGACGGTTCCGACAGGTTTACCCTCAAGCTCATCCGGCCCAGCAACACCAGTGAAACTTACGCCAATATCAGCAGATACTAAGGCCGCAGCATTTTCAGCCAGCTCTTTAGCACATTCTGGACTTACTACACCAAATTTTTCAATTGTTTCTTTTTTAACTCCTAAGACTTTCTCCTTAACTTCATTCGTGTAACAAACAACTCCGCCCTTAAGGACTGAACTAACACCTGGAAAACTAGTTAGTTCCTGTTGAAACAATCCTCCTGTTAAGCTCTCAGCAGCTGTGATGGTTAATTTTTTATCCTTTAAAACTTTCATTAGTTCAGCAACTAAAGAAGTATTGTCATACCCATATAAGTACATTCCTACACGAGCGTTAATTTTCCCCTCAGCTTCATCAAGCATTAACTCTGCAGTTTGCAAGTCTTGGTGCTTCGCAGTAAGCCGTAAGGTACATTCCCCTTCTGCGGCAAGCGGGGCAATCGTTGGATTGGTTTGCTGTTCTATTAAATCAATGATTTCAGTTTCTAACGCAGCCTCTCCGATACCAAAGAACCTTAATACTCTAGAAACTATTTTCTCATCCGTTTTTACTTGTTTTGATAGAGCGGCTGTACCAAATTGTAAAAACATTGGCTCCATTTCTTTCGGAGGTCCAGGAAACAGCATATAAATACAATCACCTATCTCTGCCATCATACCAGGTGCCATCCCATGATGGTTTGGCAGTATAGTTGAACCTTCCAAAACCAGTGCCTGCTTCTTATTATTTTCTGTCATTACCCTATTTGACTTTTTAAAATAGAGTTCAATAGATTCTAATGCCTCAGGATCCATTACGAGTTCTTTCCCTAAATGTCGAGCAATGGTTTCCTTTGTCAAATCATCTTTAGTCGGTCCAAGCCCGCCAGTAAAAATGATTAAATTTGAGCGTTTTTCTGCGATCTCAATCGCAGATCTTAATCGGTCGGGATTATCACCAACCACTGTATGAAAAAAAACATTAATGCCAAGTCCCGCAAGTTGTTGCGATAAAAATCGTGCATTACTATTAACGATTTGACCCAGCAGTAATTCAGAACCAACAGCAATAATTTCTGCATTCATCACCCATTACCCCAAGTTCTATTTAGAATTTTTGAAAACATGCATATTCTTTGAAAAATAATCCCATCCAGACCAGACAGTAAAAATCAATGCAACCCATAATGCTACGTCATCAAATGGAAATCCAATCATTTCAAAAATAATATTATGTAATAAAAGTGCTGAAATTGCGATGATTTGTGCCCAGGTTTTGATTTTTCCGAGGTTATTGGCAGCTACCACTTCTCCACCCTCAACTAGCAAAAGACGAAGACCTGTAACAGCAAATTCCCTGCTTATGATGGCAATTACAATCCAAGAAGCTGCATATCCAAGATCAACAAGGACCACTAGCGCAGCAGAGACAAGTAATTTATCGGCAAGCGGATCGAGGAATTTCCCCATATTGGTAACAAGATTATATTTTCGAGCGTAATAGCCGTCTACCCAATCTGTAGCAGAAGCAAAAATAAAAATTAATGCTCCAACAAAATGGGTTACCGGAAGGTCAGCTCCCAGTAGATGCATATTTCCCCACTCAAAGGGGGCAAGCATAATGATCAAGAAAATTGGAATTAAAAGTATTCTTGATATCGTTATTTGATTTGGTACATTCATTGTTTTGCCTCCAAATAATATTAGAACGAAAAATAGTCATCACTAGATGACTATTCGTTCTTCGGAACAAATTGAATCGTAATGTTCTGACGAACCACATCAGCAGGTGCGATTGCATACTCAAGCTTCTGGTCATTTACGTAAATTTCTGTATCGAGCGTTCGACCAACAACAATTACTGCTTTGGTTTCGCCAGTCAGATCTACTTCCGTACTTTGTGTACCCGTGGTTGATAATAACCCCTGGAACTTGGATTGACCACTGCTATTACTAACACTTACCCATGTTTCCCCAGTTGAAACCAGTTTCACTACAAATTTATCAGCATTTTTCAAATCATAGGTAGAGTTTTTTCCGCTGTTTTGAACGGGTGTTAATTCCTGTTTCGGTGCTTCTACAACAGGAGTTTCCTCCACTGTCTCTTTTTCATCAGTTTTTTCTTCTTCCTTTGGCTTGTCTTTTTCAGCGTCCTCCGCCTTTTCAAGATTGTCAGAGCGGACAAACTTTACAGGTTCATTTTCATTGTTAATCAAATCATTCGCCTTGTCTCCGACGTTATTTACAACGAAATAATACAATACCCCCGCGGCACCAATAATAAAAACTCCAATTAAGACTTTTGGGATAATATCAAAAATTTTTGAGGATCCTTCTGATACCGTCCTGCGTGTTTTAACTCTAGACAATTGTTCAGGTAAATCATCATGATGAGTTGCTGGTATTTCATTCTTATACGTTTCAAAAATTTCTTCCGGATTAAGCTGAAGAGCCTCAGCGTATTGTTTTACAAAGGCACGAACATAAAAATTTCCTGGCATGCTAGAATAATTTCCTTCTTCAATACCTATTAAATACCGCTTTTGAATTTTTGTGAGAGACTGTAAATCCTCTAAGCTTAATCCTTTGGCTAATCGCGCTTCTTTTAGTCGATTACCTAATTCAGTCACCTATTAACACCTTCCAATTATTTAAAATCCAAAATCCCCAAAATCAGAGCCAGAGAATAAGTTATTTTGGTCGACAATATCATATGTAATTTCTTCGTCTGCCTCGTTCCGTAATTCGATAATATAATCAAAATCATCTAGCGTATACTCAGAATTCTGCACAAAGATATCAGGATGTTCGACCACTTTAACCGCAGGTAACCGCATGATTTCGCGTACAAGCTGCCAATGCCGTTCACTTGCACGTTTTGTTGAAACAATCCCATCAAGAATGAACAAATTATTTTCGTTGTATTCATCTTGAATTAGCTGATTACGTATGGTTTGTTTTAAAAGAGTCGAAGAAACAAATAACCACCGTTTATTCGCGCATACACTTGCAGCAACCACAGACTCTGTTTTACCTACCCTAGGCATCCCGCGAATACCAATCAGTTTGTGTCCATCCTGCTTAAACAATTCTGCCATAAAATCAACTAGTACCCCTAGTTCACTGCGAACAAATCGGAATGTTTTTTTATCATCTGCGTCACGTTGTATGTACCGTCCATGTCTGACTGCCAGCCGATCACGAAGCTTTGGTTCTCTAATCTTAATTACTTTTATTGTGTCCATTGTATTTAAAATTGACTCTAACCGTTTAATTTGATTATCATCTTTTGCTAAGATTAATAAGCCGCGCCGCCCTTCATCTACTCCATTAATCGTTACAATATTGATTGACAGCATTCCTAGTAAAGATGAAATGTCGCCCAGCAAACCAGGACGGTTTTTTTGAATCTCATATTCCAAATACCACTCTTTCTTCTCCATAAAAAACCTCCTAAACTAAAACGACAAATTTTTCAATTCCTTATCTATCCATAATAATATATGATTTTGAATGAAGATGAAAGCAAAAACAAGCTCAATGCTTATTTAATATATTTTGTTTCTTAAATGCAAAAAAAGAGAGGTTAAAACCTCTCTCCTAGCGACTTCCATTATTTTGTACTAATTTCACCATAATGTTGGCGATTGCTTGCTGCTCTTCCTTATCTGCAACAGACCATAAATCAGACAAGATTCTTTCTTGCTCATTTTTCGGTTCTACCTGCTCTGATAAATAATCACCAATTTGTAATGCAAGAGCACTTATAGCACCTTCGCTCATTCCTTCATTTTGTGCTTGATGAAGTCGGTCAGCAAGAAAGTCTTCCCATTGTTTCCAGTTATCTAAAACAGACATAATAAACCCTCCTTTATAGTTGTACATTGTTATTTTGCTATGAAAGGGGGGAATTTATTCACGGAATAAATGTATAATTTATGTATACCATCCGCCATTAATCGATAGAACTTGTCCTGTGATATACGATGATTCATTTGAAAGTAAGAATTTCACACCATTTGCTATTTCCTCTGGAACACCCAGCCTGCCCATTGGGATATCGTATTGAAGTAATTGAATATCCTCTTCTGAGAATCTACCCATCATCGCAGTTTCAACGGCACCAGGTGCAATGGCATTTACACGCACCCCGCTCAATGCAACCTCTTTGCTTAATGCTTTAACAAATGAAATTTGTGCCCCTTTTGCTGTCGAATAGGCTACTTCACATGCAGCACCCGTTTGACCCCATATAGAGGATATAAAGATTATATTTCCTGACCGTTTTTTAATTAGTTTTGGCAGCAGGTCTTTTGTAATCATTATTGGATTCATGACATGAACCCTCATTAAGGATTCTGCCTCTTCATGTTTTAAGTCGACGAGGAGACCATAATGGCTATTGCCGCTGCAATGAATAATGGCATCTAGAGAGAAAATTTGGGAACAAATCTTTTTATAGCCTTCTGATTCCTCTAATTCAGCCTGAATGGGTATATACTCAACACCAAAAGGTTTAATTTTTTCAATTAATTCCATTATTGACTTTTCATTTTTATTAAAGTGTAAATACAAATTATAACCTAGAGAAGCTAATTTAAGCGCCACTGCTTGTCCTATTCCGCCGCTTGCTCCCGTAATTAGTGCATATTTTCCCACGAAATTCACTCTTTCTATATTAACTAATCTTCATTTTAATCGAAAAGAAAAGCGCCGGCTAGCGACGCTTACCTCTTATTTTTTAGGGATTACTTGGCAAACGGAGAAACGCTCTTCTGAAATAACTTCAGAAGCTAATCTTTTCACATCATCTAAGGTGATTTTCTCTAAAGTAGGAACGACATCAAATAAGTTCATGTCATTAAAAGCATATCTTGTGAATTGATTTGCTATATACTCTGGAGAATTTACAGCACGTAAAAATGATCCAATTTTCTTCTTTTTTGCTCTTTCCAATTGCTCTTCTGAAAATGAGCTAGCATTTTTCGCATGAAAAAGCATATTTTTAAGCTGTTCAGTAAGTTTATCAGGATTTTCTGTATCTCCGCCAATCATCGCAAAGCCAAACCCCTGTTCCTGTGTATAATCATAGGAAAAAGTTTCATCAATCAAACCTTCATTATAAAGTTGGTTATAATTTTCTGAGCTTTTACCAAACAACAAATCCAAGAGTACATTCATAGTTAATTCATTCTTCAACAATTCAGATCCCGTTTGGTCCACATGAAGTGCTTTCATCCCAATTAAGCATTTAGAGGTTTGCACATTCATTTCAAGCACCTGTTTTTGTTCAGCTGTCTGAAGTGGCTCATCTTCAAATTTACGCTGAATCTCTGGCATCTCTTTGTAATCCTTTTTCATTTGGTTTTCTCTAACTTGCTCCATAAATTTATTCGGATCGACTGGTCCAACAATAAACAATAACATGTTACTCGGATGATAGAAGGTATTGTAGCATTCATAAAGCAAATCCTTTGTAATATGTGAAATTGATTCTATTGTTCCGGCAATATCAATCTTTACAGGATGGTTTTGATACAAATTTTGAATCAATCCGAAATACAGGCGCCAATCAGGATTATCATCATACATAGTGATTTCTTGACCAATAATCCCTTTTTCCTTTTCAACTGTTTTTTCCGAAAAGTATGGTTCCTGTACAAAATCAACTAACGTTTCCAGGTTTTTTTCTACATCTGAAGTGCTGGAGAACAAGTAAGCAGTACGGGTAAAAGAGGTAAAGGCATTAGCTGAGGCCCCCTGCTTGCTAAATTGTTGAAATACATCTCCGTCTTCCTTTTCAAAAAGCTTATGCTCAAGAAAATGAGCAATACCATCTGGAACTTTCATATATTCCTCTTGACCTAACGGTACAAAATGATTATCTATTGATCCATACTTTGTGGTAAAAGTAGCAAAGGTCTTATTAAAGCCTTTTTTAGGTAATATATAGACATTTAAGCCATTGGATAACTTTTCATGGTAAAGTTCTTCTTGGAGCTGGTCAAAATTTATTTTCTCCATTATTTTACCGCCTCACTTCCAGTTAAGAAATAGATGGTATCAAGTTCAATTTTAGCAGCGACAGCGACAATTTCTTCCTTTGTCGTTTTCTCCATATCGGTAATCCACTGCTCAAGTTTTATATCCTTGCCTGCAACAACATTATGGTAAAGGATCTCTGTTAATCCTCTTGAGGTATCAATGGTTTCGAGTATCTGATTTCGAATGACAGCTTTTGTTTGAACTAATTCTTGATCTGAAAAGTCGCCTTTTTTCATTGCTTCCAATTGATCGCGAATAATTCCCACTGCCTGGTCAAAGTTCTTAAGGTCTATCCCTGACATTACCATCATTAATCCCTTATGGCTTTCAAGCCTGCTTGAGACATAGTAAGCTAAGCTTGCCTTTTCACGGACATTGATGAACAACTTTGAGTGTGAGAAACCTCCAAAGATTCCATTAAACAATTGAAGAGCAAAGTAATCGGAATCCCCGTAGACAACATTCGTACGATAACCAATATTTAATTTCCCTTGTTTTACATCCTGCTCTTCTTTAATTTCATTTACCTTTTCCTTTTTCTGTACCCCTTTTAACTCAAGTTTCTTAGGAGTGCGTTCTTCAAAATTCAGCAAATCATTGGCAAAGGTTTTCACCTCTTCTTCCTTAACATCTCCAATCACATAAAGATCCATTTCATCTTCTGAAAAAGCCTTTTTATAATAGTCATATAAATTTTCAGGAGTTATTGCTTCTACATCCTCTGCTTCACCATTTACTTGAAGAGCGTATGGCTCCCCTTTACACATTTCTTGCAGCAGACGAACATTCGAATAGCGCATTTTATCATCATATACCGATTGAATTCGCTGCTTTAAAGACCTCTTTTCTTTGTTCACTGTATCTTGGTCAAATGCAGTACCTGAAACATTCGGTTTCGTTAATACCTCAGATAGAAGTTCGAAACCTTTTTTCAATAATGGGGTAGAATCACTTAAGAATTTCTCATTTGCAATCTCAAGCGTGAAACTGATAATATGATATTCACCTTTTTTCGCTAAATCAATAAACAGTGTAGCTCCATATAATTCGTCTAAATATGAGCGCAATGCAGTAGTTGTCGGGTAATTAGCGGAGCTGCTTTGTAAAACTTGAGGAAGCAGCGCTCTTTTTGTTACATCTTCCTTAGTTAACGGCGCTTTCATTTTCCAAACAAACGTATTCGTTTTATATTTATCGGTTTCAATGACATGGAGTTTGTATCCCTGCATAGCGGTAATTTTTTCGGCAGTTGAATCCATTTAAATACCTCCTTTAGATTTCAAAATCCTTCTTATTATATATGTAAGCATTCATCCGGTTATTTTACATCTTTTCCATTGTATTAAACCCTTATTCTTACTATAATTTGCCAGGCTTGGTTTTTACAAGCTAAAACCATTGGCTTCTAAACAAAATAAAGGCTGACTAATTAGCCAGCCTGTTTAACACCATATTTATCGTTTTCCTGGATCGAATGGTTCTCCAGCTGCTTTAGGTGCTTGTGAAGATTTAGAGAAGATAACTAATGCAATTAACGTTACTACATATGGGAAAATCTTTAGAATGATTGGCGGAATAACAGCCAATTCAGGGATTACTTGAGATACGTTAGCAATCGTGCTGGCAAATCCGAAGAATAATGTTGCCCCTAAGATCCCGAGTGGTCTCCATTGACCAAAAATTAAGGAAGCAAGAGCTAAGAATCCAAGACCTGAAACGGATCCAGTAAATTCACCTGCGTAGGTTAAAATAATGATTGCTCCGCCTAATCCTGATAATGCACCAGAAATCATAACGCCGATATAACGGATTCTTACTACATTAATACCTGCTGCTTGAGCAGCCTGTGGAAACTCACCACAAGACTTTAAACGCAAGCCAAATTTCGTTTTATTTAGAATAAACGCACTAACAAGCAAGACTATTAAAATAAACCAAGTTGTCGCATACGTTTTTGTAAATAATAAATCACCAATGATAGGAATTTGAGATAAAACTGGCACATCAAATGGTGTGAAACCGCTGGTAATACGAATATTACCACTTCCAGTCATATTTCTAGCCAAGAATACCGTTAAAGCCATTGCAATCATGTTAATGGCTGTACCACTAATGACTTGGTCTGCACTAAGATTAATACTAGCAAAGGCATGTAATAGGGAAAATAAAACACCTACTACCACAGCTACTAATAATCCAATCCATAGTACCGTTGATCCTTGCATAGTATCCTGCAAAAAGTTAACCGTTATCGCACCCGCAAATGCTCCTGAAATCATTAATCCTTCTAAACCAATATTTACGATACCGCTTCTTTCACTAAAAAGACCGCCTAGTGCTGTTATAAGAAGTGGAATGGTAAAAACAATCGCGTAAGGGAATATTTGTTCAATTATGGTCCACATTTTATGATTCTCCCTTCTTGCCAACAGGTCCATTTACATCATTTGCATTTGCAGTAGTCTTGCGGAATTTATTTAATACACGGTGAATCAGTACGCTGGTAGCGGCAAAATAAATAATAATGGCAATAATGGTATTAGCAAGTTCTGGTGGAATCTCGATCATCGCATTCATAAAGCCAGTTCCTGAATAAAGAATACCAAAAAGAATTGCTGCAAAGAACACGCCCACAGGTGAGTTTGCCCCAAGTAATGCTACGGCAATGCCATCATAACCCTGCGTTGGTAATATACCAATTTGGATACTTGATGCGTTACCAGTGTACAGTGCAACTCCACCTATACCTGCAAGGGCACCTGAAATTAACATAGATAAAATAATATTTCTATTAACTTTCATACCTGCATATTCTGCTGCGTGTCTATTGAACCCTACAGCTTTTAGTTCAAATCCAAGTGTTGTTTTATTAATAATAAACGCAACGATGATTACAGCAATAATGCCAAAGAATAATCCTAAATTTATATACGAACCCTGAAACATTTCTGTCAACCACGGTGTTCTCAAAGTAGAATCCTCTGCCAGTTTTCGTGATTCAGTTTCCAGGAATTCTCCTTTAAAATAACCAGGAACAACATAATAAACTGTCCAGTATGCAATCCAGTTCATCATGATTGTGGAAACAACTTCATGCACATTAAATTTAGCTTTAAAGAGGCCAGGAATAAATGCCCATAATCCTCCACCTATAATTCCGGCAAGTACCATTACAATAAGTAGAATCGGTCTTGATAAATCAAATGTTAAGGCTACTGCAGTGGCAGCAAGACCGCCAATCAACATTTGACCTGGAGCACCGATGTTAAATAGACCTGTACGGAAGGCAAAAGCAACAGCAAGTCCTGTAAAAATAAGTGGTGTTGCAGTTGCAAGAGTATCACCAATACGTGAAACATTTTTTAATGCACCTTGGAATAAATAGGTGTAACCTTCAATAGGACTTGCCCCTATGAAGAGCATCAGTAATCCTCCAGCTATTAGTCCTAATATAATTGAAATTAATGAAACTATGGTGTTTCTCATACGCTTCTCTCCTTACTCACTCCTGCCATCATCAGTCCTACCTCATTCTCATTGGTCTCAGAAGCAATAACTGTTCCGATTAACTCTCCATTGTTTACGATGGCAATACGGTCTGAAAGCTGCAGTACTTCATCAAGCTCTAAAGAAACCAGAAGGACAGCCTTTCCTTTATCGCGATGCTCGATTAATCTTTTGTGGATATATTCAATTGATCCGACATCCAATCCACGTGTAGGTTGTACAGCAATGAGCAAATCAGGATCTAATTCCATTTCACGGCCAATGATTGCCTTTTGCTGATTACCTCCTGATAGTGTCCTTGCAATGGATGCACCGCCTTCACCAGAACGAACGTCAAATTTTTCTAAAATACTCTTAGCATATTTCTTAATTGCGGCACCATTTAGTAATCCAGCCTTTGCAAAAGGTGGTTTATTGTAAACCTCTAAAACCATGTTATTTTCTAGTGTATAATCAAGAACAAGGCCTCTTCTATGTCTATCTTCTGGGATATGGCCAATTCCACTTTCGATTCTTTTACGAATTGGAATATTTGTAATTTCCTTACCATTTAATAGAATTTTTCCAGATTCTACTTTTCTAAGTCCAGTAATCGCTTCAACGATTTCTGATTGTCCATTCCCTTCGACCCCGGCAATACCGACTATTTCTCCTCGTTTAACTTCAACAGAAAAATTTTTCAGTCCCAATACTTTTCTGTTATTTTTTACAGAAAGAGAATCTATTTGAAGTACAACCTCACCAGGTGTACTAGCTTTCTTATCCACTTTAAAGTTCACTTCGCGGCCAACCATCATTTCTGCCATCTGTGCTGTGCTTGTTTCTTTTACATTCACTGTTCCGATTCCTTTTCCACGCCGTATAACCGTACAACGGTCTGCAACCGCTTTAATCTCTTTTAATTTATGTGTAATAATAATGATAGATTTACCTTCATTAATTAGGTTACGCATGATTTTCATTAATTCTTCTATTTCATGAGGGGTTAATACCGCAGTTGGTTCGTCAAAAATAAGAACCTCTGCTTCACGATAAAGCATTTTCATTATTTCTACTCTTTGCTGCATACCTACAGAAATATCTTCAATCTTTGCATGTGGGTCAACATTTAAACCATAATGTTTTGATAAATCTGCAATTCTCTTTGCTGCCTTATCAATATCTAGGACCATACCTTTTAATGGTTCACTGCCTAGTATAATATTTTCTGTTACCGTAAAATTTTCTACTAATTTAAAATGTTGATGGACCATACCAATACCAAGATGATTGGCTACATTAGGATTAGTAATTTTAACTTCCTTCTCCCGAATTTTAACGATCCCTTTTTCTGGTTGATACATACCGAACAGAACACCCATTAATGTGGATTTCCCAGCACCATTCTCACCTAATAGGGCATGGATTTCCCCCTTTTTTAATGTCAGGGTAATATTATCATTTGCTACAATACCAGGGAACTCTTTCCTAATATTCAGCATTTCAACCACATAACTCATAGTAGCACTCACCTTTTTAATTAGACTCGGGGATACTTTGAAAATAGGGAGTCCCCTATCACATCATAAAAAATCATTCATTTAGGACATAAAAGAGACGGAAAAGACCGTCTCTTTTATGATCTTTTTTACTTGAATAAGCTGCCTTGTTCAGCTGCAACTTTAATTTCTCCAGCCTTAATTTTTTCAAATACTTCTTTTACTTTAGTAGTTGTTTCATCGCTTAAGTTTGGATTTTCTTCTGGAAGACCAATACCATCGTTTTTAGCATCAAATGTTAATGTTTCGCCTCCAGGGAAATCACCATCTAACTCACGCTTAATTAAGTCAAATGTTACGTTATCTAATTTCTTCATTGCTGAAGTCAAGATAATTGATTTTTCACCTTCATAAATACCGTCTGCATATTGGTCACTGTCAACACCAACAATCCAGATTTTGTCTCCGGCTTTTCCACGTGTTTTTGCTTCATTGATAGCTCCTACACCAACTCCGCCAGCAGCTGTAAAGATTACATCTACACCACGGTCATACATTTGTGCAGCAATTTGTCCACCAGCAGCAGCGTTATCAAATGAACCTTGGTAAAGTACGTTTTCAGCTTTCATGGTTAAGTTTGTTCCTAAGTTATCGTTAGCATATTTAACACCTTGTTGGAAGCCCCAGTTAAACTTTTGAACAGCTGGAATTTCCATACCGCCGATAAAGCCTGCTTCGCCTTCTTTTAATTCAAGGGCAGCAGCAACACCTGCTAAGAAACCTGATTCATGTTCAGCAAAGAAAACTGCAACAGTGTTTTCTTTTACGACTGGTTTGAAGTCACCTGAATGTGGATTACCATCAAGAATAACAAATTTTGCATCTTTATATTTATCTTGAGCCTGGAATACTGCTGTTTCAAACTTAAATCCAGGTGTGACGATAAACTTATAACCTGCATCGTATAAATTGCCCATTTCCTTTAGGTATTCTGCCTCTGTTGTACCAGCTGGCTTAAGATATTTTGATTGAATGCCTAGTTCTTCTTGAGCTTGTTGAATACCTTCCCAAGTACCTTGGTTAAAAGATTTGTCATCAATTGTACCAGCATCGGTAACCATACCAATTTTAACTGCATCCTTACCATTATCCTTAGTGCCAGTATCTTTGTCGTCGTTAGCGCCACCACAAGCTCCTAATATTGTGCCTGCAGCTAAAATTAATGACATGGACAAGCCAAATTTACTTTTTTTCAAGGCATTTACCCCCTATATATGTTGTTTGATTTAGTAGAAATGTACTAAATTGCAGACATGTTTATGCTTCCGTAATGAAAAAAATTAAAATCTTTTTCTCAATACCTGAAAACTAAATTTATCCGCTTTAAAATAGTTTACCGAAAAGAGTACAGGTTCATCCATTTCATCAAAATGCATTTGCTTTAAAACTAGCAAAGCCGTTTCTGGTTCACATTCTAAAATGGGAGAAATTTTCTCATGATAACCAATAGGTTCGATTTGAGCAACCGCGTATGTAATTTTTCGGTTTGCCTCCTCTTCCAAAATGGAAAAAATAGATTCCTCTCCATGTGAAAAAGTTTCTGGTAAGATTTTTTCAGGTACCTTGTCGATACAATAAACAACTGGTTCCCCGTTTGCAGTTCTAACCCGCTCCATGATCACAATTCCCTCATTTGCAGAACATGAAAATCGACGAATGTCCTCTTCAGTAGCTCCAACAGTTGATGAACTTAAAAAGATTGTACCTGGCTTCATACCCGCCTGAAATATCATGTCCGTAACACTATTAAGTTGTTCAATCCCTGAGGTAAACAGCGGCTTAGAATTAACAAACGTTCCAACACCGTGGCGCCGAATGATAACGTTTTCTTCTTCAAGTATGCGTAATGCCTCTCGAAGAGTGGCTCTGCTTACTCCAAGATGTTTGGCAAGATCGAATTCAGATGGCAGCTTTTCTTTTTCTTTGTAAACTCCTTGTTCGATATCTTGTTTTAACCGATCGATAACTTGCAGATATAAATGTCGGTTATCTAGCTTAATAGACATGGGGGTACCTCCAGCTTCTTCCTAAGACATCAGACATCTGATGTATAATCATTCCTACTAATCGAAAATAATATACCACTTTTTTAGGCATATGGAAATAGTAATTCAATAAATTGTCGAAAAAAGCAATATTGTCGAATAGTATTTTGAAAAATAGGCCTTTTTACTCTTATTTCTGCTATAATTTATTATTGTCTAAACCAATTAGGAATATTTTAGTAAAAAAAAAAGCCGTTAGGCTTTTTTTTAATTTACTTCTTCGTTTGGTTTGGACTGTAATACCGCTCTTGGTTTACTGCCTTCATATGATCCGACAATTCCTCGTGCTTCCATTTCATCAATTAACCGCGCTGCTCTTGTATATCCTATTCGAAAACGACGCTGTAACATGGAAACAGATGCCGTTTGCATATCTATTACTAAATCCACAGCGTCTGAATACAGGTCATCATCAACCTCACCAACTGCTTCAGGTGTATCGTCTGGAATCATCTCATCTTGATATTGTGCTTTTTGCTGCCCAATAACAAAATTAACCGTTTCCTCCACTTCATTATCTGATAGAAAGGCACCTTGTACACGCACTGGTTTGGAAGCACCAACTGGTAAAAATAACATATCTCCTCTTCCCAGCAGTTTTTCTGCGCCGCCCATATCCAGGATCGTTCTTGAATCCGTAGCACTCGATACAGCAAAGGCAATTCTTGAAGGGATATTTGCTTTAATCACTCCGGTAATGACATCAACGGATGGACGCTGTGTTGCTATAATGAGGTGAATTCCCGCAGCCCTCGCCATTTGTGCAAGTCTAGTAATGGAATCCTCAACATCAGAGGAGGCTACCATCATTAGATCAGCAAGCTCGTCCACAATTACAACAATATAGGGTAAAAGTGGCTGCTTATCGTTTTCCTCCATGTTATGCCTTTTGATATGATCATTATATCCTTCAATATTCCGTGTACCAGTATGAGAGAACAGTTCATAACGTCTCTCCATTTCACTAACTACTTTTTTCAAAGCTTGTGATGCTTTTTTAGCATCCGTTACGACCGGTGCCAATAAATGAGGTACTCCATTATAGACATTTAACTCCACCATCTTAGGGTCAATCATCATTAATTTGACTTCATGAGGCTTAGCTCTCATCAAAATACTTGTGATTATACCGTTAATACAAACACTTTTCCCGCTTCCAGTTGAACCGGCCACGAGCAGATGGGGCATTCTATTTAATTCAGCAAGTACTGCCTCCCCCGTAATATCCCTGCCAAGACCAATTAATAGTTTCGCCTCTGGTTTATTATTTTGAGTTGCTTCTAGTACTTCTCTCAGAGAAACAACTGCCACCTCTGAATTAGGCACCTCAATTCCAATTGCTGACTTTCCAGGAATAGGTGCTTCAATCCGTATATCTTTAGCAGCTAGTGCTAATGCTAGATCATCACTTAAGCTAACTATTTTACTAACTTTAACCCCGACATCAGGATGAACTTCATACTTTGTAACAGCTGGACCAAGATGTACCTGTGTTACTCGAGCCTTAACCCCAAAGCTTTGAAAAGTTCTTTCCAGTTTAGCTGCATTCGCATGAATTAATTCGTATTCTCCGCTTTGATCTGTTTTCTTCGGAAGCTTTAGAAGTCTTAGCGGCGGTAATTCATATGCAACATTCTCCACTTCCGTAAAAGTAATCGGCGGTGTGCTGTCGTCTTCTATTTTCTGGTCATTTCCTTTATTCTTTGAATCCTCTTTCCTTCGTTTAGCTCTTTGCGGCTCTTCATCAGGATAAGCACGATCTGCAAAGCTAGAAATGAGGGGTTCAGGTATGACGATTTCATCCTGTTCATTTTGTAATGGGGGGATGATTTCTGGCTGAACTGAAGCGATTGCTCTGTTTTCACGTTCCCGTTCCAGCTGTACCCGTCTTTCTTCCCGCCGCTCTTGTTTTTTCTGTTTCCATTCTTCTAAATCTAATTGAAAGGCACTCCATTGTCCCTTTGAAAAATCAATCATCGTCGTTCCTACTTTTGCAACAAACTCTCCGAATGATTTACCAGTAAGTAAAATAAACCCTATTAGTATAAAGATAAAGGCAATAATCTTTGTGCCAGTTTCAGCAAAGAGATAATGAAACATAGCAAAAAGAACGGCGCCAATCATCCCTCCACCAAGGTCAATTGTGCTTGTTTCCCCTCTAACCTCCATCATAAATATTTCCCATGTGTTACTAATAACACTAGGATTCTTAAAGTTTCCATCATTTGTTAGTAAATGAAAAAGCGTTACATGGCTTAAAAGGAGAATAGATGAAACAATAAGATAAGTTCCAATTAATTTTATATTAAAAATAAAAGGGATTGTTCGTTTCCACATAAGATATACGCTTAAAATAACCAGACCAATCAAGCTTAGCATGTACCATTCACCCATCCAAAATCGGAAGAATAGTACGGCTGCTTCACCAACAGCTCCCAATTTAGCTATTGATATAATTGCAAGCGCTAATAAGGCAAGCGCGGAAAGTTCGTATTGTACGGTTTGTTTTAAATGATTATCTCGCTTTTTTGATCTTCTCTTTTTCTTCGCCATCTTATCACCTGTCTGTATAAGTGTAGTACTATCATCATTATCAACCTTTTACATTATTAATCGCAATGCAATTAGAAAGTTACCCACAAAAGGAGAAAGCAGCCTTCAATGGCTGCTTAAGCTTGGTATCCTTATTATACCATAATATTCTATTAGTTTGATGACAATCCTTCAATGCTGGCACAAGAAATTTTAGCACCTGGACATAAGCGCTCGTCTAAATAATGCTGCGGATCACTGCTTAATATGCGAATGACCTGAACATTTTGGGCATCAGATTGTTCTACTATCATTGACACCCCTTGATAGGTTACCGTTTGTTGTCTGCTAAAGGCATCCGGGTCATTTGGAAATATAAATTCCTGCGGCATCGTTGTATACAGAATCATTGAATCAGCCCCTCAGCTGCCGCTTTAGATTGGTCTATTAATTCATTTAACTTCTTCATCGCCTGCCCTAGTCCGCCAACCTCGTCAATCAAGCCATACTCTACAGCATCTGGACCAACGACATTTGTCCCGATATCACGAGTAAGATTTCCTTTAGCAAACATTAAATCCTTAAATTTCTCTTCAGTAATATTTGAGTGTTTCGTTACAAAATTGACAACCCTATCCTGCATTTTATCTAAATATTCGAAGGTTGCTGGTACTCCAATGACAAGACCAGTTAAACGAATTGGATGAATGGTCATCGTTGCTGTTTCAGCAATAAAGGAGTAATCACAAGAGACTGCTATCGGTACTCCTATTGAATGTCCTCCACCTAAGACAATCGAAACAGTTGGTTTTGAGAGTGTTGCCATCATTTCAGAAATGGCCAGTCCAGCCTCAACGTCTCCACCCACTGTATTTAATATTATCAATACTCCTTCTATTTTAGGATTTTGTTCAATCGCTACTAATTGAGGAATCAAGTGTTCATATTTTGTCGTTTTATTTTGTGGAGGCAGTGCTAAATGACCCTCTATTTGTCCGATAATTGTCAAACAATGGATTCTTGAGTCGGATGAAAGCTGAGGTACATTCGTTTGCCCTAGCTGCTGAATTTTTTCCATTAAAGAAGAAGGCTTATCCTCTTTTTGAGGTTCTTGCCCTTCTTGATTTCCCGATTCACTTTTTTCTATGTCCTTATTCATCATAAGTCTCCCTTCACGCATGATAACGTTAGTATTGACCTATGAAACAATTTCATTCTTAGATTGATGGAATAATATCCTATGGACATTGAAAAGCGGAAGCGCCTTGTTCAGGGGCGACAGGCATAAGACGAGCCGGCGAGAAGGTTGGTCTTTACCTTCTTGACGGATTGGCTTATGACCCCGAGCCCCTAGGCGCTGAAGCTAGACAAAAAGAAGCATTGGTTTATCCAATGCCTCTTTTACCTTCTTAAACTTCCATAATGATCGGAAGTATCATTGGTCTTCTTTTTGTTTTTTCAAACAAATACCTGTTTAACCCATCCCTTATATCTTGTTTAAGGCTTGACCATTCAAAAGAATCTTTAGAAATGTTCTTCTGCACAATATCTCGAACTAATTTTGTGGATTCATCCATTAACTTTTCGGATTCACGGACATAGACAAAACCACGTGAAATAATTTCTGGACCTGCAGCAATCCGCTTATCCTGCCTAGTTAATGTAACCACTACAATTAAAATACCATCTTGAGAAAGTAGTCTTCGATCTCGTAAAACGATATTTCCAACGTCGCCCACACCAATACCATCAATTAATACATTCCCCGAAGGAACTTTACCACTGATAGAAAACTTCCCATCCTTAAATTCTACCACATCACCACGGTCTGGGATAATGATGTTCTCATCCGGTACTTCACAATCAAGTGCTAGTTTCCGATGTGCCTTTAGCATTCTATATTCCCCATGCACTGGAATAAAGTACTTGGGCTTCATTAAGTTTATCATAAATTTTAATTCTTCTTGGCTGCCGTGGCTAGAAACATGAATCGTTCTTTTTCCTGAGATCACATTTGCTCCTGCTCTAAAAAGCATATCCACTGTTCTGGATATCAATAATTCACTTCCCCTAAGTGTTGAAGCAGCTATTAGAACCGTATCGCCAGGCTGAATATTTACATATTTTGCAGATTGCTTTGCCATTTTTTGAAGGGCTTCTATTGGCTCCCCTTGACTTCCCGTCATTAATACAACGATTTCCCTGTCTTCATAGTTATTTATTTCACTAACAGGGATAATTAGATCTTCGCTCACCTCTAAATAGCCTAAATCTAGTGCAATATGATAAATTCTTTCAAGACTTTTACCAACTACTGCTACTTTACGGCCATGATCCCTCGCCGCGTCAAAAATATGCTGAATTCTGTTAATGTCTGAAGCGAAGCATGCAGCTATCATTCTGCCGCGTGTATTATAGAATGCAGTGGATAACTCTCGCTCAACGATTGCTTCAGAGGTAGTGTATCCGGGCTTCTCTGCTTCCGTACTGTCTGAAAGTAAACATAGTACGCCTTTTTCTCCTAGAGCGGCCATTTTTCCTATTTCAGGTTTATAAAGCTTTGTTGCTGCTTGATCAAATTTGAAATCACCCGTATATACGATGCTGCCTTCTGAAGTATGGACGCATACACCAACTGAGTCTGGAATACTGTGATTTGTTCGAAAGAAGCTAACTTCGACAGAATCCATCTGAACAATCGTATCCGATGTTACTTCAATAAAATTAGTCTTCCCGCTATATTCCTGCTCCTTTAATTTAGCAGCTGCAAGAGCTAAGGTAAGTTTTGTTCCATAAACAGGTACGTCCATTTGACGTAGAAGATAGGAAAGGGCACCTATATGATCTTCATGACCATGTGTGAGGAATACTGCCTTCACTCTTTCCTTGTTTTCTGTTAAATAACTGATGTCTGGAATCACGATATCAATGCCAAGCATTTCATCCTCGGGGAACATTAAACCAGCATCAATGATATAGATGTCCTTGTCCACTTCGACAAGATACATATTTTTCCCGATTTCTCCAATACCACCAAGCGTAATAATCTTAATGGAACTATTTTTTCTATTTATCAATTTCCGTTTCCTCCTATGATGATTGTCTAGCTCTCTTTCACTAAAAAGTCTTCGACATTTCAAAATTGCCCGATCGAAATCAGTTATGATTATTATACTTGATATTTGAAAACCTTTACAACCAAATTTAGTTGTTTTACCCTTTGAAGGAAAATAAGTGAATTTTTATTGATTCCATGTAAAATGCCAACCGAGTTTTTTCGATTGGCATTTTGTAAAAATTATAATAGTAATTTAGTTAATGTTGACCTTTCTTGTTCAGTTAATGGAACAAGCGGTAATCTTACCGAGCCTACATCTAGTCCTTTAACTTGAAGTGCCGTTTTAACAGGTGCAGGACTTGGAGCCGCAAAAAGTCCCTGCATGAGTGGAAGGAGCTGTTGGTGCAGCTTTGCTGCTTTCACATTTTCTCCTTCTAAAAAGGCCTTTACCATCTCTTGCATTTCGTTCCCAATTACATGAGAGGCTACAGAGACAACCCCTACCCCTCCAATAGAAAGAACTGGAATGGCTATACCATCATCACCACTGTATAGATCAAAATCACTTTCAGTATTTGCAATAATGTGAGTCATTGCATTTAGATCCCCACTTGCTTCTTTAACAGCAACAATATTCGAAACCTTTGAAAGCCTTATAATGGTATCAGGATGAATATTTACTGATGCTCTTCCTGGGATATTATAAACCATTACAGGAAGAGAAGTAGCTTCAGCAACAGTCTTAAAGTGTTGATATAAACCTTCTTGATTCGGTTTATTATAATAGGGCGCCACTACCATAATACCATCCACCCCAAGCTGTTCGGCCTTTCTTGTCAGTTCAACTGAAGCATAGGTATTATTGCTGCCTGTTCCTGCAATTACCGGTATTCTTTTTTTAACTACCTTTACTACATGTGCAAATAAAGCTAACTTTTCTTCCTTTGATAGTGTAGGCGATTCACCAGTTGTACCTGCCACCACAAGGGAATCCGTACCATTTTCTATTAGATAATTTACTAATTGAGTGGTCTTCTGAAAATCAATATGCCCTTTTTTATCAAAAGGTGTAACCATGGCTGTTGAAACCCGCCCAAAATGAACCATTATACTACTCCTCTCAATTACGAAATCCAGTTTCGACAATGGCATTTATCCTTTCAAACTGCCATTTATCGTTTCCTTTACTATATTAGATATCCGTAAGTTTTGTTTCAAGTGTTTCTTCTTCCAGATGAAAGGCATCATGCAAGGCATTCACGGATTTTACCAAGTCGTCCTGTTTTACTAGGACCCAAATGGTCGTATGGCTATCAGCAGATTGAAGAATCCGAATTCCATTCTCAGAAAGAGCAGTAACAATTTTAGAAGTAACACCCGGTACTCCGGCAATCCCGGCTCCAACGACAGAGACCTTTGCACAATGGCGCTCTACCAATGGGTCATGACCTATTTCTTTTAAGACTTTTATTGCTTTTTCAGTCATTTCATCCGTAACCGTGTAAACAACACCATTTGGTGAAATATTGATGAAATCCACACTAATTTTTTCATTTGCCATTGCTTTAAATACTTCTGCTTGTAAATAGTATTGGTCTTTTTTTGCAAAAACTTTAATCTGGGTTACATTGGAAACATGCGCAATCCCCGTGACGGTTCTTTCTTTAATATCACTTCCTCGAGACTCTTTCGAAATAGCCGTTACCAATGTGCCTAAATTATCTGAGTACGTGGAGCGAATTCGAATGGGAACCTTTGACTGCATAGCTATTTCAACTGCTCTTGGATGTATCACCTTTGCTCCCTGATAGGCCATGTTACACAGTTCAGTATAGGTAACCACAGATAGGCGCCTAGCATTCTCAGCTATTCTTGGGTCAGCGGTCATGATGCCTTCTACGTCGGTGAAAATATCAATCCATTCGGCGTTTAGAGCAGCCCCTAAAGCAGCTGCTGAAGTATCACTGCCACCTCGTCCAATTGTTGTGATGTCACCGTTCTTTGCAGCACCTTGAAATCCAGCCACTACAACCACATCATTTTGTTCTAACTCTCTTATTAATCGATCGCATTTCATTTCTACAATCTTTGCTTGTGAATGATCGTTATTCGTTCGAAACCCTGCCTGCGCCCCTGTCAAAGCAATTGCATTTATGCCATTGTCTCTCAGCATATTGGCAAAAACAATACTAGAAATGATTTCACCACAGGATAAAAGCAGGTCATGTTCACGTTTCGAAACCTTACTTTGATTACCCCCAACTAATGAGAGCAGTGTATCTGTTGCATATGGATCACCCATTCTCCCCATCGCAGATACTACTACTACAACCTTATATCCATCCTTTATTGCTTTTTCGATATGTTTCTTTGCATGATCTCTTCCTGCTTCATCCCTGACAGATGTCCCGCCAAATTTTTGAACTATCATTTTCATAGACATAAAAACCTGCCTTTATCATAAAACCATTATTTTTTTTCTTTAATTAATCCAAGCTTTATTAAGCTTTCTGCAATTTGAACTGAATTCCAGGCAGCACCCTTTAATAAATTATCAGAAACAACCCACATATGGAAGCCGCGACTCTCATTTAAATCGTTACGAATTCGTCCTACAAACACATCATTACTTCCTACACAATTTGCAGGCATTGGATATACTTGATTCTCTGGGTCATCTTGTAAAACAACACCTGGTGCAGATTTTAATAATTCCTTTATTTCATTTGCACTGACGTTGTCTGCTTCAATTTCAAAATAAACAGATTCAGAGTGACCCACGGCGACAGGTAATCTAACACAAGTTGCGGCAACAGGCAGCTCTGGCAAATGCATAATCTTTTTTGTTTCATTAATCATTTTCATTTCTTCAAAAGTATAGCCGTTATCTTGAAACTTATCTATCTGTGGGATCGCATTAAAGGCAATCTGATAATGGTTCTTGTCACCCTTAACAGGTAAAATCTTAGGTTCTATTGTCTCACCATTAATAATAGCTTTTGTTTGATTCTGTAACTCCTCAATTGCAACGGCTCCTGCACCTGAAACTGCTTGATAGGTGGAAACAATCACTTTCTTTAGACCAAATTTTTGTCTAATTGGTTCTAAAGCTACGACCATTTGGATGGTTGAACAATTCGGATTTGCGATAATACCATTATGATTGTGCAAGTCATGTTCGTTAACTTCAGGCACAACTAGCGGAATTTCTTGATCCATTCTAAATGCACTTGTGTTATCAACTACGATTGCTCCGTGTTTTACAGCTTCTGGAGCAAGTTCTTTTGAAATACTGCCGCCAGCCGAGAATAAAGCAATATCGACTCCCGCAAAGCTTTCAGGCTTTGCTTCCTGAATCGTATGCTCGACACCGTCAATCGTAACTTTTTTACCGGCTGAACGAGCAGAAGATAGAAGCGTTAATTGTCCAATAGGGAATTTTTCTTTCACTAATGTTTGGATCATTTGTTGACCCACTGCTCCTGTTGCACCTACAACAGCCACATGATAACCTTTTGTTTGCTTCATATTCTAGTACCCCTCTCAATCTTTCATCTATAATTATTGGTCATTTCTGTTTCGATGGTTTAGAAATCAGAAAAGATTAATATAAATTCTCATCAGTGAGATGATTGGTCCCACTGATGATTGAATTATTAATATATTAACATATTCCTTAAAAGAAATAACCATATTTGACGAAAGGAGTGAGAATTAGTCTGTATCCCTATATCTTTCCACCAAGACAGGTTGAATTTGCCTGCCTTCAATTGCTGCTTCAACCGTCTCCATTAACATAGGCATTCTTGCTACCATCGAATTAGGCTTCTTTACCGGATCATCTTGACCATATGGGATAAAATATATATTTTTTGTTGCCATTAATCTCATTAAATTAACTCCATTTAATCCTAATGCATCATTTGTAGATATTCCGAGTACGACTGGTTTTAAATTTCTCAGTGTTGCTTTTGCAGCCATTAACACTGGACTATCATTCATTGCATTTGCAAATTTACTCATTGAAACACCAGTTAATGGGGCTATAACCATACAGTCTAAAGGAATTTTTGGACCTAATGGCTCTGCTTTCACAATTGAATCTATCGCTCTGTTACCAGTTAAGTCCTCAATTCTTTGAATCCAGTCCTCCCCTTTACCAAAACGGGTTTCTGTATTTTTGACTGTAAAACTAACGACTGGTAATACCTCAGCACCTGCTTGAACCAGTTTCTCTATTTCTGGAAATACAGCATCATACGTACAATGAGATCCTGTTAAACCAAAGCCTATTTTTTTCCCTTTTAAACTCATTTTATTATCCCCTTTCGCTTGCCTAAATCATCTTGAAGCAATTGGGCCAGAACATTCGCTAGTATTTGACCAGCTGTTTTTGGCGCGACAATACCAGGTAATCCTGGTGCAAGAAGTGCTTTTATACCTCTTTTTTCTGCATATCTAAAATCTGTTCCACCTGGTTTTGAAGCTAAATCAATAATCAAAGTATGAGCAGGCATTTTGGAAATAACGGATGCAGTTACAATTAATAACGGGATTGTATTGATTAAGATATCTGTATCCTTCACCTGCTGTTCTATTTCGTTTAAATGAAATGGTGTTAAACCCATTTCCGTAATTCTTGCTAGATGTTCAGTTTTCCTGGCACCAACCTTTATTTTTGCTCCAAGCGCATGGAACGTTCTTGCCACACTCATCCCAACTCTTCCTAGGCCTAGTACCGTAATATTTGAGCCATGAATTGTGAAATCAGTATGCTGGATGGCCATCATGATTGTTCCTTCTACAGTAGGAATAGAATTGTAAATAGCCACATCGTCCCTTTCAAAAAGCTGTACAAGTGGACGATTCGCTTCCTTCGTAATACCGTTTAAGAAAGTATTACTAATTCCGGAGTAAATGGTACAATGTTCTGGTGTGTTCAATAGCATTTCGGCTGTCAATATTACCTTTTCATTCGAAAAGATTGTTTCAACATGCCCCTCTAAATTTGTACCGGGTACCGGTAAGATTAAGGCATCCATATTTGAAAAATCGACTTCATCCAACTTTTCCTTAACAGCGCCTGTGAACGCGTGGTCAAGCTGCTCGAAGCCAATTAAAGATAATCTGGCATCTAACTCGGTTAACTTCCGGATAATTTCCAGCTGTCTTGCATCTCCACCGATCACGGCTATCTGCATCCCTGTCAGCATGAAATCATTCACCTTCTTTTCAAAAAATCCAAGCAGAAGTCTTTTTCTTCTTATCACTTCAACATCTTATGTAAGAGTGAATGAATCTGTGAGTTTCCCTTTACATAAAATAAAAAAGCCCAAGCAAAATTTTATTTGCTTGGGCTTTTTGACCTTTTGTTATTCTTCAACCTTTTCTTCTTCGTGTACATCAATAATAATCATATCAGTTCCAATCTTCTTTATATGCTGCCATGGTACCCTTATTTCCCCGCCTTGTTTTCTAAATCCAAACCACTTTACGGACGGAATCAGCAAAGCTTGTATTTGCCCGGTGCTCTCATTGATTTCCAGGTCTGTTTGACCAAGAACTCCCAAACGCTCTGCCTTTTTCACATCCACTATTTCTTTTCCACTTAATTCGCTTAACCTCATTATAATGAACTCCTCTCTCTTCACTCTTTACTATAAGTTTATCGATGGAAGTCCTAAATTAGACTAAGAAAAGTGGAAACCCCTAAGCTGCTTGCACTAGACACTAAAAGAAAAAACAGTTCTAGAGTGAACTGTTTTTCCTTTTATATTAGAGTATTGGGTAATTCCCCATTGGGACTAATTAATGAAACAGAGTATTTGTCTGTAAAAACAGATGTCGCCATCCCATCTACACTTTGTTTCGTAACTTGGTCAATTTGCTCAATAATTTCATCAAGAGATCGGTGACGCTTTAAGAGAAGTTCATTTTTACCGTTTCGGCTCATCCTGCTATTTGTACTCTCTAAGCCTAACATTAAACTTCCTTTTAACTGTTCTTTACTATTATTTAATTCTTTTTCTGTAATTCCATCTTGTTTTAATTTTTCAAGTGTTTCCTGAATCGTTTCGTATAACACATCAAGCTGCTTAGCCCCTGTCCCACCGTATACAGTCACAACTCCATTATCCTGATAAGCGGAATGATAAGAGAATACTGAATAGGCTAAGCCTCGCTGTTCACGAACTTCTTGGAACAATCTGCTGCTCATAGAGCCGCCTAATATATTATTTAAAATGATTAAGCTGTATACATCTTCATGTCCAATCTTTAATCCTTCAAATCCAAGACAAAGATGTGCTTGTTCTGTTTCTTTCTTTCGTGATAATCGGTTGGATTGGAAGACTGGAATATTCTCAAGTGTTGAACTATTTCCACCCTCATAGGAGCCAAAGTACTTTTCAACCGCTAGTATAAATTTATCTGAAACATTCCCTGCAATCGAGATTACAACATTTTCTGGTGTGTATCGATTATGGATATAATCCTTCAGGGTTTCACTTGTAAAGGTATTTAGGGTTTCTTCTGTCCCCAATATCGGATATCCAAGTGGATGATTTCCATAAATGGCCCGGCTGAGTAAATCATGGACAATATCATCTGGAGTATCATCATACATTTTTATTTCCTCAAGAACGACATTTCTTTCTTTATTTAATTCTTCCTCGACAAAGGTTGAATTAAAGAACATATCCGCTAAAACATCTAATGCGAATTGTGCATGTGTATCCAGTACTTTAGCATAGTAGCAAGTGTATTCTTTTGATGTAAAAGCATTCACCTGACCGCCAATACTATCAAATGATTCAGCTATTTCCTTCGCAGATCGAGTTTTCGTTCCTTTAAAAAACATATGCTCTAAAAAGTGCGAAATACCATTCGTTTGGGGATCTTCATTTCTTGAACCAGTGCCAATCCAGACTCCAATTGCCACAGATCTCACTGTTGGAATATTTTCTAATACAATTCTTACTCCATTTTTGCAAGAATATTTGTTAATCATCAAAATCCTCCTGTCTATAGAAAAGCGAAAAATTAGCTATTTTCCTTTATTATCTGGATACTCTGTTAAATTTATTTTATAATTCTTTCTTCACTCATTAAGTCACTCACCGTACCTATTTTTAAACCTTTTTCTTCAATAAGTGTTATTAGAGTGTCTAATGATTTTGCAGAAGATTCTGTTGGATGCATGAGTACCATTGATCCATTACTAATTTTAGAGGTCACACGATTGATTAGTTGGTCTGGCGATGGCTTTTGCCAATCAATGGTATCTACTGTCCACATAACTGTTTTCATTTTGAGTTCGGCTGCGATTGTAACGGTTTCATCCCGGTAACTGCCGCTGGGCGGTGCAAACCAAATGCTTTTTTTACCCGTTGCTGCTTCAATTACTTCATTTGTTTTGACTAATTGCTCCCTAGTCTGTGCTGCTGATATTCTTTTCATATCAGGATGTGTGTAGGAGTGATTCCCAACCTCATGACCAGCACTCACGATCATTTTTGCCAATTCAGGATTATTTTTCACCCATCTTCCCTCAAGGAAAAAACTTGCTTTCACTTGGTGCTTTTTAAGGGCAGCAAGCATTTCAGGCAAATATTCATTTCCCCAAGCTACATTGATTATGAAGCTGACCATTGGTTTATCAGGATGACCCCGATAAATGGGAGATGGAGTTAATTCGTTAAGATGTACGGTTGGTTCTGTTTGTATATATACTAATTTTTTTTCATTGAACGTGCCTATTTTCTTCATATTTCTATATGAAGCTTCAATATCGACAGTTATTCCATTATAGCCTGGAATCGCTTTCCATACTCTATCAATTTTAGCATTGGAAGGCGGTATTTCATATGTAGAAGCATTTTTTACAATACTTTGATATAGAGGATCTTCTTGCTTTCCAACAGTTAGCGCGTTTCCCTTAAGTGCAGCAACATATGTATCTACAAGAGGATTGTTAACAGAAACCCAGGCAGCTAGAAATAAGAAAGCAATCATACTCAACTTCTTCATTTACCTTCCCCCTTCATATTGAATATATGAATAATGGGGACAAGGTAGAACTAAAAGCGGAAGCGCCTAGACGCTCCTCAGAATAGCTAACGCTTTTCTTTCGTGCGAGGTAACGCTTCCAAAGCTTACTCTTTTGCAGCTAGATAGAACTAACATGGAAAAAGTCAGGGTTCCCCCTGACCTTTCTATTTCACTTTTAACGAGTATGGCTTATTGTTGTTTCTCTGCTTCAGCCTTTTCACGTTGTTCCTTTAATATTGCTTTACGTGATAAGTTCACACGACCTTGTTTATCAATTTCTGTAACTTTCACTAAAAATTCGTCACCAATTTTAATGACATCCTCCACTTTTCCAACTCGCTCTTCAGCCAATTCGGATATATGGACAAGTCCATCTTTTCCGGCAAATATTTCTACAAACGCACCAAATTTTTCAATACGTTTGACTTTGCCAAGATACATTTCGCCAACTACAACCTCACGAACGATATCTTCAATAATCTTCTTTGCTTTTTGATTCATTTCCTGATTTGTAGAGGCAATAAATACTGTTCCATCTTGTTCGATATCAATCTTAACACCAGTTTCCTCAATAATTTTATTGATTTGCTTACCGCTCGGCCCAATAACATCACGGATTTTATCTGGGTTAATTTTCATTGTTAAGATTTTTGGTGCAAATTGAGAAAGCTCGGTTCTAGGCTCAGCAATAGTTGCCAGCATAGATTCTAAGATATGCATTCTACCTTTTTTAGCCTGTTGCAATGCTTCTTCAAGGATTTCACGGGAAAGTCCTTTAATTTTAATATCCATTTGAAGGGCAGTTACTCCCTTAGCCGTTCCTGCAACTTTAAAATCCATATCGCCAAGGTGGTCTTCCATTCCTTGAATATCGGATAAAACAGTGTAATATTCACCTGAAGCTACAAGGCCCATTGCAATACCTGCAACTGGTGCTTTAATTGGAACACCTGCATCCATCATCGCTAATGTACTTGCACATATACTTGCTTGAGAAGTAGAACCATTTGATTCTAGAACTTCAGAAACAAGGCGAATCGTATATGGGAAGTCCTTTTCATTTGGTATTATTGGTTCTAATGCCCGCTCACCAAGAGCCCCGTGTCCTATTTCACGACGGCCTGGTCCACGGATTGGTCCAGTTTCACCAACGCTAAATAAAGGGAAGTTGTAATGGTGCATAAAACGCTTTTCTTCTTCGATACCCAAACCATCAAGAATTTGAACATCACCCATTGCACCTAAAGTACAAATACTTAAAGCCTGCGTTTGTCCACGTGTAAACAATCCTGAACCGTGAGTCCGTGGTAAAATACTGACTTGTGAAGATAATGGTCGTATTTCATCAATTTTTCTGCCATCAGGACGTACCTTTTCAACAGTAATTAAACGGCGGACTTCACCTTTAACAATCTTATCCAAAATTTGTTTTACTTGCTTCAGATCATCGTCTGTTGCCTCGTTCTCTTGGAACTTAGCCATAACTCGATTTTTAACTTCTTTAATGGCATCTTCACGTGCATGCTTTTCTTGAACCTGAATGGCAGTTACCATTTCAGCTTCGCACATTTCTCTAACTTCAGCTTCTAAATCTTTATCAAGTTCATAAAGAATAACTTCTCTTTTTTCCTTGCCAGCTTCAGCCATAATTTTTTCTTGGAATTCAATGAGACGTTTGATTTCTTCATGTCCATACATGATAGCTTCTAGCATTACTTCCTCAGAAACTTCATCTGCGCCAGCTTCAACCATGTTAATCGCATCTTTAGTACCTGCAACGGTTAAATGAATGTCACTTTTTTCAGCTTGTTCTACGGTTGGATTAATGACAAACTCTCCGCCAACTCTACCAACGATTACACCAGCAATTGGTCCCTCGAATGGAATGTCAGATGTACAAAGTGCTAAAGAAGATCCAAACATTGCTGCCATCTCTGACGAACAATCCTGATCCACACTCATGACAATACTGATAACTTGGACATCATTACGGAACCCATCAGCAAAAAGCGGACGAATTGGGCGGTCAATTAAGCGGCTAGCTAGAATAGCTTTTTCACTCGGACGGCCTTCCCGTTTAATAAAACCTCCAGGTATTTTCCCCACCGCATATAATCGTTCCTCATAGTTACATGTTAATGGAAAAAAGTCTAAGTTTTTTGGTTCTTTTGAAGCAGTAGCTGTACTTAAAACTGCGGTATCTCCATAACGGACCATCACGGCTCCATTTGCTTGTTTAGCTAGTTGTCCAATTTCAACGGTTAATTTGCGTCCAGCCCAATCCATGGAATACTCATGTTTCGTTTGTTCCATATCCTTACCCCTCTCTATCTAAATCACTTTAGAGGATAATGCGAAATAATATCGCTCTAATCATCTAATATAAAAAAAGCGTTTAACGCTTATGTTATCAATACAAATATACTAATAGTATGCACAATTTTTCCGCGACTTAAAATATGTATATAAGATTTTGTGTTGCTCTTATGATTTTTCTTTTTTTAACCTAACAAAAAAGCGGGAAAAATCCCGCTTCTTTTGATTATCGACGAAGTCCAAGCTTATTGATTAATACACGGTAACGTTGAACATCTTTATTACGTAGGTACGTTAAAAGATTACGACGCTTACCAACCATTTTCAACAGACCGCGACGTGAGTGGTGGTCCTTCTTATGAGTACGTAAGTGCTCATTCAAATTGTTGATTGATTCAGTAAGGACAGCGATTTGAACCTCTGCAGATCCAGTATCGGCTTCATGAGTTTTATACTCATTGATAAGTTCGTTTTTACGTTCTTGAGTGATTGCCATCCTATTCACCTCCTAAATTTACTATCCCCTGTTACTGAGCAAGCGTCGGTGACTCGACTTGCCAAGCAAAGGTTATTTTTAGTACGTTAATAAGAATACAACGTTTCACGTCAAAATGCAAGTTATAACCTAAGAAAAGGCTATTATTCGCAATTATTCGGTAAGTGTTTGTCGATTTTATTAAAATAATTAATAGCATTCTGTTTGTCTTTTTGGATTTGGGAGACTAGTTCTTCGATTCCGGAGAATTTTTGTTCTTTTCGCAGGTATTGATGCCATTCGACCGTTACTTGTTCACCATAAATATCTTTGTTAAAGTCAAACACATGGACTTCAACTGACACCTTTAAAGCTTCCTTATTAAAGGTTGGTTTATAGCCTACATTGCATACACCTTCGTACCAGTCTTCACCTATCTTGATTTTCACAGCGTAAACACCAAGCGGGGGTAAAATATATTCATCCTTTGTTTCAACATTTGCGGTTGGGAATCCAATCGTTCTGCCTCTTTTATCTCCATGGACAACTATACCTGCTGTCAAATAAAATCTTCCTAGTAATTCTGGCAGCTCTGCTGTTCTTCCATCTTTTATATATTGACGAATTCGCGTTGAACTAACCTTTTCATTTCCACTGGTGAATTTTTCAACAACCGTGAAAGTAAACTCTTCTCTTGAATGAAAAGGCAGTACCTCCATGGTGCCCTTTCCCATCCGACCGTATGAGAAATCAAATCCTGCAACCACATGCTTTACATTTAAATCAATTACATACTGATCGATAAATTCTTGTGGCAGCAGGTTAGCAAATTCTGTTGTAAAATGGACAATGAAAAGATAATCAATGCCTAATTCCTCAATGATTTTTATTTTCTCAGCTAAGGGTGTTATGTATTGAACATGCTTGTCATTTTTCCCTAGGACTACCGATGGGTGAGGGTCAAAGGTCATAACTGCAGAGTTTAGTCCTTTTTGATGTGCTTGTTTTTTCGCCTCAAGTATTACCTTTTGATGACCAAGATGAACACCGTCAAAATAACCAAGTGCCATGGATAATGGAGGTATCTCAGTTTTATCTATATTAAATGGGAATTTTAGCTTTATTACTTCCAATTGAAACTCACCTTTTCTTAACAGTAACCTTTTTAACCCTGATCATTACGCAAAACTTTAACTGGTTTTAAGAGCCCTGGCTTGTTCGGATGTTCCGAATAAATGGCAAGAGCATTCCCCTCTTCCGTTTGAGCGATAATAGGTCCGTTACTATTTATTAAATAATCTGGTATTGGTAAAAGTGCACCATTTTTCACTTTCTCTGCTACTTTATCATTTATTATGTATTTCGGCAAATGAGAAAGTGCCATTTCTAAAGGTCTTAAACAGGTTGAAATTGTACTTGTTTCCATTAACTTTTCTATTTGTTCAAACGTCAGGCAATCATCAATTGTAAATGCTGCTGATTGGACTCTAATTAAATTTGACATATGTGCCGGATATCCAAGACTTTCGCCAATCATTACGGCTAATGTCCTAATATAAGTTCCCTTACTGCAGCTTACTCTAAATCGAAAAGAAATGGTTTCCCCTGAAAACTCTTCTCTCTCATCAAGCAGCTCTATTGAATAAATGGTCACCTTTCTTGTAGGACGTTCCACTTCAATTCCTTTGCGAGCATATTCGTAAAGCCTTGTTCCATTCACTTTTACTGCAGAATACATTGGAGGCGTTTGCTCGATTTCACCAGTAAATGATTCAAGAACCTTAAGAATATCTTTCCTGCTGAAGGTATCAACAACCTTTTTCTCCTCAACCTTTTCTCCGGAAGCATCTTCGGTTGTAGTGGAATAACCAAGGGTTACTTCGCCTTCATAGCTCTTTCCGGCGTCAGTTATGTATTCAGCTACTTTAGTTGCTTTCCCTATACAGATAGGAAGCACTCCAGTTACATCTGGGTCAAGCGTTCCTGTATGACCTACTTTTTTTGTTTTTAATATTTTTCTTAATCTAAATACACAATCATGCGACGTTAGCCCAGCCGGTTTAAATAAAGGTATGATTCCTTCCACCCTTGGTCACTCCAATTCTATTTTGTTTCGAAAAAAAAGGATAGACATTTGTCTATCCATTTATTCTTCTTCATTTTTTTCCATGCTTCTTTCTTCATGGTGCAATTGGTGAATAAGAGAGTTAATTCGATTTCCGTAATCCATTGACTCATCCCATTCAAAAAGGATTTCAGGTGTTTTGCGCAAGCGAATACGATGTCCAATTTCGGTTCGGATAAATCCTTTCGCCTTTGCAAGACCTTTTAGTGTGTTTTCCTTTTGTTCCTCATCGCCCAAAACAGAAATATATACTTTTGCTTGTTGTAGATCTCCTGTTACTTGAACATCAGTAACCGTCACAAATCCGATCCGGGGATCTTTAATTTTTCGACCGATGATGTCACTTAGTTCTTTCTTCATTTGTTCTCCAACACGATTTGCTCTGTGGCTCATTACTTCACCTCTTAATTTAAAGCCATTCTATATCGGTGATTGTTCTTTCTATTTCAGGGAAAGAATCAATTAATTTAAGTGCATTTTGCAGCTCTAGTTCAGTCATTACCCGGTTGGATGTTACTGCAGCAATTGCTATTTTTGTTCTCTGCCACATATCCTGATAATCAACCTCTGAGACAGACACGTTAAATTTTTGTTTTAACCTTGTGAGAATACGCTGCAGTACAGCACGTTTCTCTTTTAGAGAATGAGCATCGTAGATGATACATTCACAAAGTGCTAAACCTACAATCATTTACGTTCAATTTCTTCCATTACGTATGCTTCAATAATATCTCCTTCTTTAACATCATTGAAGTTTTTAATGGTAATACCACATTCATAACCTTGTGCGACTTCTTTGGCATCATCTTTAAAACGTTTTAATGCATCGATATTTCCTTCAAAAATGACAACACCATTACGAATTAAACGAATTCCGCTATCACGAGTAATTTTCCCGTCTGTCACATAAGAACCTGCAATGGTTCCAACCTTTGAAACTTTAAAGGTTTGACGAATTTCTGCTTGACCAATTACTTTTTCTTTAAATTCAGGGTCAAGCATACCTTTCATAGCAGCTTCAATTTCTTCGATTACCTTGTAAATAATGCTGTGAAGTCGAACATCAACCTTTTCTTGCTCAGCTGCGCGCTTTGCATTTACATCAGGACGAACGTTAAAGCCAATCACAATCGCATTTGAAGCAGAGGCAAGAGTAATATCTGATTCATTAATGGCACCAGCACCACTATGAATAATTCTGATATTAACACCTTCAACGTCAATTTTTTGCAGTGAAGCGGCAACAGCTTCAGCGGAACCTTGAACGTCAGCTTTTAGAATGATATTTAAATCCTTCATCTCACCCTGCTTTAACTGTTCAAATAAATTATCAAGGCTGACAATTGATTTCTCACCACGCTGTGCTGCCAATGCTTGCTGTGCACGTGCTTCACCGACTTGACGAGCTGTTTTCTCATCGTCAAATACAACGAAACGGTCACCAGCTTGTGGAACATCACTTAACCCTGTGATTTCTACAGGTGTAGACGGTCCAGCCTCTTTCACACGGCGTCCTAGGTCATTTACCATTGCACGAACACGACCATATGTGTTTCCTACAACAATAGGGTCACCTATTTTTAGTGTACCATTCTGAACGAGCAAGGTAGCCACTGATCCACGGCCTTTATCTAATTGTGCTTCAATTACTGTTCCAACTGCTTTACGATTAGGGTTTGCTTTCCATTCTTCTACTTCACCAACAAGAAGAATCATTTCCAACAAATTATCGATTCCTTCTCCTGTTTTCGCGGATAGTGGAACAAAGATTGTATCTCCGCCCCAAGCTTCTGAAACTAAACCATGCTCGGTAAGCTCCTGCATAACACGATCGGCGTTAGCAGCTTCTTTATCCATTTTATTAACCGCAACGATAATTGGAACCTCGGCAGCCTTTGCATGGTTAATAGCTTCAACTGTTTGTGGCATTACACCATCATCAGCTGCTACCACAAGGATGGTGATATCCGTGATTTTCGCACCACGTGCACGCATCGTAGTAAAGGCAGCATGTCCCGGTGTATCAAGGAATGTTATCTTTTTACCATTTTCAACAACCTGGTAAGCACCTATATGCTGAGTAATTCCCCCTGCTTCACCTTCTGTTACCTTTGTATGACGAATGGAATCAAGCAAAGTGGTTTTACCATGGTCAACGTGACCCATAATCGTAACTACAGATGGTCTTTCTACAAGGTTTTCAGATTCATCTTCTGTAAAATAAACTTCAAGGTCAGTTGTATCGATTTTAATTTCCTCTTCAACCTCAACCCCGTATTCGCTCGCAATTAATTCAATCGCATCTTTATCTAATACCTGATTAATGGTCGCCATAACTCCCAGTAAAAACAGCTTCTTGATAATTTCAGAAGGTTCACGGTAGATTTTTTTTGCCAGTTCTCCAACAGTCAATGAATCGCTAAAAGTTATTTTAGCAGGAAGCTCTTTCACTTTCCTTACTTGTTGCTGTGTCTGTTGAACCGGTGTATGGTTCTTTTTCCGGTTGTTATTATTATTGCGATTTTGGTTATTATTATTAAAAGGTTTTTTATTCCCTTTTCCAGCGCTGAAAACTTTATTTTCCTTAGACTGGAATTGTTGATTTTGCTTTTTAGTGTCAGCCGTTTTTGGTGGAGAGGCCACTTTCACCTTGCTTGGTGTAGAAGTTTTTGCGTCGTCATCCTCAAAAGCTTTTGGACTTGTTTTACTTTGCACTTGTGGTTTAACTCCCTGCTGCTGTGGATTCTGATTCTGGCGATTTTGTTGTTGTGGTCTAGCTTGCTTTTGCCCAGGATTGCTTTGGTTTTTATTATAAGTTGCGTCTAGCTTTACAACTGCAGCATCCTCAATTGTTGCCATATGATTTGAAACTTCTATGTTCATTTCTTTCAATTTAGTGATTACATCTTTACTAGAAATATTGTGTTTCTTTGCATACTCATAAACACGTATTTTACTCATATTTTCACCCCCGCTAGAATTAATCGAGCAACGTCATCAGTTTTTTCGCAAATCCATTATCCAGTACAGCTACAACTACGCGGGCTTCTTTGCCAATCGCTTGGCCTAGAAGGTGGCGATCTTCCACTAGTTTATAGGGAACTTCGTATGACTTACATTTATCTGTAATTTTTTTTGTCGTATTTGCAGATGCATCTGCCGATAATAAAACGAGTTTTGCTTTTCCGCTGCGTATCTCCTTAACAGAAAGCTCCTCACCCGAAATGATTTTCCGTGCTCGATTGGCTAAGCCAAGTAACGACATCCATTGATTTGTATTCATATAGACTGCCTGTTTTCCTTTTCTATCAATTCCAATAGTTCTTCATATAATGATTCTTCGATAGTAACCTGTAAATGATTAGATAAGGTATTTTTCTTCTTGGCTAGTAGGACTGCTTCTTTGTCCTTAGAAAGATATGCACCTCTGCCCGACTTTTTCCCAGTTAAGTCGATAGATACTTCTCCTTCTTTAGAGCGAACGATGCGAACGAGTTCTTTTTTCGGCTTCATTTCACCGGTTGCGACACACTTACGCATAGGAACTTTTTTACGATTGTTCACGATCATTCACCTCACTATTATTCCTTTTCTTCTTCTTCGTTAAAGTCAACATCAACCTGATCATCAAAAAGTCGAATCATTTCTTCACGTGGATAGATTCCTAGTTCACGTGCTTCTGTTTCAGATTTGATATCTATTTTCCAACCTGTTAACTTTGCTGCAAGGCGGGCATTTTGACCGCGTTTTCCAATAGCTAGAGAAAGCTGATAATCTGGAACAACAACCGTTGTCGCTTTTTCAGATTCATTTACCATAACATCTAAAACCTTAGATGGGCTTAAGGAATTTGCAACAAAAATCACAGGATTATCGGACCATTTAACAATATCAATTTTCTCACCTTTTAATTCATTTACAACGGCTTGTACCCTTGTACCTTTTGGACCTACACATGATCCAACCGGGTCTACCTCATTGTTATCTGAATGGACAGATATTTTTGAACGGTCACCAGCTTCACGGGCAACTGATTTTATCTCAACCGTACCATCATAAATTTCTGGTACTTCGATTTCAAATAATCTTTTTAGCAATCCAGGATGGGTACGAGAAACAAAGATCTGTGGACCTTTGGTTGTCTTCTCTACCTTTGTAATAAATACCTTTATACGGTCATGAGGCTTGTAACGCTCATTTGGCATTTGTTCATTTACTGGCAGCAGAGCTTCAATTTTCCCAAGGCTGACATAAATAAATTTCGAGTCAAGTCTTTGAACAATTCCTGTCATGATATCTTCTTCACGATCAATAAACTCGGAATAAATGATACCTCTTTCTGCTTCTCTAACTCTTTGTGTCACGACTTGCTTGGCCGTTTGGGCAGCAATTCTGCCGAAGTCCTTAGGTGTTACTTCCATTTCAACTACATCTTCAACAACATAGTTTGGATTTATGTTTCTTGCATCTGCTATGGATATTTCAAGTCGAGGATCAAAAACCTGATCCACTACTTCTTTCCTTGCAAATACTCTCATTGAGCCAGATTGCAAATTTAAATCAATCCGAACATTTTGGGCTTGGTTGAAATTACGTCGATATGCCGATACAAGTGCAGCTTCAATCGCGTCAATTAAAACATCTCTAGAAATGCCCTTTTCTCTTTCTAGTATCGTAAGAGCATCTAATAATTCGCTGCTCATTTGATTATATCCCCCTATCCATTATATATTTATCTTTCATTATGAAAAAATAACTGCTAGTCTTGCACTAGCCACTTTTTCAACCGGAATTTCAATTACTTTTTTACGGGTTTTGATTTTCATCTCTACTTTTACTGTCTGCCCGTCATACTCAAGTAATTTCCCTTCAAAACCTTTTTCACCGTCAATCGGCTCGTATGTTTTTATGAACACATTTTTACCAATTGCCTTTTCAAAATCTTTTGCTTTTTTAAGCGGTCGCTCTGCACCTGGAGAAGATACCTCAAGAAAATAATTTTGGGTTATCGGGTCAAGCTCATCGAGTTTTTCACTAAGCCGTTCACTGACAATGCCACAGTCCTCTATATCAACACCGTTTTCTTTATCAATATATACGCGCAGAAACCAGTTTTTCCCTTCTTTTACAAACTCGATTTCCACCAATTCTAATCCTAGCTCCTGGATAATTGGCTGCGTTAGCTCTTCTACTACTTCCGTTACTTTGCTCATGTTTAACCTCCTTTACCGACATTCTCACCCATATTATTGGTAATTCACGGAAAGTTTTATAAATAACTCTTCAAAAAAAACTGTATACAAAAACGAAAGAGCGGGTTTCCCCACTCTTGAACACGAGAGTATTTCTTAGTATTTCCAATAAAACTATACCATAACCAAATTTTATATGCAAACAGCAACGCATTCTATATAGGTTTTCACTATCTAGAATAGCGATAGCTGATTTTGTTCTGGTAATGATCCTAGGCAGCCTTGCTTGTCTAAATATTCTAGTATAGTTTTTGACACTTTACCACGTTGCTGCAAATCTTCTTTAGAAAGAAACTCTCCATCTTGTCTTGCCTTTACAATATTATAAGCGGCATTTGTTCCAAGACCTGGTATGGAGTTAAATGGAGGTATCAATGTATTTCCTTCAATGATGAACTCAGAAGCATCCGATTTATATAAATCGTAATTTTGGAAAGAATAACCCCTTTCCACCATTTCAAGTGCTAGTTCGAGAACTGTTAGTAAGTTCTTTTCCTTGTTTGACGACTCAAGTCCCTTTGCATTAATTTCTTCAATTATTGCCCGAATAGATTCAGAACCACGGGACATTGCACCAATATCAAAGTCTTCGGCACGAACTGTAAAATACGCTGCATAGTATATCAACGGAAGATGTACCTTGAAATAAGCAATTCTAACTGCCATTAACACGTACGCGGCTGCGTGGGCCTTTGGAAACATATATTTAATCTTTTTACAAGAATCTATATACCATTCAGGCACTTCATTTTTACGCATTTCTGCTTCCATTTCGTCATTGAGGCCTTTCCCTTTACGGACAGATTCCATTATTTTAAAGGCAAAAGATGGATCTAGTCCTTGGTATATCAGATAGACCATAATATCATCCCGACATCCAATAACTTCACTTAGGTTACAGGTTCGGTTATGAATTAATTCTTGTGCATTTCCCAGCCATACATCTGTTCCATGTGATAAACCTGAAATTTGAACTAATTCAGAAAAAGTCGTAGGTTTTGTGTCCTCTAGCATTTGACGGACAAAGCGTGTACCAAATTCTGGTATCCCAAGGGTACCGGTTTTACACATAATTTGCTGTTCAGTAACACCTAATGATTCGGTGCCGCTAAAAATTTTCATTACTTCTGGATCATCCGTAGGAATGGTTTTTGGATCCATCCCACTTAGGTCTTGAAGCATTCTGATGACAGTTGGATCGTCGTGACCAAGTATATCTAGCTTTAAGACATTATCATGTATAGAATGGAAATCAAAATGAGTCGTCTTCCATTCCGAATTTCTATCATCAGCAGGAAATTGAATCGGTGAAAAGTCATAGACATCCATATAATCAGGGATAACAATGATTCCGCCAGGATGCTGACCCGTCGTTCTCTTTACACCGGTACAGCCCGTGGCAAGTCTTTCAATTTCTGCTTGGCGTAATTGTAAATTATTGTCCTGCTGATATGCTTTAACATAGCCGAATGCCGTTTTATCTGCAACAGTACCAATCGTACCCGCACGAAAAACATTATCTTCTCCGAAAAGAACCTTTGTGTAGTTATGTGCCCGCGGCTGATACTCTCCGGAAAAATTCAAATCAATGTCGGGAACCTTGTCCCCTTTGAAGCCCAGGAAGGTTTCAAACGGAATATCGTGTCCGTCTTTTTTGTACTTTCCGCCACATTGCGGGCAGTCTTTATCAGGTAAATCAAAACCAGATCCAACCGAACCATCATTGAAGAATTCTGAATGTTTACAGGTTGGGCAGACATAATGAGGAGGTAAAGGATTTACCTCGGTAATCTCTGTCATAGTGGCAACTAAGGAAGAACCTACTGAACCACGCGAACCAACAAGGTACCCATCATCTAATGATTTTTTTACAAGCTTATGGGAGATTAAGTAGATTACCGCAAATCCATGACCAATAATACTCTTCAATTCTTTTTCAAGGCGTGCCTCAACGATTTCCGGAAGTTGTTCTCCGTATATCTTCTTTGCCATTGAATAACTCATTTCTCGCATTTCTTCATCGGCGCCTTCAATTTTCGGGGTGTATAAATCATCTTTAATCGGCTTAATGACATCAATCATATCTGCTATTTTGTTCGTATTGTCTATAACAATTTCTTTCGCTTTTTCTCCACCAAGGAATGAAAAAGCTGCAAGCATTTCATTTGTTGTCCTGAAATGGACATCAGGGAGTTTGTGGCGATTTAGCGGGTTCGCTCCACCTTGGGAGTTAACTAAGATTTTACGATAAATCTTATCGTTCTCATTTAAATAATGGACATTACCCGTTGCAACAACAGGAATCCCTAATTTATCGCCAAGCTTTACAATATTACCAATAATATCTTCTAGTGCCTTTTCATCACGAACGAGTTCCATCTCAAGCAATGGAGCATTGACTTCCTTCGGCATTACCTCAAGGTAATCATAGAATTGCGCAAATGCTTCCACCTCATCTGGAGATTTTTGCATCATCCCCTCGAATACCTCTCCTTTATTACAGCCGGAGCCAACAAGAATTCCTTCTCTGTATTTTTGAAGAATGGACCTTGGCAGCCTTGGTACCCTATAGAAGTATTCAATATGAGCAATGGATACAAGTTTAAATAAATTCTTCAAACCCGCTTCCGTTTGTGCGAGTATAGTACAATGATAAGGACGTGCCCGCTGATATGCATTTCCTTTTCCCATGTTATCGTTAAATTGATCATGGTACTCTATTCCTTTTTCAGAAGCATCCTTTAGCATTTTTAACAGTAAATATCCAGTCGCCTCTGCGTCATATATGGCTCTATGGTGCTGGGTTAATTCGATATCAAATTTCTTCGTTAATGTGTTTAAACGATGATTTTTCATTTCGGGGTAAAGGAATCTACCTAGTTCAAGCGTATCAATAACTGGATTTTTTGCCTTTTCAAGGCCAATGTTTTTATACCCTACATTTAGAAACCCCATATCGAAGGATGCATTATGTGCAACCAGGACACCGTCTCCTGCCCAATCATAAAACCTTTGGATTACCTCTCCAACTTCTGGAGCATTTTGTACCAAATCGTCTGTAATCCCTGTTAAATTGATGGTTGTTGCTGATAGTCGATGATGCGGGTTAGCAAATGATTCAAACCGGTCAATAATTTCCCCATCTCGTATTTTTACTGCCGCTAGTTCAATAATCGTGTCATATACGGCTGAAAGACCTGTCGTTTCAACGTCGAATACAACAAATGTATCTTCTGCCAATAAACGATGGGCGTCATTATAGGTAATCGGAACACCATCATCCACAAGATTTACTTCAACACCATAAAGAATTTTAATATCATTTTTCTTTCCAGCGCTATACGCCTCTGGAAAGGATTGAGCAACAGCATGATCCGTAACCGCAATCGCTTTATGGCCCCATTTCTTTGCTTGAGCAATGAGCGCTCCTACAGGAGTGACAGCATCCATTGAGCTCATTGGCGTGTGTAGGTGCAGTTCTACTCGTTTTTGATTTTCAGGCGCCGTATCCTTACGGCCAGCAGGCTTAATTTCATTTATATCATTACCAATCATAACTAAATCACGTACAAATGTATCATTTTGGATACTGCCTCTAACTCTTACCCACATTCCTTTTTTGATGAGCTGGTAAAGGGCTGCATCTTCTTTGTCGCGAGAGAACATCTTAACCATAAGTGAGCTGGTGTAATCGGTAATCTTAAACGTTAATAGCGTACGGCCACTTCTTAGTTCCCTTGTCTCCGCATCAAAAATAAACCCTTCAACAGTGACTCTGCGTTCTTCATCTACAATCTCAATCATACTTCTTAGGTCTTGATCATCCTTAATGGTTAGCCCGATTGTGAGAGGCCCTTCTGGAGCAGCTCCACCAGCATCTTTCTCAGCTTCTTTCTTTTGTAAATCAGCTAAGGCCATCAGTCCGCGTTCCTGATCTTCTTTTTGTTTCGCTAATAAGAATTGTTGATATTCGTCATTCTTTTCTCCGCTCTGAATATCAGTTTCAACACTTAAGCTGGGAAATCCATATGATTGATAAAGACTAGTAATCAGCCCTCCATATTTCCTTTTTAAGGCCATTCCTTCTGTCTCATTACGTACTGATACCGTCAGTTTATTCCCGCTAAGTACCGGCATCTGTTCATTTAGTAATTTTAACATTGGCGGTGAGATGCCATCGATTTGCTGAATACTGTAATTCCAATACTCCAGAAGCAATTCAGGTTGGAAGCTTGGATTTTCGACTTTTAATTCATAGGAAATCTTTGCGATACTAGAAAACTTTCTTTCAAGCTGCGTAGTAAAACGAAGATATAAACTAAAAGGAAGAATTTTTTCTAGTAAAAATTGAAAATGCCATTTACGTGTCTTTTTTTCTACAATAAATCTTTCAATTTGTGCATTTTGAAATTGTGCTACTACAGCGTCCTCTTTTAATTCTAGTTGCTGGAGCAAGAGTAAGAATCGCTCTTTTTTGCCAGAGGCATGTTCGCTCATCATTCCCTCTCCCATCTATATAAAATCTTTCTAATCATCTCAGTTTCAAAAGCTAATTATAACATATTTTACTTTCTTATTCGGGTTTATTCGACAGAAAACTATATCCAAAACAGTAAAAAAAAAGGGTTCATAAACTGAACCCTTTTTAATGAATTTACAAGAAAAATCTTTGGATATCATTCCATGTAACAACCAGCATGAGGAGCATTAAGAGTGCAAATCCAATAAAGTGGACCATTCCTTCCTTATGTCGATCTATTGGCTTTCCTCTTACAGCTTCAACTGCAAAGAACATTAGCCTTCCGCCATCAAGTGCTGGTATTGGCAGGAGATTCATGATTCCTAGGTTAATACTTAAAATAGCTGCCCACTTCATCACATAGTAAATTCCTGATTGAACTACTGTATCAGTGGAAGCATATATTCCAACAGGTCCAGAAAGCATGTCAATTGAGAACTGACCCGTAACTAGCTGTCCAAGCATGACAAAAATTTGTTTTGTCCAAAAATATGTTTCAGTAAAACCAGCAGTAATAGCTTTTAATGGAGATTTTTCTATTGGACTGTATACGCCAATTAGACCTATCTTTTCTCCTTCAACACTCTGCTCTTTCGGAGTTACAGTGATTTCCTGATCTTTACCATCACGGCTTATAGAGAAATCAAGTTTTTCATTAGGATTTTCTCTGATAATTTCTACGACATCAGACCAACTGGAGATTTCAGCGCCATTAATACTTTGAACAATATCTCCTTCTAATAATCCAGCTGCATTTGCAGCACCATCAGGCGTAATGACACCTAATTTAGGCTCGTTAGTAGGAACACCTTGTAAAAAGGCAATAATAATGAACAAAAAGAATGCCAAGACGAAATTCATCATCGGACCAGCAAAAATGGCCATAGTTCTCTGAGGCAGCGTTTTTGAAGCAAATTGACGATCATAAGGGGCCAATTGTGTTTCTATCCCATTTTCTACCGTAACAGCTGTCGGACTTATAGGAAAGGTTTGCAAGCTTTCTTCCTCGTCCTCTGGATATCCCTTAATGAACAGCTTATGTTCAATATCAGCATACTCCACTTCCACAATTCGACAATCAGGATACTTTTCTTTATTGTTCAAAATAATTTTATTTACGTTATTATCTTTGTCAAACAAGAGCCCAATCCTATAACCAGGTTTTAGTTCAACACCCTCTGGGTCTTCACCAGCCATCCGAACAAACCCGCCAATTGGCAGTAACCTAATTGTATACGTAGTTTCCCCTTTTTTATGAGTGAAAACCTTTGGACCAAAGCCGATTGCAAATTCGCGGCACAAAATGCCAGCTCGTTTCGCAAAAACCAAATGGCCTAATTCATGGAAAAATACTAAAGCACCAAAGATAACGATAAAGGCAATAACTGTAGTCAAACTAAAAACCACCTTTTTTATAGAAGTGAATTTACATATTGTCTTGTTTCTTTGTCCACCTCTTGAATAATGGATAAGTCAGGATTTTTTATTAATTCGTGCTTGTTTAATGCCTTCTCAATCATATCCTCAATTTGTAAGAAACTAATCTTTTCATTTAAAAAAGCAGCTACAGCAACTTCATTTGCTGCATTCAAAACTGTAGGCATTGTTCCGCCTTGTTTGCCAGCCTCGTAGGCAAATTGCATACAGCGAAAACGATTTACGTCCATTTCCTGGAAATGCAATAGACCAATTTTAGCTAAATCCAGCCTTTGAGAAGTAGGTAGAGGCAGCCGGTCTGGATAGGAGAGTGCATATTGAATCGGTACTCTCATATCTGGTGTTCCAAGCTGTGCTATTATGCTGCTGTCATGAAATTCTACCATAGAATGAATAATGCTTTCTTTATGGAGCAGCACATCAATTTTTTCATAAGGCATGTTGTACAGCCAATGAGCCTCAATCACCTCAAGCCCTTTATTCATCATCGTTGCAGAATCTATTGTTATTTTTGCTCCCATTGACCAATTGGGATGATTTAAGGCTTCTCTGATCGTAACTCCTTCTAACTCATTACGTGTACGGTCACGGAAGCTGCCACCAGATGCCGTCAAAATCAATCTTTCTACATTCTTTTCCTTTTCACCCTGTAAGCACTGAAAAATTGCAGAATGTTCACTATCCACAGGAAGTAATGCCACGCCATTTTTCTCCACAGCCTCCATAACAAGATGACCAGCCGTAACAAGTGTCTCTTTGTTGGCAATCGCAATGGTTTTACCCGCCTCAATTGCATGTAAGGTAGGGTTTAAACCAACACTTCCAATTACAGCATTTACTAAGATATCAGCTGAAGGATATACTGCAGCTTCTACGAGACCCTCTTCACCAAAGGTGAACTTAGTATTAGGAAATTCTGCTTTTAATGTATTACAGTCTTGGTACACTTGTACAGAAACTAGCTCTGGCTGAAATTCATGAATCATTTTTCTTGCTAAATCTAAATTTTTCCCTATCGAGATGGCAACTAATTTAAATTCAGATGGATGTTCACGAAGTATATCTAAAGTTTGGGTGCCAATCGAGCCAGTAGCACCCAGAATGCTAATCTTTTTCAAAAAAAATTCAACTCCCTAACTTAGAAAAGCGGAAGCGCCTTGTCCAGGGGCGACAGGCATAAGACAAGCGCTGACAGAAGGCGTTTTTTGCCTTCCGAAGTGATTGGCTTATGCCCCCGAGCCCCTAGGCGCTGCAGCTAGACAGTAATCTACCACAAGTGAAAAAAGTGTAATAATGGCAGTACAAATAATAAACTATCGAAACGGTCAAGGATTCCACCGTGTCCTGGTAATATATTTCCTGAATCCTTTACATTAAAATGTCGTTTAAAAGCTGATTGGACAAGATCCCCTATTTGTCCAAAGATAGACAGGACAACCGTTACTCCCATTAATGTAAGGATTGTAGCATTGATTTCAGAAAATACTGCAAACAATACAGCAACAATTAAGGCTGAAACCACTCCACCTATAGATCCCTCAACCGTTTTATTCGGACTTATTTCCGGCCATAGTTTGTTTTTTCCAGTGGCTTTACCGATAAAATAAGCACCTGAATCAGTAGCCCATATCATAAATAATGAGTAGAAGATATAGACTATACCCGCATCACGAGTTTCAATAAAGAAGTAAAATCCAATTCCCACATAAATGGCTGATAAAACAGAAAAACCTGCATCTTCGAAGGTAAATCGATTCTTTGTTATCACGGTATTGGCCAATAACAAAAGGATAAAAGCAATACCCAGTTCTGTTTTTGTATAATTAAAAGTATTTACTATATCATAATACTGCTCTGGAAAAAGAATAACCCAGAGAAATAAAACAGTCAGCAGTCCATGAACAGAAAAAATACTAAGTTTTTTCATTTTTAATAACTCATACAATCCCACAGTTGCGAGGAAATATGTTAGGAGGACAAAAGGCAGTCCACCATAAAAAACAATAGGTAAAAATAAAGCAGCTGCTACAACTCCTGTAATGATTCTTTGCTTCATCTAAGATTTCAACACCTTTATAGTACTTGAGAGAGAGATACTTTTTAGATTCCGCCAAAACGACGTTGACGGTTTTGATATACTTCAATTGCTTCAATCAGATGTTTTTCTCTGAAATCTGGCCATAATACATCCGTAAACCAAAATTCCGAATATGCTAATTGCCATAACATAAAATTACTTAGCCTGATTTCGCCACTGGTACGAATCAACAAGTCCGGGTCATTGAGGTTAGAAGTCATCAGATACGAAGAGAAAATCTCTTCATTTAACTCGCCTTCTTTTAGTATTCCACTTTTATAATCATTTAAGACTTTTTTAGTGGCATCAATAATTTCGGATCGACTGCCATAGTTAAGTGCAAAGTTTAATACAAGTCCATCATTATTCTTTGTATCCTCAATCGCTCTTTGAATTGCGTTTAATGTATGTACCGGAAGTTGGTCTTTATACCCCATCATCGTTACTTGAACATTTTCTTCAATTAATTCAGGCAAAAAGGTTCCTAAAAATTCTTCTGGAAGCTTCATTAAATAATCCACTTCGTTTTTTGGACGCTTCCAATTTTCAGTTGAAAAAGCATATAACGTAAGTGTTTTGATTCCAAGATTGTTGGCTAACTTCGTTATCTTACGCACGACCTTCATACCTTCATGATGTCCGGCAATTCGTGGCAAGGCTCTCTTCTTAGCCCAACGTCCATTGCCATCCATAATAATCGCAACATGTTCCGGTACCGGCAATTTTTTAACCTTTTCTATATTTTCTCGGAGTATGGAAGAGTTATTGTTTTGATTCTTCCAAAGCCTTATTTTATTAAACATAACATTGCTCCTCCAAATTAAGATAATCATTTCCTCCGATAATAGATCATGCCCACAGAGACTGTGTTGAAATATATGAAGAATGCTGATTTTTGCATGCTTTTATCATACCAAAAAAGTAAAAATATATCTTCTACTAAATAAGTTATGTACTTGTACAAGAAATAAGAATGCCGAATAGTTAAAAAACCCCCTAAAAAAGAGGGTTCTCACAATAATTAAACTTCCAAGATTTCTTTTTCTTTGTCTTTTGTTATTTGGTCAATCTTACTTATGTGCTCGTCTGTTAGTTTTTGGATATCATCTGAATAACCTCTAAGGGCGTCTTCCGTAATTTCTCCGTTTTTCTCTAGCTTTTTCAAATCATCGTTACCGTCACGTCGAATATTACGAATCGCTACTTTTGCCTCTTCGGATTCTTTCTTCACTAATTTCACTAGTTCTTTTCGGCGTTCTTCAGTCAATTGGGGGATGGCCAGTCTAATGACCACACCATCATTTGATGGATTTAACCCTAAATCAGATTTTAGTATCGCCTTTTCAATATCACCAAGAATAGATTTATCATAAGGCTGGATGACAAGGAGTCTCGCTTCTGGAGTAGAAATTCCAGCCATTTGATTCACTGGTGTCGGTGCTCCATAATAATCAATTGTAATTCTATCTAGTAAAGAAGCACTCGCTCTCCCTGCACGAATACTAGCAAGCTCACGGGAATATGCTTGAATTGCTTTAAGCATTCTATCCTTCGTTGCTGAAACCACTTGTTTTGGCATTAATTTTTCCCCCTAACAATCGTTCCAATTTTTTCACCCATTACTGCACGTTTAATATTTCCTTGTTCCATTATCGAGAAAACAATTAGTGGAATATCATTATCCATACATAATGAAGATGCAGTTGAATCCATAACAGCTAATCCTTCTTTGAGTACATCAAGGAAAGAGAGGTCGTCATACTTGGTTGCATTAGGATCAATGCGCGGGTCTGCAGAATACACACCATCAACATTATTTTTTGCCATTAAGATGACTTCTGCGTCGATTTCAGCTGCACGTAAAGCCGCAGTTGTATCGGTTGAGAAATACGGATTTCCTGTTCCGGCTGCAAAAATAACCACTCTCTTTTTTTCTAAATGTCTCATTGCTCGACGTCTAATATATGGTTCTGCAACTTGACGCATTTCAATTGAAGTTTGTACTCTTGATTCAATTCCCAGGTGTTCTAAACTGTCCTGAAGTGCTAAAGAATTCATTACAGTGGCTAGCATCCCCATATAATCAGCAGTTGCTCTGTCCATTCCCATCTCACTGCCTATTTTACCACGCCAAATATTACCTCCGCCAACAACAACTGCCACCTCAACACCAAGTTCTGCAATTTCCTTTACTTGTCCAGCGATTGATTTAATTACGGATGGTTTAATACCAAAGCTTGATTCTCCAGCAAGTGCTTCCCCGCTTAATTTTAGAACGACGCGTTTGTACTTAGGACCGCTCATATGAACCTCCTTATTATGTATATTATTATAAAAACCCTTTAAAAATAGGGAACACATCGTGTTCCCTATTCAAAACATATTTTGCGTATCGTACCTTATAACCAAACCTATTACTTTTTATTAACTTGGTTCATAACTTCTTCAGCGAAGTTGTCTTCACGCTTTTCAATACCTTCGCCCACTTCATAGCGTACGAATTCACGTACAGAAGCGCCTTTTGACTCAACGAACTGACGAACTTTTTGGTCAGGATTTTTAACAAAAGTCTGGTCAAGTAGGCAAACATCTTCAAAATATTTTCCAAGACGGCCTTCTACCATTTTTTCTACGATTTTTTCTGGTTTTCCTTCGTTAAGAGCTTGTGTAGTTAAAACTTGACGCTCACGCTCAACTTCTTCTTGAGAAACTTGATCACGAGAAACATATAAAGGTCTTAGAGCAGCAATGTGCATTGAAATATCTTTTGCCGCCTCCGCTTCAGTTGTACCTTCAAGAACAGTTAATACACTAATACGTCCACCCATGTGAAGGTAAGCACCAAAAGCATCATTATCCGTTTTTGATACTACAGAAAAGCGGCGAAGTGATAATTTTTCACCAATTTTAGCAATAGCAGCATTGATATAATCTGCTACAGTCACTCCATTAATCGTTTGTGCAGAAGCTTCTTCAACTGTTGCTGGTTTGTTAGCAAGCAAGTGTGCAGCTAATTCTTTTACTAGGCTTTGGAAAGCTTCGTTTTTTGCAACGAAATCAGTTTCAGAGTTTACTTCTAAAATAACTGCTTCGTTTCCTTCAGCAACAACATATGTTAAACCTTCTGCAGCAATACGGTCGCCTTTTTTCGCAGCTGAAGCAATTCCTTTTTCACGTAAGAAATCAATTGCTTTTTCCATATCACCATTTGTTTCTGTTAACGCCTTTTTACAATCCATCATTCCTGCGCCTGTTTTTTCGCGTAGTTCTTTTACCATTTGAGCAGTAACTGCCATGATTTTTTCCTCCTTTAATTCCTATGTACATACTAATAGCTTAGCCATTGAATGCTAAGATTAACCTTTAAAAAAAGGTGATAAAGGGTCTCCCTCTTATCACCTTTTTTTAGTTTAAACTATTTGACTTACCCAGCTCCATCGCCTAGCCCCTCGAGGTCAAAAGCCAATCACTGCAGAAGGCAAAGAGCGCCTTCCACAGTGCTTGTCTTTTGCTATGCCTGAGGCTAACCAAGGCGATTCCGCTTTTCTATTACGCTTCTACAGCTACTTCTTCACCTTGTTTTGCTTCAAGGATAGCGTCAGCCATTTTACCTGTTAAAAGCTTAACCGCACGAATCGCATCGTCATTCGCAGGAATAACTACATCGATTTCGTCTGGATCACAGTTAGTATCAACAATTCCTACGATAGGAATGTTCAATTTTTTTGCTTCAGCAACTGCGATACGCTCTTTACGAGGGTCAATGATGAAAAGTGCATCTGGAAGCTGCTTCATATCTTTGATTCCGCCTAAGAACTTTTCAAGGCGTTCTTGTTCTTTCTTTAATTGAACTACTTCTTTTTTAGGTAATACTTCGAAAGTACCGTCTTCTGACATTCTTTCAATATCTTTTAAGCGACCGATACGCTTTTGGATTGTTTCAAAGTTTGTTAAAGTACCACCCAACCAACGTTGGTTAACAAAGTACATACCTGAACGAGCTGCTTCTTCTTTAACAGAATCTTGAGCTTGTTTCTTAGTACCAACAAAAAGGATCGTTCCGCCATTAGCAGCTAGATCTTTCACCCAGTTATAAGCTTCTTCAACTTTCTTAACTGTTTTTTGTAGGTCGATGATATAGATACCGTTTCTCTCTGTGAAGATATATTTCTTCATTTTTGGGTTCCAACGGCGAGTTTGGTGTCCAAAGTGTACACCAGCTTCAAGCAATTGCTTCATTGAAATTACTGACATGTTTTTTTCCTCCTATGGTTTCGTTTTCCTCCGCTTAGTCTCATTTTTAAACAGCAACTGTATAAACAGCACCGGCTGCTTAAATCAACAAGCGTGTGTAATAACACCGTTAAATAATATAGCACATGTGCGAATAACAATCAAGTTCTACTTTCAAAAAAAATCCCCAGTAAGACCGGGGATTCGTTTCATTAGTTAGATCTTAATTTATCAAGTTCAACCAGGAACTTATCATTTAGAACTTTAATGTATGTTCCTTTCATACCAAGAGAACGAGATTCAATGACTCCAGCACTTTCAAGCTTTCTTAAAGCATTAACAATTACAGAACGAGTAATACCAACACGATCTGCAATTTTCGAAGCAACTAACAAGCCTTCGTGTCCATTTAGCTCTTCAAAGATATGTTCAATCGCTTCAAGTTCACTGTAAGATAATGAACTGATTGCCATTTGAACTACTGCTTTGCTTCTTGCTTCTTCTTCGATTTCCTCAGACTTTTCACGTAGGATTTCCATACCAACAACCGTTGCACCATATTCAGCAAGAATAAGGTCATCATCATGGAATTTCTCTTGTAATCTTGCAAGTATTAAAGTACCGAGGCGCTCACCGCCGCCGATAATTGGAACGATTGTAGTTAATCCTTCACGGAATAAGTCTCTATTTTCTACTGGAAATGCAGTATATTGGCTTTCAACATCAAGGTTTGAAGATGTTTCTGAAATATTAAATAGACCATTCGTATATTCTTCAGGAAATTGACGATCCTCTAGCATCTTTTTCATGCGATCATTTTCTATTTGCTGATTAATCGCATAGCCAAGAAGTTTTCCTCGGCGGCTAAGAATGAAAATATTTGATTCGATAACTTCACTTAGAGTTTCAGACATTTCTTTAAAGTTTACCGGCTTTCCTGCTGCCTTTTGTAATAACACATTAATTTTTCTAGTTTTTGTAAGTAAATCCATTTGTTTCTTCCTCCTAATTAACTGGAACCATTATTAAGTTTTATTGATATATAATTATAAGATAAATTGGCTTAAATCTTTATTTTTTGATATTGCTCCAAGCTTATCGTCAACATATTGCGGAGTAATGGCAACCTTCTCCATTAAAATATCAGGTGCTTCAAACGATAAGTCTTCTAATAATTTTTCTAATATCGTGTGAAGTCTTCTTGCACCGATATTATCTGTATTTTGATTCACTTCGAAAGCAACTTCAGCTATTCTACGAATAGCATCGTCAGAAAATTCAATTTGTATACCTTCTGTTTCCAATAATGCTTGATATTGTTTAATTAAAGCATTATCAGGTTCAATCAAAATTCTAAAGAAATCTTCTACCGTTAATTTCGTTAATTCAACACGAATCGGCAGACGTCCCTGTAATTCTGGTATTAAATCCGATGGTTTTGACATATGAAAAGCCCCAGCGGCGATAAATAAAATATAATCTGTTTTTATTGATCCATATTTCGTCACAATCGTAGAACCTTCAACGATTGGTAAAATATCTCGTTGGACTCCTTCACGAGATACATCTGCTGAAGAACCGCCAGTGTTTTTGCTGGCTATTTTGTCAATTTCATCAATAAAGATGATACCAGTCTGTTCAGCACGGTAAACTGCTTCAGTGGTAACCTCATCCATATCAATCAACCTTGCAGCTTCTTCATTCGTTAATACTTTCCTTGCCTCGCGTACTGTTAATTTTCTTTTCTTTCGTTTCTTTGGCATAAAGCTGCTGAGCGCATCTTGCATGTTCATCCCCATTTGTTCCATCCCTGAACCTTGAAGCATATCAAACATGGAAGGTGATTGTTCTTCAACTTCAACCGTAACCATCTCTTCTTCTAATTGACCAAGAGCAAGCTTTTCCCTTACTATCTTACGTTTTTCAGTAACAGAGTAATCCTCTTGTTGAGTATCCTGATCTGGAGCTGCATTGCCGCCGCCAAATAACATTTCAAGTGGATTTTTATAATTTTGTGCTTTCTTTGCTGATGGAACAAGTAAATCAACTAGCCTAGCATTTGCGTTTTCCTCTGCACGTTCCTTCACAGACAACATCCTATCCTCTTTAACCAATCTGACAGATGTTTCAACGAGGTCACGAACCATAGATTCCACATCACGGCCCACATAACCGACTTCTGTAAATTTCGTAGCCTCTACTTTAACGAATGGAGCACCAACCAGTTTCGCAATTCTTCTGGCAATTTCCGTTTTACCAACACCCGTTGGACCAATCATTAAAATATTTTTAGGAATAATTTCTTCGCGGAGTTTTTCGTTTAACAAACCTCGTCTATATCGATTTCTAAGTGCAACCGCAACTGCCTTTTTTGCATCCTTCTGACCAATAATATATTGATCAAGTCTCTCAACAATTTGACGCGGTGTTAGGTTATCTGTTTTAGCCATTTTAGGTTCCCTCCCGTTAGAGCTCTTCCACGATAATGTTGTGGTTTGTATATACACATATTTCTGCAGCTATTTCTAAAGAAGCCTTTGCAATTTCTTTTGCTGAAAGATGGTCACCTGCATATTTCTTTAGAGAACGTCCAGCTGCTAGCGCATAATTACCACCAGAACCAATTGCGAGAATTCCATCATCAGGCTCAATTACTTCACCTGTTCCTGATATTAGGAGTATATCTTCCTGATTCATAACAATTAACATGGCTTCTAGTTTTCTTAGGACCTTATCGCTTCTCCACTGTTTAGCAAGCTCAACAGCCGCTCGTTGGAGGTTTCCATTATATTCTTCTAATTTCCCTTCGAACATTTCAAAAAGGGTAAAGGCATCGGCTACAGATCCAGCAAAACCAGCTAATACTCTTCCATTAAATATCTTTCTAACCTTTTTTGCTGTGTGCTTCATCACTACAGCATTACCAAATGTGACTTGACCATCACCTGACATTGAACATTGACCATTATGATGGATTGCAAATATCGTCGTGGCATGAAATTGGTTCATCTTTCTTCCTCCTCTTGCATTTTACTAATGGCTCTTTTCTAAGAAAAGAGCATGCAAACTTAATTTCGAGCACAAAATAGTTTGTTCCTCGTTAAAATCGGCTTTAGGATTTTAACAACAATCTTTACGAAAACAGCCTGACTAGTAAACCTATGTAACAAGAGATTGTCATAAGTAGACAAGTGCATTACACTAGAATAGTATGAAAACTTTATTCATTTATTCCCTTTTATATATGGGCATATACGTTTCAATTGATTCCATTAAATCCGACTTGTTCACCCATGAACAAGATGAATTTACACAAAGCATTATGGGATTGTCCAATTGTATATTGTGATAAAGTTCTCTCCATTTGTAAATGGTTGTGAAAGAACGTTACTAAATCAGTCACATTTATTAATATGTCCACCTCACAAAGGCTACTAAAGCGTAACACACTTCTTTTCCCCTTGCAATAAATTTTACAAAACTTTCACAAAGTTCTGAATTGTTTCCAAGGCTCTGTTTGCATGTTGCATATTTCGTTCCTGTTTTCCCTTAATTTTTTCAGGCAATTCCGGAAACAGTCCAAAATTTGCATTCATTGGCTGGAAATTCTTTGCGTTAGCTGTGGTGATATAACGTGCCATACTTCCAATTGCAGTTTCAACAGGAAATTCGATTGGATTATTTCCTTGGGCTAATCTAGCAGCATTTATTCCAGCAGCTAGTCCACTTGCAGCCGATTCTACATATCCTTCCACACCTGTCATTTGACCAGCAAAAAACAGATTTTCACGTTCCCTAAATTGATAAGAAGCTTTAAGAACCTTTGGTGAATTGATAAAGGTATTTCGATGCATAACCCCATAGCGGACAACCTCTGCATTTTCAAGTCCTGGTATTAACTGCAGGACTTCTTTTTGTGGACCCCATTTCAAATGTGTCTGGAACCCAACAATATTATAAAGGGTTCCTGCTGCATCGTCTTGTCGCAGCTGCACAACCGCAAATGGTCTCCTTCCTGTCTTTGGATCCTCTAAACCAACTGGCTTTAATGGTCCGAATAACATTGTTTTCTTGCCTCTTTGTGCCATGACCTCGATTGGCATACAACCTTCAAAAAAGATTTCCTTTTCAAATTCCTTTAGAGGTACGGTTTCTGCTGTAATTAGAGCTTCATAAAAGGTGTTGAATTCTTCCTCCGTCATTGGACAATTTAAATAAGCTGCTTCACCTTTATCATATCGTGATTTCAAATAAACCTTATCCATGTTAATGCTGTCTTTTTCAAGAATTGGTGCTGCAGCATCATAAAAGTAAAGGTAATCCTCACCCGTTAAAGATTTTAGTTGTGCGGATAATTCGGGACTTGTTAATGGACCCGTTGCGATTACCGTTATCCCCTCAGGAATTTCTGTCACTTCTTCATTAATGACCGTTACATTCTCATGGTTTCTTACCATTTCTGTCACTTTAGCAGCAAACTCATGACGGTCAACCGCCAAGGCGCCTCCTGCCGGGACCGAGCATGCATCAGCAGCAGCGATAATAACAGAATCGAGCAATCGCATTTCTTCCTTTAATACACCAACCGCATTCGTCAAGGTATTTGCTCTTAAGGAATTGCTGCAAACTAATTCAGCAAACTTGTCTGTATGGTGAGCGGGTGTTTGTTTGACTGGTCTCATCTCATAAAGTCTAACTTTAACACCACGTTTTGCAATTTGCCACGCAGCCTCACTCCCAGCCAAACCAGCTCCGATTACATTTATTGTTACATCGTTCATGTTTAACCTCCTGATTTTTCAAAGCTGATGTTCCATAAATCTAGCTTTACTTTTTACTATGATTACTTTTCCCTCTTTTTAGCCCATCTTGCATTGTACTATACGAATCAAAAACAAAAAAGTTTTATGTTTACAAAAAAAAACGCGGTAGTGCTGGAGCTTGATTAAAAAATAGGAAAAGAGTGAGCTGTGCTCACCCTTAACTTTGTGGTTCTTCTTTGTAATCACATTCCGTGCATTGTACTTGGACGCCTTTTTTTAATTTCTTTTCAACAAGCGTTCCTTCACATTTAGGACAGGCTCTTGGTAAAGGTTTATCCCAGGAAATAAATTCGCATCCCGGAAATGTGTCACAGCCGTAAAAGATTCTTTTCTTCTTACTTTTACGCTCAATGATATTTCCTTCTTTACATTTTGGACAAGTAACGCCAATTTCTTTTACAATGGCTTTTGTATTACGGCAATCCGGGAAATTGCTGCATGCCATAAATTTACCGTATCTGCCCATTTTAAATACCATTGGGCTTGTGCATAATTCACAATCCTCGCCTGCTGGCTCATCCTTAATTTCAACAGACTGCATCTCTTTTTCTGCAATAACAAGATGTTTCTCAAATTCTTGATAAAAACCATCAATGATTTCAACCCAGCGAACTTTACCATCCTCAACATTATCTAAATCCTGCTCCATTTTGGCAGTAAAATCAGCATTGATAATATCTGGAAAGAATTCAAGAATCAATTCATCAACAATTTCACCTAATTCAGTAGGGACAAATCGTTTATTATCTAGTGTGACATATCCACGCTTTTGGATTGTATCCAAAGTTGGCGCATAGGTGGATGGACGTCCAATGCCTAGTTCTTCAAGTGTTCTAACCAATCTAGCCTCTGTATACCTTGGCGGCGGCTGTGTAAAATGTTGTTTTGGTTCAATATCCTTTTTGAACACAACATCGCCTTCTTGTAGATTTGGAAGCATTTTGTCACGTTCTTCAACCTGATCATCTGAACCTTCCACGTATAGCTTCATAAATCCAGGAAACTTTATTTTTGATCCGGTTGCACGGAATATGACATTTCCATTCTGTAAGTCAACGCTCATTGTATCCATAACAGCCTGGGCCATTTGACTGGCTAAGAATCGTTCCCAAATTAATTTATAGAGACGAAGTTGGTCTCTTGATAGAAATTGTTTCAAACTATTTGGTTCGCGTAATGTACTTGTCGGGCGGATAGCTTCGTGAGCATCCTGTGCATTTGATTGTTTTTTCTCTTTTCTTTGTTCTTCTTTTAAGTATTCCTGGCCATATTCCTGAAGAATATAATCCGCAGCCTCTTTTTGAGCTACTTCGGATATACGAGTTGAGTCTGTTCTCATATAGGTGATAAGACCAACTGTTCCAGACGAACCAAGCTCAATTCCCTCGTATAATTGCTGTGCCAGCATCATGGTTTTCTTAGCACGGAAATTGAGTTTTCTAGCCGCTTCCTGCTGAAGGGAGGAAGTGATAAACGGTGGAGAAGGATTTCGTTTACGCTCTTTTTTAGTTACCGAAACCACCTTGAAATTATCGCCTTCCATTTTTTTGAAAATCTCTTCAACATCCTGTTTTGATTTCAGTTCTGTTTTTTCTTTGTTAGCTAAAGAGAAATAAGATGCACTAAAATGATCCTTTCCCTTAACCAATTCCCCTTCAATTGTCCAATATTCTTCAGGGACAAATGCTTTTATTTCCTTTTCTCGTTCGATGATTAATCGGACTGCAGTAGATTGAACTCGTCCTGCACTTAATCCTTTTTTCACTTTTTTCCAAAGAAGCGGGCTAATATTATATCCAACTAAACGATCTAGAATCCTTCTAGCCTGCTGAGCATCGACTAAATCCATATTGATTGGACGCGGGTGCTTAAAGGATTCTTTAATTGCTTCTTTTGTAATTTCATTAAATACAACGCGGCAATCTGAATGTATATCTACATTTAAGCTATGTGCAAGGTGCCAGGCAATTGCTTCCCCTTCGCGATCCGGGTCAGCCGCGAGAAAAACTTTCTTTGCTTTTTTTGCGGCTGTTTTTAATTCCTTTAATACTGGACCTTTGCCGCGAATCGTAATGTATTTCGGTTCGTAACTATTTTCAACGTTTACACCCATTTGACTTCTAGGTAGATCCCGTACATGCCCCATGGATGCTTTTACTTTATATTTATTGCCTAAATAGCGTTCAATTGTTTTCGCTTTTGCGGGTGATTCAACAATTACAAGAAACTCTGACATGCAAATTATCCTCCTCAAGTACTTACAAAAACCTTATCCCTGATTTTTTCCATTTATATGATCATTTTTTAAAAATTGGAAAAAGTATTCATAATTAATACCTCTTATTCTTAAACAAATAACTATTGATGTCAATAACGACGAAACCGTTTACAACTAGTTAATGATAATAATACGCCAAATTATTCCTATTTACACATTCTTTTTTTCAAATATCTGTTGGAAAATGTATAACATATTAGAAATAATTTCAAGCTTTTTTAGCATAAATCTCCAATAATATGAAAAAAACTTTAAAAAACTGCGAATTTATTTTAAATAAAACTGAAATTTAATTAAAGTTATAAACGAAGTTCATCTAAAATATCCTCGCTGCTCATTACAGGTTTTGCCCCCTGCTGAATTAGGTCATTTGTACCCGATGAATACGGATTAAAGATACTTCCAGGCAGTGAAAAAACTTCACGGCCTTCATTGACCGCATAATTAGCCGTAATCAGAGATCCACTTTTTCGTTTTGCTTCTATTATAAATGTCCCGTTTGACATCCCGCTGATGATTCGGTTGCGGGCTGGAAAATGCCATCGTTCTGGCTTCGTATTTGGCGGATATTCTGAAACAACTAGCTGTGTTTTCATCATTTCTCTTGCTAATTCAGTATTTTCCTTAGGATATATACGATTCAATCCACCAGCTATTACAGCAATGGTATCTCCGCCATTCTTCATTGCGTTCTCATGCGCGAGAGTATCTATACCATTAGCTAAACCGCTGACAATAACCACTCCTTTTTCCACTAATGGCGGAAACAGTAACCGAATGGCACTCTTACCATACTGGGTTGCCTGTCGGGAACCTACTACTGCAAGCTTTGGCTGTTTTGCAAGTAAAGAGAGATTTCCTTTTGCAAATAACACCCAGGGTGGCTGATAGATTTCTTTTAATAGGCTGGGATAATTTTCATCAAGGATTGTTATAGCCTTTATTCCGTTTTTTTCATATTGTCGGATTTGTTCAATTACGATTTCGGATTGTAAAAAAGTTGTGGAAGGAAGGTTTGTGTGTGCAGTGGAAGAGAATAAGTTTTGTTGGATGTAACGCGGTTTCATTTGGAGAGATGGGTCTCTCATTATATATTGTAAAACTGCACTCCACGAAATACCTGGGTAGTGCATTAAAGCAATGAGTTTTTCTCTAATATCATCCATACTTTGCCTCCATTATTAACGAAAAAAGAAGAAATAGTCCCTCGTTTGAAGGGACTATTTCTACTATTCTTAGTGTGTTATACACTTATCATATATACCTTGTTCTTTTAGGACTTCAATTAACGTTTCACCCATAACAGATGGTGTGTCAGCAACTTTAATTCCGCATTCATTCATAACACGAATTTTCTCATCTGCTGTACCTTTACCGCCTGAAATGATCGCACCAGCATGGCCCATACGCTTTCCAGGAGGTGCTGTACGGCCGCCGATGAAGCCGACAACAGGTTTAGTCATATTTGCCTTTACCCACTCAGCCGCTTCTTCCTCAGCTGTACCGCCAATTTCACCAATCATGATAACGGCATATGTTTCCGGATCTTCATTAAATGCTTTTAAGACATCGATGAAGTTTGTGCCATTAACTGGGTCGCCGCCGATTCCCACAGCAGTAGTTTGACCAATTCCTGCTTGTGTTAACTGATGAACAGCTTCATACGTTAATGTTCCAGAGCGGGAAACAACGCCAACATGACCTTTTGTATGAATGTATCCAGGCATGATACCAATTTTACATTCATCTGCCGTGATAACACCTGGGCAGTTAGGACCTACCAAGCGCGTCTTTTTGCCTTCCATATAACGTTTAACCTTAACCATATCTAATACTGGAATGTGCTCAGTAATACAGATGGCTAAATCTAATTCAGCATCAACCGCTTCGATAATAGCATCGGCTGCAAATGGTGCTGGAACATAGATAACAGAAGCAGTAGCGCCTGTAACAGCAACAGCCTCTTTCACTGTATTATAAACTGGTACTCCTTCAACCTCCATGCCGCCTTTTCCAGGAGTGGTCCCAGCAACAATTTGTGTTCCGTATTCAAGCATTTGTTTTGTATGAAAAAGGGCAGTTGAACCTGTAATCCCTTGAACAATTACTTTTGTATCTTTATTAATAAAAACGCTCACGTTAATTCCCCTTTCTTTCGATCCTATTTCACAAGTGAAACGATTTTTTGTGCACCGTCAGCCATTGATTCTGCAGGAGTGATAGCCAAACCAGACTCAGCAAGAATTTTCTTACCTAAATCAACGTTTGTTCCCTCTAAACGCACAACAAGAGGTACACTTAGTTGAACCTGCTTAGCAGCCTCTACAACACCCTCAGCAATGACATCACATTTCATGATTCCGCCAAAAATATTAACAAAAATACCTTTTACGTTTGGATCAGAAAGGATAATTTTGAATGCTTCTGTAACTTTCTCAGCTGTTGCACCGCCCCCAACATCAAGGAAGTTTGCCGGATCGCCGCCATAGTGCTTAACAATATCCATTGTTGCCATTGCAAGGCCGGCACCATTTACCATACAGCCGATATTTCCATCTAATGAAATATAACTTAAATCATATTTAGATGCTTCGATTTCCTTTGGATCTTCTTCTTCAAGATCACGGTATTCAAGTATATCTTTTTGACGATATAAAGCATTTGAGTCAAAGTTTAACTTTGCATCTAATGCCATTACTTTTCCATCTCCAGTTACAACCAATGGGTTGATTTCGGCGATTGAACAATCCTTTTCAATGTAGGCATTATATAAGCCCATCATGAATTTAACAGCTTGATTTACTAGCTCTTTTGGAATGTTGATATTGAATGCAATGCGGCGTGCCTGATATGGCATTAAGCCAACAACCGGATCAATTTCTTCTTTGAAGATTTTCTCCGGAGTTTTTTCTGCTACTTCTTCAATTTCAGTTCCGCCCTCTTCAGATGCCATAAGCACAACTTTTGAAGTAGCACGGTCTAAGACAAGGCCCACGTAATATTCTTTTTTAATATCGCAGCCCTCTTCAATTAATAGTCGCTTTACTTCTTTACCTTCAGGACCTGTTTGGTGTGTAACCAAAGTTTTTCCGAGGATTTCGCTTGCATATGTACGCACTTCTTCAAGGTTTTTAGCAACCTTTACTCCGCCGGCTTTACCCCTGCCGCCAGCATGGATTTGCGCCTTTACTACACATACTTGTGTACCTAATTCCTTTGCGGCTTCCACTGCATCTTCAACACTGAATGCCACTTTGCCATTAGGAACACTTACCCCATATTTTCTGAGGATTTCTTTCCCCTGATACTCATGGATATTCATTTCCCATCCTCCTATCAAACTCTTTAAAAAATTGACTCCGTTTTCATTTTATAGAATGACAGATACCTTGTCCACCATTATGCGTAAAAAAATTATTATCCTCATAATATTATGAATTCTCACGCCCTGAAAATAAAGCGCTTTCATAAAATATGAAGCCAAAAATTAACAACTAATTACTTTTTAACAATAACAAAACAAGCAATAAGCAGCTTGTTTTGTTATTGTTCTTGAAACATGTCCTTAATTGGCGCAAAGCTCTTTCGATGATAGGGCGTAATACCATGTTTTTGAATCGCCAAGATATGTTCTTTTGTCCCATACCCCATGTTACGCTCGAAGCCATATTCCGGAAATCCAGCTGATAATTTTATCATAAGAGAATCTCTTACCACTTTTGCTACGATGGAAGCTGCCGCTATCGAAACGCTCTTCGCATCCCCTTTTATGATTGGCTCAACAATATAAGGTGTTTCTAGCTTTACAGCGTCAACCAGTAAAATCTCTGGATTTATAGTTAGTGAAGCAATTGCCGCTTTCATCGCCTTTTTAGTAGCTTCGTAAATATTGATTGAATCAACTTCAGCTGCATCAATCATTGCGACACTAACAGCTATTGCTTTACTTCTAATGATTTCATCATATTCAGTCCGCTTTTTCTCTGAAAGTTTTTTTGAATCATCAATACCTGGTAAGTAAAAATCCTTTGGTAAAATAACTGCCGCTGCTGCTACTGGACCTGCAAGAGGCCCCCTGCCTACTTCGTCGACACCTGCAATATACTTATATCCCTGTCCACGCCATTTATTTTCATAAACATTCATTTCAAGAAACTTTTCCTGAAGTTGTCGTTCTTGTTCCATTTTCCTATGCCATTTATGTATTAGATGTTGAACCCCTTTACGCTCGTCCTGCTGGAGTTTTTGGAATATAGGGTCACTTTCAGCCTTGATGCCATTAAGCTGCTGTTCTATTTCTGCTATTGTCTGTACTTTCATTTTCTTCACCCGTTGTAATAATACCTTCTCCTGCGTTTATTTACAATGACCAAAAATAAACAAAAAAACTCACCGCATGGAGAGTTCATTTGTTTATTTATTTTCAATTTTATCCGCTATATCGCTAGGTCTTTCGAAAGTCACCGGTCCAAATTTCTCAGATCTAATTTCTCTAATAACTAACTCTGAAACTTTATCATAGTCAACGACTCCCCCAGCCCCAAGACAGCCTCTAAGCTCACCAATTTGGTCAAACATATCCACGACGTTTTCTGGGACTGATTCAAGCTTATAGCGTTCCTTAAGTCTCTCTGGATAATTCTCTTCTAAAAACTTAATCGAAAAAACAACGAGGTCCTGCAAATTCAGAAGAGTGTCTTTGATTGCTCCCGTTACAGCTAACTTCTTTCCAACCTCTTGGTCTTCAAACTTTGGCCATAGAATTCCCGGGGTATCTAATAACTCTAACTCTTTTCCTACTTTAATCCACTGCTGCGCTTTTGTTACTCCTGGCATATTTCCTGTCTTTGCAATGTTTTTCTTTGCAAGTCGATTGATTAATGTTGATTTTCCGGCATTGGGGATTCCAACAATCATGGCACGAATGGCTCTTGGATTGACAACACCCTTTGCTCTTAATCGATCAAACTTGTCCTTTAAGATTTCATGGGATGCCTTTACAATATCCTTCATACCCTCTCCAGCTTGAGAGTTAATAGCGATTGCTTTTATTCCTCTCTTAGCAAAATAGGCAATCCATTCTTTTGTGATTGCTTTATCTGCTAAATCGGCTTTATTTAAGAGGACCAGTCTTGGTTTATGTTGAATAATTACATCAATCATTGGGTTGCGAGACGAATATGGAATTCTTGCATCCACCAATTCGTAAATAATATCTACTAGTTTTAATTTTTCCGTGACTTCTCTTCGAGCCTTTGCCATATGGCCTGGAAACCATTGGATTGTCAAAGCAGCCACCTCCTAAATCTATTTCACGATGTGTGCATCTTTTAATGGCCAGTAAACAATACTTGTTTTACCGATTATTTTGTCCAATGAGATAGTTCCAATATGCCTGCTGTCTTTACTGAAACGACGGTTATCCCCCATTACGAACAATTCACCTTCTGGTACTGTTTCTACACCTGCAGGAGTTTCTTCAAGCGTAAAGGGATCGGTTAAAGGACCTTCGACTTTCTTCTTATACTCATCCAAATAAGGTTCTTCGTACGCTTTTCCATTTACATATAAAGTATCATCTTTATATTCGATACGGTCACCTGGAAGTCCGATGACTCTTTTTATATAATCCTTCTGTTCAGGCGCATGAAAGACGATAATATCAAACCGTTTTGGCTCACCTATATTATAGCTTAGCTTGTTCACTATCATACGGTCTTGGTGTTGCAGCGTGGGCATCATCGATAGCCCGTCTACTACAATTGGTGCAAAAAGAAAGTAACGAATGACAGCTGCCAATACAACTGCAATCAAAAGCGCCTTCGTCCATTCCCAAAGTTCATTTTTCTTCTTAATCATCTTTTGTTCCCCACCAATCACAAAAAAATGTTTGATAAGATATGTACGAAAAAAGAGCTTGCAAAGCAAGCTCCTTCTTTTATTATCGAATTTCTTTAATACGAGCTTTTTTACCACGAAGCTTACGTAAGTAGTATAGCTTAGCACGGCGAACTTTACCGCGGCGCAATACTTCAAGCTTCGCAATTTTAGGTGTGTGTACAGGGAAAGTACGCTCAACGCCTACTCCGTAAGATACCTTACGAACTGTGAAAGTTTCGCTAATGCCACCACCACGACGCTTAATCACTACACCTTCGAATAACTGAATACGCTCACGAGTACCCTCGACAACCTTAACGTGTACACGTACAGTATCACCAGGACGAAACGCAGGTAAATCAGAACGAAGTTGTTCTTTTGTGATTTCTTCAATCAAATGTTGCATCGTTTTCATCTCCTTCCAACAGACGCTCATGCACATCTACTATCCTATTTCATTGCAGCGGAACATCTTTATAAGACCATACTGAATACGTTACTCAGCTCAAGTCACAAGTAGTATCTTAACATAAAAGACAACTTCATGCAATATCTACTCATATTCTTTTTTTATTTCATTCAGCCATTTTTCCTGTTCCTTGCTTAATTCTATTTTTTCTAATAGGTCTGGCCTCCTAAGGAGTGTTCGTCGTAAAGCTTCCTTGTTTCGCCATTCTTCAATTAATCGATGATTTCCTTGCAGGAGGACCTCTGGGACCTTCATTCCACGAAAGTCAGATGGTCTAGTATAATGTGGATGCTCCAAAAGACCCGTGCTGAAAGAATCTTTCATATGTGACTCTTCATTTCCTAAGACCTCTGGTAAGAGACGAACGACACTATCAATCACAACCATCGCTCCAAGCTCTCCACCAGTTAACACATAATCACCGATTGATATTTCATCACTTACCACATGTTCACGTATTCTCTCATCGTATCCCTCATAATGGCCGCATACGAAAATAAGATGTTTCTCTTTCGCTAATTCCTCTGCTAGTTTTTGATCATACCGTTTTCCTTGAGGACAAAGCAGGATCACTCTTGAGGCATTACTTTCCGCTTGTTCCTTTAATGCTGCAACTGCATCAAAGAGAGGCTGCGGCTTTAAGACCATACCTGCCCCACCGCCATAGGGGTAGTCGTCTACGGTTTGATGTTTATTATCAGCATAGTCACGGAAATTGACAATATTATAGTGAACAGCAGCTTTTTCAGCAGCCTTATGTAAAATGGAATGCCCAAGCACTCCTGAGAACATCTCAGGAAATAACGTCAGTACATCTATTTTCATCATGAAAGCAGCCCTTCCATTGGTTCAATTAAGATAACCTTTTCCTTCACATCTACTTTTTTCACAACATCCTCAATATAAGGAATCAATATTTCCTTGCCTGCAGGTGATTTAATTACCCATACGTCGTTAGCACCGGGAGATAATATCTCCATAACCTTACCAATTTCCTCACCGCCAGTTGTAGCAACCAAGCATCCGATAATTTCATGGTAATAATATTCATCTTCTTCAAGATTTCCAAGTTGGGATTCTGGCACCTTAATAATTCCGTCCCTAAACTTTTCAACCTCGTTGATATTTTCAAATCCCTCAAAGGTAAGTAAATTAAAATTTTTGTGACTTCGGTGGGTTTTTACCTTTAATTCAATCGGCTTACTAGATCCAGGCATAAACAAATACAATATATTCCCCACTTTATACCGTTGCTCTGGGAAATCAGTTTTAGAAATTACCCTTACTTCACCTCTGATTCCGTGTGTATTGACGATTTTACCAACATTAAACCATTTTTCCATTCTTTTCGTCACCTCTATCTTATTTCCTCAATTATGCCGTCTTTTATAATAATGGTTGTTTGCTCCATTACTTCATCCCAATTGTCGCCCGCCTTTACTTCAACAAGGGCTTGTACTTCTTTTTGCTTTAATTCACTGCCTAATGGTAGCATATGTAGTTGTTCAATTTGAAACTCATAAAGCTTTTCTTTATCATGGCGTTTTTGCAGTTCTTTTTCAAAGTGACTCTTAAGTGCGCTCGATTGATACTTTTTGGCTTTTTCTAACTTTTTCAACTCAAATTGAAGCTGCTCATATTCTTTTTGCATCTGCAGCTTGCCTGCAAAATATTTATCAAGCAGCTTCTGTTTGCTTTGTTCCGTTAAGATTTGCTTCACGATAACAGTTTGAATCAGTTGCATAAAATTGCTCCTCCTCCAAGCTTCTGTTTTTCTGATAGCAAAAAAGGGAGGAAATTCATTCCTCCCTTTCATCTAGATGCAAAAAGCTATTCACCAATTTCTAGAAAAATTTTCTTTTGTTGTGATGATCCTGCTGCATATACAACAGTCCTTATGGCCTTTGCAACACGCCCTTGCTTTCCAATCACCTTTCCCATATCTGTCTTATTCACAGTTAGATGAAAAGTGATTCGTTGATCTTCTTCGTTGACAAAAACATTCACATCTTCTGGAAAATCAACAAGGGGCTTAACAATCGTTTCAATTAATTGCTTCATAGTAATTACTTGCTGTGCTTAGCATTATGGAATTTTTCCATGATGCCTTGGTTTGAGAAAAGGTTACGAACTGTATCAGATGGTTTAGCACCGTCTTGTAACCATTTAAGAGCCAAATCTTCGTTAATTTGGATTGCAGCTGGCTGCGCAACTGGATTGTAAGTTCCAATCACTTCAATGTAACGTCCGTCACGAGGAGAACGAGAATCTGCTGCTACGATACGATAGAAAGGAGTCTTTTTAGCTCCCATACGCTTTAAACGAATTTTTACTGCCATTTTAAATAAGCACCTCCGAATAGTTTCACACAAGATAGTATATTATCAATTATTAATTCATTTGTAAAGTGTTTTTTCTTTACAGTAGTATTGCCAATTTTTTCAGCTTTAAAACGGCTTAAACGGAAATTTAAATCCGCCTTTTTTCTTGCCCTTTTGCTGCATTCCTGTCATTTGTTTCATCATCTTCTTCATGTCCTCAAACTGTTTTAATAAGCGGTTAACCTCAGGAACAGTTCTGCCGCTCCCTTTGGCAATCCTCTTTTTACGGTTTGAATTCAAGATCTCCGGATGTTCTTTTTCTGCTTTTGTCATTGATCGAATGATTGCTTCCACATGTGCAATTTGTTTTTCTTCGATTTGAACATTGTTCAAACCTTTAATTTTATTTGCACCAGGCATCATTTTTAATAGTTCATCAAGCGGCCCTAAATTACGGACTTGTCCCAGCTGCTCCAAAAAGTCATCAAGCGTAAAAGTAGCCGTCCGCATCTTTTGTTCAAGCTCTTTCGCCTTTTCCTCATCAACATTCGCCTGCGCTTTTTCTATTAGCGTTAAGACATCACCCATACCGAGGATCCTTGAGGCCATGCGTTCAGGATGAAAAGGTTCAATTGCATCCATTTTTTCGCCTAAACCGACAAACTTAATCGGTGTTTGGGTAACAGCACGAATCGAAAGCGCAGCTCCTCCACGTGTGTCACCGTCAAGTTTCGTTAAGACTACCCCGGTCAAACCAAGCTGTTCATTAAAGCTTTGGGCAACATTAACGGCATCTTGACCAGTCATCGCATCCACAACAAGGAAAATTTCGTCCGGTTTCGTAAGTTCTTTAATATCCTTCAGTTCACCCATTAATGCTTCATCGACATGCAAACGTCCAGCAGTATCAATAAGGACGTAGTCATTATGATCTTCCTTTGCTTGCGCAATAGCTTGCTTTGCAATTTCGACCGGGCTAACTTGATCGCCAAGAGAAAATACAGGTATATCTAATTGTTTTCCCAGTGTTTGAAGCTGTTTAATGGCAGCAGGACGATAAATATCAGCGGCTGCTAGCAGAGGCTTACGGTTGTACTTTTTACGAAGCAGGTTGGCAAGCTTTCCTGTAGTCGTCGTCTTACCGGCCCCCTGTAGCCCTACCATCATAATGACTGTTGGCGGACGATTAGAGGCAGCAATTTTGCTTTGTTCACCACCCATTAACTCCGTTAATTCTTCATTAACGATTTTAATGATCTGCTGGCCTGGTGTTAAGCTTTTTAGTACTTCTTGTCCTACTGCACGTTCGCTGACTTTTTTTACAAAATCCTTGACGACCTTAAAGTTAACGTCAGCCTCGAGTAACGCAAGACGGACTTCACGCATCATTTCTTTTACATCCGCTTCCGTAACTTTACCTTTTCCACGGATTTTTTGAATCGTATTCTGCAGTCGGTCGGCTAATCCTTCAAACGCCATTCATGCCGCCTCCTAATCTAATTTCTCAAGCTCGGCAACCATTTCCATCATCGCCTGCTTTGAAGGGTGTTCTTCGTTAAGCACTTCTTTTACATGCCTTAATAACTTGCTGCGCTCTTGAAATTTCTGAAATAGTAATAGCTTTTCTTCATACTCCTCAAGCATAGCTTCCGTACGTTTGATGTTATCATAGACAGCCTGACGGCTTACATCGTACTCTTCAGCGATTTCTCCAAGTGAGTAATCATCTAAATAATAGAGGGACATATAGCTTTGCTGCTTTGGTGTTAACAACGAATAATAGAAATCATAGAGATAATTTATTCGCGTTGTCTTTTCAAGCATGCGTATACCTCCCTTGTTAAGTGAAAAGCCTTTACAAATGTAGTTTACACAGTCATACACAGTCTGTCAAGAAAATATCTTTACATCAATTTACAGCATTATCCACTTGATCAGCGAATAAACCATATACATATTGCTCTGCGTTAAATTCCTGAAGATCATCCATTTTTTCACCAAGACCTACGTACTTTACAGGAATCTTCAATTCATTTCGAATGGCCAAAACAATACCGCCCTTTGCTGTCCCATCCAATTTTGAAAGAACAATCCCACTCACATTCGTGACCTCTTTGAAGGTTTTTGCCTGAATGAGCGCATTTTGACCAGTGGTTGCATCTAATACAAGCAGGACTTCGTGTGGTGCACCTGGTACCTCCCGTTCGATTACCCGTTTGACCTTTTCAAGTTCTTTCATCAAGTTAACTTTATTTTGTAAGCGCCCCGCTGTATCACAAATCAATATGTCCACTTTCCTCGACTTAGCAGCCTTTATCGCATCAAACATTACCGCAGCCGGATCAGAACCTTCTGCCTGTTTAATAACGTCAACGCCGACTCTTTCTCCCCATACCTCTAACTGTTCGATCGCACCAGCACGGAAAGTATCACCAGCGGCTAATAGAACTGATTTCCCTTCACTTTTAAACTTATGACCAAGTTTTCCGATTGTCGTAGTTTTTCCTACACCATTAACACCAACAAATAAGATAACAGTAAGCCCATCCTCTTGAATATTCAATTTGGATGATTGCTCCTCACCAGCATTGTAAATTTCGACTAACTTCTCCGAAATAACACTTTGAACTTCCCCTGGGTCTTGTATATTTTGGCGTTTGACTTCCATCTTCAACTCTTCAATTAGTTTCATGACTGTATCGAAGCCTACATCTGCTTGTATTAAGATTTCTTCTAATTCCTCGAAGAAATCTTCATCCACTTTGCGGTACCTTGCAACAAGGTCATTCACTTTTCCAGAGAAGTTGTTTCTTGTTTTCGAAAGACCATCTTTAAATTTCTCTGTAACACTTTCCGTTTGTTTCGTGATTTTCTCTTTTAATTTTTTAAAAAAACTCACCTTTCTTCACTTCCTATCCTTTAAGTTTCGACAAGCTCCTTCGTATCCTCAAGTCGGACAGAAACAAGCTTTGAGACACCTGATTCCTGCATGGTTACACCGTATAAAACATCTGCTTCTTCCATTGTTCCTTTTCTGTGAGTGATGACAATAAACTGGGTTTCTTCACTAAAACTCTTTAAATATTGACTAAATCTAAAAACGTTTGCTTCATCAAGAGCTGCTTCCACCTCGTCTAAAATGCAAAATGGAACTGGGCGGACTTTTAAAATGGAAAATAGCAAAGCAATGGCTGTTAATGCTCTCTCACCACCCGATAATAATCCAAGATTTTGCAGTTTTTTACCAGGCGGCTGTGCAACGATTTCTACTCCCGTATTTAATAAGTCCTCCGGCTGCGTAAGTTTTAAATCTGCTCTTCCGCCGCCAAATAATGCGCGGAACACAGGTTCAAAATGCTCACGAATTCCAGTAAAGGTCTGTTCAAAACGTTTTTTCATTTCTATATCCATTTCATCAATAACCTGATAAAGAGTATCCTTCGCCTCTTGAAGGTCGTTCTTTTGTTCATTCAGAAATTCATAACGTTCAAAAACTCTCTCATATTCTTCAATGGCTCCAGTATTCACACTGCCGAGTTCATCAATCGCCAGTTTTATCAGCTTTACTTTTTTCCTGGCTTCTTCCACTGGCAAGGTTAGTGGATATTGTTCCTTTGCACCCTCAAAGGAAAGCAAATATTCTTCTCTAAGATGTGCCAGTTTGTTTTCAAGTTCAACGTCTAAACGATTAATCTTTACTTCTTCATCCTTTAAAACTTCTACCATACCCTTATGAAGCCTCTTGATTTCCTTTGCTTCAAGCTCATCATCTTCAAGGGCTGAAAGCATGTGGATACGTTCCTGCCTTCTTGAAGATATAAGGGCAATCGTTTGTTCCTTATCCTGCTGCTTACGTTTTGCGGCAACTTCCAACTGTTCTTCACCGGATGTACTGCCTTCCATCTCAGAGGTTAGCAGCATCAAATCCTCTGTATATAGAGCCAGCCTCTCTTCACTTTCGTTTAAATCTTCTACTATCAAAGCTAATCGTTCTTTTGTATTTACGAACTGCTCATTTTTAGCTGCATACTCGACCTTTAAATCTGTTATTTCCTTTGTTAGTGTTTCTTTTGATGAGATATCATTTGTTTTTTGTTCTGTTAGTTTTGCAATTTGTTTATCTAAAGTTTCTAGCTTACCTTTAAAGCTAGTCATTGCTTCAAAGAGATCACTTTTACGATTGTTTAAGGATTTCAGTTCCTCTGTCAATTGGCCTTTTTCAAGATCATACATCGCCAAGCGATTATTAATATTCTTTTCATCGAATTCTGCTTCCCTTTGATCACCCTTTAACGTTTGTTCCTCTTGTCTTAATTCTTCTCCAAACTTTCGCATTGACTCTAGTTCTTGTTCTTGTGATTTAATATCTTGTTTTAAAGACTTAACCAAGTTTTCTAAACTAGAGGTTTTATCACTCATTACGATAAGTTTTTCTTTCAACTCTTCAAGCTCGCCTTTTCTTGTCAATAAAGAGCTGGTTTTTTGCTTTTGTGCCCCGCCAGTCATCGAGCCTCCTGGGTTGACAATATCTCCATCCAACGTCACAAGCCGACAACGATACTGGAGGATTTTGGCCAGTTCGTTTGCGCCCTTTAAATCTTTCGTTATAACAACATTACCTAAAAGACTACTGATGACCTCGGTATATTTTGGATCGAAGCTTACTAAATCGACGGCACTCCCCACCAATGATGGATGGTTTTGAATGGAGTGTTGTTGTGAGGACGACAACACTCTGCCTTTTATTACGCTTAATGGTAAAAAAGTAGCTCGGCCGAATGAATTTTGTTTTAAGAAGGTGATAGCTGTCCGGGCATTTTGTTCCGTATCCACGACGATATGCTGCAAGGCACCGCCTAATGCTGTTTCAAGTGCTGTCTCGTATTCTTTTGGCACTTTGACTAGCTCAGCTACAGCTCCTTCAATCCCTGGAAGCTTATTTCCACGGGCTTTTAGTACTTCTTTTACCCCTTGAAAGAAACCTGAATAATCTTCTTCCAGCTCCTCAAGCATTTCTTTCCGTGATTTTGCCTGTTGAAGAATTTGATAGGCTTGATATAAGGTCTTTTCCTGCTTCTGATAATTGTTTTGAGCATTTTCAAGTTTTCGCTGCTTCTCCCTGAAACCCGTGACTTGATTTGATAGATTGCTTTGTACTTCATCTAGCGCTGATTGAATTTGTAACCTCTTCGTTTGAGAAACTTGTCTTTCCTCGATGAATTTTACATTTTCAGAGTCAAGGCGAGTGCTCTTTATTTCCTGCTGTTCAAGCTGCTGGTCGATATATTTCAGCTCGTTTTTCGCTCCAGCTTGGTCATTTATCAGTTCGATATATTCACTTTTTAAGGTTTCAATTTTTTCATCAATATTTTCCGTGAATAACGCTAATTTTTCCTGTTTTTCTTTTAACTGATTTTGAAGAAATTTCACTTGTTGTGTCAGCTTTTTTACTAGTTCATCCTGTATATCTTTATTGCTTTTTAATTGAAAGATTTTATCCGTAAGTTCAGTAATACTTTTTTCAAGCTGAGCTCTATTTTGAGAAGCATTTTTCTTACGTTCTTTTAATACTTCTTTCCTGCCTTCTAGCTTTTCTAATTCTTCACTAGCATGCAGGAGAACATTTTGCAAATCAGTAATTGACTCATCGAGCGCAGCTATTTGATTCCTTGTTTCTTCTATTTTTGCTTCCTTTATCTGTAACTTAGACGAAAGCTTAATTTCTTCTTGCTGGTGTTCTTCGAGCTGAGTTGAAAACCGGGTCCACTTTTGATGTAAATCTTCAATATCGTACACCGTTAAGGCTACTTCTATTTTTTCAAGCTCTTCTTTTTTCTCTAAGTAATCCTTTGCCATTGAAGCCTGTATCTTTAATGGTTCAACTTGTCCTTCAAGTTCGTGTAGTATATCATTTACTCGATTTAAATTATCCTGTGTTTCTATTAGTTTAGATTCTGCTTTTTTCTTACGATTTTTATATTTTAATACACCTGCAGCTTCTTCAAAGATTGTTCTTCGGTCCTCAGCCTTACTGTTGAGAATTTCTTCTACTTTCCCTTGGCTGATAATCGAGAACGCTTCTCTGCCAAGACCCGAGTCCATAAATAAATCAACAATATCCTTTAATCTGCAAGGCTGTTTATTAAGTAAATATTCACTATCCCCAGAACGGGTGACCCTTCTCGTTACACTTACTTCATTGTAATCAATTGATAATCCTTCATCTTGGTTATCAAGAGTCAGGGTCACTTCCGCATAATTTAACGGCTTTCTTGTATCGCTTCCCGCAAAAATGATATCTTCCATTTTAGAGCCTCTAAGTGATTTAGCAGATTGCTCACCCAATACCCAGCGAATTGCATCTGTTATATTACTTTTCCCACTTCCGTTTGGGCCGACTACAGCAGTGACTCCTTGAACAAAATCCACCCCAATACGATCTGCAAAAGATTTAAAGCCAATGATGTCCAACCGTTTTAAAAACATATCCTTATCCTCCCTAAAGCTTGGCCGGAATCTTCCTTAGCATTCTTATGTTGTTTAACTATGATGTTTTTGCTTTAAAACCTCCAGCGCCATTTGGGCGGCATGCTGTTCTGCTTCTTTTTTTGATTTACCCGTACCGATGCCTAATTCTTCACCATTTAAAGAAACTCTCGAAACAAATTCTTTACTATGGGCAGGACCTTTTTCAATTAATACTTTATATTCAATCAAACCTGTCCCATCTCTCTGGATTAATTCTTGAAGCTGGCTCTTAAAATCCATCACATGAGAAAAAGCACCCTCATTAATTTTAGGGAAAACCACTTTGTCTAGAAATTCAATTACTACCTCAAGTCCCTTATCCAGGTATAACGCACCAATAAATGCCTCAAATACATCAGCTAAAAGCGCTGGGCGTTCCCTTCCCCCAGTCATTTCTTCTCCTTTTCCCAACAAAATTAATTTGCCAAAGCAAAGTTCGTTTGCCAAGATTACTAGCGAAGGCTCACATACGATAGCTGCACGCAGCTTTGTTAGCTCCCCTTCACTCATCATTGGATATTTCTGGAACAGGAATTTCGACACAGTGAGTTCTAGTACAGCGTCCCCTAAAAATTCAAGCCTCTCATTGTCTTCATAAGGCTTTCTGCGATGCTCATTCACATAGGATGAATGAGTAAAAGCTTGTTTTAAAAGCTTTTCATTTTCAAAATGAATACCGATCTTGTCCTGAAAATCCTTAAATTGATTTTCTTTTGCGCGATTGTTCATTTCTTTTTCCTTACCTTTTCTGCGCATTAAAGTCTCCACCTTGCATATTTTTTACACACATACCTATCAATAGTTTAAGTAATCTCCAGTCAAAACGCAAAGAAACTTGGCAGTATTTTTGCAATTTGCCAAGTTCTATAATACAGAAAGAAGCTCCGTTTGAAAACGGAGCTTTTGAAAGAAATCCAACGAATTAATTCTTGCTATTTATGTAAGTAACAGCATCACCAACTGTGCTGATTTTTTCAGCATCATCGTCAGAAATTTCCATATCAAACTCATCTTCTAATTCCATAACTAGTTCAACTACGTCAAGGGAATCAGCACCAAGATCATCTTTGAATGAAGCTTCGAGCTTAACTTGTGATTCATCTACACCTAAACGGTCAACGATGATTTTTGTAACACGTTCTAATACCTCTGCCATTGTAGTTCACCTCCCCTCAAGCTATTATAGAGTATTTCGATAAAATAATAAATGTATAAAAAAATATTTTTACATTACCATTCCACCGTTAATGTGAAGCGTTTGTCCTGTAATATATGAAGCATCATCGGAAGCCAAGAAAGCTGTCATTTTAGCAATATCTTTAGGCTCACCTAAACGAGCTAGCGGAATTTGCTTTAACATCTCACCTTTTACCTCATCCGATAATTTATCTGTCATATCAGTGGTAATAAAGCCTGGTGCAATCGCATTTACTGTAATGTTACGAGAAGCAAGCTCTTTTGCTGTCGTTTTCGTTAAACCAATGACACCGGCTTTTGCTGACACATAGTTAGCTTGTCCCGGATTACCACTTACACCAACAACTGAAGTGATATTAATGATACGCCCCACACGCTGCTTCATCATTTGGCGGGTAACGCCTTTTGTACAAAGAAAAACGCCTTTAAGATTAATGTTAATCACATCATCCCATTCATCTTCTTTCATTCTCATTAATAAATTGTCTTTTGTGATACCCGCATTATTAACAAGTATATCCAATTTACCAAAACGATCTACTGTTTCTTTAACCATAGCAGATACTTCTTCACTATTGGATACATCACATTTTATCGCAAATGCTTCTTTCCCAATAGCTTTTATTTCATCTACCACTTCATTCGCTTTACCTTCACTGCCAGCATAGTTGACTGCGACATTTGCTCCCTGTCTTGCAAGCTCGAGGGCAATTTCTCTTCCAATCCCTCTGGACGCACCCGTTACTAAGGCAACTTTTCCTTCTAAAGTCATAGATTTTCCTCCTTCAATACCTCGATTACAGATTGACAGCTTTCCTCATCCGATATCGAGTACGTTTTGACACTGCGGTTGATTTTTTTAATTAACCCTGAAAGTACTTTCCCGGGACCAATCTCAATAAATGTATCAACACCTAAATCAATCATTTTCACAACAGAATCTTCCCATAATACAGGTGAGTATAGCTGTTCAATTAAATTTTCCTTAATTTCTGATGCTGAAGTCATTGGATTTGCCGAAACATTTGCAATCACTGGAATATGCGCATCCTTCATATCAAGACCATCTAAAACCTCACGTAATTCTCCAGCAGCAGGTTTCATTAATGAAGAATGGAATGGACCGCTGACTTCCAAAGGAATCGCTCTTTTTGCACCGGCTTCTTTCGCTTTTACCCCTGCAAGCTCAACACCTTTTCGTGATCCTGAGATAACAATTTGACCTGGACAATTCAAATTCGCAAGAGAAACTGGGAAGCCAGAGTCACTTACTTCAGCTGTTACTTCGGAAAGAGGTTCACGAGCAAGTCCTAAAATAGCTGCCATCGAACCTTCACCATTCGGAACTGCTCCTTCCATAAATTCTCCTCTTTTTCTCACTGCAAAGACGCCATCCTCAAAGGTAAATGCCCCAGCTGCTACAAGTGCTGTATATTCACCTAGACTATGTCCAGCAACGTAATCAGGCTTGATTGCAGATTTTTTGAATCTTTCTAGAATGGCCATACTTGTTGTTAATAGTGCTGGCTGTGTATTAACCGTTTTGGTCAATTCTTCTTGAGGTCCCTCAAATATAAGTTTACTTAATTCAACCGAAAGTGTTTCGTCTGCTTTATTAAAATATTGCATTACCTCAGGAAACTGCTCAGCAAGTTGCTGTCCCATACCCACTGTTTGTGAGCCCTGCCCTGGAAATACAAACGCTATTTTTCCCATTTGTGCACCCCTTCCTACACTTCTGAATTAGATGTCTTCTCATTTTCAATCGTTTTTTTAATGAGCCCGACAACATCCTTTTCAACCATTTCTCTTGTTTGACGAATCGCGCTAAAAATTGCTTGTCCGTTTGAGGAGCCATGCGCTTTGATAACGGGGGCCTTAATGCCAAAAAGACCTGCACCGCCATACTCAGAATAGTCTAATGTGTTTTTTAAAATCTTGAATTCAGGTTTTAATACTGCGGCAGCAAGTTTACTTTTTACGCTGCTCATTAGCGTGGTTTTTAACATTTTAAACATAGACAGCGCTGTACCCTCTACGGTTTTCAACACCATATTACCAGTGAAACCATCCGTCACAACCACATCCGCTGCGCCATCAAGTAAATCCCTGGCTTCTACATTTCCAATAAAATTTAGATTTGCCTTTTTCAAAAGTTCAAATGCCGCTTTTGTTAGGTCATTCCCTTTCTTTTCTTCCGTCCCGATATTTAGAAGACCAACCCGAGGGTTAGCTGTTCCTCTAACTTTTTCACAATAGATGGAACCCATTATAGCATATTGAAGCAAATGCTCAGGCTTGGCGTCTACATTTGCCCCGACATCCAATAATAGAAATCCTTCTCCGCCAATGGTTGGTAAAGTAGGTGTTAGTGCTGGCCGTTCTATTCCCTCAATCCTGCCTACAACAAACAATCCTGCAGCCATTAATGCACCTGTATTTCCTGCTGATATACAAGCATCTGCATTCCCATCCGCTACTTGTTGCGCAGCTAATACCATGGAAGCCGTTTTCTTGCGCCGAACAGCTCTCACAGGTTCGTCCGTTCCGAGTATGACCTCCGTTGTATGTAAAATACTTATCCGTTCCGGATTTGTTAAGTATTCTTTAATTTTGGTTTCATCCCCAACTAAGGTTATATGTATATCTGAAAAAGCTTCTACAGCTTTCATTGCACCGATTACGATTTCTTTAGGAGCATGGTCGCCACCCATTGCATCGATTGCTAACTTCATCTATTCTCATCCTTTAATGATTTTTCTGAACGGTACATTTCGAATTCACCTTTAAAAACAAGCTCGTTATTTACAAAACTTGTCACCTCGACAATGGTCCTGCCGATGCCGTCATCTATTTTAATAACTTTAGCTTTGGCAATCACTCGTTCACCTTGTTTAACTGAGCGTTTAAATTGTATGTTTGCTTTTGCTGTTAACGCCAATTCATCATTAATGACCGCTGTAGCAAGAGAATTTGCCTGTGCGAAAACATGATGGCCTCTGGCTATCTGGTTCCGAATAAAGACATGCTCCTCTTTCACATCGAGAATTGAAATGGCACTATGATCTAAATCAATATCAATAATTTCTCCAATTACTTCCTCGATCGGCAGAGATCGAACCTCATCTTCAAATTTTTTCTCTGCAACATATTTTATTCTTTCCCGCAATTCAGGAATCGACAATTCTAAACGATCAAGGCGAATTGTTTGCACACTTACTTGGAATTTATCTGCAAGGTCTTCATCGGTTATAAAAGGATTTTCCTTTATGGTCTCTTTTAACATTTGCTGACGTTCTTTTTTTGTTCTTCTCATAATCAAACACCGTCCGAGCTATTATGACTAGGTACTAATAGTAGTATAAAATTAGAAAAAGCAGATTGCAAGAATAAGTTTATATTCTTGCAATCTGCTTGAAGTTGTTTTTTTTGATTAATCTAGTTTTTCACCTTCTAAAACACCTGTTTCATCGAGCTGACTTCTAAGGAATTCATATTCTTTTGCACTCCAAAAGGCCTTCGACTGGATCATGATGGAAGCGTCGTTTCTAGCTGTTTCGAGTGTACGGTAATCATGAACCATATCTGCCAGCTTAAATTCTGGGACCCCACTTTGTTTTTTCCCAAAGAAGTCACCAGGTCCCCGTAATTCAAGGTCCTTTTCACTTAAAACGAATCCGTCATTTGTATCGGTCATAATTCTCATTCTCTCCTGACCGACTTCAGACTTTGGATCGGCTAACAAAATACAATAGGATTGGTCACTGCCTCTGCCTACTCTTCCTCGGAGTTGATGGAGCTGGGAAAGTCCAAACCTTTCGGCATCATATATAACCATCATTGTGGCGTTAGGAACATTGACTCCTACTTCTACAACTGTTGTTGATACCAGCACTTGTACCTCATTACTACTAAATGCCTTCATAATCGTATCTTTTTCTTCCGAGCCTAATCGTCCGTGCATAAGTCCAACCTTATAACGATTTTGAAAGTGATGAGTTAGAGTGGTATGGACGTCAATGGCATTTTGGACATCCAGCTTGTCTGATTCTTCAATTAACGGGCAAATCACATAAGCCTGATGCCCCTTTACCAGTTCCTTTTCTACAAAAGAAAGGACTCTTCCCAACATATCCGGTTTTGCCCAGTAGGTTTCGATTGCTTTACGACCTGCAGGCATTTCATCGATGAGTGATACATCCATCTCACCAAATACAGTAATCGCAAGCGTTCTTGGTATTGGAGTTGCCGTCATGAACAGAACATCAGGATTTTCTCCTTTTTCCCGTAACACTCTTCTTTGTTCAACACCAAAGCGGTGCTGTTCATCGGTTATCACAAACCCTAATTTCTTAAAAGAAACCTCATCCTGAATAAGAGCATGTGTCCCTATTAAAATATCGACTTTTCCTTCAGCTAAGTTTTGAAGAATTTCTCTTCTCCGTTTTCCCTTAACAGAACTCGTTAATAATTCACAATTAAGTCCAAAAGGTTCTAATAGTCCCTTGAGAGATTCAGCGTGCTGTTCTGCTAAAATTTCTGTCGGAACCATTAATGCCCCTTGGTAACCTGCTGTAAAACTAGCATATAATCCAATTGCAGCCACCACCGTTTTCCCTGAACCCACATCACCTTGCAGGAGGCGATTCATTCTAAGCGGGGATTTTAGGTCTGTTAAAATCTCCGTTACAACCCGATTCTGCGCATTTGTCAACGGAAAAGGCAGAGATTGAATAAATTCCTCAACCTTTGTCACATGATAGTTTTGTTGTATTCCAGGAGCATGCTCCCGTTCAAATTTACGTAATGCCTGCATTTTTAGCTGAAATAGTAAAAATTCTTCATAAACTAAACGACGGCGCGCCTGTTTTACGTCTTCTTGGTTAACTGGAAAATGCATGGTTTTCATAGCATCATTGCGGTTTAGCAAACGGTACTTTTGTATCAGAGAGAATGGCAGACTTTCTTCTATATATTTGCCAAATTGTTGAAAGGCAATCGAAATAAATTTCCGCATTCCTTTCGTCGTAATTTTTCCTTTAAGTGAGTAAACAGGCTCAAAGTCTTGTATTTTTGCATTTTGTCCGACCTGCATTTCACTAGCTGTAATCGTTTGACGATGGGCATCCCACTTACCTGTAACGGTAATCGTTTCATTCATGATTATTTTACTTTTTAAGTACGGCTGGTTAAAGAATACAACTTTAATAAGATATTGCCCGACAAACATCCTAATCATCAACTTCGATTTCTTCCGGCCAAAATATGTAAGAGAAGGTTCACTATGAACCTTCCCTTCTACAGTAATTTTCTCTTCATGCTGAACTTCTGTAAGTTCACGAAGTCGATAATCTTCATAACGGTAAGGAAAATACTCTAATAAATCCTGAACTGTATATATTTTCATTTCCGCTAAACTCTCAGCTGTTTCTTCCCCAATGCCTTTTATTACGGTAACTGATTGTTTAAGATAATGATTCACTTTAGACGCGCGGAATACCGAAGATCTTGGCTTCGAGTTCACGACCTGTCGGAGTTGCCGCCAACCCTCCCTGTGCAGTTTCTTTTAAAGCTGTCGGCATCGTTAGTCCTATTTTATACATGGCATCAATGACTTCATCACATGGGATCCTGCTAGTAATACCCGCTAATGCCATATCTGCTGCCAACATCGCATTTGCGGCTCCCATTGCATTTCTTTTTACACACGGTACTTCTACCAAACCGGCGACAGGATCACATACCAGCCCAAGCATATTCTTTAGTGTAATCGCCATTGCTTCTGCACATTGCTCTGGTGAACCGCCTGCCATTTCAACAATAGCTGCCGCAGCCATTCCTGAAGCTGAACCAACTTCCGCCTGACAGCCGCCGGCTGCACCTGAAATCGAAGCATTATTAGCAACGACAAAGCCAAAAGCTCCCGCCGTGAAAAGAAATGCAACCATTTCCTCTCTAGTAGGATTTAGTTTTTCTTTCACAGCAAATAATGTTCCAGGCACAACTCCTGCAGAACCTGCAGTTGGTGTAGCGCATATTGTTCCCATCGCGGCATTGACTTCGTTCGTCGCTACAGCTTTACTTACGGCATCAAGAACAGTTTTACCTGATAAGAAGTTACCTTTTTCAATATATTTTTGTAGAAGAACAGCATCCCCTCCTGTTAGACCAGAGTGAGATTTTACTCCTTTAATTCCCCGTTCAACCGCTTCCTCCATGACTCTTAAATTTCTATCCATAAAAGAAAGTACTTCTTCCCGGCTGCGTCCGGTGACATCCATTTCTTGCTCAATCATAATTTCTGAGATTTTTTTATTTTTGCTAATTGCAAGCTCTACTAACTCAGCAACGTTTCGAAACATATGCCATCCCCCTCGTTGTTATCTGGTATGTTTAATCCACTATCTTAGTAACTTTTAGAATATTGGGCAGTAGTTCTAGCTCATGAAGGATTTTATTTTCGATGTTTTGGTCAACTTCAATGGTCATCAGTGCAAGCTTTCCAGCTTCTTTTCTTGCAACTTCCATATGCCCAATATTGATTTCGTATTTTGCCAGTATATTTGATACACTAGCAATTGCGCCAAAACGATCATTATGGACCACTAAAATGGCTGGATGGTTTCCAGATAATTTAAGTTCAAAACCATTTAACTCTGTCACTTCAATTTTTCCGCCGCCAATTGAAATTCCAACTAGCTCTAATTCGCCTTTATCATCGCCAATAATCACTCTAGCGGTATTAGGGTGGTCAGTAATCGCGTCTTCTTCTATAAATCGGAGTTTGATACCCCGTTCGTTCGCTATATCTATTGCATTTATGATTCTTACGTCATCGGTATCAAAATCTAATAAACCACCAATAATCGCTACATCTGTCCCATGTCCTTTATACGTTTTAGCAAATGAGCCATATAAAGAAATATTTGCCCATTTTGGCTCCCTGCCAAATAAACTCCTAGCGACTCTGCCAATCCTGGCAGCCCCAGCTGTATGTGAGCTGGATGGTCCAATCATTACAGGTCCGATTATGTCAAACACACTTCTGTATTTCATTCGTTTCTCCCCCTAGGACAAATAAATCTCTTTGGTATCCACCTATATTTATAACACAGAAAAAAGAAGGGTTATTACCCCTTCTATTTTATCACTTATTCAATTGCAAAGATAAATGAATATAATGGTTGTTTTCCATTATGAAGTTCAACTTCAACATCCTCGAAATGCTCGCCGGCAAAGGTTACAAGGTCATTTACCTCATCCTCGGTAACGTCTTCACCATAGATGATGGTTAATATTTCCGAATCCTCATCCACCATCTTAGAAAGCAACTCTTGCGCAACTCTGCCTTTATCTTTGTTTTTTACAACTATTTTGCTTTCGGCAATTCCCATGAAATCATCTTTCTCAATTTCTAATCCATCGATTTGCGTATCGCGAACTGCAAAAGTAATTTGACCTGTCTTAACATGCTGCATTGCTTCCGTCATCGATGCTTCATTTGTTTTAACATCTCCTGCTGGATTAAATGCTAAAAGGGCTGAAAGACCTTGTGGAACTGTTTTAGACGGAATTACATAAATTTCTTCATCTGATACATCAGCAGCTTGCTGAGCAGCCATAATGATATTTTTATTATTCGGAAGAATAAATACCTTTTTCGCATTCACTTCTTTAACGGCCTTAACAATATCTTCTGTACTCGGATTCATTGTTTGTCCGCCTTCAATTACTGCATGTGCCCCGATACTCTTAAATAACTCAGCTATTCCGGAACCCATTGATACGGTTACAATTCCATACTCCTGCTGTTCTTTTGGTACTTTTGGTTTATCAGAAACTAAAGGTGTGTGCATTTCTCCAACAATATTGGAATGCTGCTGCCTCATGTTTTCAATTTTGATATTGATTAAGCTTCCGTACTTTTGTCCATAGCTTAGACAATCACCCGGCTGTTCAGAATGAATATGTACCTTGACAACCTCTTCATCCGCAATAACAAGTAAGGAATCTCCAAGCTTACTTAGATCATTCCGGTAAACCTGTTCGTCAAAAGGATGCTTTGTCAGTTTTGCCTCTTCAAACTTCACCATAAATTCTGTACAATAGCCGAATACTATATCTTCTGTATTCATATGACTTTGGACACTTTTATGATGTTCTGCACTGACCATTTCATCCATCGAAGGATAGTTTTCCGGTGAATCCGGAAGCTGCTCGCCTTTTAATTCAGCAAGGAATCCTTCATAAACAAATACAAGCCCTTGCCCGCCACTGTCAACTACTCCAACTTCCTTTAAAACAGGAAGCAGGTCAGGTGTGCGTTTAAGTGATGCTTTTGCCTCTATTAAAACTTCTTCCATAATCTCGGTAATATCGTTAGATTTTTGGGAAGCAAGAACACCTCTTTTTGCTGAATCCTTTGCCACCGTTAAAATCGTACCCTCCACTGGCTTCATTACTGCTTTATAGGCAGTTTCGACACCCGACTCCAAAGCCGCTGCGAATTCTTTTCCAGTGATTGCTGCTTTTGTTTCAATTGCTTTAGAGAATCCACGGAATAATTGGGAAAGGATTACCCCGGAGTTACCTCTAGCACCCATAAGTAAACCCTTTGATAAAGCTACTCCAACTTTTCCAATATGTTCCTGTACATTATTTTTAACTTCCTTTGCCCCTGAGGTCATTGATAAATTCATATTCGTTCCAGTATCACCATCGGGCACAGGAAAAACGTTTAATGCATCAACCATTTTTGCGTTGGCTCCTAAATGATTCGCACCTTGAATCACCATCTCTGCAAAACGTTTTCCATCTAAAGCTGTAATAGACACAAACTTTCCTCCTCTACTTGCGGTTCGTTACACCACTTAAGGGTTCGTTACACGAACTCCCTGAACGTAAATATTTACCGAGTCAACGGCAAGTCCAACGGTCTTATCAAGTGTGTATTTCACCTTTGATTGCACGTTATGAGCAACCTCGGAAATCTTTGTTCCATAGCTGACAATTATATACATATCAATATGTACTTCTTCATTCTCTTGGCGAACAATAACTCCACGAGTAAAATTTTCTCTTCTTAAAATTTCTGTAAGACCGTCTTTTATTTGACTCTTTGATGCCATACCGACAATTCCATAACAATCGATAGCGGCACCTCCAGCGATGGTTGCGATTACTTCATTTGAAATATCAATCTGTCCGTACTTAGTTTTTAATTCGATGGACATGAATCGTTCCCCCTTTTGGAAATTGCTCCTTGACTAAGGCTCTTTAAAAAAGAGCTTGCATACTTAATTCAAAAGTGCAAATTAACTATTTTCGCGTTAAAATCGGCTTTAAGATTTTAACAACAAATTTAGGACACTACCTTGACTAAAGTCATTTTACTATAGTCAAGAAAAATTTGAAAGCGATACTTTATTCTTATTGACTACATAATCAGTAAACATGCATGTCAAGGTATTTTTCTTGAAACGTTTAACAATCACTATTGCATTCAAACAGGTTGTATGATAAATTATTAAAGTATCTTTAGACAATAACGTAAATGCTGTATAAAGCTTTTTGGTAATAAGGAGGGAATCATTATGCCACGTAAATGTGTTGTAACTGGAAGAAAAACAACATCTGGTAATACACGTTCACACGCTATGAACGCTAACAAGCGTACATGGGGTGCTAACCTACAAAAAGTACGTATTCTTGTTGATGGAAAGCCTAAACGTGTTTGGGTTTCTACAAGAGCGTTAAGATCTGGTAAAGTGGAACGCGTATAATATGTGAGGGCATCCTATAAGGGTGCCCTTTCTTACTATCTTACCCATCTATCCCTCAAAATAAAAAAGCACCCATAAATAGGTGCTTAGACATTCTTCTATTCATTCTTTTTAAATGCACCAATCATCGCTCGGACAAGTCCACCTAAAAACTTTGGCAGTTTAATTGTATAAAACTTCATTATGTCCCTCCTCACAATCTCACACATCTAAACTTCTCTCGTACGCCTTTACTATTTTATTCATACGGACGAAATCAGTACCTCTTAAATCGTATTAATCATTACTTCTTATCACTAATAATATGCCTTCTGAAAATGAAAAAGTACCATTATCACTAATAAGTTCATTGCTAATACATAATGTTGAGCCGATGGTAATATGACGATCTTTTAATGGATACTTAAATCCTTCAAGAGTGAGCCCTTTCACGTTAAGGGTTAGAGGAACAAAAGAAACATACTTTTTATCTGCCCTCTTACTCATTTTATAACTGCCGGGACCTTTTAATGATAGGATATTTTGATTATCGATTAGAAAAATTTTGACATGATTGTTTTCCAATAAAGGCTTGATTAATAATTGGACATTCGCTAAGAAATGGTCCAATCTGCCACCGCTTGCACCAAAGATTCGAATCAAATCAGGATCTTGTTTTATTGCCCAATTCAAAGCGAGCTCCATATCTGTTTCATTTTTTTCAGGCTTGTACCTTTTCATTTTCTTTACATGTCTTTCGATAACCCTATATTCTTCAATGGATACAGAATCAAAGTCCCCAAAAGCGATTTTCGGGGTAATATCCATATTTATTAGGCTGTAAACCCCTCGATCGACACCAATCCAAACCTCATTTTCACCTAAATATTCATTAAGATTAGGCAGAAGTTCATTAGGTCCCCCAGCTAAGATATTAATATTCACTCTAATTACCCCCTTTTTACTGCAAAAAAAGCCAGCAATATAGCCGGCTTTGTACTGTTTAACCTCTTATTAACGATATGGCAGCTGCGTAGTCCTCTTGATTATAAATAGCTGATCCGGCGACTAGTACATTTGCCCCAGCCTCCATACATAGTTTTGCAGTTTCAGGATTTACCCCGCCGTCAATTTCTATCTCAAGCTCTTTCCCTATTGAGTCCGCCATTTCCTTAACCTTCCTAATTTTAGGAAGGACTTCAGGTATGAACTTTTGTCCGCCAAAACCAGGATTTACGGACATTAACAACACCATATCAATATCTGCCAAAATATGCTGAATAGACTCAACTGGAGTAGCTGGATTCAAGACTACTCCTGCTTTTATTCCAAAAGATTTAATATGGTGAATTGTCCGATGAAGGTGTCGGCAAGCTTCGACATGGACTGTAATGTAATCTGCTCCTGCCTTAGCAAAATTTTCAATATATTGGTCAGGGTTTTCAATCATAAGATGAACATCTAGCGGAAGCTTTGTAACCGGACGAATAGCGTCCACAATTAATGGCCCTATTGTAATATTTGGAACAAAATGACCATCCATAACATCGATATGGATATAGTCAGCTCCTGCCTTTTCAACCGCGACTATTTCTTCACCTAATCTGGCGAAATCAGCTGAAAGGATGGAAGGTGCAATTTTCACCATCATTAATACCTCGGCTTTCTATCTTTTATTTCTTGGAGGAAATCAACATAATGTTGATAGCGATATTGAGTAATCGTCTGGGTTTCAACCGCAGCTTTCACTGCACATTTCGGCTCACTAATATGTAAACATGCTCTAAATTTACAATTTTCGCTTTCTCGTGCTATTTCCGGAAAGCAAGACGTAAGCTCTTCTGCCTCAATCGTAGTGAATTCCAATGAACTAAATCCCGGTGTGTCAGCTATTAGACCATTACCCACACTAATTAATTCAACATGTCGTGTAGTATGTTTCCCTCTGCCCAAATGTGAGGAAATATCATTTGTTTTTAGTTCAAGGTCAGGTCTCAGCACATTTAATAGAGATGACTTTCCCACCCCTGATTGACCGGCAAACACTGATATTTTATCTTCGACATGCGGGTTTAACGCTTCAATCCCTGCTTCTGTTTCAGATGAAGTAAGTAATACTTCATACCCCATTTTTCTGTATTGATTAGCGTATTCGGTAATGGCCTGCTTTTCCTTCTCATTGGTTAAATCCATTTTTGTAATACATATAAGTGGTTGAATATGATTATATTCAACTAGTACAAGAAAGCGATCAAGAAGCATGGTACTAAAGTCCGGTTCAACAGCGGAAAAAACAAGAATGGCTTGGTCGACGTTCGCAATCGGCGGACGTACAAGTTCATTCTTCCTTTCCTTTACTTCCATAATATAACCTTCACGAACATTTTCGGCTTGAAAAACCACTTCATCGCCAACAAGTGGTGTAATCTTGTTTTTCCGAAAAACACCTCTTCCGCGGCACTGAATCATTTCACCATCATGCAGTACATAATAAAACCCACTTAATGCTTTTACAATTTTCCCTTCAGGCATAGCCACACTCCTTGAAGTTTATTCTAAGTCTTGATAATTCACCGTTTCTTGCGCAATAACCCTATCATCAAGCTGGACTCTGTAACCGCCTTTACCATTGAATGGAATTTTCAATGTGATTGGGACTCTTGTTGTAGAAGTAATTTCAAAGTCATCCGCAGGCTCGGTCATACTATGGTTCATATCCTCAATATAAATTAGAACTCTCTGTTTTTCCCCTGGTACTATAGGATTGTAATCAATGGTTATATCTATAGTGACATCTTTAGGCGGTTTATCTTCCTTGCCTTTTGAAATAACAACAGAAACCTTGTCACCCATACTCATTTCCGTATTAGGCAGAGGTGATTGCGAAATAATGCTGCCCTTAGGAATCAAATCATCAAACTTTTCTTCTGAAATTTCAAATTTAAGTCCAACAGAATCTAAATATTCCTGCGCACCCTTTGTACTGTATTGTGTTAAGTCTCGTAAGACAATCGGTTCAGGACCCTTACTTACTTCTAATCTTAATGTAGTTTCATCAGGTATTATTTCTTGACCGCCTTCTGGCTCTTGGCTAAGAATTGTACCAGCCTCACTATCATCAAAAACTTCAGTAATATCAATATCCTTAAAGTTTAGATCCTCTAATAAACGGCTTACTTCCTCATAGTTTTTTTCAATATAATCTTCTAGTTTTATTTTTTCCTTACCAGTACTTACAAATATCTTGACTGATGTATTTTCTTTTACCGTACTTTCCGCTTCAGGACTTGTTTTGATGACTTGCCCCTCTTCAATTTCATCATCAGGTATATTTTCTTGCTCGCCAGCCTTAAGACCTGTTGCTTCCAATTTGGCTATTGCATCTTCTAATTCCATCCCGCTGATATCAGGTATACTTACATCTTTAGGAGATAATAAGTCTGGTAAGACTGTAATCGTGAATATTCCCAACAATACTAACAATAAAAAGCTTGAAATTAATATAATAGGCCACTTTTTGCGTTTTTTCTTTTCTTTTCCTTTTGAATCAACATCTTTTCCTTTGTTTTTATCCTGACTATGTACCATTGTTTCACCAAGATTTTGCAAAGGACGATCATTCGTAATCACCGGTATTGCTTTTGTCGCTTCATCATCATCTGGGATGACAAATTTCTGTTCATTTACTCTCTCTGAATCGAGTGCTGTCCTTAAATCTTCTTCCACTTCATCTACATTGTTATATCGATGAAAAGAATCCTTAGCCGTTGCCTTCAATACGATATTTTCAACACTCTGTGGAATGTTCGGGTTCCACCTTCTTACGGATGGGGTTTCCGATTGCAAATGCTTTAAGGCAATAGAAACAGCAGATTCGCCTGAAAAGGGAAGTCTGCCTGTTAATAATTCAAACATGACGATTCCAAGTGAATAAATATCTGACTTTTTATTTGCCATTCCTCCGCGTGCTTGTTCAGGTGATAAATAGTGAACGGACCCCAGAACTGAATTCGTCTGGGTAATACTTGTTGCACTTAGCGCCATAGCTATGCCAAAATCAGTTATTTTTACATTTCCAAAACGGTCAACGAGAATATTTTGAGGTTTAATATCCCTATGAATGATGTGATTTTGGTGCGCATGTGAAATGGCAGAAGTCAGCTGTTTCATGATTTCAATTGTATCTTCAACCTGTAAGGGTGAACTCTGTTGTATGTATTGTTTTAAGGTTTGACCTTCGACATATTCCATTACAATATAATAAAGGTCATTTTCTTCTCCAACATCATAGATACTTACGATATTAGGATGAGCTAAACTTGTAGCAGATTGTGCTTCTCTACGGAACCGGCGTATAAATTCTTCATCATTAGCAAAATCAAGGCGCAGCATTTTGACAGCCACATCACGATCAAGAATCATGTCGTGTGCTAAATACACATTCGCCATCCCGCCTCCGCCAATCATTTCTAATACTTTATAGCGGCCACTTAATCGTTTTCCAATCAACATTATGCATCACCCTCGCTGAAATCAGCAAACTCTACAATTGCAAGTGTAATGTTATCTTCTCCACCATTCTCATTTGCAAGAGAAATAAGGGTACCCGCTTTATGCTCCAAAGGGTCTTCATTAGTCAGAATAGCACTCATATCTTTTTCATTTACTTTATTGGAGAGACCATCAGAACATAATAAAAGGATATCCCCTTCTTCAAAAATAATGGTTTTAACATCCATTTCTACTGCTTTTTCAGTACCAAGTGCACGTAAAAGTACATTTTTACGGGGATGATGCTCTGCGTCCTCCCGCGATATTTGACCTGTTCGAACAAGCTCATTTACTAGTGAATGGTCTTGGGTAACCTGTTTAAAACCGCTCTCATTAAATAAATAACATCTGCTGTCACCTATGTTTGCAATTGTCACAAACCGATTGGTACTAATTGCCGCCACAACAGTAGTACCCATACCATCGCATTCTAAGTTGTTCATTGCATGATTAAAAAGCAGGCTATTTACACTTGTAATTTGGTCTCTTAACCAACTTTCTGCATCACCAGCAGTCGATATACCTTCTGAACCCTCCCATTCGTTTTTCAACTGAGAGATCGTCATTTCGCTGGCAACGTCACCAGCACGGTGACCCCCCATACCATCTGCGACAATGGCTAGGCGGTTACCGTCCTTATTTACAAATATTCCACCAGCATCTTCGTTATGTTGCCTGACCTTGCCTTGGTCAGTCATAAATACTGCCTTCAATCCGTTCACCTCGTCTCCTCTTTCCGCTCCTTTGCACGAAGTTGTCCACATGCTGCGTCAATGTCGTGACCTTGCTCCCTCCGAATCGTTACATTTATTCCACGATTTTTGAGTGTTTTTTCGAATGCAAAAATTTTATCCTTCGGGGTACGTACATAGTCCCGCTCGGGAACATAATTAACAGGAATTAAATTAACATGGCATTTTAACCCCTTCAACAGGTCAGCTAATTCCTCCGCATGTTCAACAGAATCATTCACACCGCCAAAAAGGCCATATTCAAAGCTAATTCTACGCCCCGTCTTATCGATATAATACCTTACGGATTTCATTAAGTCATCAAGTTTATATGCCCTGTTGATTGGCATTAACCGAGATCGTAATTCAGTGTTAGGCGCATGTAGTGAAATCGCAAAATTAATCTGCATATTCTCATCAGCAAATTGATAAATCTTCGGAACAATACCGCTAGTGGATACGGTTATATGGCGAGCACCAATCATCAATGCTTTATCATGATTGATGATTTTTAGAAACGCCATCATATTATCATAATTGTCAAAAGGTTCTCCAATTCCCATTATGACAACCGAGCTGACACGCTCATCTGTTTCGTCAAGAGCCTGCTGTACGGTTACGACCTGAGCAACAATCTCCCCTGCTTCTAAATGACGCTTAAGCCCGCCAAGTGTTGAAGCACAGAAGGTACAGCCAATCCTACAGCCAACCTGGGTTGTTACACAGACTGAATTACCATAATCATGGCGCATTAAAACAGTCTCAATTGAGTATCCATCATGAAGTTCAAACAGAAATTTAATGGTCCCGTCAGAAGAAGATTGCTTAATAACGGTTTTTAGAGTCGTGATTTGAAAATTCTCAGAAAGCTTATCACGTAAACTTTTTGATAAATTATTCATATCTTCAAAAGAAGAAATCCTTTTTTTGTACAGCCAGTCATAGATTTGTTCTGCCCGGAAAGGCTTTTCACCATTATTAGTCAGCCATTCCTTGAGTTCATGAAGCTCCAGGGAATATATTGACGTTTTTTTCATGTCCAATGTTGTATTGTTCTCAGTTGTATTTAATTGTTCCAACTGTTACACCTTCTTTCTTAAGCATGCGATAAAGAACCCGTCAGAGCCAAAATCCTGAGGAAGGATTTGTAAAAAACCTTCTTTTACTAATGGTTGGATGGCCTCCGGCATTCTTTCTTTTAAGGTAACATCCACCTCAAATTCAGGATGCTCCTGTAAAAATGTAGAGACAGTATTTTCATTTTCTTCCTTATCTACTGTACACGTACTGTAGACAAGAATTCCACCTTTTTTGACTAAAGGTGAAACAGATTTTAATAAATTTTGCTGAATTGAACTTAATTGATTAAGATCCTGTTCTTTTTTGGTATATTTCATGTCCGGTTTCCTTCTCATAACCCCTAATCCTGAACATGGGGCATCAAGAAGTATTCGATCAAAGTATTCCTTTTCAAAATGTTCTCCTGCATTTCGTGAATCCATTGCGATTGTCCTTATATTGCCCAAACCTAAACGTTTAGCATTTTCATTAATTAATTTTACTTTATGTTCATGCAAATCGAGCGAGATTACTCCCCCCGTTAATTTCATGGTTTCTGCAATATGAGTACTTTTACCGCCAGGAGCAGCGCAAGCATCCAATATCAGTTCGTTTTCATTAGGAGCTAATGCATAGGCTGCGAGCATTGAACTTTCGTCTTGAATGGTTATCATGCCCTTTTTAAATGCCCTTGAAAAGGCTAAATTTCCTTTTAATGCCCGAATAGCTTCAGGAATAATAGGGCTTTTTTCGATTAGAAAGCCTTCTTCATCAAGATCCTCAATACATTCACGTATGGTGGTTTTAGTAAGATTCACTCTTGCTGTTTGCAGCGGTGCCGTTAGGTTAACTTCACACATTTCTTTTGTTCTTTCCATTCCAAACTGACTGACCCATCTCTTAACGAGCCATTCTGGGTGGCTCGTTTCGATTGATAATCTTTCAATGGGGTCACTAACCACATCCAAAGATGGAAGGCCTTCACGCTGAATACTGCGCAGCACGCCATTTACCATTCCAGCAATCCCCTTGTGGCCTCGCTTTTTGGCAATTTCCACTGCTTCGAATATTGCTGCTCTATCTGGGATTTTATCAAGGTATATCATTTGATAAAGGGTAACTCTTAACAGCTGAAGCACCCATTTTTCCAACTTTTTGCTATTTTTAATAAAGGGCTTTAAGAAGAAGTCTAGTGCCATCCTTCTTTGTAAGGTTCCATACGTTAATTCAGTCAGCAGCCCTGTATCAAGAGAGGAAATATTATTCTTCTCAATGGTAGTATTTAGCAGTAAGTTACTATATGATTGGTTCTTTTCAATCGCATCAAGTAAATCCATTGCGGCTTCCCGCACATTTTTCTTTTTATTCGTCATTTGATTCTCCTAGTCTCTTGCCAACTACGATTTTCGAACCTGCACCTCTGTAAAACTCTTCACTTGTCATTTTTGTTTTACCAGCGGGCTGCAGCTCTTTTATCCTAATAGACGTTTCATTACCGGTTGATACTGTAATACCATCAGGATCATTTTGGATGATTGTCCCAGGCACCTCACTCTTTCCCCCTGTTACCTTTTCAGAGCGCCATATCTTCAATGTCTGACCATCTAAAGTTGTAAAAGCAACCGGCCACGGATTTAATCCGCGAATATGATTATAGATTTCTTCACCTGTTTTGGACCAGTCGATTTTTTCTTGATCCCTTTTTATGTTAGAAGCGAAGGTCGCTTTTTCATTATTTTGAGGTATAGGTGTTAATTTTCCTCCTAATAGCTTAGGAAGTGTTTCAGACAATAATTCAGCCCCTGCAGCACTAAGTTTAGTATGAAGTGAACCAACATTATCTTCCTCAGTAATTTCTACTTCAACCTGCGTTAGAATATCACCTGCATCCAGTTTTTCAACCATATACATAATGGTTATCCCTGTTTTCTTCTTACCTTGGATCAGTGCGTAATGTATAGGTGCCCCGCCCCGAAGTTCTGGAAGAAGAGAGGCATGGACATTAATACAGCCATGTGTTGGTGCTGATAATATTTCCTTTGGCAATATTTGTCCAAAAGCTGCTGTAATGATTAGGTCAGGATTCAAAGAAAGAATCTGTTCCATTTCTTCTTTTTGACGAATTTTTTCTGGTTGATAGATCGGGATTCCACGCTTTATCGCTTCAACTTTGACAGGCGGTGGCGTTAGTACCTTTTTCCTTCCAACAGGTCTGTCGGGCTGGGTAACCACCCCAATAACTTCATACCCATCTTCAATAATTCTACGCAGGACGGGTACTGAAAAATCCGGGGTACCCATAAACACGATTCTCGTCATTCAATTTCTACTCCTTTTAACTCATCTTCCTCGAGATATCGGCTAACCTTCGTTGTAAATAATATCCCGTCCAAATGATCAATTTCATGAAGTATCGCTCTAGCGAGAAATTCTTCTGCTTCAAGCGTATACTTTTTTCCTTTGCGATTATAGGCCTCAAATTTCACGTAATTTGGTCTTGTAACCTCTCCAAACAAATCTGGGAAGCTTAAACATCCTTCTGGACCATGCTGCTCTCCAGATGTTTTTAGGATTTGCGGATTAATCATCTCAATTGTTCCTAATTCATTATCAATATCAACAATGGCAATTCTCTCATCAATTCCAATTTGCGGAGCAGCAAGTCCAACGCCATCGTATTCAATCATCGTGTCGTACATATCGTCAAGTAATTTAGCTAGCTTTCTGTCAAACTTCACAACAGGGCTGCATTTTTTTTCGAGTACCTCTGCAGGGTACATAACAATCTTTCGTATAGCCAAAGGTGTTCCTCCATCTGTTTCGAAGTTGTCTGATTTTTTTATCAGTTACTATTTATTACTATTCATTTTCACCCAAAATACTTGATCATAACCTTTTATATCAACGATTTTTACGTATCTTACATTAAAATAAATGGGTTTACATCAATGGAAACTAGTAATCCGCTTTTCGGGTCGTTTTGATATTGGTCCAGTATGGTTTTTAATGTCTTAGTAAGCTCTGGTTCACGCTTGTATTTAATAAGACAATGGTAGCGGTATCGATTATTAATCCTTGGTATAGGTGAGGCAGCAGGTCCAAGAACAACTGCACGATTAGAAATTCTCGACCGTACAAAAGCAGCAATCTTTTCCGTGGCTGAAACCACACTGATTAACTGTTCATGACTAATAGTAATTAAAGCTAAATAATAAAATGGCGGGTAATGATGTGCCTTTCGCATCATCATCTCTCGATTATAAAAGAGATCATAGTCCTGTGTCCCAGCAAGTTCTACACTATAATGTTCAGGAGTATAGGTCTGGATAATTACTTCCCCCGGTAATTCATGCCGTCCCGCCCTGCCGCTAACTTGTGTTAATAGCTGAAACGTCTTTTCAGATGAGCGAAAATCAGGTAAATGAAGCATAGTATCCGCTGAGAGAACTCCAACAAGTGTGATATTCGGAAAATCTAATCCTTTTGCAATCATTTGTGTCCCTAAAAGAATATCGGCTTTCCCTTCATGAAATTCCTTTAATAGCCGTTCATGCGATCCCTTTTTCCCTGTTGTATCTACATCCATACGAATTACTTTTGCCTCAGGAAGAATTTTTCCAAGCTCATCCTCGACCTTTTGTGTTCCTGTCCCGAAGTAACGGATATAATCACTTGAACACTCTGGGCATTGATTAGGCACATGGCTCTCATATCCGCAATAATGGCATTTCATTTGTTCCTTAACCTTATGATAGGTTAAGGAAATATCACAATTTGGGCAATTCATTACGAACCCGCAATCCCTGCACATAACAAAGGAAGAGTGACCGCGTTTATTTAAAAATAATACAGACTGCTCTTTCCTATCTATTCTTTCCTTCAACAGTTCAAAAAGCTTTCTAGAAAACATGGATCGATTTCCTGCTCTTAGTTCTTCTCGCATATCAATAATTTCAACTGCAGGAAGTGCCCGCTGATTCATGCGGTTAGGAAGAGTTAGCAGCTTATATACCCCTTTTTGAGCTCTTGCAAATGATTCTAAAGAAGGTGTAGCACTCCCGAGGACAACCGGACATCTATATTTACCTGCACGTTCAATCGCCACATCTCTCGCATGATAGCGCGGCATTTCTTCCTGTTTATAGCTTGTTTCATGCTCTTCATCAATAATAATAATCCCCAGATTTTCAAAGGGAGCAAAAATCGCTGACCTTGCACCGACAACTACTTTAACTTCTTTGCGTTGTATCTTCCGCCACTCATCATATTTCTCACCTGCTGAAAGTCCACTGTGCAAAACAGCAACTAAATTGCCAAAACGCCCCTTAAAGCGATTTACCATTTGCGGAGTAAGGGCAATTTCTGGTACAAGAACGATAGCTTCTCTGCCTTTTTCAATGACATCCTGAATGGATTGCAAGTAAATTTCAGTTTTCCCGCTGCCTGTTACCCCATAGAGGAGGAACACTTCATGAACCATATCTTCAATGGAACCTAATATTGGCCCCATTGCTTCCTGCTGATCATTGGTTAAAGGCAAAGGCTCCGTCCGGGTAAAGGTCCGGTTTTCATAGGGATCACGATAAACTTCCATGTCCTGTTCCGTGAGAAGTCCCTTTTCCACAAGCGCTTTTACGGTTGCGCCTGAGATTTTTAATTCTGCTGACAACTGTCTCATCTCAATTGGACCGGGGTTCTGAATAAAGTACCTCAATGCTTCTTTTTGCTTTTCAGCTCGTGGTGGTAAGCTATTATATTCAGTTTCTAAGTCCGCTGGAGATAGAAGCGGGCTGACATATTTTAATTTCTTTTTATTCAGTTTCCCTTTTACTAGATAGATTACTTCCAGCAGGCCTTTTGCTGCTTCTCTTTGCAGGATAGGGACCAGCCCATTTTTCAATGCGTCCTCCCAATTTATCGCTTCCTCTTTTTTTAAAATCTCGTGAAGCTGTACAGGTATTTCATTAATCGATACTCCCGGAGATAGCTTCACTTTCTTTTCATATTTAGCCTTCAAGGCTGCTGGAAGCATAGCTTGGTAGGCAAAGATTTTAAAACACAGTGTAGTTTCCGTCAGCCAATTCCCAAGTTCAAGCAATTCCTTATTTAAGACTGGCTCTAAATCCATCGGCTCACAAATTTCACGGAGCTTTTTAAATTCTGATTCAGCTTTTATCTCCGTAACAAATCCTTGAATTTTTCTTGGACCAAAAGGGACAATTACCCGCATTCCAGGCTGAATGGTTTCTAACCATTCTTCTGGAACTAAATAATCAAACTCCCTGTCCGTTTGTTTTGCAGGTACATCAACAATTACACTAGCAACTTTCATCTGGTTCCAAATCCTTTGGCAACGCTGTAATAGCTTCAATTATCCTGTAGGCAACATCCAGCTTTGACATTAAAGGCAACTCCATTTTAGCTCCATTTCGCATGAATAACGTTACAACGTTTGTATCAAAACCAAATCCAGCGCCTTCTGACCTTACATTATTGGCTACAATCATATCTGCATTTTTAGCCTTTAATTTTTTAAGTGCGTATTCTTCAACATTTTCAGTTTCAGCTGCAAATCCTACCAGAATTTTGTTTCTCTTCATGGTACCGAGCTCAGATAAAATATCCTTCGTTCGTGCAAGTTCGATAACCTTATCACCAGGCTGCTTTTTCATTTTATGGTCAAAGGAAACTTTAGGAGTATAATCAGCCACCGCAGCTGTTTTAATAATAATATCAGCATAGTCATAGTTTTTCATGACTGCCTGATACATATCATCCGCACTCTCAACCTTAACTAAATTCACCCCTTGCGGCGGCGATAAATGAACCGGACCAGAGATTAATAGCACCCTTGCTCCTTCAGTTATCGCTGCTTCTGCAAGAGCATATCCCATTTTCCCTGTAGAATGATTCGTAATAAAACGAACAGGGTCAATTTTTTCTCTTGTTGGACCAGCAGTGATTAAGACAGTTTTCCCTTTTAGTTTTAAAAAGCTTTTATTTGAAAAATGCTGTTGGATTAACTCTACAATTTTCTCTGGTTCCTCTAGGCGACCCTTGCCTACATATCCGCAAGCTAGATAGCCCTCACTCGGTTCAATAAATTGATAATTGTATGAAGACAAGATTGAAATGTTCTTTTTCACTGCGGGATGGTCATACATATGGACATTCATCGCTGGTGCGATCCAAACTGGTGCAGTTGCAGCCAATAAGGTTGTCGTAATCATGTTGTCAGCAATTCCATTTGCAAGCTTTCCGATCGTATTGGCCGTCGCAGGTGCTACTAGTATTAAATCTGCCCAATCAGCTAAATCGATGTGGGCGATCACATTTGGATTTTTTTCATCAAAGGTGTCGGTATACACTTCATTGCGAGATAAAGCCTGAAATGTTAAAGGGGAAACAAATTTTGCTGCAGAGTCACTGAGTATTACTTTTACCTTTGCTCCTGCTTGGACAAGTTTGCTTGTTAATGCAGCAGCTTTATATACAGCTATTCCACCGGTTACACATACTAGTATCTTTTTATCCATCTTAAACATCTCCCCCATTTCAATTCCACAAATTATCTATTCTTTTATTATGCTAGAATCACATTTTATTTTCATCTTTTTCAGCTTTGTTTCTAAAAATATTGTCTAATTTTGCAATAAAAAATAAAAAAGGCTGACATTTTGCTGCTGTCAGACCTTCATTGTTGTTACTTGCCTATATTGCTATCTTTTCCGTATATAGCACCTGTTTCTGATTTCTTAGGAACACGATAAGTAAGTTCACCGCTGTAAATTTCTTCTAGCGCTTTCCCTACATGCTTATAGGAAACATATTTAGGTAATCTTTCATCACGTGTTTGCTGCATGGAACGAGCACGCTTTGCTGCAACGGAAACAAGAGAGTATTTTGAATCAATTTTATTTAGCAATGAATCAATCGAAGGATATAACATTTATTCGACCTCCAGTAATTTTTTATATCGGTGTTCTACACGTTCTCTGCGACAATGTTCAGCGACAACAATTGCTTTCACACGTTCACAAGCCAATTCTACTTGGTCATTTTCTACAACGTAATCGTATAATTCCATCATTTCAATTTCTTCACGGGCAGATAACATCCGATTGTTAATTAACTCTTCTGTTTCCGTACCTCTAGTTACAATCCGGTTCTTAAGCTCAGAAAGACTCGGAGGCATTAAGAAGATAAATAAACCTTCTGGGAACTTTTCCCTGACCTGCCGTGCGCCCTTCACTTCGATTTCTAAAAACACATCTTTACCAGCATCTAAGGTTTCACGTACATAATCTACAGGGGTTCCATAATAATTCCCTACGAACTCAGCATACTCTAAAAGTTTCCCTTGTTTAATTAATTCTTCAAATTCATCCCGTGACTTAAAAAAATAATCAACCCCATTTACTTCACCAGGACGGGGAACGCGCGTTGTTGCAGATATAGAATACTCAAAAGCCGTGTCCGGATGGGAAAATATTTCTTTTCTAACTGTTCCTTTTCCGACACCAGATGGACCAGAAAATACGATAAGCAATCCTTTTTCCTGCATTTTCTATAATCCTACCCTTCATCCATAATTTCATCACGGTCTGCCAGCCTATGGGCAACCGTTTCAGGCTGTACTGCTGATAAAATGACATGGTCACTATCCATGACAATTACTGCACGAGTACGTCTTCCATATGTAGCATCAATCAATGAACCCCGATCTCGGGCATCTTGAATAATCCTCTTAATCGGAGCAGATTCAGGGCTTACAATTGAAATTATCCGATTGGCAGATACGATATTTCCAAATCCAATATTAATCAATTTAATCGACATGATTATCATCCAATCATCAATAATATATTTTTGCCGTGTCAACCATTTTCTAAACACTATTATTCAATATTTTGTACTTGTTCTTTAAGCTTTTCAAGCAAACTTTTTATCTCTACGACTTTTTTAGTAATCGTTGAATCATTTGCTTTTGATCCAATCGTATTCGCTTCTCTATTCATTTCTTGAACAAGAAAATCTAGTTTTCTGCCAATTGGTTCTAATTCGTTTAGGGTTTGAGTAAATTGCTGAATATGACTTTTTAACCTTGTTAATTCTTCATTAATATCAATTTTATCAGAAAATACAGCCACTTCTGTTAATACCCGCGTTTCATCAATTTGTCCCTGTACGAATTCTTCCATTCGTTTCATTAATCGTTCCTTATACAGAGAGACAACTTGGGGAGCATATTCTTTCAGTGCATCTATATTTATATCTAATAGTCCCAAAGAAGTGAGCAAATCCTTTCTAAGCTCTTCTCCTTCCGTTATCCGCATCTGTTTACATAATAAAACAGCTTCTTCTGCAGCTCTAAGTACTAAACTTTCCAATTCTTCATTTCCAGCTTCATTTTCTTCAATATGTAAAAATTCATTACGCGTTAATAAATCCTGAAGTAATACGTTTCCTTCAATATTGAATTTATCCCGTGCCTGTTTAATAAATAGGTAGTATTCTTCAAGCAGCTTCCAATCAACCTGAATTTTTCGAGTTACCGCACCCTCCCCTTCTATCATGATATAAACTTCTGCTCTGCCGCGACGAAGATGCTCAGTTAATTTTTTCTTTATCTTATCCTCAACATTTAATAAGTGTCTAGGCATCCGAATATTCACTTCACTAAAGCGATGGTTGACTGTTTTTACTTCTACATTCACAGAAAAAGAGGCTGAAGCAATCCTGCTTCTTCCAAAGCCCGTCATACTTATAACCATTAAGTACACTCCAATCAATTGAAGATGAGCGCTAACCTACTATGTAAAGTTTATTTATTATCTGGAAACTAACAAAAGGTAATAGAGTAACCTCTATTACCTTTTGGATTATAACACACTTTATTTTGTTTTTCTTAACAAAAATGTTCCGGCTAGTAAAAAAGTTGGAATGGAGGATAGTCCTATAATCAAAAGCCAGTCTTTTGCTAGAATTGGTAAGGTGTGAAATATCGGTTGGAATGGCGGGTAATAGATTACGACAATCATCAGTGCAAGAGAAGAGATAACTGCCCAGACTAAGTACTGATTACCAAATGGATTTCTAGATAGTACTGATTTTTCACTCCTACAATCAAATACATGAATGAGCTGTGCCATAACGAGAGTAGCAAAGGCAATCGTTTGGGCATATGGCAGATTTGCCGGATTCTGATTATAGACAATCATAAAGGCTAACAGGGTAACGATTCCAATAAGGAACCCCCTTGAAACAACTTTCCAGCCTAATCCTCGTGCAAACACTCCTTCATTTGGACTCCGTGGTTTGCGCTTCATTACATCCTCTTCAGGACGATCTAGTCCTAGAGCCATTGCCGGTAATCCATCCGTCACTAAATTGACCCAAAGAATTTGAATTGGCACAAGAGGAAGCGGCAGTGCCAGGAGCATGGCAAACAACATAACCAATATTTCCCCTACATTTGAAGCAAGTAAGTATCGAACGAATTTTCGAATGTTTTCATAGATGTTTCTGCCTTCTTCAATTGCCGATTTTATTGTCGCAAAGTTATCATCGAGCAATACAAGAGAGGATGCTTCTTTAGCCACATCTGTACCAGTAATCCCCATTGCCACACCGATATCTGCAGCCTTTATTGCTGGAGCGTCGTTCACTCCATCACCGGTCATCGCTACAATATGGCCTCTATTTTGTAAAGCTTTGACTATTTTCAATTTATGCTCTGGTGAGACGCGTGCAAATACGGATACATCATCTACAACATCCTCAAGCTCTTCAACCGACATGTTTGATAATGCATTTCCATCAAGGACCAAACTTTTCTTCGTTAGAATACCGAGCTGTGCAGCAATGGCTTTAGCTGTAATGATATGATCACCTGTTATCATAACAGTTTTTATTCCTGCTTCCTTACATTCTTTAACTGCATCTTTCACTTCTGGTCTTGGCGGATCAATCATGCCTTGGACACCAATAAAGGTTAATTTATTTTCTGCTTCCTGTTCGCTTAAGATAACGGTATTGGCCGAAATAGGTTTAAAGGCAATCGCAATGGTTCTAAGTGCTTTGGCAGCAAGATTATTGATAGCCTCTTGCACTTGACTCTGGACATTTTGTCCAAGATATTGTGTTTTGCCATCCCATAGGATGGATTCACTTTTACCTATAATTACATCTGGTGCCCCTTTTGTTACAATAAAATTCCTGCCTTGTTTATCTTTAACATGCATACTCATCATTTTTCTAACTGAGTCAAATGGAAATTCCTTGATGATGGTAAATTCATCTAATAGATTGTTGCGGTTAAACCCTGCTTTCATGGCACTTACGAGCAATGCACCCTCAGTAGGGTCTCCGTCTAGAATATAATCTTCATCTTTTATCACCAATTCTGAATGATTGCAGATCATCCCAAAAATAAGCATTTGCTGCAGAGCCTTTTCGTCCTTTGGATGAACCAGCGTATCTCCACGATAAAAATCTCCACGAGGCTGGTATCCAACCCCATCAACCGTCCAAGTGTGACCACCGCTCCATAAATGGGTAACCGTCATTTTGTTTTGTGTCATTGTTCCCGTTTTATCAGAACAAATGACCGACGCACAGCCGAGTGTTTCTACCGCTGGGAGTTTTCTAACAATGGCGTTTTTCTTAATCATTTTTTGGACACCCAGAGACAACGCTACCGTTACAATCGCCGGTAATCCCTCAGGTATAGCCGCAACTGCCAGGGAAACACCTGCTAAGAACATGGTATAAAGTTCATGCCCCTGTAAGACTCCAATTGCAACCACGAGAACAGTTAACAATAAAGCAACACTTATTAAGATTTTCCCCAGCTGCTCTAAACGGCGCTGCAGGGGTGTTTCTTGCGATTGGGCATTTTGGAGTAAATCAGCGATCTGTCCCATCGCTGTTTTCATCCCTGTGGCAATAACAACTCCTGCACCACTACCCCTAGTAATCATCGTGCCCATAAAAGCGATGTTTTCCATATCACCAATTCCAGGGTTTACTGTCTTTAAACTATCTATATGCTTAGACACGGGTACGGACTCACCAGTAAGGGCTGACTCTTCGATTTCTAAACTTCTAGATTCGATAATCCGTACATCGGCACCAATTCTATCTCCACTTGAAAATTTAATGATATCTCCGGGCACAATTTCTTTAGAAGGGATTTTCACCCACTGCCCTTCACGTAACACGGACACCTGAGGAGCTGATAATTCCTTTAGTGCCTGCAAGGATTTCTCAGCTCTTCTTTCTTGATAGAAGCCAAGGATACCGTTAATAATGACGATAGCAATAATCGCTACTGCATCAATATATTCACCAAGCAACCCTGATAAAAGCGTAGCTGCAAGCAGCACTAACACCATAAAATCTTTAAACTGACTAAAAAATAAGAGTAAGGCAGATTGCTTTTCCCCTTCCTCCAATTCATTAAGCCCATGTTGGGCTATTCGTTTCTTTACAGCTTCCGGTGATAACCCAGACGAAAAGTCGGTATCTAAGACCTTTTCTACTTGATTTATCTCCATCTCATGGAATTTCATCCGACCATCTCACTTCCCCCTTAATTATATGAGACATGCTCTAAAGAAAGCTTATTCAGCCTCGTCCAAAAAAATGCTATGATAATTAAGAGCAGTTACGATAACTGAATGAACAAGGTAAAATGAGACATACTCTAACCTAGTAAGAGACATTCTCTAACCTAGTAAGAGACATTCTCTAACCTAGTAAGAGACATTCTCTTACCTAGTGAGCTATACTAAAGAAAAGAAATAGTTTGAAGTAAAGGATGTTTTCCATGTCATTTGATGGTTTATTTACAAAAGCAATGGTTGATGAACTTGCGCGCACCTTAAAGGGCGGCAGAATAAACAAAGTACATCAGCCTTATAAAAATGAAGTAATCCTCACAATCCGTGCAAATGGAGTGAACCAAAAGTTATTATTTTCTGCTCATCCAAGCTATGCAAGAATACAGCTCACCAATGAAGCATACGAGAATCCCAGCGAACCGCCTATGTTCTGTATGCTGCTAAGAAAGCATATTGAGGGCTATATTTTAGAGGATGTCTATCAGGTTGAAAATGATCGTATGATTATTTTTGAAATTAAAGGGCGTAATGAAATCGGAGATGTGAGTTACAAACAGTTAATAATTGAAATAATGGGCAGGCACAGTAATATTGTACTAGTTGATAAAACTAGAAACATCATTCTTGATAGCGTGAAGCATGTTTCGTTTGCAGTAAACAGTCACAGAGCCATTTTACCTGGGCAGCCCTATATTTATCCGCCAGAACAAAATAAACAAAATCCATTCTTGGCAGTTGAAGATGATGTATTGAGAAAGATTGATTTTAATAGCGGCAAGATTGATCGGCAGCTTGTAGAACATTTTGCTGGGACCTCACCGTTATTCGCAAAAGAGGTTATTTTCCAAAGCGGGATTGCCAACCGAACAACCGTTCCGAAAACGTTCATTCAAATGATAGATAAAATTAAGAGTGGAGCAATAGAGCCTTCCATCTTATCAACAGGGAATAAGGAAGTGTTCTATCTCTTTCCACTTGAACATGTAAAAGGAGAAGTTAAAAGCTTCTCAACCTTAAGTGAAATGCTTGACCGCTTTTATTTCGGGAAGGCTGAGCGTGATCGTGTCAAACAGCAGGGAAATGATATAGAGCGGTTAATTATCAATGAAAAAGAAAAGAATGAGAAAAAAATTGAGAAATTAGAGAATACATTAAGAGAGGCTGAGAAAGCCGAGCAGCTCAAGCTCCTTGGTGAACTGTTAACAGCCAATCTCTATGCTGCCAAAAAAGGGATGAAAGAAATCGAAGTGGTCGATTATTATGATGAAACGGGCGGTACAGTAGTGATTTTCTTAGACCCGCGTAAGACACCTTCAGAAAATGCGCAAAAGTATTTCTCTAGATACCAAAAAGCCAAAAATTCTGTTTCCATCGTAATCGAACAAATTGAAATGGCACGTGAGGAAGTCTTTTATTTTGAAAATTTACTTCAACAGGTGCAGTCAGCATCACCAAAAGATATTCAAGAAATTCGCGAAGAGTTAATTGAAGGCGGTTATATTCGCGACCGTCAAAGACGAAATGCGAAAAAATTATCTAATGCCAAGCCGATTCTTGATCATTATCTTTCTTCTGATGGCACTGAATTGATTGTTGGAAAAAACAATAAGCAAAATGACTATTTGACCAATAAACTTGCAGCTAGAGATGAAATTTGGCTGCACACTAAAGACATTCCTGGCTCGCACGTTGTCATTCGAAGTAAAGATCCATCTGAAAGAACCATACATGAAGCAGCGAACTTGGCTGCCTATTTTAGTAAAGCCAGAAACTCTAGTTCCGTACCAGTAGATTTTACAAAGGTGCGGTATGTTAAGAAGCCTAATGGTGCAAAGCCTGGTTTTGTCATTTATGATAATCAACAGACTGTTTATGTTACTCCTGAAGAGGAAATGGTCCTAAAACTAAAGAAAAAATAAAATGGCCCCGGATTTTCCGGGGCTTTTCGTTTATTCGAACTTCTTGCTCCACTCAGAAGGGGATTTACTCCACGAAAGTAAGCTCTCTTGATCATCTTTGCTTATGTAGCCCTTATCAATCGCTACTTCCACTAGATTAACAAAATCAGTAAGTGATTCACTTTTTATTTCTTCTTGTGCGAATGCTTCCCTGCCCTTTTCTAGTCCATATGTAAATATTGAAACCACGCCAAGAACTTCACACCCAGCTTCTCGCAGTGCTTGAACGGCAGTAATCACACTGCCTCCCGTAGAAATCAGATCTTCAACCACCACAACCTTTTGTCCTGCTTCCACTTTTCCTTCTATCTGGTTTCCTTTGCCGTGTCCTTTTGCTTTTGAACGAACATAACACATCGGCAAGTTTAATAACTCACTAACCCATGCTGCATGTGGTATCCCTGCAGTTGCAGTACCAGCAATGACATCGGCATCTGAATATTTCTCTAAAATAATAGATTGAAGCCCTTGTGCAATCTCCTTTCTTACTTCCGGATAAGAAAGTGTCAGGCGGTTGTCACAATAAATAGGTGAACGTAATCCTGAAGTCCATGTAAATGGTTCGTTTGGTTTTAATGCTACTGCATTAATGGTTAATAATTTTTCTGCTATTAATTTTTTCATACTTGACTCCTCCATGCTTCCATCCATTTTTCATAGCTTTTCAGTGGATCATTTGATCTTGTGATGGAACGTCCTACAACAATCGAGGTAACACCCGCATTCCTTGCAAATTCAGGGGTGGCGACCCGTTTTTGGTCTCCAGTACTATCTTCTGCCATCCGTATACCTGGGGTAACTGTGTAAAATTTATCACCTAATTTTTCCCGAATAGATAATGCCTCCCAAGCAGAGCAAACAACTCCATCTAAACCGGCTTCTTTTGCTATAGAAGCATAATGAAGAACGGATTGTTCCAGAGAAACAGAAATGAGCTGGTCTGTTTTCATTTGCTCCTCCGATGTACTGGTAAGCTGTGTAACGGCTATGATGGCCGGTCGTCTACGACCATGTGCCGTGCCCTCCTCTAAACCTTCTACCGCAGCGCGCATCATTTCTTTGCCGCCAGCGGCATGAACGTTTACAAGGTCGCATTCCAATCTAGCAAGCCCCTTCATGGCGCTTTTTACTGTATTGGGAATGTCATGAAGCTTCAAATCTAAAAAAATACGGTGGCCGTTTGCTTTTAAGTAACGAATAATTTCAGGTCCTTCCTGATAATACAACTCCATTCCTACTTTTACAAAGAGTTGTTTACCAGTAAAGGGCTGTAAAAATTGCTCTACCTCTTTACGATTCGCAAAATCAAGCGCGATGATGAGCGAGTTTTCCATGGTCCTGCCAGCTCCTTCCCTTGCATTCACTGATATGTTCATAACCTAACTGCTCTATCAGGGCTGGTAATTCTTCAATGATCGTTGGGCAAATATATGGATCCACAAAATTTGCCGTACCTACCGCAACCGCACTAGCTCCTGCATAGAAGAATTCAATTACATCTTCAGCAGACTCAATACCGCCCATACCAATAATCGGTATTGATACCACCTGACTTACCTCATAAATCATTCTTAAAGCAACTGGTTTAATTGCCGGTCCAGACAGTCCGCCGGTCCGATTAGCTAAAATGGGTTTACCTGTCTTTAGATCCAGTCTCATTCCAACAAGTGTGTTAATCATCGTTAACCCGTCGGCACCGCCTGCTTCTACAGCTTTTGCCATTTCAACAATATTGGTAACATTCGGTGAGAGCTTGACATATACCGGTACTTCAGAGACTTCCTTCACCTTACGTGTTAATTCCTTAGCAACCTCGGGAATCGTCCCAAAAGCAATCCCGCCTGTTTTTACATTTGGGCAGGAAATATTCAATTCTAATGCGTGGACGTTAGCTGCTTTAGAAATTTTTCGTGCCACCTCAACATAATCGTCTTCAAGCGAACCAGCTACATTTGCAATAATCGGGACATCATATTGTGATAACCACGGCAATTCATTGCTGATCACTTTCTCTAAACCTGGATTTTGCAGGCCAATCGCGTTAAGCATTCCTGAAGATGTTTCCGCTACCCTTGGAGTTGGGTTCCCAAACCTCGGTTCCACAGTTGTTGCCTTAATCATAATGGCTCCAAGTTGACTCAAATCATAGAATTGGCTGTATTCCCTGCCGAATCCAAAGCAGCCAGACGCAGGCATGATTGGGTTTTTCAATGTTAAACCTGGCAGCTCCATGTTCAATTTGCTCATATCAAAACCTCCCCTGCTCGGAAAACCGGGCCATCACTGCAAACCTTTTTATAGGATACATCTTCTGGATCATCACTGGTTCTGCATACGCAAGCAAAGCATGCTCCAACCCCGCAGCCCATCCGTTCTTCTAATGATAAGTATACCTTCTTATCCGAATAACCTTTTTCAATTGCTTTAAGCATTGGAGTCGGACCGCAGGTATACAAACAGTCAAATTCTATATCCTTGATAATATCTGTCACAAATCCTTTGGTTCCACAGGAGCCATCAACGGTTGCCACATGGGTCTCTCCATATTCTGAGAATTCCTTTTCATAAAATACTGCCGACTCTGTTTGGAATCCTAAAACATGAATGACCTTTACCCCTTTTGCAATCAGCTGTTTAGAAAGCTCGTAAAGAGGAGGGACGCCAATCCCTCCGCCAACAAGTAAAGCTGTTTCCCCTTGATTAACCTCATCAAGAGGAAACCCATTTCCTAGCGGACCAAGAATATCCAACACCATCCCTGGGGTTTTCTCAGCTAGAAGAGAAGTTCCTATCCCCTCTTTGCGATAGATCATCGTAAACTGTGAATTCTTTCTATCAATAGAAGAAATGCTTATTGGTCTTCGTAAAAGCGGATCTAAACCTTTTCCAACTCGAATATGCACAAACTGACCTGGTGCTGTTACTTCATTAACGAAATCTGCTTCCACAGTAAGCTGATAGATGTCTCTAGCGATTTCTTTTTGGGAGATGATTGTGCATATTTCTTTTTTTATCATACAAAAATAGCCTCTCTTTCCTCTACATCCATGGCTTCTGCTGAAAAATTCATTGATTCTATTACTTTAAGAATAGCGTCAGCTGTGTCTAATGATGTTAAGCATGGAATCCCATTTTCAACTGCTTCACGACGGATTCTAAAGCCATCCCGTTCTGGCTGTTTTCCTTTCGTAAGGGTGTTAATAATGAACTGGGCTTCCCCACTATGAATAACATCCAGCAGTGTTTTACCTTGTGAGCCAATTTTTCCAACTACTTTTACTGGAAGTCCAGCATTTTCAAGAGCTGAAGCTGTTCCGCCTGTTGCCATAATTCGATACCCGATTGCCGCAAACCGTCTTGCAAGCTTTAATGCTTCTTGTTTATCCTTATCAGCAACTGTAAACAAAACTGTACCAAATTTTTGAATTCTCATACCTGAAGCAACTAATCCTTTGTAAAGTGCTTTTTCCAAGGTAATGTCTTTGCCCATTACCTCACCAGTTGATTTCATTTCAGGTCCAAGCGTAATATCAACATTTCTAAGCTTTGCAAAAGAGAATACGGGAACTTTTACAAAAACACCTTTCTTTTCAGGCACAATTCCTGGTGTGTAGCCTTGTTTTGTAATGGAAATCCCCAATATTGCTTTAGTTGCAATCTTTGCCATTGGGATATTTGTTATTTTACTTAAAAATGGGACAGTACGGCTTGAACGTGGATTGACCTCAAGTACATATACTTGATCCTTCGATATGACATACTGAATATTTAAAAGTCCAACAATATTTAACCCCTTCGCCATTTTTTCTGTGTATTCAACTAGCGTGTGTTTGATTCTATCTGATAATGTTTGCGGAGGATATACAGCAATTGAATCCCCAGAGTGGACTCCTGCACGTTCAATATGTTCCATTATTCCTGGAATTAACACATTCTCTCCGTCGCAAATCGCATCCACTTCAATTTCTTTTCCCGTTAGGTAGCGGTCTATTAATACCGGGTGCTCTGGATTGATTTTAACGGCATTTTCCATATAATGTAGCAGTTCTTCTTGTCGATATACGATTTCCATTGCACGGCCGCCAAGAACATACGATGGACGAACAAGTACCGGATAGCTGATTTCATCGGCAATAATTATCGCTTCTTCAACTGATAATGCGGTTTTTCCAAGTGGCATTGGAATATCCAGCTGCGCAAGGGCTTGTTCAAATTTATCCCTGTTCTCCGCACGGTCTAAATCCTCTAGGCTTGTTCCAAGTATTTTTACGCCATTCTCTTCTAAACCTGCAGCAAGATTTATCGCTGTTTGCCCGCCAAATTGCACGATTACACCCAGTGGATTTTCTAAATCAATTATACTCATTACATCCTCAATGGTTAACGGTTCAAAGTACAGCTTATCGGAGATACTGAAATCCGTTGAAACTGTTTCAGGATTATTATTAATAATAATTGCTTCATAGCCTGCTTCTTTGATGGCTTTAACAGAATGGACAGTCGCATAATCAAACTCAATTCCTTGCCCGATACGAATTGGCCCGGAACCGAGAACAATAACACTTTGTCTGCCTGTTACAATGGATTCATTTTCGTCCTCATATGTTCCATAGTAGTAAGGTGTTTCTGATTCGAATTCAGCTGCACAAGTATCCACCATTTTATAGACCGGAACCATACCTAATTTTTTGCGTAGATTGTATATATCCTTTTCCTTTTGGTCCCAAAGCTCTGCAATCTTTTTATCAGAGAAGCCTTTTTGTTTTGCTTCCTTAAGGATTTCCATATCCATCGGGTTGGAAGCAAGTTTTGTTTCAAACTCGATGATTCCATGCAGTTTGTGTAAGAAAAATAAATCTATTTGGCTCCACTGATGAATGGTTTCAACTGGAATACCTCGTTTAAATGCTTCTGCGATATAAAAGAGCCTCTCATCTCCAGCTTTGCAAATTCGTTTCTCTAGTAATTCATTACTGATTTCCGCTGATCCATTTAGTTCGAAATGATGGACACCCGCTTCTAGTGAGCGGATTGCTTTTAATAAGGACTCCTCAAAGGTACGGCCTATCGCCATAACTTCACCCGTTGCTTTCATTTGTGTCCCAAGTGAACGGTTCCCTGATTCAAATTTATCAAATGGCCATCTCGGGATTTTCGTTACGATATAATCAAGAGCAGGTTCAAAGCTTGCATAGGTTTTTCCCGTTACAGGGTTAAGCATCTCATCTAGTGTTAGGCCTACTGCGATTTTCGCTGCTAGTTTTGCAATAGGATAACCGGTTGCTTTTGATGCTAGAGCTGATGAACGGCTTACCCTTGGATTTACTTCGATGATGTAGTAATTAAAGCTATATGGGTCTAAGGCAAGTTGAACATTACAGCCGCCTTCTATCCCTAAGGCGCGAATGATTTTAAGAGAAACATTTCTTAATAGCTGATATTCTCTGTCACTTAATGTTTGACTTGGTGCAACAACAATCGAATCACCAGTGTGAACTCCAACTGGATCAAAGTTCTCCATATTACATACGACAATGGCATTGTCATTTCCATCACGCATTACTTCATATTCGATTTCTTTAAAACCGGCAATACTTTTCTCGAGTAAGCATTGATTTACCGGACTGTGCTTTAAGCCGCTTGCCACGATTTCGTCCAATTCTTCTGAATTATGACAAATACCTCCGCCAGTCCCTCCAAGTGTATAGGCAGGCCGAACAATAACTGGAAACCCTATTTTTTCCACAAATGCGTGTGCTTCTGCTAATTCATGAATAATTTCACTATCCGGTACGGGTTCACACAGTTCATTCATTAAGCTGCGGAATAAGTCACGGTCCTCGGCTTGTTTGATAGCAGATAACTTCGTTCCTAAGATTTCCACTTCACACTCTTCTAAGACCCCTGATTTTGATAGCTCAACCGCAAGATTAAGACCGGTTTGACCGCCGAGAGTGGCTAATAGAGCATCAGGACGTTCTTTGCGAATGATTCTGCTTACAAATTCCTCGGTTAATGGTTCAATATAGACGGCATCCGCAATCTCTGTGTCCGTCATAATTGTGGCAGGATTGGAATTAACGAGAATAACTCGATAGCCTTCTTCTTTAAGAGCGATACAAGCCTGGGTGCCTGCATAATCAAATTCTGCTGCCTGCCCAATCACAATGGGTCCTGAACCTATTACTAAAATGGAGTTTATATCATTACGTTTTGGCATGTTGTGGAAACCTCCTGTTTTTCAGCTTCAATCATCGCAAGAAACTGATCGAATAAATGGTTTGCGTCTTCAGGTCCTGGTGAAGCTTCTGGATGATATTGAACAGTAAAGGCGGGATAATCTAAATGCTTTAAGCCTTCAACAGTACCATCATTTAAAGCAATATGTGTAACTGCCAGCTGCGTATTTTGTAACGATTTTTCTTCAACAGTATATCCATGATTTTGAGCTGTAATGGCAATTTTTCCTGTCGCTAAATCTTTAACAGGGTGGTTAGAGCCACGATGACCGAATTTCATTTTTACGGTATCGGCACCGCATGCTAATGCAAATAATTGGTGCCCTAGACATATACCGAAAATTGGTACTATACCCAATAACTGCTTAATCATATGGACAGCTTCTGGAACATCCTTTGGATCCCCAGGTCCATTAGAAAGCATAATTCCATCTGGTCGTAATTGAAGGATTTCATCTGCAGTTGTATGGTATGGAACAACAACAACATCACAATTACGCTTATTTAATTCTCGTAAAATTCCATGCTTCATTCCGAAATCAACAAGCACAATTCTCTTCCCTCTGCCTGGACTTGGATAAGAATTTTTTGTAGAGACTCTTCTGACTTGATCAATCGGCATCTTCGTCTGTCTTAGCTTACTTATTACTTCATTAGGATCACTTTCAATCGAGCAGATGGCTCCTTTTAATGTCCCATATTGGCGAATAATCCTGGTTAATTTACGTGTATCAATACCTGCAATTCCAGGGATCTTTTTCATTTTAAAGTACTCATCAATCGTAAATTCACTCCTCCAATTGGAAGGGAATTCCGCAGCTTCTTTGACTATAAAGCCTTTTACTGCTGGATTAATGGTTTCAAAATCATCACGGTTTATTCCGTAATTTCCAATTAAAGGGTAAGTCAGCATAACAATTTGCCCACAGTAGGATGGATCAGAAAGGATTTCTTGGTAGCCCGTCATACCTGTATTAAAGACGACTTCTCCGGTTGTGTCCATGTGACTTCCAAAACCTTCACCAATAAATACTGTTCCATCTTCTAAAATTAGCTGTGCTTTCATACTGTTACACGTCCTTTCTCCCAAGCTACTTCGCCGCTCGCAATTGTCATTTGCGGCCAGCCTTTACAATTCCAACCAGCAAATGGAGTATTTTTTCCTTTTGATAAAAATTCCTGTGGATCAATTGCCTTTTCTTCGTCTAGATTTAATAGAACCAAGTCGGCTGGGGCTCCTACTTCAATTCTTCCGAAAGGAAGTGAAAAGCTTTCTGCCGGCTTTTTCGCCATATAGTGTATTAACTGTTCGAGACTCATAATGTTCTTTAAGACGAAGTGTGTATATAGCAGTGGAAACGCTGTTTCTAAACCAACAATTCCAAAAGGAGCCAGCTTAATTCCCTCATTTTTCTCATCCGTTGTATGTGGTGCATGATCCGTTGCTATAAAATCGATTGTCCCGTCCAACAATCCTTCAATTAACGCATCCCGATCAGCCTTATCTCGAAGTGGCGGATTCATTTTATAATTCGGATCGAGACTATCCGGTATATCATCTTGTGTTAATAGTAAATGGTGAGGTGTGACTTCTGCAGTAACTTTAATCCCTGCTTTTTTCGCATCCCTAATCACACGAACCGATTCTTTCGTACTAACATGGCACACATGATAATGACAGCCAGCCGCCTCGGCAAGCAGCACATCTCTTGCAATCTGTACTGACTCACAAACTGAAGGAATTCCATTTAGTCTATTTCTTTCTGAGAAAGAACCTTCATGTACACAGCCTTTATTGATCAGTGTATTTTCTTCACAATGGGCAACAATGGCCATATTCACACTTGCTGCTTTTTTCATGGCTTCGAGCATCTTGCTGGCATCTTGAACACCTACACCATCATCTGTAAAGGCAAATGCTCCTGCATTTTTTAATGCTTCAAAATCGGTTAATTCTTTACCGATTTGTCTCACAGTGATGGAGGCATAAGGTAAGACCCGAACGTTTGCTGTTTCTTGAATGCGATTTTGAAGCCATTCCATTTGTTCTATCGAGTCTGGAACTGGTCTTGTATTCGGCATTGCCGCTAGTGTGGTAAATCCACCTTTTGCCGCAGCGAGTGTACCCGTTGCAATCGTTTCTTTCTTCTCTCCTCCTGGCTCGCGGAGATGAACATGTAAATCGACAAATCCTGGTGATACCAACAATCCCTCTGCATTTACGATTCGATCAACAGTTTCCTCTATTTGATGATCAATCTTTACAATTACTCCATCTTCTATTAATAAATCTGCCTGTTTATTTACACCGTTAGATGCTATGTAGCTGGCGTTCTGAATAAGTAGTTTCATTCCCATACACTCCTTTTATACTTTCTATTGCTCTTTTTAAGACTGCCATTCTCACGTATACACCGTTTTCCATTTGCTTAAAAATTCTTGACCGTTCGCATTCTACTAAGCTATCTGCTATCTCAACATTTCGGTTTACCGGTGCTGGGTGCATAATAATACTTTTTGGCTTCATTGCCTTTTCCCGTTCCAAAGTCAGTCCAAATTGGCTATGGTACTCCGCTGCTGTATAGCTTCCTTTCTTCTGATGCCGTTCATGCTGCACACGAAGGAGCATGACAACATCTGCCTCACGAATTGCCTTATCAATTGGTCTAAATCTTGAAGCACTAAGACTATGAGTATCAAACCATTCGGTTGGACCCGAGAAAATAACATCTGCCCCTAGTCTAATAAGCGTATCTGCATTAGAATGTGCTACTCTGCTATGCCTTATATCACCGATAATGGCAATTTTCAAACCAGAGAAACGTCCGAACTCCTGATAGATGGTTAAAAGGTCAAGGAGCGATTGTGTTGGGTGATGACCGCATCCATCCCCGCCGTTAATAATCGGTATATTTACTTTTTCAACGAGATCATCAAAATAACGGTCCTGACCATGGCGGATAACAATGCTGGTAACTCCAATTGCTTCAAGTGTTTTTACTGTATCGTACAAGGTCTCGCCCTTTTGAACACTAGAAGTTTGCACTTCAAATGGAATAACGCTGAGACCTAACCTTCTTTCGGCAATCTCAAAACTTGATTTTGTTCTAGTACTTGCCTCAAAAAATAAGTTAGCAGAAAACAATTGACCTTCTGGACGCCATATCTTTCCATCAGCAAAACCCTGAGCCTCTGAAAGAATTTCATAAATCTCATCGACCTTTAATTCATTCGTGGTAAGCAAGTGATTTACCATGATTTTCCCCCATCCCATTATTTGTAAAAAACACCCTGATTTAATTTAATCAAGGTGCATTTATCATACTAAGACCACGATTTATAAAATCGTATTTAGTATTACACCCTTATAGCCTCTCTGGACTACTTTTAAAAGGTTAATTTTCTTTATGCAGTTTTTTGCTTATCTTTTTCTACTGTTTGTTCAAACATATCTTCACTTACTGGTTCTTTACCAGGAAGGATTAGGTGTAAAAGAACACCAGCAATTGCCGCGAATGCCATTCCTTGTATCTGAAAGGATTCTGATACTTTTATAAAAGCACCGCCAATTCCGATAACCAGAATGACTGATGATATCACTAAATTACGTTTGTTACCAAAATCAATTTTACTATCGACAAGCATACGTAAACCGGATGAAGCAATGATTCCAAAGAGCAGGATGGAGACACCGCCCATAACAGGTGTTGGGATAGTACTAATTAATGCTGTTATTTTTCCGATAAATCCAAAGATTGTTGCTAGAACAGCTGCACCTGCTATTACATATACACTGTATACTCGTGTTATCGCAAGGACACCGATATTCTCACCATAAGTTGTTTTCGGAGGACCGCCAATTAATGCAGATATAATGGTTGCTGTTCCATCCCCCAAAATGGAGCGGTGTAAACCTGGTTCTTTAATGTAATCACGTCCAACCACTTTACTTAGAACAAGCTGGTGACCAATATGCTCTGATAGTGTTACTACAGCGACTGGTACCATTAGAAGTGCTAAGTCCCATGTTATTTTAACCTCATAGCTTACAAACGGGATGATGAATTCAGGCATTTCAAACCAACTTGCTTCCAACACTGGTTTAAAATCAACAATCCCGATTGTAAATGAGTAAAGATAACCGACCACGATACCTGCTAAGATTGGGATAATGCTCAACATGCCGCGCATGTATATGGTGAAGATAATGGTGGCAGCTAATGTTACCAGTGCTGCTGAGAAATGAAGCAAGCTATATTCTCCTGCAGGATTATTCATCGCCATATTAACAGCGGTTCCGGATATTGCCAGACCGATAACTATGATTACAGGACCTACTACAATCGGAGGCAGCAGATTCATAATCCAGCGATGACCTGCTTTACTAATAATTAGTGCGACAATCCCGTAGACAAGACCCGCAAGGAATGAACCGATCATGGCTCCCCCTGGACCAGCTGTAGCTTTTGCCGCTATTACCGGAGCGATAAAGGCAAACGAAGAACCAAGGTATGCAGGCACCTGCCATTTTGTAATCATTAAGAAGGCGAGTGTTCCTAAACCACTTGATATTAATGCAATTGCTGGGCTTAACCCGACGAGATAAGGAACAAGGATCGTCGCCCCAAACATGGCGAATAAATGTTGTAAGCTTAAAGTGAGCCATTGGGCAGGATTGGGAATATCTTTTACGTCTAAGATGGGTTTAGTGTTCAATGTTTTCTCCTCCACAATCTTTCTATTTATTAGTGTGTTATTTTCATCAAAAAAAATCCCTCTTTGTCCATGAGAGTACAAAGAGGGTATGGAAATGCCATTTAGCATTGATGATGGCATTTTCCCCTTTGTCAGCCTCACAGGACTGCAATTAAAGGGCTACTATTCACTTTTCAAAGATACTTACTTGGTCAACCTTATCGACATCTTGTAATTCTACAACTACTTTTTCACTACTTGAAGTTGGAATGTTTTTCCCAACATAATCTGCTCTTATAGGAAGTTCACGGTGTCCACGGTCAACAAGAACAGCAAGTTGTATAGAAGAGGGACGACCAAGATCCATAATCGCGTCTAGTCCTGCTCTAACCGTTCGACCTGTATATAAAACATCATCAACAAGTATAACTTTTTTATCTTTCAATTGTACTGGGATATCCGATCCCTTAACAAGTGGTTCTTGATCATCTGTTTTCTTAGTTAAATCATCACGATATAAGGTAATGTCCAATTCGCCAACAGGTATCGGTTTCCCTTCAATTTCTTCGATTTTGGCAGCGAGTCTCTCTGCAATGAATATCCCTCTAGTACGAATTCCTACAAGGACACAATCTTCAATCCCTTTATTTTTTTCTATGATTTGGTGAGCAATTCTTGTTAGTGCTCTTCCGATTGCTTGTGTATCTAATACTACGGCTTTTTGGTTCATTTCCAACACCTGCCTAATTTAATAAAAAAACCTCTCACGCTTTGAGGTGAGAGGTAAAGAGTTTATCGGTATGGGCATAGGTATCCCAACCAATTATTCCGTTTCCTTCTCAGCCTCACAGGACTGATTTAAAGGCATATTCAACTGTTGTTATCGTACAATAATTCGACAAATGTGTCAACGATTATTTCGTAACTGATTTAAAACCTCTACAAATTCTACTGGCAGAGGTGCTTCAAATTCAAGGTATTCGTTGGTTCTTGGGTGGTTAAAACCAAGAACTCCTGCGTGTAATGCCTGGCCGTTGATATCAAGTGTTTTCTTTGGTCCATACTTTGGGTCACCTGCAAGCGGATAGCCAATATATTTCATATGGACACGTATTTGGTGGGTTCTTCCTGTCTCTAATTGACACTCCACAAATGTAAAATCCTTAAACCGTTCAATCACCTGAAAATGAGTTATAGCATGCTTACCATTATCCACAATCGTCATACTTTGCCGATCTCTCGTGTCTCTGCCCAATGGTGCATCAATCGTTCCAAAATCGTGAGGTATCACTCCATGCACAATCGCTTTATACTTTCGCGTAACGGTCTTTTCGACTAATTGGTTAACTAGCTTTTCATGGGCCATGTCATTTTTGGCAACCATTAAAAGTCCAGAGGTGTCCTTATCGATACGATGAACGATACCAGGTCGAAGAACACCATTTATACCTGATAAATCTTTACAATGAGCCATTAACCCATTAACAAGCGTTCCCGTTAAATGTCCAGGCGCTGGATGAACCACCATGCCGCTAGGTTTATTAACCACTAGAACATCCTTATCTTCGAAATAAATCTCTAAATCCATCTCTTCTGGGACAACATCGAGTAATTCTGGGTCAGGAATACTAATTTCGATTTCATCATTTAAACTGCATTTGTAATTTGTTTTTATCTTTTGTCCATTTACAAGGACATTTCCCTCTTTAATCCATTGCTGAACTTGAGTTCTTGACCATTCTTCATTTAAAGTTGAAATAACTTTATCAATTCGATCGCCTTTTTGCTGTTCAAGAGTGGTGTGTACCATTTTCTCCATATGATTTCTCCTTTGTTTCACGCTCATCGCGCAGCATTTGAATCATTAATAATACTACGCCAATGACTAAAGCCGAATCCGCAATATTAAATACTGGGAAGTTATAATTGAAAATATACGTATGAATAAAGTCAACAACTTCTTTTCGAAGCAGGCGGTCAATAAAATTACCAATCGCTCCACCCAGCATAAATGCCAGTGAAACACCTAGCAGCCACTTACCCTTTGCTTCTTTTTGAATGTAATAAATGATCGCAATGATTACTATAGCCGTTATGACATAAAAGAACCACATTTGTCCTTGCAGGATTCCCCATGCCGCTCCGCGATTTCGGTGAGAAGTAATATACAAAAAGTCCTCAATTACTGGGATACTTTCACCAAGATGCATTTTTGTGACGATCTGCCATTTCGTCACTTGGTCTAATAAAATAATAAAAATTGCGATTAAATAATAATACACTAAGGAATACCCCCATCTACGAAGACTTTACTTCCTTAGCATTTTAGCACAATCTTTAACGAAACAACAATGGAAGGTTAGAAAAAGCCGGAAATAAATGGTTTCTTATAAAAATGCTCCAAATTGTCAGAATCCTTTGATGATTTTATTGTCGGCATATTCTTTAAAAGATGTTCTGGCAGAGGTTCACCCGACATTTCACACTGACCGAAATTACCTTCTTCCAGCTTTTGGATGGCAGTTGAAATATCCGCTAGTTCATCCTCTAATATAGGGATCATCCACTCATTTTTCTGCTTATTATTCAATGATTTTAAAATTTCTAATTGCGTTTTACGGAGCTCCCAAAACAGCTGTTCCTGCATTGCATTCATAGTTGTAACCTCCGTTAAGTCATTTCTTATATTATCTCCCCTTAATTTGACCTAACCCGGTAAAACATTTGACATCAGGAACAACAATTAACGGAATAGGATAAAAAATGAAAAAACCCCATGAAATGATCATGGGGCATTCATTTTAAGCTAAGTGTGTATAGTTTTCTTTAACTACATCTGCACAACGCGGGCAAAGTGCAGGGTGCTCTGAATCTTTTCCAACCTCAGGTGTCACAACCCAACAGCGTTCACAGGTTTCACCTTCTGCTTTCGTGACAACGATGGCAGCAGTATCTAATTTAATAGCATTTTCAGGTGCTATTTCATAGCTGCCTGCGACTTCAAATCCAGAGATGATAAATAATTGGTGCACATTCTCCTTAATAGAGTCCAGTAGGTTTTTCGTATCCTCAGTCACATATAAGGAAACCTTTGCCGTTAATGATTTACCAATAACCTTTTGATTTCTAGCTTCTTCAAGGGCTTTTAAAACATCATCACGGAGCTTCATAAATGAAGTCCATTTTTCTTCTAATGCAGCTGCATTTTTTAGTTCCTGATATTCTGGCATATCCGTTAACTGCACGCTTTCTTCTGTAACTGCAGGAATGAATTTCCATACTTCGTCAGCAGTATGAGAAAGAATTGGTGAAACTAATTTTGTTAATGCAAATAATGAGTCGTAAAGCACACTTTGGATTGCACGGCGTTCAGGATTGTTAACTGCCTCAATATATAAAACATCCTTAGCAAAATCAAGGTAAAATGCACTTAAGTCTAGGGTGCAGAAATTGTTAATCGCATGATAAATTCCGGCAAACTCATAATTTTCATAAGCATTTCGAACATTTTTAATCAACTTATTTAATTTTACGAGCATAAATTGATCAACTTCACGAAGATTTTCGTATGAAACCCTATCTGTTGCAGGATTAAAGTCGGATAAGTTACCAAGCAAGAAACGGAAAGTATTACGAATTTTTCTATATACCTCTGCAACCTGCTTCAAAATAGCATCAGACACACGAACATCGGCCTGGTAATCAACTGATGCAACCCAAAGGCGGAGAATATCTGCTCCTAGTTGCTTCATTACCTTTTCAGGTACCATGACATTCCCTAATGATTTACTCATCTTTCTGCCTTCTCCATCTAAAGCAAATCCATGACTTAAAACACCTTTGTATGGAGCTTTGCCTGTTACTGCCACTGCAGTCGATAAGGAAGAGTTAAACCAGCCTCGATATTGATCCGAACCTTCTAAATATAAATCAGCTGGGCGAACCAAGTCGTCTCTTTCTAAGAGAACCGCTTGATGAGATGAGCCGGAATCAAACCAAACATCCATGATATCAGTTTCTTTTGTAAACAATCCATTAGGACTTCCTGAATGAGTAAAGCCTTCTGGCAATAGTTCCTTTGCTTCACGCTCAAACCAGATATTTGAACCATATTCCCGGAACAAACCAGAAACATGATCAATGGTTTCATCTGTAATGATTTCCTCACCATTTTCAGCATAAAATACTGGGATTGGAACTCCCCAAACACGTTGGCGTGAGATACACCAATCGCCACGGTCACGGACCATATTAAATAGTCGTGTTTCCCCCCATGCAGGTACCCATTTTGTTTCTTTTACTGCTTCAAGAAGATCATTTCGGAAATCTTTGATGGAAGCAAACCATTGTGCAGTTGCTCTGAAAATAACAGGTTTTTTAGTTCTCCAATCATGTGGATAGGAGTGAGTAATAAATGAAAGCTTTAATAGCGCACCTGCTTCTTCTAATGCTTGAGAGATCGGCTTATTAGCACTATCGTAAAATAATCCTTCAAACCCTGGTGCTTCACTTGTCATTACACCTTTATCATCTACAGGGCAAAGTACTTCAAGTCCGTACTTTTGACCGACATGGAAGTCATCCTCCCCGTGTCCTGGTGCTGTATGAACACAGCCTGTTCCAGCATCAGTTGTAACATGATCTCCAAGCATTACTAATGAGTCACGGTCGTATAATGGGTGCGCTGCAAGGATATTCTCTAACTCATTTCCTTTTACCTTTTGAATAACCTCAGCATTTTCCCAGCCTATTTCATTCGTTACTGCTTCTAGAAGTGCTTCAGCTACTAAGAATTTGTTTCCATTCGCTGCAACTACTACATAAGTTAAGTCTGGATGTACAGAGATTCCTAAGTTTGCAGGAATAGTCCAAGGTGTAGTCGTCCAAATGACAATTTGAACATCCGTATCAAGGACACCTTTTCCGTCTTTTACTTTAAAGCCTACATAAATAGAAGGTGACTTTTTATCCTGATATTCGATTTCTGCCTCGGCAAGAGCTGATTCACTTGACGGGGACCAATATACAGGCTTAAGGCCTTTATAAATATAGCCCTTCTTTGCCATTTCTCCAAAGACCTTAATTTGCTGTGCCTCATATTCAGGCTTAAGAGTAATATATGGGTTTTCCCAATCACCACGAACCCCGACGCGTTTGAATTGTTCACGCTGATTGCTTACTTGTTCAAGCGCATATTTTGTACAAAGCTGGCGGAATTCAGCTACCGTCATCTCTTTACGCTTAACTCCCTTATTTGTTAACGCCTGTTCAATTGGCAATCCATGAGTATCCCAGCCTGGAACATATGGTGCATTGAAGCCGCTCATCGATTTATAGCGAACAATAAAATCTTTTAAAACTTTGTTAAGAGCGTGGCCCATATGAATATCACCATTTGCATATGGAGGTCCATCGTGGAGCACAAACATCGGACGTCCAGCAGTCCGTTCTTGAACTTTTTTATAAATATTCATTTCTTCCCACTTTGCCTGGATTTCAGGTTCTCTTTGTGGAAGATTTCCACGCATTGGAAATTCAGTTTTTGGCATTAGTAACGTATCTTTATATTCCATTTTCTTATTCCTCCTGTAACACTCGTCATAAACAGAATAGCCAATAGACAAATAAAAAAACCCTCTCATCCCATAAAAGGGACGAGAAGGTTTTATTCCCGCGGTACCACCCTGATAGATAGCACAAAAAAGTACTATCCTCTTTAAGATTCGTAACGTGAATAACCCGCCATAGCTTACCATCCTTAAAAAAGAGTTTCAGCCTGGGACTCAAGGGTGATCTTCCAATTCCTCACTTTTTCCAGGCTTCCACCATCCCCGGCTCGCTATCAAAAGTTTATGAAAAAATGTACTGTCCCTCTCATTGTCATTTCCATTCTTTATTAACTTATTAGAAAATTATATGCGAAATAATACCAATTCGTCAAGCTAAGGAATCTTCCTCTTGATGGATTTTAAGTTCTGTTGCATCCACCTCATACTCTAATAAATGATCCCAGTCATCTGTATTTATCATATCCAGCTGGGCTTCAATCAACATTTTAAAACGAGTACGGAATACTTTTGACTGCTTTTTCAAGTCCTCGATTTCAAGAGCAATTTTTCTCGCCTTTGAAAGTGACTCATTAACAATACGGTCAGCATTCTTTTCTGCTTCTTTAATGATAAGCTTGGCTTCCTTTTGTGCATTTCGTTTTACATCTTCACCAGCCTCTTGTGCAATAACAATAGACTTGTTTAATGTTTCTTCAATATTTACAAAATGACCTAAACGGTCCTTCATCTCAGTTAAACGTTCTTCCATTTCTTTCTTTTCACGAAGGACTAATTCATAATCCTTTATAACTTGGTCTAAAAATTCATTTACCTCGTCCTCATCGTAACCACGAAAACCTTTATTAAATTCTTTATTGTGAATATCTAACGGCGTTAACGGCATGATGCCACCTCCAAGAATCTTTCTTCTGTATGTATTTAGTGTATAAGCATAAATTCGACAAAGTTTTCGATAATCCTGCTAAAAGCAAAAAATTATTTTTGCTTTCCGACAACAATTCGCCATTTATCTTTTTTTGTTCTTCCTTCAATTGACAAAATCTTTACTCTCCCATAGCCTCTAACAGACAACAAGTCACCCTCTCGACATTCAAAGGAATGATTTTCAATAGACGTCCAGTTCACCTTCACCAAGCCTTGTTCAATGAAAGCTTGAGATTTTTGCCTCGATATATGATGAACACCAGAAATAATTGTATCGAGTCGTAAGGAGGAAATCGTGATGTCCTGTTCCATCCATAAATTATCAACGGTTATGGATTCTTCAAGTTTTAACTCTCTTAAACGTATTGATGCTCTTCCAATTGATTCTAAATTGCTTTTAATATAGTCACTGATTTCAGCAGCAGAGAAAAATTGAACTTGTCCGTCTTTCATGGGAATGTCGCCAAACTTCCCTCGTTTTAATCCTAATGACATAAGTGAGCCAAGAACTTGGGGATGTTCTATAGAAACAAATTTGATAGGATAGTCGATCTCAAAAAGATTAATTTGAAATTCACTTTCTGTCGGTTCTAAATAATCAGGCATTATCAATGCCCTTTTTCTTTCACCGTCAGTATTCCCCCCAAAAAGTTGATATTTAATACTTCCATTCTCACCTATTATGGTTTTTAAAATATGCTGCTCTCTAGGATCAAGAAAATCAGTGAGTTTAGATGTATAGCTGGAATCAACAAAGTCCTTCCAGTGTAATACTTGATCAATAAATTCCCGTTCCTCAGGACGAAAATGCTGGTAAATATTCATATTTAACTCCTTAGCCCGGTTTAGGCTGGAAAATTAAGAAATTAAGTTTTGCAAAACTATTAAGCCTTGAGGGGCGAAAGATAAGATAAGAAATGCGGCTAAAGGTGATAAGTCCATCATACCTATTGGTGGAATGATTCTTCTAAACGGTTCCAGAAATGGTTCACATAACTTACCAAGAATTATCCCAATTTGTGAATCTCTCATATTTGGAAACCATGATAAAAGTATATAAATGATAAGCATCCATTTATATATTCCAATGATTTGGATCAAAATGTTAAAAATCATATCCATTCTTACTACCACCTCGTATCATGATATTCTTGTTCCTTCACTAGTTCAGATATATTGCCAGAAATCTCAACATTATCAGGCGTACATAAAAATATACTAGAGCCGATTTTTTGAATGTCCCCGCTTAATGCATAGACTGCTCCACTTAAAAAATCGACAATTTGTCTTCCTTCTTCGTGACCGATGCGCTGAAGATTTACAACAACAGCACGGCGGTTTTTCAAATGATCCGTTATGTCTTGAGCTTCGGCATACACTCTAGGTTCAACTAAAATTACTTTTGCACCCTTTTGTACACTCTGCAGACTTACAACGTTTTGAGGCTTCGAAGGCTGTTTTTGGGGCTTTATTGGTTCAACCTTCTCATATTCATCCTGATTATTATCATCAAAATCATCATCTAAAAAGAAAAATGTTTTTAACTTAGATTTTATCGTCATCTTTTATCCTCCTCACCAGCCTCACCGACAAGTGCCGTTCCTATTCTAATCATCGTTGCGCCCTCTTCAATGGCAATTCCAAAGTCATTAGACATCCCCATAGAAAGCTCAGTACATGGTGCGAATTCAAGATGCAAATTTTTCACTTGATCACGAAGCTCTTTTAACCTTTGAAAACAGGTACGAAGCTGCGCTTCATCATCTGTAAATGGAGCCATAGTCATTAAACCTTCAATACAAATATTCTCGTATGGCTGAAGACTTTTAACAAAGTCAATGACCTCCTCGGGAGCAAGACCATGCTTTGAATGTTCTTGAGAAACATTCACTTGAACCAGGCATTTCACTTTTTTTACCGCTCGTTTATTAATTTCCTCTGCTAATGAAATTCGGTCCAAAGAGTGTATATATTCTACTTTATCAATAATATACTTAACTTTGCGGGTCTGTAGTGTCCCGATAAAATGCCATAGGGGCTTGTCCCCTAATACTTCCCACTTTGTTAACAGCCCATCATCCCGATTTTCACCTAGATTTATTATACCAGCTTCCATAGCTTCCTTGGCTCTTTCTATGCTGACATATTTGGTTACGGCAATCAGTTTCACTTCATCAGGAGCCCGATTTACCCTTTGGCATGCATCACTTATTTGCTGTCTAATATGTATGAGATTTTCTGCAACCTTCATTCTGTGGTCTCCTTCCAGCCTATATAACTTAGCATCCTTCCTGTTTTACCTTGGTCACGGCGATGAGAGAAAAATTCAAATTGGTCACAACTAGAGCATAGTTTAGTAATTTGAATATTATCTGCTGGGACTCCGGCTTTAAGAAGAATTATTTTATTCAATTTTCGTAAGTCTAAAGTATACTGTCCATCATTAATTAAATTATAGGGTTTTTCTTCGACATCTACTAGAGTATTTTCTACAAAGTTAATAACATAATCATTAACAATATAACATTTTTTACAAATAGATGGACCTATTGTGACAAAAATTTGATTAGGAAGTATTCCTTCCTCTCCCCATTGCTCTACCATTTTTCGTGCAATTTCATTAACAGTTCCTTTCCAGCCAGCATGTGCAGCACCAATCATCCTGTGTTCAGGAGAAATAAAAAAAAGAGGGACACAATCGGCATAGCAAAGAGTTAATAAAATTCCCTCTTCATTCGTATAAAAACCATCCGTCCCCTTAAAGGCATTTTCATAGGTATCTGCCCCAAATCCACGGTCAGTACTTGTAACTTTTCTAATTAGGGTTTCATGGGTCTGTTCTGCCCCAACCCAATGCTTCACAGGAAATTGAATAAACTCAGCCACTTTGTTCCGATTTTGACAGACAGCTTCTCTCTGGTCTCCAACATGAAAGCCCATATTAAGATTTTCAAACACTCCAGCACTGCTGCCGCCTTTTTTGGTTGTTATTCCAGCAACAAGCCTCGGATACTGCTCCATCCAATTTTTAATTGAAAGAAATGATTGATGATCATATGCAAAGGGTTCCATACTCAACCTCATTTGTTTTTTTTCTAGTTTACCATGAATCGATTAATTGGTCACCGTAAGATGATATTGATATCTATACTTCCATTTCTTCTGTATTCCGTTCTTCAATAGCCTTGAATCTAACCAAAATTACATCTTGACCTATTTTAATAATATTTTTCCATGGAATAACAATATCTTCCTCCCTTCCAAAAAAGCCTAGAACTTTACCATTACCGGTAACGATAACCGCTTCTATTTTACCTGTGGAAAGATTAATTTCAATATCACCAATATTTCCAAGTTTTTTCCCATCAGACACATTCACTACATCTTTAATTTGAAATTCAGAAATTTTGACCATATCTCTCACTCCCGCCATTTTTATCCTAATGAAAATATATGATTAGATTGGTCAATTTATCTGTAAATGAATTAAAAAATAAAGCTGCCCAAAAGGAGGAAACTGCAAGCACAAAATAAAAAGGGTGAACCGCCACATAATGCAGCGTTTCACCCTTTGAACGTTCCCGAATATTTGCAGTTTCCTCTTGGACAGCTTTAACTTTGAATATTTTTATTCATTTGCTTGATGGCAGCTTTTTCCAAGCGTGAAACCTGCGCTTGTGAGATCCCAATTTCATCAGCTACTTCCATTTGCGTTTTTCCCTGGAAGAATCGCTTTCTTAAAATTAACTTTTCACGCTCATTTAGGCGCCGCATGCCTTCTTTTAAGGCAATTTCTTCAATCCAGTGAATATCTTTATTTCGTTCATCGCTTAATTGGTCCAACACAAAAATGGGGTCGCCGCCATCGTTATAGATTGGTTCGAACAAGGATACAGGGTCCTGAATAGCGTCTAGCGCAAAGACTATTTCTTCGTGAGGGACTTCTAATACTTTAGCAATCTCCTCAGCAGTTGGTTCCCGTGAAGTTTCACTCATTAAACGTTCCCTTACTTGTAGCGCCTTATAAGCGATATCTCTTAAGGACCTTGAAACGCGAATAGGATTGTTATCGCGCAGGTACCTGCGTATTTCGCCAATAATCATTGGTACGGCATAAGTGGAAAACTTTACGTTTTGACCTAAATCAAAGTTATCAATCGATTTCATAAGCCCAATACAGCCAACCTGAAACAGGTCATCAACAAACTCGCCTCGGTTGTTAAACCGCTGAATGACACTTAGAACGAGTCGTAAATTTCCGTTGACGAGTTTTTCTCGTGCTGTAATATCGCCCTCTTGCATTTGCCTGAAGAGTAATCTCATTTCTTCATTTTTTAATACAGGAAGTTTTGATGTATCTACGCCACAAATTTCAACTTTATTTCGAGTCAATCCCTTTTCCCTCCTCATAGGAGTTGCTGTACAAAAAACAGTATTTCCTTGAGGAGGAAAAATATGCACTTGTACATTCTTAGGAATTGCCAAGGTATTGTCGAAAAATACGATTATTACTTTGGTTTCAATGGTCTTTCGGCTAGAAAAAAATTCTTTTTTTGTAATCTCAAACCATTTTATTAAATTCTTTTCTTAATCTTTTTATTATTCTTTTTTCCAGACGGGATATATACGATTGAGAAATACCTAGCATATCGGCTACATCCTTTTGCGTTTTTTCTTCTCCATTGGTAAGTCCGAAACGAAGCTCCATGATTTGCTTTTCCCTATCACTTAGTTGATGCAGAGCTTTGGTTAATAATTTTCTATCCACATTCGCTTCTAAATCCTTCGTAATGATATCATCATCTGTTCCCAAAACATCTGATAATAATAACTCATTACCGTCCCAATCAATATTTAACGGTTCATCAAATGAAACTTCTGATCTAATTTTATTATTTCTTCGCAAGTACATAAGAATTTCATTTTCAATACATCTGGAAGCATATGTAGCCAACTTAATCTTTTTCTCAGGATTAAACGTGTTGACTGCTTTAATTAAGCCAATGGTACCAATACTAATTAAGTCCTCAATATTAATTCCGGTATTTTCAAATTTTCTAGCGATATACACAACAAGCCTAAGGTTACGTTCTATTAATATCGATCTAGCGGCCTTATCACCGCCTGGAAGCTTATTTAAAAGCAGCTCTTCTTCGTCCTTACTTAAAGGAGGCGGTAAGGCTTCGCTGCCGCCAATATAATAAACTTCATCACTTTTAATTCCTAATTTGATTAGGATCTTATACCAGTAGTAGGATAAGCGAAGTCTCCATTTTTTCACACAAGTTCCTCCTTCTAAAATCTGTTTTTAAGAGTATAGTATTATTAACTTACTTTCGCCGAATCATCATGCTGTTTTGGCCCTGTGAGCATTTTAGGATGGACAATGCATTGAAAGGCATCATCGGCAGATAATTGCTGCATTGTAAACGATACAAGACCTTTTTCACATAAATAATTTTCACCCTTAGATTCAATCAATATTGAGTCAGGCTTAACAGCAGCGATGAGTTGATGCTCTTGTCCTACCACCCGGCAAGGTACAATCCTCAGCCTATTTTGCCATTCATCCGGAAATTCCACATTTCCGAGAATCAGAGATTCAGGATCGACTGCCATTTTTTTTACCGGTTCGGCGACATTTTCTATGATATTCTTTATAGAAACAAACATAACAGGAAGTTTGGTTAATGGATCATAAAGCTGATTTCCACTGTCGACAAGACCTTTAAAAGTATAAGATTCAGCATTAATTCTTAGAGTGACATTCACAATCTGATCAAATTGAATTTTAGTCATTTCCATTCCCTCAATATTCCTTTTTGAAAAATGCCAGGCAATTGGAAAACCTACCAAAACAAAAAGCCAGCTAATTGGATCACCAAACCCCGTAACATTCGCAATCACAACTTTTGTTGACATCTCTGCATCAAATTGAACAAAATAATGTGCTCCGATTAATGCTCCTCCTATAAGAAAGGTAGTTACATAAAGAGTCATTAACGCCTTTATGAAAAAAGATAAACGTTTATAACCGAATACAACTAATACCATTACAACCGAAAATAGAAGCTTTGATATGGGATGGCTGGAATAGGTGTGTAATGGTGTAAACGAAAATAATATGATTAATGAACCAATAAAACCACCTGCTAATAACCTCCATATCCGAATTTGTCTTTTTAAAAAAATGGCTGATAGGTACAGGAGAAGGCTATCAAATAACAGATTAAGAGCCCAAATAACATCTAAATATACAGACAACCAGTTTCCCCCTTTTAATGTCAAAAGCATTTAGTAGCTTTATGGATTATACAGGGTGTATTAACATCATTTCTATTATTCTGTTTAGGGAAAAGTATAACCTACTTTATGGGCTAAAGTGTGTCACTTTCTGTAATCAAAAAAACAGAAATTTCCACTATAAACAACGTATTTTGTCTAATTTCATTAGGACAAAAAAGGCATGATCCTTTTGGACCATGCCTTTTGTCAAATTATCTTCTACGATTTCTGTTACGTAAGAATGTTGGTATATCTAATGTTTCTTCTTGGGGAGCACTATTATGACGGACAGGTTCTTGTGGAGCCTCTTCACGTTTTTGCTCTCTCTTAACTGTACCCAGCTGCGGTTTTGCTTGACCAAATGCTGGACGAGCTGTCTTTGGCTGGATAACCTCTTCATTAAATCCTGTTGCAATAACTGTAACAATGATTTCATCCTTATGATTTTCATTAATGACTGATCCAAAAATCATATTTACTTCCTGATCAGATGCTGTCGCAACAATATCAGCTGCTTCTTGAACTTCATACAAGCTTAAGTTGCTGCCGCCGGTAATATTCATCAGAACCCCTTGTGCACCATCGATCGACGTTTCTAACAAAGGAGAACTAATTGCTTTCTTCGCCGCTTCCGTTGCACGATTTTCACCGGTTGCCATACCAATTCCCATTAATGCAGATCCTTTGTTTGACATAATGGTTTTCACATCTGCAAAGTCCAAGTTAATAAGACCCGGAACTGCGATTAAATCAGAAATACCCTGAACCCCTTGACGGAGTACATTGTCCGCTTCACGGAACGCTTCAAGCATTGGAGTACTTTTATCTACAATTTCAAGAAGGCGGTCATTCGGGATTACAATCAAAGTATCCACTGCCTCTTTCATCGCGCCGATTCCACCTGCAGCCTGGTTAGACCGCTTTTTCCCTTCAAACGTAAACGGACGAGTTACAACACCGACAGTTAAAGCACCTAAATCACGGGCAATTTGAGCTATCACAGGTGCCGCACCTGTACCTGTTCCGCCACCCATACCAGCAGTAACAAACACCATATCAGCACCACGCAGAGCATCTTCTAATTGCTCTTTACTTTCTTCTGCAGCTTTCTTTCCAACTTCAGGATTGGCACCAGCACCAAGTCCTCTGGTTAATTTTGAGCCAATTTGCATTTTTACTTCTGCTTTTGAAAGGTTTAAAGCTTGTGCATCGGTATTAACTGCGATAAATTCTACTCCTTGAACACCATGTTCAATCATTCGGTTTACTGCATTGTTTCCTCCGCCGCCAACCCCAATAACTTTTATAGTAGCAAGAGAATCTAAATTTGTATCAAACTCTAACATGACAAATCCTCCTAATTCGTCGATATTCCTTTTCGTGTATGCTTATTCGAAAAAGAGACCAAGGAATTTTTTTACTTTTGATGACATCTTATCTTCCGGATGTTTTTCTGGCTTTGCTTTTGTTTGTTGTTGTTGTTGTTTTTGAACTTTCTTCTCGATTGGTTCAGAAACAGGTGCCGAGGCGACGAAGGTCCCACCTGGTAATCTAGCATTCTTGTATGCATATTTGATTAAACCAACCGCAGTTGTGTATTGAGGTTCTCTTACTCCTATATAATTGGGAACGGCTTTGCGAACTGGACTTTGGAATATAGATTGAGCAAGTTCTAATACACCTTGCATATTTGCAGTACCGCCTGTAAAAACGAATCCTCCAGGTAAATCATTTATTCCTAATCGTTTCAATTCATGAGCAATCAATTCAAAAATTTCTTCCATTCTAGCTTCTATGATTTCAGAAACATATAATTGATTAAATTGCTGATGTTGATCACTTCCAATAATAGGAACACTAAAGAATTCATCTTCTGAGGCATCATCGTAAAAAGCATGTCCATATTTTACTTTAATTTTTTCAGCATCCTCGGTAGAAGTATGTAATACCTTTGAAAGGTCATTTGTAATTAAATCTCCTCCAACCGGAATAACACTAGTTGCAGCCAAGTATCCTTGTTCGAAATAAGCGATAGTTGTAGACCCGCCGCCTAAATCAATTAATGCAACACCTAAATTCTTCTCATCCTTTGACAATGCATAATCACCAGCTGCAAGCGGCTGTAAAATAATGTCTGTGATTTCTAATCCAGCACGTTCCACACATCGCAGTGTATTTGTAATAATAGCATTTGATCCAGTGACAAGTGTTCCTTCTACTTCCAAACGAACACCAATCATGCCGCATGGATTATTAATTTCATCCTTACCATCAAGGATAAATTGTTTTCGTATTACTCCGATAATCTCTCTATCCTGAGGAATAGAAACAACTTGAGCTTCTTCTATAACACGTCTAACATCATCATTGGTAATTTCACGATTTTGACTAGAAACCCCTACAATCCCACGACATGGTTCAAGAGCGACCTGATTGCCAGAAATACCTACAATTACTTGTCGTATTTCCATCCCAATCATTCTTTCTGCTTCTTCAATAGCACGTTTAATAGAATGAACGGTATCATTAATGTCAATGATAGATCCTTTACGCAGCCCTTCTGACTTTACATTTCCAACACCAATTATATTGATAGAGTCATTGACAATTTCACCGATGATTACTTTTACACTGGATGTACCGATGTCAAGACTTACATATATTTCATTGCTGTTCATTCTTTGGCACCTCCTTAACATTACTTCAGTCGAACAACATTTATATTTCACAAGATATTTAATAAAAAAGTACGTACCTATATCTTATAAAATTATTCGTCACAACTAAATAATTCCCTTTAAAAAAATCAAATTTTTTCTATTTTTTCTTTGCTTGTTGACCATTTTGTCAATAATATTCTTCTTATTACAGCTATATTTTGAAATAAGCGTACACCAAAGGCGAAAACAGCTGCTAAATACAAGTCTACACCAAGATGAACGCCTAGAAAAGCTAAACTTGCAGCAAGTAAAATATTAAAAAAGAATCCAGAAACAAAAACTTTTTCATCATAAATATTTTGCAGTTGCGCTCTTATGCCGCCAAATAATGTATCAAGCGCTGCCAGAACTGCAATTGATAGATAATTAGAATATTCTTCCGGAATCCTTATATCTGTTAATAGACCAAGGAGTACTCCAATAATTAATCCTAATAAAGGCAGCCACATTATGTATTCCCTCCTTCATTCGCTTTCAATGACTCTAAATATCGAATCCGGATAGGATTATCATATGCGGGGATGGTAACCTCAGGGGTTGGTTCAGAAATAATCAGCTTAAGGTTTTCAGTGAAAAATTCCTCCGTTGCTTTTGAGGCTTTTATCCGATTGTATAATTTTTCAGCTGTTTCAATACTTTCTACACCGACCCTAACTTCTATTGGTAAACTTGTTAATGCATGACCATCAATTTTTGTTTCATTATTGATATCTCTTATGACCGTAGTATTGATAATTCTTTGACCATCTACTGATATATACATGGCGTCATACATATTCAATTCATTCAATAATCTTTTTAACAGTTCAGGTGAAATTTCCTTTGAAACCGGTGCTCCAATTTGGATTTCCTCCAAAATAGGGTCAATTTTCAACTTTAAACCTGGAACTTGAACCTCCGTCAATCCGGCTTCAATTTTCAGTTCTTCAATCGTATCTATTAAAGCCTGTTCCTTACTTTGCTTTTGCTTGGAATCATAGGCAAGTAATTTTTCTTCAATGGATCTAATTTCACTTACCAACTCTGATTGCAATTCCTTTTCTTGGAGCAAAGCCTCCCGCAGCTGCCACAAATCACGAGTATCGCGTTCGACCGGTTCTTTTACAGTTTGAAACTGAATGGCAATCATAAAACCAATTACTGTGGATATTGCAATAAAACTAATATTTTTTTTTTGCTTGTCCACTTTTTTCACCTTACCTTTTAAATTTATCTAATGTGGACATATTTAATTTCTATGAATTTCCTAAGATGGGATTCAGAATAATTTCGTTCTGTTTTTCCAGGGTAAAGACAATATTATCGTTAACTAGTTGATCCTTCACACCACCGGTAAGGTTTAATGCAGATGCCAATACCTCAGAGTCACCAATAGCTGTAATGACAAACGGTGCTGGATGTTGAATTCCATCAACCGTAATAACAGGTCCGTCACATAGTATATAAGACTGGCTTGTTAATCTCTGGCCATTAATGGCAATGGCAGCAGCCCCTGAGATGTAAAGTTCATTAATAACTTTAAAAACATGGTGTTCATGGACCAGATAGTTATTAATATTTTCTTCCTTTGGATCGTAGGCCCCGTCTGACAGCTGTACCATTACACCTTGTCCCTTAACCTTAACTTTACCTAAGAACATTCGGTATTTTTCTGCATCTTCAGCAAGGTTTGAATAGGCTTCCGCTTCTTTTGAAAGATCTTTTTCGTTTTCTAATACCTTATCTTGCTTCCGGTTTAATTCTTTTTGTAATCTCCGATTCAATTCCTCAATCTCTATTAGTTGATTTCTTAGGTCTAAGGTTTTTTCCCATTGTTTACTTGTTAAATTTGTGTTTTTTTGCTTTATTTCTTTTTGAGTAAAGTGATAAGAAAATGCAATCATAAACCCAAGAACAAGGCATACAAGGGATAATATTACATGCTTACCCTTCACCTTTATCATTCTCAATTTCTGATTCCTCCGATTCGTCCGCTTCCAATTCATAGGCCTTAAAATATGAACCTACCTCTAAATCGATAATCCCCTTTTTATTCGGATCTAATTGGCTAATGATTGAAGGATAATGGATCATTTTTTCCGAAAAACTTCGTAATGTGGCACTTACTTCAAAACCATCATTCATGAATAAAGAAATATGATATTGATCCGTTTTTTTCGGGGTATAATGTACTTCAGAGATTGCGTTTAGAACCTCATCCGGAAGCTCTTCAAGGGCAGAGACCATTTCTTTAAGGATAGCTCCCTCTTTAAATTTAAAGAGAATGGGTGCATTGACAGGTAGTTCAGCCACTACCCTATCCTTAAGGATTTTTCCGTTTTCCATAACAGGGTAATAGGAGTTATCTGACTCGAGATATGCAATTTTTTTTCGTTCCTCAATCTCAATCATTACTGTATTAGGCCATACAATTTTTACCTTTGCCTCTTTAATAACATTCACCTTTTGGAGATTTATAGCAATTGAATCTTCCTTTACACTCCAAATATTTGTCTTTTTTGATAAATGACTGGTACTGATTATTTCATTTGTTGACAGTAGATCATTACCTTTAATGGTTATCTTTTTAACATGACTTAATGGCGACTGTACATAAGCGACGATGGCAATCATGGTAAAGAACAAAAATAGAAGAAAAATAAGCCTTCTGTTGGCTTTACGACGTCTTTGCTCTTTAAGCTTTGGAATTCTATCCTCAATAGCGACAATCTTACCTTTATCCATACACTTCCCTCCATTAAGAATAACGCTTAGCATGTCCTAAAAGAAAACCTATGATATCTACCCGCTTTTCCTGCCTAAAAAGCGAAAACAACGGCACGAAAAATCATGCCGTCATTCATTTTCTCAGTTTTTTTCCATATTTATAATGAGTAATTATACCACAAAATTTGTAATAAGTACGACTAATTCTTATTACTTTCGACCAATAATTTCTACCTCAGTTTCCATTTTAACTCCAAATAAATGTTCAATTTTATCTTTAATATACTGAATTAAATCTAGTACATCCTTGGCAGTTGCATTACCGGCATTTACAATAAAATTTCCGTGCATTTCAGATATTTTTGCTCCGCCAATTTGGAAACCTTTTAACCCGGCTTCCTCTATTAATTTACCGGCATAATTTGGCAGCGGGTTACGAAAAATACTTCCTGCACATGGAAAATTCCATGGCTGCGTTTCTTTACGATAATCTTTGTTTTTTTGCATTTGCGAAACAATAGCAGTCCTATCACCCATTGTCAGCTTAAATTCCGCTTCAAGTACGATACCAGGACGTTTCTTTTGAAGGACCGAAGTTCTATAGGTGAACTCCATTTCATCATTAGACAACCATTCAATGGACCCGTCTTCAAACAATATGTGTGCCTTTGTTAAAATCTTACTAATATCTGAACCATGTGCTCCTGCGTTCATGTATACTGCTCCACCAACTGATCCAGGAATACCACTTGCAAATTCAAGTCCAGACAAGCCCTTCTTTGAAATTAATGTTGATAAGCTGACTAAAGAATGTCCTCCTCCAACCGTAATAGTGGACTCATTAATGGATAGATGGTTTAACCCAGAACCTAATTTTATTACAACACCTTCAATCCCCTTATCAGAAACAAGAAGATTTGATCCTCTGCCAATAGCTCTCCAAGGAAGTTGACGCTCCTTAATGAAGGTCATTACTTTTTGAATATTTTCCAATGATGATGGTTCAATAAAGAGATCAGCTGGACCTCCAATTTTCATGGTTGTATGCTGGGATAGCAGTTCATTTCTTTTCACTTTGCCAATATTTAATTCTTGAATTTCTATTAATAATCCGTCCATTCCTATCACCCTATCTTTCAAAACAAACGTATAGTTTTAGTTTATGCTGAAAACTGTATTGGGCTACTTTTGTTTTCCTTGGACTAGCTGTTTCATTAGTTTATATAGCCTATCAGCAGAGTCCGGCACCCCTAAATTTTTTGCTTTTGTTTTCATCATTTTTAGATTTTCTTGGTCTAACAGGATTTTGTCAATATGTTGAATGAGACTTTTGCTATTTAAGTCTTTCTCGATTAGTAATTCTGCTGCTCCGTGATCACTTAGTGACCTTGCATTTTTTTCTTGATGATTATTCGTAACATAAGGGCTTGGCACGAGAATACTCGGAATTCCTAATGAAGTGATTTCAGCAAGTGTCGTTGCACCAGCTCTTGAGACAACTAAGTCAATCCCAGCTAGAACCTCAGGCATGTTATGAATAAAAGGCTTAATCACAACGTTTTTCGGATTCCCAACAAGTTCAGCTTCTTTTTGTACATCAGCATAATGAACATCACCCGTAATATAGAGTACTTGATAGGGCTTTTCACCAAATTCAGAGAGCGCCTTAACTACAGCATCATTGATGGGTCTTGCACCACGACTGCCCCCGAAAATTAATACTGCTGGCATTGTCGTACTTAATCCTGTCGAAAGCCTTCCCCTAATGCCATCTTGCCCAATGACTTCGGAAGCCCGAGGGTTACCCGTAAACACTACTTTCTGCTTTGGAAAATATTCTCTTGCCTCCTCAAAACAAATAGCAATCTTGTTAACGTATCTGCTTAAAAATTTATTAGTTAACCCAGGAACACTATTCTGCTCGTGGACAATGGTTGGAATATTTAATTTAGCAGCTGCATATACAACCGGCCCACAGACATAACCACCTGTTCCAATTACAATATCAGGCTGGAATTCTTTTAACATTTTTTTACTGTCCCTAGCACCTTTTAAAAATCTTAAAATCGTTTTGATATTATCCAAGGATAATTTTCTTTTGAATCCGGTAATATGGATGGATTTAAAAGGTATCTTTTCCCGAGGAACTAATGTACTCTCCAGCCCGCTCTTTGTTCCTATGTATAAAACTTGCGCATCTTTATTTTCTTTTTGTATTTCCCTTATGAGTGCAAGAGCTGGATAAATATGTCCTCCAGTTCCACCGCCGCTTACTACTATTTTCATATGTCCACCTCAAATTAAAAAATGCTTTACGCTCATTTCTTATCCTATCTTACTATAAAATTAACAGAACGTAAGGATTGCAAAAAGAATGTTATCTAATTGTAAACTAATAAAGGAAATAAATAAAAAGAACCCTGCATCAAAACAGGGTAAATTAATATCTAGAATAACGGCTAATGTTTAATAAAACACCTATAGCCATCAACATTAAGGTTAGGGATGATCCGCCATAACTTAGGAAGGGAAGAGTGATTCCAGTAACAGGCATTAAACCAGTTACTACTCCGACGTTTATCATAACTTGAATGGCGACCATTGAAATGATTCCAACTGCCAGAAAGCTTCCATATAAATCGGGTGCCCCTAGGGCGATACGTATTCCTCTCCATAACAACAATGCAAATAAGAGAATAATGAAGGAACCGCCAATAAAACCTAGTTCTTCTGCTAATATTGCAAAAATGAAGTCAGTTTGTGGTTCAGGCAAGTAAAAGAACTTCTGTCTGCTTTCACCAAGTCCAAGACCGAATAAGCCGCCAGGACCAATTGCATAGAGCGATTGGATAATTTGAAAACCACTACCCAAAGGGTCTTGCCAAGGGTCTAAGAAAGAGGTGATCCTTTTCATCCTATAGGGTGCAGAAGCAACCAAACCAACAAATCCTGCTAATCCGATTAAACCTAATAAAGCAAAGTGTCCAACTCTAGCACCTGCAATAAATATCATCACTACACAGGTGCCAATCATTACTGTTCCAGTACCTAAATCTGGCTGTAGCATAATCAAGGCAAAGGCAATAAATACAAGGCCTAAAGAAGGCACCAGCCCTTTTTTAAAGGAGGTGATCAACTTCTGTCTCTCAGAAAGAAACTTCGCTAAAAAAGCAATCATAGCAAGCTTCATAAATTCCGATGGCTGAACGGAGAAGGCACCTACGCCAATCCAGCTTCGCGAACCATTTCGAACATTACCAACCCCTGGAATGAGTACGAGTATTAGCAGCACAAAGCATGTTATCAAAATGACCTTTGACCATTCTCTCCATGTCCAATAATTAATATTCATGATAAAAAACATGGCTGCTATTCCAACACCCGCAAATAGCGTTTGTCTTTTTGCAAAGAAGAACGAGTCATCAAATTTATATTCCGCCCATACCGCACTTGCACTATAAACCATAATAAGCCCTACTGCTAATAACGTAAATGTACAAATTAATAATATAAAATCAGGAGTTGTTCTCTTTGTCGGCACACCTAACACCTCGAATAGCAAGTTTTAGGGCTTCGATGTTGCCCAGCTCCAGCGACAAAGTCGCTTCCGCTTTTCGTTGGACAAGCCCTTACTTAAGCTTATGCACCGCTTCGATAAAAATGTCTCCCCTGACTTCAAAACTTTTATATTGATCCCAGCTTGCACATGCAGGAGATAACAAAATAACGTCACCTGGTTCTGAATATTCAAAAGCAACAGGCACGGCCTTTTCAACATTATCGACAGTGTTAATTTGTTTTATTCCTGCTTCTTCCCCAACTCGCTGAATTTTCGCTGCAGTTTGACCAAAAGTAATTAATGCTTTCACATTTTTCAAATATGGGATTAACTCATCAAATTCATTTCCGCGATCAAGGCCGCCAGCAAGCAGAATAATTGGATTTTTAAAAGCTTGTAACGCGGGTATAGTTGCAAGTATATTTGTTGCCTTTGAGTCATTATAAAACTTTCTGTCCGCAATTTCTGATACGTACTGTAGACGGTGTTTAACCCCTGTAAACGTTCTAAGAACACTTTGTATGGACTCATTCTTAACACCGGTTAACTTTGCAGCTGCCATAGCGGATAAGATATTTTCTAGATTATGAACACCAGGAAGTGCGATTTCATCTACTAACATTACTTTCTCGCCTTTAAAACAAATCCAGCCCTCATTAATGTAAGCACCTTCCATAATCACACGCTTTGTCGAAAATGGTATAGCAGCAGCTCGGGATTGTTCAGCAATTTCCCTCACTTCCTGCTGATCTGCATTATAAATAAAGTACTCTGCTGCACTTTGATTTTTGGTTATATTCGCTTTTGCTTTAAAATACTCTGCTCTATTACCGTGATAATCTAAGTGAGCATCATATAAATTCGTAATAATGGCTATCTTAGGATTGAATGTTTCTATCCCCATTAATTGAAAGGATGATAACTCGATAACGATATTATTTTCCGCAGTCGCCTCTTCTGCTACACCAGAAGCTACCGTTCCAATATTACCGGCAATTAAAGGCATCTTATTACCTGCATTCAACATTTCAAAAATTAACGTTGTCGTGGTCGTTTTTCCATTTGTACCGGTTATACCAATGAAAGGTGCTTCAGATATTTGATAAGCAAGCTCCACCTCAGTTAATACAGGTATTCCCTTCTCAATAGCGCCTTCAATGATTGGGTTTTGATAAGGAATACCGGGATTTTTAACGATGAGTTCGAATCCTTCATCAAGCAGTTCAACAGGATGCTCACCACAAATGACTTTAATACCTTGCTCTAATAACCCTCGCGCCTCTGGATTTTCTGATAATGGTTTTTTATCATTTACCGTCACGAATGCACCAAGCTTATGTAATAGAGCAGCAGCAGTTACCCCGCTTTTGGCCAGCCCAAGGACAAGAATTTTTTTATGAAGATACGTATTTATCTGCTTCAATTATAACCACACCTCAATATAGATACCTAGTATCGCTAATATTAAACCAACACTCCAAAATGTAACAACAACCTTCCACTCAGACCAGCCAAGCAGCTCGTAATGGTGATGGAGCGGACTCATTCGAAAAATCCTTTTACCTGTTGTTTTAAAAGAGATAACCTGCAAAATAACAGACAAGGTTTCAATGACAAATACTCCACCTATAATGATCAACAATAATTCTAACTTTGTTAAAATTGCTATGGTAGCAATCGCACCACCAAGTGCGAGTGACCCGGTATCACCCATAAACACCTTTGCAGGGTGGGCATTAAAAACTAGGAACCCTAGAACAGCCCCAGCTACTGCAACTGAAAAAATTGCCACTTCCATTTGCGATTGATTCCAAGCAAGGACAGCATAGGCACCAAAAGCAATCGCGGCAGTCCCTGAAAGTAATCCATCGAGTCCATCTGTCAAATTGACTGCATTTGAGAACCCTACAAGCCAAAAAACAATGAAAAATACAAAAAACCAGCCTAATTCAATGGAGTAACCACTACCTGGGATAGTGATTTCCGTAGGAAAACCATTTTCTTTATAAACAAGATAAAAAATAACTGAAATAATAATTTGCCCTAAAAGTTTTTGTCTAGAAGTTAAACCTAAATTACGCTTTAATGCGACTTTGATAAAATCATCCAAAAATCCAAGTAAACCAAATCCAAATGTCACAAGAATAAGTAAATAGGTTTTAACAGTCGGTTCAGAAAACTTTCCAGTCATGACAAGAGTGGTTATAATAATGGAAAATAATATCATGATTCCGCCCATCGTTGGGGTACCTGTTTTTACTTGGTGGGATTTGGGACCTTCCTCCCTAATGCTTTGTCCAAATTTCAACCTTCTTAAGAAGGGAATAAAAATTGGAGAAAGCAATACGGTAATCAGGAAGCCCATTAAAATTGTGAAAAAAATAACTTGCTCCAGCATTTTATCCCCTCCCTTCTACATTATTATTCGAATTCTTCATAGATATCTTTTCCAACATTACAGCTATATCATATGTTTCTTTATTTTCTTTGAGAAGTTTTTTATTAAAAAATGCGAAATTGGTCATATTCATTTTCTCTCTATTATCTCCGTCTATTTTTTCAAAATAAAATCGTAAAAGATCTAGGACTCCTGAGGTCAGATTTTCAGTAAAAAAGATGGGAAAGTGATTTGGAGTATATTTAGGTATCTGTTTCTTTTTATCCCAAACCGCTGCAATGGCTCCATTTGCGATGGCATCTAAAAGTTCCCCTGAATCATCGCTTAATGGGATAAATAAACCTCTTGTCTGCACTATACCTGCACTGTCAGAAACCATAAAATATAAATGATCCGCCTCTTTTACACCTTTAAAGTCTGGGAATAATGTTACTAAATCATTAAAAGCTAAATACATTTCTATCTCTCCTCGATAGCTTCCCGAGCAACGACTCGGTCATCAAAATCATAAACATTACTGCCAATTATCTGGTATGTTTCGTGACCTTTACCTGCAATTAGGATTACATCACCCTCAGCAGCCTGGTTAATTGCGTTAACAATTGCCTCTTTTCTATCTGGAATGGTGATGTAGCTTTCCCCTGTGGCACCATTTTCCATATCTCCTAATATTGCTATAGGGTCTTCACTTCTAGGGTTATCCGAGGTAAAAATAGGATCTGTACCATAACGACAGGCAATTTCTGCCATCAAAGGCCGTTTTGTTTTATCCCGGTCGCCACCACATCCAACGATTACAAAAACCCTCTTTTTCGCAAAGCTTCGAATCGTTTTCAACACATTTTCTAAGCTATCTGGTGTATGCGCATAATCAACAATAACTGTAAAATCTTGTCCTGCATTTACAAGCTCAAATCTTCCGTCTACCCCTTTAACACTTTCAATAGATTCAATAATTACCTCCATCGAAATATTTGAAACAAAAGCAGCAGCGATACTAGCCAAAACATTATAAACACTAAACTTTCCAATTAACTGTATGTTGATTGGATAACTCTTCTCTTTTAATACTATTTCAAATGAAGTCCCCGCAGAAGTCATCTTAATATTTCTAGCATGAAAATCTGCCTCATTATCAATTCCGTAGGTCACAACATGAGCCGCCGTAGATTTTCGATACATTTCAGAAGCAGAGTCATCAGCATTTAAAATTGCGAATTTAGGTTTATTCACGTCGAATGAGTTTCCAAGCTGGGAAAATAATAAACTCTTAGCGTGCCTATAGTCATCCATTGTTTTATGGTAATCTAAATGATCTTGAGTCAGGTTCGTAAAAACTGCTATATCGTAGTCACAACCATGGACTCTCCCCATATGTAAGGCATGTGATGAAACCTCCATTATTGCTGTATCTACACCAGCATCAAGCATTTGTTGGAAACCTTTTTGAAGGATTAAACTTTCTGGCGTTGTATTTTTAGTTTCAATCTTCTGGCAGCCTATTTTTGTATACATGGTTCCTATTAACCCTGTGCTCCGATTTACATCAGAAAATATTTTTTCGATTAGATGACTGGTAGTTGTTTTCCCGTTGGTACCTGTGATTCCGATTAAATGCAGCTTTTTTGTTGGATGGTTATAAAAAGCATCAGCTAATACTGCCATCGCTCTAGTTGCATCCTTAACAATTATGACTGGTACAGAAAGAGCTAGTGCCCGCTCAGCTAGTACTGCGGCAGCTCCATTATTCACTGCAGATTCAGCATAATCATGTCCATCGACGGTATATCCTTTAATACAAATAAATAAACTTCCCTTTTGCACCTTACGATTGTCATTTTCAATCGATGTAATTTCAGGATCCGTCCCTTGATAAGGAACGAGGGGGTGCAAATGTTGAAGTAAATCATGTAGTTTCATAATCTCAAATCCTCTCTTGCCTTTTGCAAAAATAACAATTTTTTACATGAAAATTTCTTCTTAAAAAGATTCACCTTATTTTACAGCAAAACCAAGTAGAATTCCATTTATCCTTTGGTTTTTCAAAAAAACAGGCGGCGGAAATCATTCCGGCCGCCTAACTGATAGAACTTTTTAACTCTTTCTTTATTCCTCTTTCCCAAAATAAAGTCTTATTGTTGAACCTTCTTTTACTTTTGTACCGGCCTCCGGGGACTGCCTTACTACAATATCACCTTCACCACTTGCATCAATTTTAAGATTTAACAGCTGTTCAGTAATCTCAAGTTTCGTTAAACCCGTTAAGTCAGGAAGTGTAATGGGCGCCGTATCCGGCCATCTTAATTCTTTTTCAATTTGATCTTTTCTAGGTTTTACTCCCATTGCCATAAGACCATCCTTCATTATACTGCCAACGATTGGAGCACTTATGGTTCCCCCGAAGATAAGTCCGCCTTTGGGATTATCTACAGCCACATATACAACGATTTCTGGATCATCTGCAGGGGCAAACCCCATAAACGAAACGATAAAGTTATTTTCCAAATATCTTCCGTTTTGCGCTTTTTGAGCTGTTCCTGTTTTACCGCCAATTCGATAGGAGTCAACAAAAGCCCTGAAACCAGTACCTTGTGCAACAACACTCTCCAGGGCATGTCGAATTTCCTTAGACGTTTCTTCAGATATTACTCTTCGTTTCTCCACAGGAGTATTTCGCATCACGATTTCTTTTGTGACAGGATCAATTAACTCTTCTGCAATATATGGCTTATAAAGAATCCCGCCGTTTACAGCTGCGGCAACGGCTGCAACCTGTTGAATAGGTGTTACTGATACGCCTTGACCAAAAGCAGTTGTTGCTAATTCAACCGGACCTACTCGGTCTATATTAAATAGAATCCCTGAACCTTCACCAGCTAAATCAATCCCTGTTTTCTGCCCAAAACCAAAATCTTTTATATATTTAAACAATTTATCTTTACCTAATCTTTGACCAAGTTCCACAAATCCCGGGTTACATGAATTTTGGACGACTTCTAAAAATGTCTGGCTGCCATGGCCGCCTCGTTTCCAGCATTTCAGCCTTGCACCCGCAACCTCTACTGAACCTGGATCATGAAAATGTTCTTTTTCTAAATCCACTTTCCCTTCCTCGAGAGCAGCAGCAAGAGTGATTATTTTAAAAGTAGAACCCGGCTCATAGCTTGACCACACGGGAAGATTCCGGTTATATACTTCCTGAGGAACATTCCTGAAATTTGCTGGGTCAAACGTTGGCCTACTTGACATCCCTAAAATTTTCCCATTATTTGGATTCATCGCAATCGCAATAATTCCATCTGGATTATATGTTGCTTCCGCAATATCAAGCTCTCGCTCAATAATAGTTTGAATTTTGGTATCTATTGTAAGCTTTAAATCAAGACCATCAACAGGATGCTCGTAGTCGTCAGCCATATCATCCATTCTTTCACCTTTGGCATTAGCGTAAAACTTAACGGATCCTCTTTCACCGCTTAGCTCTTTATCATAGTAAAGTTCTAATCCCATTAACCCCTGGTTGTCCACTCCGGAAAATCCTAAAACATGAGAAAGATAACTCCCAAACGGGTAATGCCTTTTTGAATCTTCACCAATATAAACACCTTCGAGTCCTAAAGCCCTGATTTCTTTTGCTTTTTCATGAGAAATTTTTCTTCCTTCTTTTATCCTTACAATCGATTCACCCTGGGTAATTTGTCGATATGCATTCTCCTTAGGAATATTTAACACAGCGGCCAGTTTTTCAGAAGTTCCAGCAGGGTCTTTAACCTGTCTCGGTACTACATATACAGTTGGGGCACTAACATTTGTGGCTAACGGGACACCATTACGGTCTATTATCTCGCCGCGCTCTGGTTCAAAAGGAATATTTCTACTCCAAGAACCTTTAGCTTGACCGGTCAACATATCACCCAGTACAAACTGAACATAACCAAGTCGGACATCAATGATTAAAAAGATAAGAATTCCAACGAACAATGCAATCATTAACCTCTTACGGACAGTTACATTTGAAACACGCATAAAATGAACGAGCCTCCTTTATCCTACTCGTTCATTTATATGCTTGTACTTATTTGGATAGAACGATTACAGATACCGTTTTAAGCCTATTATCAGTCAAACGGGACATCTTCTGCAACTTCTTCAGATAACTCACTATTTTCATCAACTTCCTTGTTTTCTTCTTCTAACTTTAAGGTTTCTTCTGGGGTTTTTAAATCAACAATTAAAAAATCTCCCTTGCGTAAAAGCGCACCCTCTTTGAAATTTTGCTTAACCACATAACCGCTGCCTGTAGAATTTAGTTTAACTCCAGTCAGTTTTGCAACCTTCATCACGTCCCTGAGTGACCACCCTGAAAAATCCGGTGCATTCAACTCTCCATCAGTTTGAAGGATAATCTTCTCACCTTCGAGAATATTTGTGCCAGCAGCTGGAAGCTGTCCCGTTACTTTTGTACCTTTTCCTAAAACAACTGCCTTAAGTTCCTGTTCCTCAAGTTTTTTTATTGTTTCTGTAACAGATTCACCCTCGAAATCATCTAATTTCGAAGTAGAGGCTTTTTCTTGTTGTGAAGGTTGAATATTCAAGTAGTGTAAACTGTTTTTCATTACAGGATTAAAAACCATTGAAACTGGAATAGAACCCAGGGAATAGTGCTCTATTTCCGGTTGTTGAACAGCAACATATACAACTAATTTCGGATTATCAGCAGGAGCCATGCCTAAAAATGAAAAAATATAATCTTCTTGTCCCCCTAAATAACCGCCCTTAGGATCAGGAATACTTGCTGTTCCTGTTTTTCCTGCTACACTATAGCCATCAATCTGATATCGATTCCCCGTACCCGTTTCTTCATTTGTTACTACTGTTTCAAGAATATCAAGTACTTCCTTTGCGGTTTCAGCAGAAATTGGTGTTTCAACAACTTCAGGCGCAGTATCACGAATGATCTCTCCTGTGTCGTGATTAACGACTTTGTCCACCACATGAGGCTTCATCATCTTCCCCATATTTGCAATCGCTGTTGCCGCCTGGATTTGCTGGATTGGCGTAATCGCTGTCCCTTGTCCATATGCAGTGGTTGCTTTTTCAATTGGCCAGGTAAATTGAATTTTTCCAGACGTTTCATTTGGAAGGTCGATACCGGTTGGGCGATCCAATCCAAATTTAGTTAAGTACTCACGAAATTTTTCAAAACCTAATTTTTCATTTGCCAGCTTTGCAAAAGCAACATTCGATGAGCGCTGTACACCTTCAAGGTAGGAAATAGTTCCCCATCCAGATCTATTATGGTCATGTATCGCCTTATCTTTTGATGTTACTCGATAAGAACCGGACTGGAATAATTCATTGGGATCAAATTTTTTTTCTTCAATAGCCGCAGCAAGCGTGAAAATCTTCATTGTTGAACCTGGTTCAAAAGAAGTTTCGACGGCTTCATTATGCCAGCTATTTTCAATCCCTTCCTTCGTTTTAGGATGGAAGGAAGGTCTTTGTCCCATCGCTAAGATTTCACCTGTTTTTGGATCTGCTACAATAGCGATGATTTTCTTTGGATTATATTCCTCTACTACTTTATTCATAGCATCTTCTAAGAATGTTTGAATCTTCTTGTCAATCGTTAAGTAGACATCATTTCCGTTCTCGGCAGGGGTAACCTTCTGTTCACCGTTTGGAAGCAAGTATCCCCATAAATCACTTTCGTAATTGATTTCCCCATCCTTGCCCGTTAACTCTTTGTTTAATGACTGTTCAATCCCCATTTTCCCGACGTAATTGTAAGTTCCATCCTTTTCGTCAATTCTGTCAGCGTAACCAACTAGATGAGAAGCAAAAATTCCATTTGGATAAAACCTTTTTGAGTCGCGTTTAAAAGTAATCCCTGGAAGTTTTAGAGCTTCAATTTCTGTTTTTGTTTGGTGAGAAATGTCTCTTCCCGCTTTTCCAAATTCAACCTGAAACTGATCTTTAGTCAAGCTACTATAAATCTTTGATTCTTCCATATCAATAAACTTTGATAATTCCCTGGCTGTTTTTTCCGGATCCGTAACATGGTTAGGCTTTTTTGGATTCGTGGTCATCTTTTTATCTAAAATGGCAATCAGCGTATATGAAGTGGTATCCTCAGCGATAACTTCCCCTTTTTGGTCATAAATCACGCCTCTAACACCATCCAAATTTCCTGTTCTGCTGTATTTTTGCTGGGCTTTTGCTGCAAGCGGCTGGGAACCGACCTCCCCAGTAAATTGAATGGAAAAGTACCTAAAGAGCAATATAAAAAAGAGCAGGCCGAATACTACAAACAATCCGGCTGCTCCGAAATTCATATATGGCTGTTTCTTGTTCATTTTTCGTGCACAACCTTGACGTTATTTTCGTTTTTTATAAGCCCCATTTGTGTCGCCTTTTCATAAATTCGTTCGTACGAACTAAGTTCACTTACTTGTAACTCAAGGTCGCTGTTTACCTTTTTAAGTTCATTAATCGAGGTTTGAACCCCCTGAATATCCTTATTTACCTGGTAAATTTCTGCTTGATTCGAGATGAGGTTGACGGCACCAAAACAAACCAGCCCTGTAAATACAATTCCGATTATTTTCTCCCCAGGTGTTAGCCAGTGCTTTTTTGTTTTTACAATAGTACGTTCCTGAACCTGTACTGTCCGTTCTACTTGCTGCTGTTGCTGAAATTTCCTGGCAAGACTACTCATTCTTTCCCCTCCACATAATTTTTTTATAATTTTTCCGCAATACGAAGCTTTGCAGATCTGGCACGGTTATTATGTTCTAATTCTTCTTCTGATGGAAGAATCGGCTTTCTAGTAATTAACTTCATAATAGGTTTGAATTCCTCGGGAATCACAGGTAAGCCATGTGGTAAATCTGGAATTTCACTTACTTTCTTAAAAGCGGCCTTACAAATCCGATCTTCTAATGAGTGAAAGGTAATTACACTTATCCTTCCTCCTGGATTAAGAATATCAATTGCTTTTTGCAAAGATTTCTCGAAAACAGCCAATTCATCATTGACGGCGATTCTCACTGCCTGAAAAATTCTCTTAGCTGGATGTCCGCCCTTCCTTCTTGCAGGAGCAGGAATCCCTTCCTTAATCAGGTCAACCAACTCAAACGTAGTTTCAATTGGCTGATTCTCTCTTCTAGCCTCTATTTTTCGGGCAATTTGCTTAGAGAATTTCTCTTCTCCATAGCGAAAAAAGATCCTAACCAAATCCTCGTAAGACCAATGATTAATGACATCATAGGCTGAAATTTGCGCTTCATTATCCATTCTCATGTCCAGCGGTGCATCATGATGATAACTGAAGCCTCTTTCTGGAGTATCTAATTGAGGAGAGGACACACCAAGGTCATATAAAACCCCGTCAACTTTTTCAATCCCTAGCTTTTCAAGTTCTTCCTTTAGGTATAAGAAATTGCTTTTGATTATTGTTAGTTGCTCACCGTAGAGTGACAATTTCTCTTTTGCATGTGCAATAGCTATTTCGTCTTGATCGAAGGCAAACAATTTTCCGTTATTAGTAAGTTTTGAAAGTATCTGGGAACTGTGGCCGGCTCCACCTAAAGTACAATCAACATAAATGCCGTTTGGTTTAATATTCAATCCATTGACAGCTTCATCTAGTAACACAGTTGTATGTTCAAACATCATTATCACCTTTTCCAATCGAACGATATAAAACGGAGCTATAATAGAATAACTTGTCCATTATATATCAAAACCAATCATATTTTCTGCAATTTCGGCAAAAGAATCTTCGGACTGCGAGAAATAGTCTTCCCAAATCTGTTTGCTCCAAATTTCGATTCGATTGGAAACTCCTAAAACTACACATTCTTTTTCTAATTTTGCATACTGAAGCAATGGTGCAGGAATGTTAATTCTTCCTTGTTTATCTAGTTCACTTTCGGTAGCACCAGAAAAGAAGAATCGGGTAAATGCACGGGCATCTTTTTTCGTCAGTGGCAGGCCTTTAAGTTTTTCTTCAATCAATGCCCACTCTGATAATGGGTAACCAAATAAACATTGATCCAAACCGCGGGTGATGATAAACATCTCTCCAAGGTCTTCGCGGAATTTGGATGGCACAATCATACGGCCTTTAATATCAATGCTATGATGGTATTCACCCATAAACATACCCGGTACCCCCACTTTCTATATAAAATGTACCACATTCCCCCACTTTCCTCCACTTATTTTTTAATAATTCTTGCTTACTAGCTTAAATCCTTTTTTATCCTGTAAACTTTTTCAAAAAAAAAAAGAAACTTCACAGGGAGTGAAGTTTCACTAAAGTTTAATTACCTTATGCCGACCATTAAATTCGAATTCAAGTTCCATTAATTCTTTAATAAAATTAGTTCCATACTGATTTAAATAATAGAATATATTCCACACTCGCTCTTGAGGGAAACCATCCGGACGCAAGGATAAATCAATACGGTTAAACTTACTAAGAATCACATCAAACTTTGACTTTACTGATTCTTCCAGCTTTGTTTCCATGAATCCGATTTGCTTTAATAGATAGTTTTCATTTTTCTTTAATAACGGCAGCAGACTCTTGTCAAGCTCATTTGTTTTCGCTTCAATCAGCTCATACTGCTTTAAAACTCGAGATTTTAGTGAAGAGAATAGTTCAGATACTTCTTTATCCTTTATGGACTCAAGATATCGATCTCTTTCTTCGACACTACCCCTGCTTAAAACCTCGGTTAGTTCTAATTGCAGCTCATTTAAATCACTTTCAATGGCTCTTTCCAACAAGGTAATGTTTAATCTTGGAACAATAGGCGGCATTTTTATATTAAAATGCTCAAAAACAAGCTTTAATTCAGCCCAATAAGAAATTTCACCCGGTCCAGCAATAAAAGCTAGTGTCGGAAATAGCCACTCTTGCATTAGGGGTCGTGTCACCACATTATTACTAAGTTTTGCAGGATCTTGGCAGGCAATTTCCATTAATTCATCTTTCGAAAAGGAAACTGCACCACTTTTCCCCACAAAATGATTACTATCTAGATCAAATTCCAGTAAAATACGTTCATTTGATTTTGGATGGCAGTAAAAGATATTCGCTGCTTTTTCAGTTGAATCAATTGTGATAGGAAACCCATTTTTGCCGATTACACTTTGCTGCTCAAGTAAATTATTTGTAACTTCCCTATGGTGTTCAATTTGTTTAGAGAAGTTTTCTTTTTGTAAGAGACGGAAATTACTGTCACCTGAATCCACGATTAATAAGCCATAATCTTTAAAAAGTTCCATAACAATATTGGCAAAAAAGTCAACAAATGTAGTTGATTTCAATAACGCTTCTTCAGCAAAACGAATTAATTGTTTTGTATGGTTCGTTTCCCCAAAATTTTCAATAAGATTATTTACCCATTCCCTGCAAATTTCTTTATTCAGGTTAATATCCGAGACCATCTTCTTTTGTTTAACCTTTTCTGGGTAAGACCATTTGTCTACTCTTTGCTCTACCGGCATAAACAGATGATTAACTTCATGAAAATCATGGTCCTCTCCTGCAATCCAGAATACAGGCACAACGGGAATTCCAAGCTGTCTCTCTTTTTCCTCAGCCAATTTAATAATTGAAATGATTTTATGTATGGAATAAAGAGGTCCAGTAAGTATTCCTGCTTGTTGACCGCCAATGACAACTACACTATTCAATTGTTTTAGTTTTGCAAGCGAGTTATTTACTGCCTCTGATGTTGGAAAACGCTCCATAAATTTCTCAATGTGATCAGCTACTTCTTCACGCGGAAAGCTTCGATTACTTAATTCATCCAATCTTTTCTGATCTTCGCCAAAGTCATTAAACCGATAATGAAAAAAAGACAAAATATCAGGAGATTGCTCTAGATAATTAGAAGCAAATCGGTTAGTTGCTGATAATGAGAGATCTAAAATCTCCATTTAAGTACTTCCTTTCTAATCAACCGTATTCATTCCATATGAGTATAACATCATCTATCCTAATTAAAAAAATCTTTGCTTAGGAAAATGTAAAAGTTACCGCACTCCGCAATATACCGAATAAAGTTAGGGTTATATAAGCTAAAAAGAAGATTAGAAAATTAAATCTCCAATAGCCTTTAAACACCTTCGTAAAGATAATTTCACCCTTTATTCTCCAATGTATTACCACAAAAACCATTGCAATAATAATTAATAATAGCAGGATCAACCAGAAAAATGATTTTCCCCAGATGGTTATTAATAAAAAATGAACGGCCAAGATAAATAAAATGTTTGAGTAGTCCAAGGCTTTATGAAAAGACTTTCGAGCGTTTTTAGTAATTAGCTTATTTAATACAAAAATGATGAAAAACCCGAGTAGAGGTGCTGTTAAGAAAATAGTGATGATTGATGAAATAAATGAATTCAATTAACTCCCTCCCTAGCCTTTTCTTTCCCTTTTAATAAATAATAGTAATTCTCAATATTTATTGCCTTCTTTTGTTGTTTATTTGCTTCATCTAACAAAAAACCAAGAATCGCGTCTACCTCAGTCCTTCTTCCTGCCTCCAAATCTTTTAGCATAGAGGACTGATTATCACCTGTTTTTTTACATATTCTAATCATATCTCTAAACTTCCTAATAGGATCTTCTAAGCTTAAAATAAAGGCAATTTCAAGAAATAGTTTTTTCACGGCAGCAAAATAAAAAGTGTTTGTAATTAATTCCCCGTTTTTGACTTGAAGAATTGCCGTTAGAGGATTAATTACTGCATTAGCAATTAATTTATTTACCATCATTTGATAATAATTGTCTTTGATTGTAATAGGAAAATGTATAGGTGCGCATGCCTCCGCAAGCTCCATTAGAATTTCAGATTTACCTTTATATAGAGCTGCATTAACAGCTCCTCCACCATTGTGACGTACCGTATTTGAATTCACCTTACTTGCTCCGTGCTCAACGGACCCAACAAGAATGGCAGCGGCATCGATTTTTTCAATTAATTTTAAATGACCCATACCGTTTTGTAAAAATAATAGATTTTGTGGGCTGCAATCGAATTTAGTTAAATGGTCAATTATCGAATGAAGTTGATATTGTTTCACAGCAATAATCGTTAATTCTTCAGTACCCTTCCACTTTGAAATTGGAAAAGCCTTAACGTTGACCCGACTTTGAATTCTGCCATTTTGAAGGATTACTCCCTTTTGATTGATGACTTCAGCTTGTTCGCTCGTCCTAGTATAAAGTGTTACAGAAAAAGCCTTAGCCAAGTATGACGCGAATAATAATCCTATCGAACCAGCACCAACAATGCCAATATTATTCATGATATCCACCCATTTTTATCTATTTTACTAATATTTTAGCAGATACTAGTTTGTAAGTCTGTCCTAAAAAAAGAAAAAAACCCATTTCGATCAGATCGAAACGGGACTTTTAGATTATTATTAACATCGTTTTAATACCGCAAATTCAGAAAACGCTTTCCTTCAATCAAATTATTTAAAGAATTTTTCGTGTATTTGTTATATAATAAATATAATTCATTTTGAATAATCTTATCATTAATCCCATTCCATATTATTCAGCAATAAATGAATATATACAGGTCTTATGCAAACCAATTCTTAGGGGGCTAAATTATGGTAATGAAGGTTGAAAAATTAAAAGTAAATTTTAAAACACTAGAGGAATTTAAAAAATTCAAAGAATATGGAATCCAAGAGCTTTCTATGCTCGAGGATTTAGAAGCAAATATGGTTGATAATGATAGCGACTCTCCTTTTTACGGGATCTATTTCGGAGACAAACTAGTAGCCCGTATGAGTCTATATCAAATTAATGCGAAGTTTGATCGTTATTTCTATCCTCCACAAAATTATTTAGAACTATGGAAGCTTGAGGTTTTACCAGAATATCAAGGCAAGGGTTATGGGAAGGAACTTGTAGAGTTTGCTAAAGGCTTGGGTCTCCCAATTAAAACAAACCCAAGAGTACAATCAAGAAACTTTTGGGAGCATATGAACTTTACAAACGTTGAATACGACATGGAGCGCGACAGAGGCGAAAACCCACTTGTATGGTATCCCGAAGGTGTTGAACCAGCTCATAACGAATAAAAGCGAAAGCGCCTTGCTCAGGGGCGACAGGCATAAGACGAGCCGGCGAGAAGGTTGGTCTTTACCTTCTTGACGGATTGGCTTATGACCCCGAGCCCCTAGGCGCTGTAGCTAGACAGATAAAGAAAAGCGGACAAATTGTCCGCTTTTTGCTATTTTTCAACTCTTTCGAGGTTTCCGTTCTTATCCATTTGAAATTTTACTTTTTGTTGTCTATCTTCTTCTTGCAAGACAACCATTTTTCGTGCTCTTTCCATAATTTCAATTAAAGAACGGTAGTCCTCCTCGATTGCTTTTAGGTTTTTTGATAATCTTTCATTTTCGGCTGCAAGCGAATAAGATTTCTTTTCAAGATCTTTAATTTTTTGAATAGACTTCTCTTTCGCCTCCTCGATGCTTGACGCAGCAGAAGCTTTCTTATGAAGGTCATCTAAGAAGTGCAGCACGGATTGGAATGTAACACTTTCACTCATGGATGAAGCAGGTGATGCCGCCTCTTCATTGGTTAACTCTTTTTGATAATCTTTTTCCGCAGACACGCCCTGTTTTTTTAATTCCTTCCGCTGTTTTTTTGCAAGTTCAATTCCTGATTTATATTGCTTCCTTACAAACGAATTCCAACGGAAACCGCAAGCAGCGGATGTTCGAGACAGCTGTTTCCCCACTTCTTCAAATGCTTGGAGCTGTGTCCCACCTTCTCGAATATGTCTTAACACAACTTCAGCTAGCAATAAATCTTCATCTTGGGACCATGCATCTTGGCGAGTTGGTGACATAAGTCAAATCCCTCCTAGTGTTTTTATTCATACATATGCATCTACTAGAAAAGATAGACTGATTAACAGATTGTCTTTATTCTTATTTCTTCGTTTTTTTACTAATAAAGTTTTGGACATATCTATGATGGGAATCACTTTCCCATAGAACACTACAATTATTGACTTCTTCTTCTATTCTTTCTCGAAGCTTACTTTCCTTCCATTTTCGAATCCACATCATTTTATATGATTCTAATACACTTAATTCAACAGCTAACAGTTTCTCCAAATAGGCTTCACAGGAAGAGATGGGGTCCTTTGAATATATAAAGTCTATAAAACCGGCTTCTTTTAAATATTCAGCAGTTTGAATATCAGCTTCCATTAAAAGTTTCATACTGCCTGCAGCTGGCAGTTTTTCTGCTAAAATCGTGCCCCCGCCCCAACCAGTGGTAATTGCTTGTTTACCCTGAACAAATCCAGCTTTTACCCCTTCTCTCGCTAAACGGAAATCACAGGCGGCAGCAAGCTCACATCCCCCGCCGATGGCCGTACCATTAATAAGAGCAATTGTTGGTTTCGTCATTGTCAGAATCGAAATAAGAATTTTTGACATTTTTGAAAGCATTACATAGGCCTCTTCTTTTGTTTTAAGCTGATGGAATACAGATAAGTCACCGCCTGAACAAAAAGCAGTGTCACCTTCCCCTGTAATAACAAGCGCCTTAATTGAAGGGTCATCAGCTAATGAAATGGCTTCTGTTAATCCCTGCATGACATCATAATTAATCGCATTTCTTTTATCACTTCTTGCGATTGTAAATAATAAATAACCACTATCCCTTTTCTCAATGGTATATGACAAGCTGCTTCCACCTTTCTCTCCTGTTTGTATGTATATAAAATCTCGGGTAACGACAAAAGCACAAGGGCATATTGCGCCTTGTGCTTTATCCTAATGGAAATTAGTCGTTAACAACGTCTTTACCCTTGTATGTTCCGCAAGCTTTACATACGCGGTGTGAAAGTTTCATTTCACCACAGTTTGGGCAGCTTACCATACCAGGTACGTTTAATTTAAAATGTGTACGACGTTTTCTTTTTACAGTTTTAGAAGTCCTTCTAAAAGGTACAGCCATTCTTCCCACCTCCTTAAAGAGTATTAAGAAAGTAATGAAGGCCAGGAATGCTGGTTCTTCACTTTGCTTCTTGTTTTGCTGATTATGATTCGGAAGAAGAATTGTTTTTGTCAAAAAACTTTGCAAGACCTGCTAGTCTTGGATCAATCTTCTTAGATCGATCTTGATCATGAACAACTTCCCAGTCCTTACCGGATTGTGGTGCAGCATCTTCATGATTAACATCCTCACAGAACACCTGCATTGGAACTTCTAGTAAAAGGATTTCTCTAATGACTGGCATTAGATCAATTACTTCCCCTTTTACTTGATATACTTCCTCTTCAGTTTCATATTCTGAACCTTGTAAGAGGAAAGTTTCAGTTGTGTCGACATTAATCGGAAGCTTTACATCCACTAAAGTACGAGAACAAGGTAAGATTAAATAACCTTCTATTTTCAAATGAAATGTCACTTTTGTTGAATCAATGTCACCCCGACCGGTAATATGCATCGGAGATACTTCACGAATCGATGGATCCGTTTCAATAATTTCATCAACTCTAATCGTATCATCAATCAGAAAATCCTTGTTTCGATATTTTTGTAATTGGCTTAATGTCCATTTCAATTGAATCACCCCAAGGCAACAAAGGTAATTATAGCCTTCGATTAAATTTTTGTCAATGTTTTTTCTTTACACCTAAAAACGTGATTTTCATTTTATTTTTTTCCAAAACACTTTCTTCATATTAGCTTACCCAGTTCAATCCTATTACAATCTCCGCTTACCATTATTATGAACGAATATCTTATTATGGTAATTTTTGCTATAATACGTTTACTGTAAAATTTACCATGATATTAAAAAAATAAGGAGATATTTACTCATGAAATCTGTTGGTGTAATTGTTGAATATAACCCATTTCATAATGGACATGCCTATCATTTGCAAGCAGCAAAGGAAACAGCTCATGCTGATCTTGCTGTAGCTGTTATGAGTGGAAATTTCCTTCAACGCGGTGAACCTGCTCTAGTTTCTAAATGGTATCGGACAAAAATGGCTCTCCTTAGCGGCGTTGATATTGTCCTAGAACTTCCCTATCAATTTGCTACTCAAAAGGCTGAAACCTTTGCAAATGGTGCAGTCTCGGTTCTAGATGCCATCGGGTGTCATTCACTATGCTTCGGAAGTGAAAGCGGTGATATTTCAACCTTCAAGCAAACAGTCGATTATATGGAGCTGCATAAAGATTGTTTAGATGAAAAAATAAAAATGAATATCAAAACAGGTGTAAGTTTCCCTAAAGCATTATCGTTGTCTTTTCAATCATTGTCAAGTACTGAAAACCTATTAAGTTTAGATAAACCAAATAATATCCTTGGTTTTCATTATGTAAAAGCGCTAAAAAAGCAAAAAAGTTCAATCATTCCACTTACGATAAAGAGAAAAAATGCTGATTACCATGATGAACACTTTGCCACTGAGACCATCGCAAGTGCGACAAGCATACGAAAAGCACTCTTTACTTCTAACAATAGCTCCATTGAACAATATGTACCTAATACAACAGGCACATTGCTCAAAGAATATTTAAATGAATATGGGAATTTTCATGAATGGGAAAATTATTGGAGTTTTTTACGTTTCCGCCTGCTCCATAGCAGTCCAGAAGAACTAAGAGAAATTTACGAGGTTGCAGAAGGAATAGAAAGCAGATTAATAGCAGCAGCACTAGAGTCCTCTACCTTTAAAGAATTTATGGAAAAAGTAAAAACAAAACGCTATACTTGGACCAGAATTCAAAGGATATGTGTCCATATCTTAACCAATACAAAAAAAACAGAAATAAGCGGTACTTTAGAAAAAGCTTCTTATTTAAGACTATTAGGAATGACAAAAAGAGGAAAAGAATACTTAAATAAAAATAAATCACAATTTAATCTTCCACTCATTTCAAAACTATCAGCTTATAAAGAAAACGATATTTTACTCGATATTAAAGCATCACGTGTTTATTCCTGCGGGTTAGGAAAACAATATGGGAACATCCTGTTACAACAAGAATTTAAACAACCGCCTATTTATGTAGAATTAAAAAGATGATGCCTCCCTGAGGCACCATCTTTCTTATTTCATAGGTAATTTCTGCAAGTAATTAATCGCATCATCAATTAAGTCTACCGGGACAATCTTCATTTTGGAATCAATTTCAATTGCTGTCTTAACCGCTAAGTTGTAATTGGAATCACTGATTCCCTTTTCATTTGGGGCAAAGAAAATTTCTGCTCCTGCCTTGTCTGCAGCAACAATTTTTTGGTCAATCCCCCCAATAGGTCCAACTACTCCTTTGGAATCAATGGTCCCTGTTCCTGCAATTTTGTAGCCTTTCGTAAAGTCCTCTTCCATTAACTGGTCATAGATTTCTAATGCGAACATCAATCCTGCCGAAGGGCCGCCAATCTCGTCTGTCTTAACGCTTACCTTTGGATTCACAATGATTTCTTTATCATCAACCAAAGAAATCCCAATACCAACCTTCTTTGGTTCCTCTTTGAAAGCCTGAAGCGTAACTTTTACTTTCTTCGTTTTGTTATTCCTCATAATCGTTAATTCTACTTGATTGCCAGCCTTTTTGCTGCCAACAAATTCGATAAAGCTTTCAGAAGATGTAAATTTCCGACCATCAACCTCAATTATACGATCGCCAGGAAGTAATTTTCCCTCTGCTGGCATATCAGGTACTACCTGAACAACGTAGACACCCTTATATTCGTATTCAACTGGATAACCGGCCTTTTTATAAGCTACTTCAATTGCATTCAGCTTCGAACCTGCCATCATGTGAAGTTGCCTTGCGTTGTATTCATCCTGCGTTTCCGTTTCATGTAAAATGTCATCCACAGGATAGAGTTCAACATAGTCAAAAAGCATAGCCTCCGCATAAGAATAGATATTGGCTCTTCCCATTCTTACAGTTGTAAGCATAAAGCTGCCCTTACCTTCTTTTCGGTCGTCTACCTGAATGATGGGGGCTAGTTCTTTGGCAATACCTGGTTTTGATACATAATAAGGTAATGAAAAGAAAATGCCCGCAATCATCAGCAATGCTATAACTATGGAAGAACCTGTAAATATTTTTCTTCTCATAGCATTTTACCCCTTCCATCCCTCTATAACATATTTTATTTGTTCTATTTGTTTTTTTGTTTCTTCTTCTCCAAGAGTAATGATTTCGTCGATATTTGTAAATGCACGGGAGCTATATACCTCAACTGGCGGACGAATCATGATATCAGAAGCTATCTCACGATTAATAAGGATTTCTGTTTGCATAATATCAATACTCTGCATAATAACATCATAAATAGAGGTGATTTCCGCATTACGCTTTACCCTCGATACGTCAACAGCAATCACAATATCTGCACCCATTTCTTTCGCAACGGATACTGGAACCCTATCTGACACTCCACCATCCACCAGGATTCTTCCGTTATATTTTTCAGGGACAAAAATTCCAGGGATAGCTATACTTGCTCTGACAGCCTCCGCCACGGGACCTTGCTTAAACACAACTTTTTCACCAGTAAGTAAATCGGTTGCTACAATGCCTAAAGGAATGGATAAATCCTCAATATTTTTACCGTGAGTAAAAACCCTAATAAAATCCTTCACCCTTTTCCCTGCAATAAAGCCCATTTTCGGAACAGTAAAATCTAAAAAATATTTTCGTTTAAATGCAGTTGATAATTTATATAAACGGTCGATTTCAATGCCTGCCCCATAAAAACTGCCTACTAGTGCTCCCATACTGCTGCCGGCGATTATATGAATAGGAATTCCAGCTTCCTTCAAAACTTTAATGACTCCTAAATGGGCAAATCCCCGTGCTCCGCCAGAACCAAGTGCTAATCCTATTTTAGGACGCTCCATAGCATTCCCTCCTTTTCATAAGCTTTAAAAGCATTATGACAATACAAAATATGTTAGGGGAAATCTCGTTCAATCTTATGGTCTAATTTAGCGTTCTATGAGTATATTTGTGTTATATGGGGACAAGGCCTGATGATTAAACAAATGAATAATCCTTATTTTAACATTATTTATTTATACAGTATAACAAAACCCTCGGAGAGGAGGCTCTTTCTTTGCTTCAATCTAAAATAAAAACCCTATTTTTATCTATATCTGCTATCATTTTAGCTGGTTCCATGATTGCATATCCTAAGGAGTCTTTTGAAGCCTCCATCCGTGGACTTAATATGTGGTGGGAAATTGTTTTTCCATCATTGTTACCGTTTTTTATCGTATCTGAAATGTTAATTGGGTTTGGGGTAGTCAAGTTTATTGGTGTGTTATTAGAGCCGCTCATGAGACCTTTATTCAGAGTTCCTGGTGTAGGCGGGTTTGTTTGGGCAATGGGAATGGCTTCTGGATTCCCGGCAGGTGCTAAGTTGACTACAAGGCTGCGCCAGGAAGGTCAGTTAACCCAAATTGAAGCAGAAAGGCTTGTTTCCTTCACAAACTCCTCAAATCCATTATTTATCTTTGGCGCGGTTGCAGTTGGTTTTTTCCATAACCCTCATTTAGGAGTCATTTTAGCATTGGCCCATTATTTAGGAAATATTTGTGTGGGTCTTATGATGAGGTTTTATGGCAGGGAAACCCCCGATAAAGCGAAGGACAAACAAGGAAAATTCATACTAAGGTCTGCTTTCTCAGCACTTCATCAAACAAGAATAAATGACAACCGCCCCATTGGCAAACTTCTTGGCGATGCCGTAAGTTCTTCCATTCAAACTTTGCTAATGGTTGGAGGATTTATTATATTATTTTCAGTTATCAACAAGCTTCTCTTTCATCTACATATTACTGCTGCGCTCGCAAAAGGTTTTGATCTTGCTCTTTCATCATTATCATTTCCTGATATGCTTAGTATTCCTTTCATTTCAGGATTATTTGAAATTACAATGGGAAGTGATTTAACAAGCCGGGTCGGGGATGCTACTTTACTCCAGCAGGCGATTATTACAAGCTTTATCCTAGGTTTTAGCGGTTTTAGTGTTCAAGCGCAGGTAGCCAGTATTTTAGCACAGTCTGATATTCGCTTTAAACCGTTCTTCTTTGCAAGAATCGCACAAGGGATATTCGCAAGTTCTTTTGCTTTTATTTTGTGGAAACCCATCTATGTTCGGTTCTATCAAACAGAACAGCCATCTAACGCAATCCCGGTTAGTTTTTTTGAAGAAGGTACATGGATGCATACTTTATACCATAAAATTATTGAACTTGGACCAATCATTACCATCCTTTCCTTGTCGCTATATGTATTGCTCTTGTATTTTCAATCAGTAAGGACACCAAAAAAGCCTTAGGTTCCCCTGAAGGCTTTTTACGTTATCTGTTAAATTTTTTATCTAGTGCATTTTTCACAATAGGTGGTACAAGCTCTGAAATATTGCCATTGTATTTTGATACTTCCTTAACAATACTAGAGCTTAAGAAAGAATATTGGCTATTAGTCATAATAAAGAATGTTTCAATTTCATCATTTAGCACTCTGTTCATGGAGGTTATTTGCATTTCATATTCAAAGTCTGAAACCGCACGTAATCCGCGAATGATAGCATTCGCATTAACTGACTTAGCATATTCAACAAGGAGTCCAGAATGTTCGTCGACCTTTACATTTGGAAGATCCTTTGTTACTTCTTTTATTAGACTTATCCGCTCCTCAACACTGAAAAGCGGGTTTTTTGATGAATTATTCATGACACTCACATAGACCATATCAAATACCTTTGCGCCTCTTCTGATGATATCTAAATGACCAAACGTGATTGGATCAAAACTCCCAGGACAAACAGCAATACTAGCCACAAAAGACTCCCCCTTATTCCTCACTATGCTGCGAATAAATTGTAATCGCAATCATTCCATACTTTTCATACTTATAGTGTGAAAATTCCCCTGCACTTACTGGTAATTCAACATCATGACTATGTTCGCAGATTATGTAACCGCCATTTTTTAATAACCTATATTCCGAAATCTTTTGCATTAAACTGAGTAACTGCTGCTTTTTATACGGCGGGTCTAAAAATATGTAATCAAAGTGAATTTCCCTTTTTACTAAGGCTTTTAATGCTCTGTCTGCATCATTCCGGTACACTTCCGCCTTATCCTCCATCTTACATGCTTGGATATTCTCATGGATGGTTTGAATCGCCTTGGCATCCCGGTCGACAAAAATGACTTTTTCTACACCTCTGCTTAGCGCTTCCAATCCTAATCCACCGCTGCCAGCGAATAGGTCCAGTCCTAATCCACCTTCAAAATATGGTCCAATCATATTAAATAAGGCTTCTTTTACTTTATCAGTTGTTGGTCTTGTTGTATTTCCAGGGACAGCTTTTAAGGCTCTTCCTTTACAAACTCCTGAAACGACTCTCAATAATTATCACCACAATTTTTTCTATATTCTATTTTTAACATTATCCTATCATAATTGACTAAACTAGCCAACTTGTCGGATTATTTTACGAAAAATTATTTTAAATACGTATAAGCTTGATCGTTGTGGAAATAATGTAATTAACAACATCAATTCGAGGATGTTGTTGCCAACCGCGGAGAAGACTTACGTTTCCCCATAAGTTCTTCCTCCGGTTTCTCCTCTCCCTTTGCCTTCTATCCTTTATCGAGGATGTAGAAGGACCCTGCAGATGTATGTCTGCAGGGTTTTTTCTTTTGTTTAAAGCTTTATGTCCAAAAATATGATAAAGTATGGAATGAATTCTTAAACAAAGGAGAGTTATCTTTGATACAACGCTTTATTGAACTAGGTGAGGGTTATTCGGATATATATGAGTTACTTGAACTAGCAAGGGCTAATCAACACCGGCTTCTTCATATGATGGCATTTCATACAGAAAAGAATGATAAGCAAGTGACATCTCTTGCAGTCGTTTTGCAGCTCACAGATCCTGGAAAATTCCAAGCACTTTATATTTGCCGTGAAGGTATCCCTAATCCAAACTTTACTCCGAATAAAAGATATGATTTATTTCAGCAGACTGCAGAGGAACTTGGAAAGCAAATCATTCAATTATCAGTTAAACCATCTTCCATTTTCCATGAAAAAGACTTGTACTATCAACATTTAATTGCAATATTGAGACTAAATCATTATATAAAACCGTTACATTAAAAAAGCTTCAGCGCGTTTGCGCTGAAGCTTTTTTATATACCCATTTTATAATCATATTCTTTTGCTTTATCTGGTGATGAATTTTCAAATTCCATCTTTAAGAAAGGCTTATATGACGGTTCTACTTTCTTAACAAATGAAAAGGAATTTATTTTTTCCATAATCACATCAAGTTCATCTTGATTACAATAAAGTACAACATATTTTAATTTTTTTGAAACGTAATGAACATTTCCAAAACGTCTTAACATCTTTGCTTGCTTTAAGGAATATAGCCAAATAACCAATCCTTGCCTTTGAACGAACATACTTATTTTCCCCTTCAATAAACCATCATTTTAATAAGTCTAGCATATTAAAACTCTCTTTTTCAATTCAAACTTTACTGATGATTCGGTAATTTTACCAAAACTCCAAAGGATAATGGTGATTCATATGGATTTAGAGCCAATTTGGCAGCAATTTATTAAGAAACTCTCAACGAATAAAAGTATTACAAATGTACACTGGAAAAAAATAACTGGAATCCCGTTTTTATATATTATCATAACCCCTAATTTATCTCAGCAGACTCTTGAGGAATTCATTATCAAGTGTTCCATTGTAGCAATGAAGGGTCACCGGTTGCACAGTGAAACAATTTTTGTGCGGCAGGATGGCGTTCTTATGGTTTATCGGCACCGGTTTTATGTACCTCAAGAAAAAATGTTTTGCTGCGGGAACCTATGCGTTGATTGTACGCGGTTAAAAAGGTAAAAAAACGGCTTAATCAGAATTAAGCCGAATTTTTATGCTGAGCAACCGCAGCTTCCACCACCGCCACAGCCAGCGCCATGGGAATCAGAATGGAAAAATGGGTTTCCTGTAGGAACCTTAATATGTTTAGAAACTGCCCCGCCCACTTGCATACTGATTTCATCGAGCAGATTTTGCAGGTCATTTTCCGCTAATTTGAATTCAGCTACATGTGGATCTAAGTCCATATCCCGTTTATATTCACGAATTTGACTCATTACCCTTTTATAATCTGGATGGTATTTGCCAAACCGCTGCACCTCTTCATAAAGCTCCTTAAGGTTTACAAAACGGTTAATCTTCTCTTGCGTTTCTTTATTCGACTGCATCTTATATAGGCAAATCTGATATTGTTCTAAAATGTCAGATTCAAAAACCATTTGTGCTAATTCCTCAGCGTATTCTAATAGTTCTACTCTTTCTGATGTAGCTAGCATGTAAGCCCACCTCCATTCACATTTTAACATGAATGTATGCTGAAAGTGAAATAAACTATTACTTAGGGATATTTACCAAGAACTCATTTGTTAATCCGTACGATTTGTTGTGCAAATCTACAACCTCCAATTTAATCTCACGTTCCCCTGGAGGAAGACCTTTAATGATAAAGGCTGCTGCGTTTACCTCCTTCGTTCTTTTCCCATCTACCCATACTACCAGCTTACCTACTTTCTGACCCTTTTGATCTGATTGCCGAAAGCTGATTCCAGATAAAATACATTCAACAAATACATCTTTGCCATTCGTTTTGGATTGAACAAAAAACGAGGGCGCCTTGTCCGAATATTCACTGAATACCGGTGATGCAGTTGAACCTTGGAAGCCAGAAAGAATACTAACGAAGAATATAGAAAGAATGGTTAATTCCATGTACTTTTTCAAATCATCACTCCTTTTACCTGTATTGTTCACCTCGTTTATTTTTTTTACTCTTTACTTTTTAAACGAAAAAAGACCACTAGCTAAGTGGTCCCTCATCAATCTTGGTCTTTCATAGACTGAAGCATGTAAAACATCATGGATGCCATTTGTACATTATTTGTAAATTTCTCAACCTTGTGTGGAATGGTTTTTTTATAGTAATGAAGTGACTCAATTTCTAAAGTCTGCAAATCATAGGGGTTCCTAGATAACTTTCGATACCATAGCGGCTGTTCTCGTATAAATTTCTTTAATTCTTTTTGGCCATTTAAATATTCTAGTACATCTCTTCTCATGGAAACTTTCCCTTCTGTTAGTCTTTACGAAATGAAAAAGGATGTTTGTGTTCAACTTTTAATGGGGCCTGTTTAGGTTGACTGCCCTGAAATTGGGAAAGTACGCCTTGAATAGCCCCTAGCGCTTGACTTAAGTTATTAACATAATGCTGAATTTGATTGTGATCCATTTTTTGTACGGTTCCTAGGATTGTTGATATCCAGTCTCCATTTTTCTCCTCTTCCTTTTCAGCACTAGGACTAGTTTTAACCCCTAATGTTTCCCAACGATTATCTTCTTCTCCAAGTAGATACCAATCTTCATATAACTCCTGCCAAGTTGAATTCCCATTCCGTACTTCCTTAATTAACGCCGGGTTGTTTTTCACAAACTCTTTAAATTTAATCACGGAAGGATGTAAATTTCTTTGCATAATACTTCACCCCTGCCCAAATCCAATGTGCCTATTATACGATATGTGCTAAATTAAAAATTGTGAAAAAACTACTTGCTGTAAAAATTATATTTATAATGGTAAGATGACTTCAGAATGAGAAACGAGAGAGGGATTACTGATGAAAGATGCACTACATCAATTATTAAACAATTGTATTGAAAAAGGATCTGAAGAGGATTTAGATGCACTTGCCTATTTATTAGAAGGATTTCAAAAGAAAATTGATAAAAAGTATACACAATATATTGATGGGCTCATACATATGGAGAGAAAAATAGATAAAGAAAAGAAAACCTGTGAAATCACTGTGCCATTAAATGCCGTTTGGAATAATTCATTAGATATGGTTCATGGAGGAATCACTGCCACTCTGCTTGATACTGTTATGGGGACAGTTATAAATGCCATCCTCCCAGAAGGTTATGGAGCGGTAACAAATCAATTGAATATCCATTATATTGCTCCTGGAATAGGCGACTCACTCCTTTGTAAAGCTGAAATCATTCATCACGGAAGCAAGACGGTTGTGATTTCAGGAGAAGCTTTCCGCTCGGACGGAAAAAAAATAGCCCATGCAACAGGAACGTTTTTTATTATTCAAAAATAGGGTAAACGAGGAGAAAGAACAAAATGGTTACTGCGGTTGTCATTCCCATTCTTTGCCTTTACTTCTTTTGGATTACTAGAAAAGAAATGAAACTAAATGATAGTAAGTGGCTAGCAGCTGCTGATGTAGCAAAAGAAGCGGTTCTGACCGGTGAAATAAAAAGTATTAACCAAGAAAAACAACGTTTTTATTATCATCGGTACATACTTTTATATGAACTTACAGTCCAAACCGAAACAAAATTAATAAAAGCTAAAAAAATAATCCCTATCAGAAATAATATTGAAATTGATACTTTTTCGGTTGGCGAGGTATTAAGAATATATGGCAGCTGGGAAGGAAATCATTTTCATTTTAACGAATACCAACTGGTCCATATAGATAAAAAGTAAAAAGGTGACTAGCTAGTCACCTTTTTACTTTTATCTAATCCTCAGATTTTTGAATAAAGTTTTGTGTATAATATTTTTGATACACTCCAATACCTAGGTGAGTGAAATCCTCATTTAATAATGACTCCCGGTGACCTTTACTATTTAACCAGCCCTCGGCCACTGCAGGACCATCTGTGTAATTAGCAGCAATATTTTCACCAGCAGACTTATAGGCAACTCTAGCAGCCTCTAGTCTATCGGAAAGACTGCCAAACTTCTTAGAGGTATGGGAGAAGTCATTGTTATCTGACATATCCTTACTATGACCATAGGCTACTTCTGATGTCTCCTCATCCCATTTTAAACTTTTCACATTATGCCTTATCCGCATAACATTGGTGATATCAAGTATTTCTTTCTCAGTTCCTTCCTCAATGACTCTCCACATCTCTTCGCTAGGCTCAAGCGCTCCAATTAATTCACCGCTATAGACTAGTTCGTAAGGACGCTGTTTAATTAAGGTTTCATCGTTCAAAAAGCGTACACTGGAGAGGCTGCCAGTAAATTTGTCTATATATAATTGGGCAAAAACATCTCCCAATTTTATTAATGGACGAATATTCAAATCAGTATCATTCAATTCAAAACGATAAGAATTCCCCTTAAACTCAATATCTATATTTGTATCAATTGACTGCGTATTAAAAATTCCCTCAATTGGCTGTCCAATTTTAAATGGTGAAACATCCAAATTATCGCCTATTGCAAATACTGTTACCACTTTGTTATTCTCCACACCAACCTGGATATAACGGGAGTAGTCAGTATTATAAATATACCATTGATACCCATATAAAGATTCATCAATTCTTTGTGGTTCACCTAGGATTCCTTTTAAATAGGTGAGATTTTGACCAACGAGTAAGCCCATACCACTGGTTGGATGTTCACCAGACGTTTTCTCTTGGATATTATTTTCCCGATTTTGATATAATGAATTGTTCATTTCTAACGTATGTTCATCAGTAATTAAAACTTCATTATCGCCATTTTCATTTATACTTGCATAAAAACCAATGGTTACGAAAATCGACGCTAGGATGAGGATTCTGAAGAGAGTACGCAGTTGTATTCACCCTCTCTATTACATTTCATTCATAATATGTCTTATTTTAATAATTATATCACCATTATCATTGTAAGTAATAGAGAATATTAAACTTGTCAGAAAAATATAATTTATGTAAAAAAACAGATACACCATTTTGATGTATCTGTTCTTCCTATTAGTGTTGTACCCCATTATAATTTTGCTCTGAGATTTCTGTAAGTGCTTCTTTCGCTTGATCATCGGTCAATTCTCTAATTGCAAAATCTCCCAGAGAAACAATACCAATTAATTTATCCCCTTCGACAACAGGCAGCCGGCGAATTTGGTTCTCTGCCATTAAATTTGCCGCCTCCTTGGTTGTAGAGTCTGCAGATATTGTTACAAGTTTACTACTCATAATATCTTCCACTTTTGTAGAACCTGGGTGTTTTTCAGCAACGCCTCTCACCACGATATCACGGTCGGTAATCATACCTACAAGCTTATCCTTGTCAACAATGGGAATAGCTCCAACATTTAATTCCTTCATCTTTACTGCTACTTCAAAAACATTATCCAACAACGTGCAACACTCTACATTATCTGTCATAATATCACGTATCTTTTCCAATTCTACGCCCCCATTTTTACATAGTTTTGCTTTACCATTTTCTTATGTTTACCAAAAAGGAATGATTTATTCGATGATGTATTCATTGCAAGTTTACACATTTTCAACTATTATTAAATTGAATTAATTTGCTTAGGTTAGGCATTGTTTCTAGGAGGGACTAATTATGAGATTCGAGAATACTGGCTATGAAAAGATGAAAGCTGATTTAAACCGTTTAGATGATGTAATGCTTGAGTACGGTTTAGTTCGAGAAGGTCAGTGGGATTACGACCGTGTTACATACGACCGTAAGTTTGAGTTAAAAGAAGGAACATTTTACTTACGAGTTCAAGGCTTTGCTGTAGAAGGAAATGTTGACTCTAATAAGGCAGTTATCGAGTTAATAACGCCATTATTAGGGAAACATTATTATCCTCACGGAGTAGAATATGGTGAAGGGGAAAACTTCCCAACATCGCTAGTAAATCAATGCAAGAAAATTCTTGAGGGTGTAAAATCCGAAGTTGATAAATTTGCTTTGTAAGCAAAAAGACGCATGAATACCATTCATGCGTCTTTTTTATTTAGGCTGTGTTAAAGCTGAATGTTGATTTTACTTTGTTTGGAAAATAAGCGGAGAATTTCCGTTTAAATTGGTAAATACCCATATTTCCTTCATAATAAGCGGAGAATTTCCGCTTATGGTATCCAAATCATTGGATTTTGTCTTTTTTAAAGCAGTTAACCGGAATATTTCCGCTTATATCGACTTCTTAAGGTTCCTTTATATCAATAGCCGGAAATTCTCCGCTTATGAATGATCAATCCTACACGAAAATCAACAATAAATAATAACACAGCCTATTTAAAAGAAATCATAAAAATATGGTTTGGTTTGTGGGAATAGTTCTTCTAAGACTTCTATTTCTGTTTCTTGACACTGTATGTAACCTAGTTCAAATAATTCTGCAGGGCGTTTGTAACCAAATAGTAACGCGGTCAATGAATTAATATCTAATCTTACACCCCGTTTAGGAGGCTGAACACAATTACTTCCTTGCTTGTCTTTATAAACTTTTACTTCTCCATCACTAAGGAGATAGGTGCCATTATTCCAAGGCGCATATTCATCTTCAAGGTGGAGGAATACCTTATTATTGATGTTATTAAAAGGCAATTTATTTAGGCATTGCTCAGCATCAACAACACGTGCCATAAAATAGGGAGTAACCTCCATCTTTACTTTTGGTTGATGCATGATAAATGGCAAAAGCTCATGGTTTGAAGTTAGTATGCTGACGTTATCAACCATAGAGTCATGCTGACAAATAAAATTCCACAATCCGCACCTTGCCTCTCTATTTAACGCAACAAACTCTTCAACTGCCATTTTACGCTCTTTTACTTCAAATAAGATGTACCCTATTGGTTCATCATTTTTGTTGTAGTAAACGGCAATCTGACCCTCACCATAAATGTTATTCTTCCACCACGATTTCTCACGAACAAGCATCCCCATATAATTATTACTGTACTGAGCATAAACGGCTTCTATATCAGGATGATGGCTGTCTTTTGTAAACCGCTTAATGGAGCCAGGCTGATTTTCTAAAAACTTAAGATCCTTTTTCTCAATAAGCAGCTTCTTATTTTCAGTAAATACTTCCCAGCCGAATTTTCGGTAAAAGCCAATATCAAAGGGGTGTAATAGTGAAACAATTTGCTCTTCATGACGCATTCTTTCTAATGCTGTTATTATTAACCTTTTTACATACCCGTTTCTTCTAAATTCAGGATATGTTGCAACCCCTGCTATACCACCCATTTTCCATTGTTTATCCTTTATATTAATATGATAAGGAATTATATGAAGCTTGGCACAAAGACTATTATCCTCCCACGCTCCTATTACTGTATGTCGTTTTAGCATTTCTAGTCTTTGTGCAACACTTTCCTCAGGTACTTTGTATTGAAAAGCATACATTGATAGCTTAAGTGATTCTAGATAATCCTTTTCCTCTAGTTCTCTGATTTCCAAGTCCATCACTCCCTTTATTAAAATATTTCTCTTAATACCCAGAAATTCCTTTCATAATAATACAAAAAAGTGCCATTGCAGGCACTTTTATATTCCTAATATTGCTTTTATCGTCGAGGTTGTTTCTCCTCCCGTGTAAAAAACATAAAGTAATAAGTATACGGCCACACCAGTGATAGCTGTAAAAAACCAAATGACACTTGTAATCGGACCTAGCTTTCGATGTTTGGTTAAGTTATTTTTATAACCTGTATAGAGTGTCACAATTCCAAAAACTGCTCCAGTGGTTGCTAAAGTGATATGAAAAATTAAAAAAATCGTGTAATAAATTTTTAAATTGTCTGGACCGCCAAAGGCCGTATTTCCAATAAAAATAGTTCTTGATGCATAGATGATAAAGAAAATAAGTGCAAATATTGCAGCTGTAAACATTGTCTTTTTATGTGCTTCTATTTTCCTTTGTTTAATTTGCCACCAGCCAATCGCTACCGTAATCGCACTTAAAACGATAAAGCTGGTACTTATCGTTGGTAATATTGCTAGGGAATTCATGGAATTAGCCTCACTTTTTTATATTTTCTACAATAATTTTAGTTTAGTTATCCCTTTTTTTCAATAAAAAGAAAATCTCCCAGTCAATTGGGAGATTTATTCGATAAGCGAAGGCTTCAGAGTCGACTGGTTCAGCTCATTATCAGAGTCAGCCTTATCCTTTCGGTACCATTCAAAGAATACATGTCCTAAGATTACACCATAAACAATTTCTTGAATAATCTTCATTAAAACTCCACCGAGCTGCTGATCATGTAATAATGACATCGAACTAAATAACTCTGGACCACTAATGCTCAAACCTGCAAATGTTGCTGGTCCCACACAAAGACTCATCACCTGTGCCCATACTTCGGGATCAGAATAGGTTGCATAGATGGAGCCGGGTGCAAATATGATTAAGGCACATGCTGGAGTAATTAAGATACCATCCGCAAAAATATAACCAACCTTTTTTAATCCACTTAATCTTTGATGTTCTGGAACGGGGTTTATTAACGGCCACCACATCAAAATCGCAACAATAAAAAGAAGAGACGAGTAGCCAGCATGGAACCAGAAGTTTTGCATAACGCGATCAAAAATCATTGGTATATGATAAAAAGAAAACAATCCATTAAAAACAATTAATGCTATAAGTGGTTTTGTGAAAAACTTAAACAAAGCATTAATTAGCCTTACTTCGAAAAGCTTTCTCCAAATCCAAACCGGAATACCAAAGATAAATATTGGCGGTATGACAAGCACTAGGACTGCCATTTGAATCATATGGACGTAAAACATTAAATGAGCCATTAAATCTAATGGAGACCCTTTTATAGCATAGATTAGTGAAATCGATAGCAAAAATAACCCAGCTTGCTTCATTGTTAGTGGTTCACTATCAACAAACTTGCGGCGGAATTTAATTGTAATTAAAAAGTATACTGCAGTTATTGCAAGCAGACATAATAGAAAGTACGGGCTCCAAAGTGCCTTAAAGCCAAAAATACCTAATGTAAGCACCGCATATCACCTCTAAATAGTAGTTAAATCATAATTATATTATATACGTTATTCGACGTCGGACAAAGAAATAAAACAAGTTTCCTATAAAAAGAAAATCGGCATACGCCGATTTTCTTTACTGTTTACCACCAAATAATTGTTGTAAATGTTAACACTGTCACTAAGCCAACAAGCAAGCCTGAATAAAGAAACAAAGATGGTGCCTCATGTCCTTTATGACTCATATGCATGAAATAGTAAAGCTGGAAAATAACTTGAACAATCGCTAGTAAAAGAATAAACGGCACGATAAACCAAGCCGAAAATCCTTTAACAGCTACTACAGCAAAAGCGATTAACGTTAAGAAAATCATCAAAGCAAAAGATACAACTTGATGTCTCATTTCTTCAGCGCTTTTTTTTCGACGATATTCAATGTCAACTCTTGGATTCCCTGAATTTAATTGTGAATTTGCCATCAGTTTATCCCACCATTCCCATTAAATAAACTACTGTGAAGATAAATACCCAAACTACATCAATAAAGTGCCAATACAAACTTGCAACGTAAAATTTAGGAGCATTGTAAAGGTCCAAACCGCGTTTATAATTACGAATAATTAATGTTGTAATCCATAATAGACCAAATGCAACGTGACCACCGTGGAAACCAACTAATGTGTAGAAAGCAGATCCAAATGCACTGCTTGTAAACGTATGATGATACTCATGCACATAGTGGGTGAATTCATAAATCTCTAATCCAAGGAAGCCCAAACCTAAAAGTAAGGTAAGTATTAACCAAAGATTCATTTTTTTAGCATTAAAGTTCTTCATGTGATACATAGCATAAACACTTGTTAAAGAACTTGTTAATAAAAGCATTGTAGCTACAAATGTCAAAGGCAAGTCATACAAATCTTTCGCTAATGTATGTGTTGAATCAGGTACTTTGTCCTTAAGTGCTAAGTAGGTAGCAAAGAGAGAAGCAAAAAGCACCGTCTCTCCACCTAGGAAGAACCAAAAGCCTAAAAATTTATTTTTTGCTTCAAGGGTTGATTTTTCAGGCTCAGCAGGCCATGTTTCATACGTTAATTTATCTTCTGCTTGCATTATGCCTTAACCCCCTTATCCTCGTCATCAATCAATTCTTCTTTATGAATATGGAACCCATGGTCATCCTTAACAGAACGTAAGAACATCGCTCCAAAAGTTATCAATAAACCAATAATAAGAACTGGTACTGACCATGCTTTATCATCCATGTTAAACAATGCACCAAATGCTGCAACGAATAAACCGAAAGCAATTACAAATGGCAGGAATGATGAATTAGGCATGTGAATATCGCCTAACGGTTCTGCAGGAGTCATTCCTTTTTTGCCTTCCATCTTTTCTAACCAGTAAGCATCTAAACCACGAACCAATGGAAGCTGTTTAAAGTTATAGAATGGCGGCGGTGAAGGTATTGCCCATTCAAGTGTTCTTCCATCTCCCCATGGATCATTTCCAACGCGCACATTTTTCACTGATGTCATGATGACATTGTATAAAAGGACGAGCACACCTAATGACATGAATACTGCACCCAGTGAACTAATTAAGTTTGAAAGTTCAAATCCTTGGCCCGGAAGGTATGTGAATACACGACGCGGCATTCCCCATAAACCTAAGAAGTGCTGGATAAAGAACGTCATATGGAAACCAATAAAGAATAACCAGAATGTAATTTTTCCTAATGTTTCATTTAACATTGTTCCAAACATTTTCGGCCAGTAAAGGTGAGTTCCTGCGAGAATCGCAAATACTACACCGCCAACGATAACGTAATGGAAGTGAGCTACTACGAAATACGTATCATGGTATTGATAGTCAGCTGCTGCTGATGCAAGCATTACCCCTGTTACCCCGCCGGCAACGAATGATGGAATAAAGGCTACAGCATAATGCATTGGAGTGGTGAATTTAACGCTTCCGCCCCACATTGTTAATAACCAGTTAAATATTTTAATACCGGTTGGTACACCAATTGCCATAGTCGCAACAGCAAAAATTGCATTTGCTACTGGCCCAAGTCCAGTAGTGAACATGTGGTGAGCCCAAACCATGAAGCCTAAGAAACCGATTAATACAGTTGCGAATACCATCGAAGAGTACCCGAACAGACGTTTTCTTGAGAACATTGAAAAGATTTCCGAGAAAATACCAAAAGCAGGAAGTACTAGAATATATACTTCTGGATGTCCGAAAATCCAGAATAAATGCTCCCAGATTACAGTATTACCACCCATAGTTGTAACAAAGAAGTTCGATCCAAACATACGGTCAAACATCATTAATACTAGACCGACTGTTAGTGGTGGAAATGCAAATAGAATTAGTGCAGAAGTGACAAAAGTAGTCCATGTAAACAATGGCATCCTCATATATGTCATTCCTGGAGCACGCATATTAATGATTGTTACTAAGAAGTTAATACCACCAATCAGTGTCCCTAGACCTGATATCTGTAAACCCAATACGTAGAAATCAACGCCATGACCTTTGGAGGCCATTGCAAGGGACGCATAAGAAGTCCAACCAGCATCCGGTGCACCATCAAAAAACCATGAAAGGTTTAGAAACACTCCACCGAAGAAGAATAACCAAAATCCTAATGCATTGACAAACGGAAATGCGACGTCACGCGCTCCAATTTGCAATGGCATTACGGCATTCATAAAAGCAAAAACTAGCGGCATTGCTGCAAGGAATATCATTGTTGTTCCATGCATGGTAATTATTTCATTGAATAAACCTGCACTAACAAAATCATTATTTGGTACTGCAAGCTGGATGCGGATAAACACAGCCTCTAGTCCGCCAACTACAAAGAAAAATCCACCTGCAATCAGATATAGGATGGCGATTTTTTTATGGTCAACAGTCGTTAAATAATCCCATAAAGTCGCGCCGAATCCTTTTTTTTGTGCGTAGGTACTCACGCTTTTTACCTCCCTTTCTACCGAATCCCCTATTATTCCTGGACTTTTAATCCCATTAAATATTCTGTTACATCATTAATCTGTTCTTCTGTTAAAGAATAACTACCTGTCATTAAGTTGCCTGGCTTGTATTTTTCAGGATCTGTAAGCCATTTTTTCAAGTCTTCTTCACTGTGATCCAATACACCTGCTATACGAGAACGTTCTCCAAAGTTTGTTAAATTCGGAGCACGTCTTGCTTCTGGCGGTGTACTATTTGCAGGTGTAACAGCATGGCAGCCTATACAACTATTATTGAAGATTTCTTGACCACGTTGAGCACTTTCAGTTTCTGCTAATTTTGGTTCTTCAACATCTTTCATATCTGCAACCCAGTTTTCGAAGTCATCACGGCTCATGGTTTTAACTTTAAAATCCATTAATGCATGTGATGGTCCACAAAGCTCCGCACATTTGCCGTAAAATAAATCCCCAGCTTCTTCAGCCTTTTTGCTATCAAACTCTAACCAGAATTTATTAACATTTTCAGTATTTGTGTCAAGCTTACCGCCTACGGCAGGAACCCAGAATGAGTGTTTAACATCAGAAGATATTAAATTAAAATATACCTTCTCATCTGTTGGAACCACTAAATCCTGTCCAGTCACAATACCTTGGCCTGGATATTCAAATTCCCACCAATATAAATTAGAGCGGACATTGATAACAAGCGCGTCTGAATCTTTATCTTCCATTGGTGAAACATCTGCTAATTTAAATGTTGCAGATACTGTTGGAACTGCTAAAAGTAATAATAATAAAATTGGTACAACAGTCCAAATAATTTCAAGTTTGTGACTTCCTTCTACCTGCTTTGGAATCTTTTCATCCTTACGTCTAAATTTAAACAATACGATAAAGAAGATTACCATTACGACTATAATAACCCCTACCATAATCCATGTACTTAGAGCCATCAAATCATATTGAATTTGCGCAACTTCACCAGCTGGCCTTAACGTCGATAGGAACGGTTCGCCGCATCCTGAAAGGATAAGCGAAAGAATCGCAAATATCGAAATTAAACGCCATTTTGCAAGCCTTTTCATAGCTAAATCATACCCCTCTTTCGCTAAATGAATTCTTTGAAACTTTCTGTGATCAAAAATGTATGTAGTAGTATTCTTTCTTAAATATATATATTTCCCTTATTTAAGAAAGAACATTCTAGCTAAACTAATGTGACAATGACCATTGCGACAAAAATAATCGTTAAGTATTGCAATGAATACACAAACATTAGTTTTGCCCACTTAATATCATCTTTGATCTTATATCCATAAATCCCTAATACAAGCCAACCGATATTTAACACGGTTGCCAAAATTAGAAATGGGATTCCTAATGAAGTAAGTAATAAAGGTGTCGGCAATAATGCAGCTACCCATATTAAGATGTGTATCTTGGTTGTTTTAAATCCCTTTACTACTGGAAGCATCGGGATTCCCGCAGCTCTATATTCTTCTACCCGCCTCATCGCTAGTGCATAAAAATGGGGTGGCTGCCAAATAAACATAATAATGAACAGAGCCCATGCCATCATATCAAGATTTCCATCAACTGCAGCCCAGCCAATTAAAGGTGGTACAGCACCAGAAATACTGCCAATAATTGTATTTGATACCAATTGCCGTTTAGACCATAGTGAGTAGAGCACAACATAACTAAAAACCCCAAGCAGTCCAATCACTGTTGCAGTTATGGTAGTAAACAATAGAAAAATTGTTCCTAGAACAATTAAGAAAACACCCAATCCAAGTACCTTCGAAGGAACTATTTTCCCCGTAACCGTAGGTCTTGATTTTGTTCTTTCCATTAAAGGGTCAATGTCACGATCAATAAAATTATTTATAGCGCATGAACCCGCAATAATTAGGGAGGAACCAATAACGGTAAATAAAACTATATCTATGTTGCTTAGAAAACTTTGACCACTAAAATGCAGGGCCAGCCAAATGCCAGTAAAAGTTGTTATAAGATTTGAATTTACAATCCCAATCTTTATAAGTGCCATAAAATCTTTCCACATAGTGGATTTTGCCATATGTGAATTAAGACCCGTTGAGCCATTTTCAATCGTTGCTTCACCGTATGCCTTTGAATTTGGCATCTTTCCCCCTCCTAAATATGTTGTAATTATTATTATAATCCCGATAGATAACTTTACCAAATTATAATAGTTATTTAAAAGCTATTATTATTTTATAATATTGTTATTTAAGGAACACTTTCTCTGTATATTAAATCACACTTTGGTGTATTTTTGTGAATTTTTTTTGAATAATTTTTGTCTAAATTGTGTCCGCGAGTATTTAATACCCATTATACTACATATTAGAATCTTTAGATAATAATATACACTCTAATTTAAGCAAAATCTAAACATTTCCTTTGTGTTATAGACAACAAAAGCAAATATTAAAGTTGTTATATATAAGTTTAATTTAACCAATCTTTATATTTCTAACAGACACCTATCTATTTAGTAGTAGTTTTCACTATAATAATAGTGTTAACCTAAAGTTATCCGCAATCTAAATTTTAATAAAAGTAATACAAAAATTTCAGTTTTAATTCTGTTCTTTTTCCTGTGTTTTCGTTATGATAAGGTAGTACATTTATCGCTAGATATTCCAAATCATTATACTTACAAAATATTGAACAAAAAAATTTATTAGACTTTTATTTAAGAAGGTGATTGTTTGCGACGTTCTTTGAAGTGGTTAGCTGTGGCAACTACTATTGGAATGATACTAGTTTTACTTGGGGGCGCACTTGTTACAAAAACAGAATCCGGTATGGGGTGCGGAAGATCTTGGCCATTATGTAATGGTGAGTTCGTGCCAACGGAGATAACTCCTGAATTAATTATTGAACTTGCTCACAGACTAGTATCTGGTGCGGTAGGTTTTATGGTACTCATATTATCTATTTGGACTTGGAAAGTAATCGGGCATATTAGGGAAACAAAATTCCTTTCCTTTCTTTCTTTTTTCTTTTTACTAATACAAGGATTAATTGGAGCTGCAGCTGTTATATGGGAACAGTCTGACTTTATCCTCGCATTACACTTTGGTATATCACTCATTTCTTTCGCCGCTGTATTTTTGCTTACTTTATTGATTTTTGAAATTGATAAAAAGTTTGATGCAGATAAACTTACTATCGATAAAAGAATGGGGTTTCACATTATTTCTATTTCTATTTATAGCTATTTTGTCATTTACACAGGTGCCCTAGTCCGCCATACCAAATCAAGTTTAGTCTGCCGTGATTGGCCGTTATGTATCAATGACAGCCCCGCACTTCCAACTAACCTATTTGAATGGGTGCAGATGGGACATCGTGCGGCAGCTGGTCTCATCTTTATTTGGATTGGATATGTTACTTATTTAGCAGTAAAAAGGTATCGTCAGCAAAAAGTTATCTATTGGGGCTGGATTAGTGCGTTTACTTTAGTATCTCTCCAGGTATTATCCGGAGCTCTTGTTATTTTTACTCAGTTAAATCTTTTTATTGCTTTGATGCATGCATTATTTATTACGTGTTTATTTGGTGTACTAAGTTATTTTCTCTTTTTATTATCAAGATCACGAAAAAAACAATAAAAAAAGTTGCCGGGTATTATACTTGGCAACTTTTTTTATGACTATTTATCCAATTCAAGCAGTAAATCTCCAGTTTGAATTGCTTCCTCACTTTTTACGTAAATTTCTTTTATTACTCCTGAAAAAGGAGCTTGAACGGTTGTTTCCATCTTCATAGCCTCGGTGATTAGGAGATGGTCTCCTCGTTCCACTCGTTCCCCTTTATCCACTAATACTTTGACAACTGTACCAGGCATAGTGGCCGAAATATGTGTCTCATTTTTAGGATCTGCTTTTAATCTAGATATTACCGCTGCTTTGATACTTTCATCCTTAATATTTACCTCACGGGGCTGACCATTTAGTTCAAAATAAACGACACGTGTACCATCCGCCTGCGGCTGACCAATTGAGACAAGTTTAACAATAAGTGTTTTTCCAGTTTCAATCTCTACTTCAATTTCTTCCCCAAGCCTAAGCCCATAAAGGAAAGTAGGTGTATCTAAAAACGATATATTTCCATATAGGTCAACCGTATTCAAATACTCTTTATAAACTTTTGGATAAAGCGCATAGGAAATCAAATCAATATCTGAAATGTTTCGTCCCAACTCCTTAGCTAACTCTTCCTTTAATTCTGAAAAATTCACATCAGATAGTAACTCACCAGGACGAACCTCCAATGGTCTTTTCCCTTTTAAAATTACGTTCTGCAGTTTTTCTGGGAATCCTTGATGCGGCTGACCGAGATACCCCTGGAACAATTCAACTACAGAATCTGGGAAGTCAATTGAGTCTCCATTATTATGGACATCAGCTTCTGATAAATTATTTTGTACCATAAAGAGTGCCATATCCCCGACAACTTTTGAAGATGGCGTTACTTTTACGATATCCCCAAACATATGATTGACCCTAGTGTACATTTGCTTGACTTCATCCCACTGATCGCCAAGTCCCACACCTTTCGCTTGCTGCTGTAAATTACTGTATTGTCCACCTGGCATCTCATGCTGGTACACCTCTGAATGTGGTGCAACCATTCCACTTTCAAAATCGTGATAATATTTCCTTACATCCTCCCAATAATAAGAAAGCTGTTCAAGAGCATCAATATTTACATTAGGCTTCCTATCCTTACCTTCTAATGCGTAATACAGAGAATTTGCGCTTGGCTGTGAAGTAAGCCCCGCCATCGTACTAAGGGCTGTATCCACAATGTCTACTCCACCATCAATGGCACGAGCATAGGTGAAGATTCCATTTCCACTTGTATCATGCGTATGAAGGTGTATTGGAATATCTATTGTAGCTTTTAGTTCAGATATAAGTCGATAGGCTGCTTCAGGTTTTAGCAAGCCTGCCATATCCTTTATCCCCAATATATGTGCCCCTTGATTCTCTAATTCTTTTGCTAGTACTTTATAATAGGTTAAGTCATATTTTACTCTCGCTGGATCAAGAATATCACCGGTATAACAAATTGATGCTTCGGCGATTTTTCCACTGTCCCTGACTGCTTCAATAGCGATTTCCATTCCTGGCACCCAGTTTAAGCTGTCAAAAACTCTGAATACGTCAATCCCTTCTTCCGCAGACTTTCTAACAAATTCTCTGATAAGATTGTCAGGATAATTTTTATATCCCACTGCGTTGGAACCGCGGATTAACATTTGAAACAGAACATTTGGTATTTTTTCACGTAGCACCCGCAATCTTTCCCATGGATCTTCTTTTAAAAAGCGATAGGCTACATCAAAAGTTGCTCCTCCCCACATTTCAAGAGAAAATAGGTTCGGCATTAGCTTTGCTGTCGGCTCAGCTATATGCAAAATGTCGGTTGTTCTTACCCTTGTTGCCAATAACGACTGATGTGCATCTCTGAAGGTAGTATCCGTTAATAATACTTTATTTTGATTCTTTACCCATTGAACGAGTCCTTCTGCACCATCTTGGTCCAGAATTTGTTTTGTTCCGTCCTGGTAAGGAAAATCATATTTTAATTTAGGCACTCTTGGTTTCGAAAACACCGGTCTTTTCTTTTTTTCAACACCTGGGAAGCCATTGACCGTAACGTTTCCAATATACGATAGCATTTTGGTTCCACGGTCCTTACTAACAGGAAATACGAATAACTCCGGAGTTGAATCGATAAATGAAGTATCATACTCCCCTCGTCTAAAATTCTCATGTCTTACAACATTCTCAAGAAAAGGAATATTGGTTTTTATTCCCCGAATTCTAAACTCCCTTAGATTCCGAACCATTTTAGATGCTGCTTGTTCGAAGGTTAATGCCCATGTAGATAACTTCACAAGCAAAGAATCATAATAAGGTGTGATGACAGCACCTTGAAAACCATTTCCTGCATCAAGGCGAACACCAAAGCCCCCTCCAGAGCGATAAGCCATAATTTTTCCGGTATCAGGCATAAAATTATTAAGCGGGTCTTCTGTTGTAACACGCGACTGGATCGCAAAACCGTTAATCCGAATCTCTTCTTGAGGAGGAATTCCGACAATTGGACTATGTAAATCCTGACCTTCAGCCACTAAGATTTGCGTATGTACAATATCAATTCCTGTTACCATTTCAGTTACAGTATGTTCAACCTGAATCCTTGGATTTACCTCTATGAAATAAAAGTCTTGACCAGAAACAAGAAATTCAACTGTCCCTGCATTTAAGTAAGCCACATTCGTCATTAGCTTAACTGCGGCTGCACAAATTTTCTCACGTAATGAATCGGATATTGACACACTAGGGGCTACTTCCACTACTTTCTGATGACGGCGCTGTACAGAACAATCCCGGTCATACAAATGGACAATGTTACCCTTTTTATCTCCAAATATTTGTACCTCTATATGTTTTGGTTTCTCAATTAATTTTTCCAGGTAAACTTCGTCACTTCCAAAAGCAGCTTTGGCTTCTGATTTGGCACGGTCAAATGCTTCTTGCATTTCCTCTTGGTTCCTTACAATCCGCATTCCGCGTCCGCCACCGCCAAGGGCCGCTTTAATAATAATCGGATAACCATGATGGAAGGTAAACTCTTGAACTTCTTCGATGTTATCGACAGGTCCATTGCTGCCTGGAATTACAGGTATACCTGCCAGTTCAGCTTGCTTCCTAGCCTTGACTTTATCACCGAACATATCAAGATGCCTTGATGTTGGTCCAATAAAAATAATACCTTCTTCTTCACAACGTCTTGCAAAATGAATATTTTCTGATAAAAAACCATATCCTGGATGAATGGCGTTTGCTCCGCTAAACTTAGCAATTTCAATGATACCATCAATATCTAAATAGGCATCGATAGGTTTCTTGCCTTCACCGACTAAGTAGGCCTCATCTGCTTTATAGCGATGATAGGCTCCAGTATCTTCCCTAGAATAGATAGCAACGGTTTTGATATTTAATTCAGTACAAGCCCTAAAAACCCGAATAGCAATTTCTCCTCTGTTCGCAACTAACACTTTATTAATTTGTCCTGTCAATTTTGGCACCCCATATCTCATTTTGATAAAAGCGCAGGGAATACTATTTTCCCCGCGCTACGTTCTAAATTGATATACATTTCCATCTTGTTGACTACTATTCTTTTCTTGGTGCTGTTGTTTATATTTATTTTCGTATCTAACAAACATTGAGACGTTCACTAGAATACCTGCTGCAATAGATAGTTGTAAAAGTGAAGATCCTCCATAACTTACAAATGGTAATGGGACACCTGTTAGTGGCATGACCCCTGAAACACCCGCAAGGTTAATAAAAGACTGAATTCCTATCATACTAGATATCCCAATAGCCAATAAGCTGCCAAACGGGTCTTTACAACGAAGACCAAGATAAATGCCCCTTAATACAATATAAGCCAGCGTAATGATTACAAAACTAACACCCCATACACCTAACTCTTCCGCGATAACTGCCATAATAAAATCTGTATGGGATTCAGGTAAATATCCCAGCTTTTGAACACTCTTTCCTAATCCCAAGCCATTAACCCCGCCAGAACCAATCGCAATATACGAGTTTGCTAGATGAAACCCAGAATCTAGTTCATCTTGGAAGGGATTACTTAAAACTTCAAATCGTTCCAAACGTGCTTCAGAAAAAATTTCATCCTGCAGCACTAAAATAACAGGTGATAGCAGAATCATTCCTAGCAACACTAATTTGGTAATTGTTTTAATATTCATCCCTGAAGAGATTATAATTGTACCCGCAATCAGACCAATAATAAGTGCTGTACCAAAGTCTGGCTGGAAGGCAATCAATCCAAGTACGATTACTAAGTAGGCTAATGGCGGAAGTACACCATGATTGAATTTGTTAATGTATGCCTGTTTCTTCGCATAAACCGCTGACAAATAAATAATAAGTGATATTTTTACAAACTCCGCAGGCTGAATACTAATAAAACCAAAGTCATACCAACTTTGTGCATTTCCTCTAACTTGTCCAAATACAAAAAGCCCTAAAAGACCTACGATAGACAATCCAACCATTGGCAGTAAAAATTTTGTACTTTTCATTATTTTGTAAGGGAACAGGGCGATGATAATAAAAATAAAACCCGAAGCAAATAGGTAGAGCTTCTGTTTTTGATAAAAATAATCACTTTCAACTCCATATCTTTGGACGCTTGAAGCCATACTGGCACTATAAACCATAACTAATCCAAATAAAGACAAAAGGATGATTGCAATAATTAGTGAATAATCATAGGATTTTAATATTTTTTTAAACATGTTATAACTTCCTCGTTTTTAAAATTGTCGTTATTGCTATTATAATAGAAAATGGAACGATTTAGTTGAGGAAAAGTTACATTACTACAATCTTTTGAATGGGAATATTCTGAAAACGGAAAAGGTTAATAAAAAACTCAAACAACACATCATCATTGTTTGAGTTTTTCAGCTATTTTCTAAGGGATGCTTCATGAAGCGCAGATAATTCTCTTTCTAATTTATCTAGAATCGCTTTGCCATCCTTGACTTCAATTAAGCCTAATCTAACCGCAAATTCTATCTCTCTTGATAACCCAAACATTTGCGTATCCAATACCTCTTCATAAAGAGGGCATTGAGGCATCGTGAGATTTTCCATTTGCACCTTTATAAGCTTTAAAATTTTTTCAGCGTCTGCCTGTAACAAGGCATAGGCTTTTTCCTGATGATTCACTATCATTTCAGACGCCAACATTGATCCCCCCATTTCAGAGCGATAACCCAACTTATCTATAAATTTTACCTTTTACTACAGAAAAATGCAAGAACAATAACCTCGAGGGGCATATAGTTCCTTGATATTACTTATATGACATTCATTCTATTTCACGTTATACTTTAATAGATATGAACTGGAGGAATGAATGATGGAAAATATAATAGTACTATCCGGAAAGGTAAAATATTCAATTACTCTCGATCCCACAGTTTGGATTTTTGATGATCGAAAGGTGGATTTGACTACATACTTCTCTACATCTTTTGAACACTCAAATGAACTTGAGGAGTACACTAAATCGGTATCTAAACATTGGGACCGAGAAATCATGGAGGGTGCTGTCTATCCGCCAACATTAAAAACGGAGAAGAAATATGAGAAAGAAAAGGTATTAACAGGTAGTTTCGGTATTCCTATCCTGCCTTTTTTAAAAAATGCAGAGCTTAAGGACGATGCTGTTTCTTTAATCATAAAAACTTTAACATCAGAACATGAGATATCTCTTGAAAAGGCCAAGAATCTACTATTAGGTTTTTCCGATGGTGGTAAACCACTTACAGAAGATGGACCTGTCCATGTTTATTTCGGTGATGGTTCTAACTTATTAGATCCAATAAAAAATGTTAAAGAATTTATTATTAAATAATAAACAACGGGTGCCAATTAGGTACCCGTTTTTAGCTCTTTAACATCTTCTTTTGTCTTTATGCTTACAGCAAATCGGCTGCCAGCCTGGCTAATCCTGATCGTTCCCCTTTTAACAGCTTAACATGTCCGGAAATAACTTGGTCTTTAAAACGTTCCACGACATAGGTAAGACCATTATTGTAGGCGTCAAGATATGGATGGTCTATTTGTTCAGGGTCTCCCATTAAAACAATTTTGCTGCCCTCACCCACACGTGTAAGGATTGTTTTCACTTCATGCTTTGTTAAATTTTGGGCTTCATCAATAATAATAAATTGCTTCGGCAGACTTCTTCCTCTTATATAGGTTAAAGCTTCTACCTCGATCGAACCCATTCCAGCAAGGATGGCATCCAATTCACCAGGCTTTTTAGTATTAAATAGGTATTCAAGATTATCAAATATCGGCTGCATCCAAGGTCTTAGTTTTTCTTGTTTTTCACCGGGCAAATACCCTAGATCCTTACCTACCGGTACAATCGGCCTTGCTACTAATAGCTTTTTAAATTCTCTAAAGTCCTCTGTCTGCATTAGCCCTGATGCCAGCGCCAGCAATGTTTTACCTGTCCCTGCTTTGCCTATTAAGGTAATAAGCGGGATATCTTTACGAAGCAGCAGCTCTATTGCCATCGTTTGCTGCACATTTCTTGGGTGAATCCCCCATACATGTTCTTGATTTATGGCAAGTTTCTTTACCTTTTTTCTTGTTTTATCGACCATTCCTAACGCTGACGCAGACCCTCCTAGTGCGTCTTTCATGATTAAGTATTGATTTGGATAAAATGAATATTTTCCAATTTCCGATAAAAGCAATTCACCTTTTTCATAAAAGGAACCCAGCAACTCTACTGATAAAAAAACTTCTAAAAAACCTGTGTAAATATGGTCAATTTCGACCACCCTGTCACTTAAAAAGTCTTCAGCAGTTAATCCAATTGCGTCTGCCTTTACCCTGACTAATGTATCTTTACTTACAAGGATTACTGGCTTTCCATTTTCCTTTTGCTGCTCTTCCGTTGATAAATTTTTTGCAACTGCAAGAATTCGATTGTCATTTGTTTTTTCTACAAAAATTTCCTGTAATTCATGAAAAGCACGATGATTAAGTTCAATTCTAATCGTTCCACCATTTTCAAGAGGGATTTTTTCATGAAGCTTACCCGCTGCTCGCAATTCATCAATTAATCTTGATACATGACGGGCATTTCTCCCAATTTCATCCATGTACCTTTTCTTTGAGTCCACTTCTTCAAGGACAACTGCAGGAATGACTACTTCATTATCTTCGAATGAGAATATGGAATACGGGTCTTGTAATAAGACGTTTGTATCTAACACGTATATTTTACTCAAAGCGACGCCTCCACTTTTTCTAGTTGATTGGTTTGTTAATCCGTTCATTACAAACCTATTGCTAGATAGGACTTTGGTAAAATATATGTTTGTTCGAATAAAGATAGAAGGATTTCCGCACAATAAATGTAAGTTGAGTATAACGAAATTCCTGAGAACACAAGTGAATCGGTTATACAACTCTATCTGGAGGTGGATTTTATAATGAAGAAGCTTTTCATATTTACCACTTTAGTATTGGTCCTTGCAGCTTGTAACAACAGTAACAATGCTCAAAATAATGAAAAGCAATCATTGGTTAACGTTAAGAACAGTTATATAGAAGATGTGGACCGGAAAACTGGTCAGGAGGTTTCCCAACGATTAGTTGAACTTGCCACTAGTATTCCAAATGTTCATGATGCAACTGCAGTTGTCATTGGCAGATATGCCATTGTTGGTATTGATGTAAATTCAAAGATTGAACGATCTCAAGTGGGCTCAATCAAATATTCCGTCGCGGAAAGCCTGAAGGAAGACCCTTATGGTGCACGTGCAATCGTAGTGGCTGATGCAGATACAAATCAGCGTCTGAAAGAGATTGCAGAAGATATCGAAAAAGGAAGACCCATTCAAGGTATAATGGAAGAGCTTGCCGACGTGGCAGGCAGACTAATGCCTGAAATCCCTGGAGATATGATTGACCCTAATCCTAAAAATGCACCAGAAGAACCAAAGAAAAAGCTTGAGCAAGATGAAAAAAATAGCTTAGATAAAAAACAAAATGAAGAATCAAATGAACATATGAACTAAAAAGCAGAGCTTATATTTGTTATATTGAAAAAGCTTAGTCAATTTGACTAAGCTTTTTTGATTGCTTCCATGACTTGCGTATCTAATCTGGCAGCTGCATTTTTGTCATATGTTTTATCATACTGTGGCTCTGTAACAATTTTTGAACCATAAAACATGACATCCCTAACCTCGCGAATACGTATTTCAATCAGCGCAAGCTTTAATGGAACGTCCTGGAGCCGCTCTTCTTTCAAAGATGCTTCACCTTGTATGGAATATGTAGATTCATTAGCAATTAAATTGATAACCACTTTCTCATTTTGATTGATATTTTGAATAATTCTAGATTTATTATCTACAGCAAAATAGATTGTTTCTTCATCTTTTGCTAAAATCCAAGATATCGCACTAACATTTGGACCACCTGTTTCATAATCTACCGTTGCTAACGTTACAAACCTTTCCTTCTGCAGCTCATCATATAACGGCTTAATGAGCCTTGGTTCTACTTGATTTGGCATACATACAACCCCTTCATTCAATTCCTTATATCCTTATGTCAAAAAAAACAGACATTCTTATAGTACTATTATCTGTTTTTTTCAGCAACTTAATCACAATAGATTTACTTGCTATCATCTTTGCATGATATACTATAGTATAAGAAAAGCAAGATAAGAATGGACTCAGTGAGGTGCTTTATGAGGGTAAAATGCGTGATCTGCGACAAAATTGAATCGATTGAAGATGAATCATTTATAGCTAAACGACTTCGAAATCGTCCTATCCATACATATATGTGTCAAGACTGTAGTAGTAGAATCTCCGATAAAACAAAAGCAAGAATTGATACAGGTAACTTTAGATTTTATCGAGCACAGTCTGAAAAGGATGACTGGTAAAAAAAACATGCCAATTCCATTGCGGAATTGGCATGTTTTTTTATTCATCTTCAAATGGAAAGTTGCAATATTTATCTGGCTCTTGGTTAATTTGCTTAAGCATTACTTCGATAAGTTCACGAGGAAATCTCGTCTTCTTCGATTCACCCTCATGAATATAAGTAACATAATACATCACATCATCTGTTGTCACTTCGATGTTTGATAAATGTTGTTCATTCTTAATAATTTCATCAAAAAGGTCTAATGTCTCTCTTGCTGCAGTATCTTCAGGGCGAGCGTCGCATACAACCTTTATCGATAGCCAATTATAGAGCGCATCCTGTACCGATCTCATGTAAATATCCCCCGTTACTTTGCCTCAACCTGCTGTTTTTTGGACTGATGTAAGCGAATTTTGTAAATGATTAAAATCAAAGCTGCTACAACAAGCCCCTCTGTTATTGGTAAGAAGATTCCGAGTGCAGTAAGAATCGTACACCCTGCAGCTAAAAAGATATAAATCAATATTGATTTTATTAACGGCAGCTTCTGCTTTTGTGCAAAGCCAAGTTTATAAACCAAAATTGAGAGAGCTACAATTGTAATATAAAGAAGCCACATTCCCAATTTTGGTTGTTCAGTTACGTTATAGAGGGCTGGAAAAAAAGATAACCGGTCCGCTACATTCACGCATATTACCTCCCCCGAAGAGATATTAACTTAATTCTGCAACCTTTTTCTTTTTGGCCATTCTTTCACGTTCATTTTTATCTAGAATCTTCTTACGTAAACGAATTGATTCTGGTGTAACTTCACAATATTCATCATCGTTTAGGTATTCTAATGACTCTTCTAGTGTCATAATTCTTGGTTTCTTAATGACAGAAGTCTGATCCTTATTGGCAGAACGAATATTGGTCGCTTGTTTCACTTTTGTGATATTAACAGTAATATCGTTTTCACGTGTATGTTCACCAACAATCATACCCTCATAAATTTCAGTACCTGGCTCAACAAAGATAGTACCACGGTCTTCAACTCCCATAATACCATATGTCGAAGCTTTTCCAGACTCCATGGATACTAGTACACCTTGACGTCTGCCGCCAACTTGACCTTGTACCATTGGCTGGTAGCTGTCAAATGTGTGATTAATAATTCCATACCCGCGTGTCATAGTTAAGAACTCTGTTGTATAACCAATTAATCCACGTGCTGGAACATTAAAGATTAAGCGTACTTGACCTGATCCGTTATTGATCATATCAATCATTTCGCCTTTACGGGCACCAATTGATTCCATTACAGAACCTGTATGCTCTTCTGGTACATCAATTTGTACTCTTTCAATCGGCTCGCTACGAACACCATCTATTTCTTTTACAATTACTTCAGGCTTAGAAACTTGTAGCTCATACCCTTCACGGCGCATGTTTTCAATTAAAATAGATAAGTGAAGCTCACCACGGCCTGATACAATCCAGGCATCCGGCGAATCCGTATTTTCAACACGTAAGCTAACATCTGTTTGCAGCTGAGCGTGTAGTCTTTCTTCGATTTTTCTTGAAGTTAGGTACTTACCTTCTCTGCCAGCAAATGGACTGTTATTAACAACAAAAGTCATCTGTAATGTTGGTTCATCAATTCTTAGAATTGGTAATGCTTCTTGGTGCTCAACCGGACAAACGGTTTCGCCCACGTTAATATCTTCCATACCAGAAACAGCAATTAAGTCTCCCGCTACTGCTTCTTGAATTTCCTGACGTTTTAGTCCAAAGAAACCAAAGATTTTCGTTACACGGAATTGTTTAACAGTACCGTCTATTTTCATTAATGAAACCTGTTGGCCAACCTTCATTGTACCGCGGAAAACTCGGCCAATCCCAATTCGTCCTACATAATCATTGTAGTCAAGAAGGGCAACTTGGAATTGTAAAGGCTCTTCACGATTGTCAATTGGTGCTGGAATGTGTTCAACAATTGAATCATATAAGCATTGCATGTTTTCATCCTGTTTATCATGATCGGTACTTGCAGTTCCATTTATCGCAGAAGCGAAAATGACTGGGAACTCAAGCTGATCTTCATTCGCACCTAGTTCAATAAATAAATCAATTACCTCATCAATTACTTCCAAAGGACGAGCAAAATCACGGTCAATTTTATTAACGACAACAATTGGAGTTAGATTTTGTTCTAACGCCTTTTTTAATACGAAGCGCGTTTGTGGCATTGTTCCTTCATAGGCATCAACGACAAGTAAAACACCATCAACCATTTTCATGATACGTTCAACCTCGCCGCCAAAATCGGCATGTCCCGGTGTGTCCAAAATGTTGATTCGTTTATCTTTATATTGTATCGCTGTGTTTTTAGCGAGAATCGTTATTCCACGTTCTCTTTCCAAATCATTTGAATCCATTGCACGTTCCTCAACGTGCTCGTTTGTACGAAATGTTCCTGATTGCTTCAATAATTGGTCAACCAAAGTCGTTTTCCCGTGGTCAACGTGTGCGATAATAGCTATATTGCGAATATCTTCTCTTAATTTCAAGTGCTTCACTCCTACTTCTATTTAAAAAAATTTTAAGCTATTTATAGTTTCCCATATACAACTAAAGTATTATACCACATTTATGATGGAAAGCTAACTGCATTTTCTGTAGAATAAGCTATAATAAATATCACAATGATTTTTTTTATTTAGGAGACGAAGGGGACTGGCAAATAATGAAGCAAATTAAATGGATTTTTGTTCTTTACGCTATACTTGCAACCGTAAGTATTATGGGAATTGGCGTGGCAATTGGAGAAGAAAGTATTTTAGGAATCATTGGCAGTATCATTACATTAGTACTTGTAATGGGATTTGGATTTAAAACAAAAGCTAAATTTAGAGCTAATGGAGAATTGTAAAAAAAGAAAAGCGGAAGCGTCTATGAACTAGGGCTTCCGCTTTTCTTTTTACCATTTACCTTCATTTAAATAATCATTTATGATGCTTTGGTGTAATCCTGGTTTTGCGACGAGCAATGAATCTTTAGAAAGGAAATCAAGTTTTTTTCCTCTTAGATTGGTTACAATACCACCTAATTCTTCAATAATAATAGCACCTGCAGCAACATCCCACGGTGACAATCTCATTGAAATATAGGCATCCACTCTTCCCGTTGCTACAAACACCATTTCAAGTGCAGCAGTACCATATGATCTAGTTCCTCTTGCATCTCTTACTAGTGGTATTAGCAGGTTATGGTCAATCCGATGATTTTCCATTACCCAAGTTGCATTTAACGCAATGATTGATTCTTTTACTGCCACTTTATTTAATTTAGGCAGAGGGGAGTCATTCATAAAGGCTCCTTTACCATTAATTGCATGATATAATTCACCATGAGCAACATCATAAATAAGCCCAATCTTACCAATACCATTTTCATACACACCTAAGGATATTGCGAAATTTCGCTGTTGATGGATAAAGTTCATCGTCCCATCTATCGGATCAATAATCCATACTACTCCATCAAGATTATCTACCTCGTCCCCAAACCCTTCTTCACCTAATATCCTATGGTTTTCAAAAGTCTTTCTGATTTTATTAATAAAAAATTGTTCAATTTCTTTATCTATATTTGTTACTAAATCATTGGGATTTGATTTGGTTTGGATATTTAAGGTCTTAGAAAAAGATTCCCTAATTTTATCCCCAGCTTCCTTTACCCATTGCTTAGCTTGAAGATCAATGTATTCCCAGTCCATATTTTCCCTCCCATTTATGTATATCCTAAGCTTAATCAAAATTAACTAAGCCTTCAACTTTTAACATTCTTACACTAGGGCAAAACAATAAACGAACTCTCTTCTATCCTACACAGAGTTCGTTTTATAATTTCAATATATACTTCTTTATTTTCATTCTAAATTGTATCCCCTTTGAAAACAAATTATCAAAGAGCTTTTAGTTTTAATAACTCTATGCGGATTTTTTCTAACTTTTGTTTGCATTCCTTCATCTTTTTTTCATTTTTTTCTTCGAGAGCTTCAAATAATGTTGCCAGCTCATAATCCATTTCTAATCGTAAATATGCCATTCTTTCCTTTTCGCCAACTTTTTTTAGTGAGGTATTCATTAATTGTTTCATTTAAGCTTTCTCCTTTCAACTGTTATTTAATTTTTCAGACTATTTTTAGTAATATAATATGAGCCACCATGTAAGGTTGCAACAAATATGTGCGTTAACCTATATAAGCAGTTCGTTTCAAGAATTTCCGCCAGTATGCTACAATGAATGACAAATGTCTGCATATGGAGGTTCCTCATGGACTTTAAAAACTTTACGAATGAAGATTTCGATGTTTTTCAAATAGATGGATTAGAGGCAAGAATGGACGCGCTTAAAGAGAGAGTTCGCCCAAAATTAGAACGTCTTGGACACTATTTTACACCTGCGTTAACAACTTTGACTGGGGATGAACTATTTGTTCATGTTGCCAAACATGCTAGGAGAACGATTAATCCGCCAAAAGATACATGGGTTGCATTTGCTAATAATCCACGTGGATATAAAATGCTTCCACATTTTCAAATCGGACTATGGAATACACATGTATTCATTTGGTTTGCTGTGATTTATGAAGCACCCCAAAAACAAGATTTTGCGAACAGATTTACCAAAAAGTTAAACAAAATATATAAAGAAACACCAAAAGACTTTGTTTGGTCATTAGACCATACAAAAACAGAATCGGTGTCACATGGAAATCTTTCAAAAGAAGATTTACGTAGCATGTTTGACAGGCTGGAACAGGTGAAAAAGGCAGAAATATTATGTGGATATGAGATTAAACGGGATGACGTTCTTAAATTAAGCGAAGAAGAATTCCTACAGCGCGTTGAATATGTTTTCAATAAAGTTGCACCCTTATATAAAATTGCTCTTAATATCAAATAAAAAACTCCGAACCCAGTTCGGAGTTTTTTCTCGTTATTTCATTAAAATTCTTTCACCTAGAGAGGCATCTTTGGCTTTTTTTATTGCCCGATAGGAAGAATAGCCACTCATTTCTTCAAATTCACCACAAAGTGTCTTTTCTTCAGCTTTACTTGGTACGATTTCTTTAAACCTCCGGTAAATATTCATTAGTTCTTCACGGTCAATTCCTTTTTCATAGGCCCGTTCAACAGCTTCATAGAACTTAATGACATCAACAATTTCATCTGTTGTCCAATGGTAATCAATTGGGTATTGGTATTCCAAGTTGTTTTCACCTGCTTACTTTATTTACATATATGTATAATACCCCTATTTTGCCCATTTTCCACGAATTTGCTCTGCATCGATAATCATTCGATCAAATAATTCTTCAACGGTTGGTATATCCTTAATGAGTCCCATCACTTGACCTGCCCATGCAAAACCTTCATTTTCAACTCCATCATATATATATCGTTTATTTGCCTGTCCGCTAATATAATTCTTCAATTGTTCATAACCGCCGTTTTCTTTTTCAATATCTAAAATTTTATTTGTCCAACTATTTGAAATAACACGTGCAGGTGCCCCTAGTGTGCGTTTAATTATTACTGTATTTGCTTCTGATCCCTCAACAAGTCTTTTTTTGTAAAGTTCATTTGCATGTACACATTCCTTTGTAGCAATAAATCTCGTCCCCATCTCAATTCCTTCTGCTCCTAAACTGAGAGCTGCCATTAATCCTCTGCCATCTCCAATACCACCTGAGGCAATTACAGGGATAGAAACTGCATCAACTACCTGAGGGATTAATACCATCGTTCCTATATCGTCCCTTCCAAGATGGCCGCCACCTTCCTGCCCCACTACCATTACAGCATCTGCGCCTAATTCTTCAGCCTTTTCAGCCTGCCTCCTAGCCGCAACAAGAACTAATTTTTTTATCGAAGTTCCTTTTAACTGTTCAAATATCGGTGAAGGATTTCCACCAGTCATAGAAATAACTGGTACGTCTTCATCAATGGCTACTTGGAGCATATCCTCAAAGGGGCGATTATGCTGACCAATTGCGTAATTTACTCCGAATGGTTTATTTGTCAGCCCCTTCACTTTTCTAATCTCCTCCCGAAGTTGAGTCGGGTTATCCAGAGACATTGCCGTAATTTGACCAAGTCCACCTGCATTGGAAACAGCTGCGGCTAGTTCAGAATAGGCTAGATGGGCTAAACCTCCTTGTATAATAGGATATTGGATATTAAGTATTTCAGTTACTCGCGTCTGCCAATTCAATGAAACCCCTCCTAATTATTGTTACCATCATATTTCGCTGTTAAAGGTTAATTTTCCTGTTTAATTGAGAAACTAACGTAACACTATAAAAAGTGGTTTACCATTGACACAAATTTCTATGCAAGCACTGGTATTAGTGCTATAATTCATTTGTTTTGAATTTATCAAAAGCAATTTGTATATAAAGAGGTGTGGAAATAAATTGTCTCAAAACCAAACACCGTTATTTAGCGGTTTATTAGAACATGCAAAAAAAAATCCTGTCCAATTTCATATCCCTGGTCATAAAAAAGGTGCTGGAATCGATCCTGATTTTAGAAATTTCATTGGTGATAATGCCTTATCGATAGACCTCATTAATATCGGTCCACTTGACGACCTTCATCAGCCAAAAGGTATCATTAAACAAGCACAGGACTTGGCAGCTGAGGCATTCGGTGCAGATAGAACCTTTTTTTCAGTCCAAGGAACGAGCGGTGCAATCATTGCTATGATTATGGCGGTTTGTGGACCAGAGGATAAAATCATTGTCCCTAGAAATGTCCATAAATCCATCATGTCAGCAATTGTTTTCTCCGGTGCTATTCCCGTTTTTATTCATCCTGAAATTGATGAAGATTTAGGTATATCCCATGGTATAACGATTGATTCTGTTGAAAAGGCTCTTAACCAGCACCCTGATGCGAAAGCAATCTTAGTAATTAACCCCACGTATTTTGGGATATCCGCAGATTTAAAGAAAATAGTGGAAATCGCTCACTCGCATAATGTACCCGTCCTTGTTGATGAAGCTCATGGGGTTCATATTCATTTTCATGACAAATTGCCTCTCTCAGCAATGCAAGCAGGTGCTGATATGGCTGCAACGAGCGTCCATAAACTTGGAGGATCGATGACACAAAGCTCTATTTTAAATGTTAAAGAGGGTCTTGTTTCTGCCAAGCATGTTCAGACTATACTTAGTATGCTGACAACCACTTCAACATCCTATTTATTACTAGCTTCCCTAGATGCAGCTCGTAAGCAGTTAGCTACTAAAGGAAAGGAATTGATTGATAAGACAATAAATCTGGCACAATCAATTCGAAACAGAATTAATGAAATTGATCACTTGCGTTGTATTGGTGAAGAAATTTTAGGGTCAAAGGCAACTTTTGATTATGATCCAACAAAATTAATTATCTCAGTAAAAGAATTAGGATTAACAGGGTATGAGGTTGAAAAGTGGTTAAGAGAAAGACATAATATTGAAGTAGAAATGTCTGACCTTTATAACATTCTTTGTATCATAACACTCGGCGATACAGATTATGAAGCAGACATTTTAGTAAAAGCTTTAAAAGAGCTCGCAGAGGAAAGAGAACATAGAAAAGAAAGACTTGAGCCTATACAAGTTCTTCTTCCAGACATCCCTATTCTAGCATTAACTCCTAGAGACGCTTTTTATGCAGATACAGAGGTAATTCCTTTTGAGGAATCAGAAGGGAGAATCATTGCCGAATTTATCATGGTTTATCCACCAGGAATTCCAATATTTATCCCTGGTGAAATCATAACGAAAGAGAACCTTCACTATATTCGGGAAAACCTTGAAGCGGGATTACCCGTACAAGGACCCGAGGATGATGAAATAAAAAACATACGTGTGATAAAGGAATATAAAGCTATAAAATAAAAATACAGGATTCCGTCGAGGAATCCTGTTTCTATTTTAGAAAAGATATTTTATCTTTCTTCTTCTGAATGGTGACCATCGCAACAATTACATCTAGAATAGAGAACTGTTACTTTTTCATCTTCGAAATGATCAATTGTTGAGTCGCAAGCCTGGCATACGATTGTACCCATCTTTTTCAATCCCCTTTTCATTATGAAATGTTCATTACATTGAAAACGTTTTATTGTTGTTAATTTAATAATAATATAACACATTAGAAATATCAAGCCTAAATTGTATGTCACATTTAATTATTTATACACAAAAAAAGACCTATAAATAGGTCTTCTACTTTCAAACTATTCATATTGGGTAACAAATGGGATTTGCGGGAGGGTTTCACTGAAGAATTCTGCCAAATCTGCAGCTTGTTGTTTATCTGGAATCCGGAATACATTTTGAAGGTATTCAATATCTTCAATTTCTTTAGGATCGAGGAGAGTTGAACGGCCCGTTTGCATACAGACAACTAGGGGTTTTCCAAAAAACATGTTTGTATAAATAATCCCAAAATCATAACGAGTTTGTTCAGTAGTAAAACCAATAAACCTAACTTTTACATTTTCATGCTCATCATAGAGCTTATCAAATAATTCCATATGAATCCTCCCTTTTGAAAAAATATTTAGAATATTATTATAATTTATTTTTTTATATAAAACAAATGACATTTATGTGTCTTAATGTTGTCACCATGGTTTTTTCAATGCTAGAATAAAGGAGATATCAAATGGGACATAGGGGGGATGAAGATGGCTGAAAACGCATTTATTAAACTTGTGCCTTCATCTGCAAAGCAAACAATTACTGTAGAAGAAGTAAAGGAACTCTTAAATTATTATAAAGATATTACTGGTAAAACAGGAAATCAAGTTGATTGGGAATATGGTGACTCTGCCTTTCCTTATGAAATTAAGGAAAAAAATGAAGGAAAAGGGAAATGGTTTTACTTACATTCTACTAACGAACGCTATTACGCAATCTTAATTGGTGTTGATCAAGAGAGTATTCGTGATGAAGACGGTACTGATAGAATTCAAACTTACATACAAGTTACTCTTCCTGAACAATCCACGTTTGGTGATAAGGGGAAAGCAAATGAATTCTGCAAATTCCTTGCCAAGAAATTACAAGGAGAGCTGCACCTTTTTAATGAGCGAATCATGTACTATTATCCAAGGAAGTAATAAAAGAACTAACTCCCATCCGGGAGTTTTTTTAATGCGTTATAAGTGCCAGTGTATAGTGTATGGAGGTGTATATCATAAGGCTTAAAGAGGTAATAAAAAGTGTTTTAGCAGTTGATTGGGTAACTCTGTTACAAAGGGCAAAGGCTAAATAAAAAAATACAAAAAACATTATCACCTTGTATAGTAGTTGATCATGCTTCGACATCCATTCAATCAGAGTAAAAGCACTCCATATTATTAATTGCATTATAATTACAACATACATTCGCATTTTTTATCACCACTCAACATCTTTTCTTAAATAAAGATTGTAGTGTTTTAAATATATGCTCAGAAGTTATAATTTATCATTCGATTGAAATAAGAAAGTCCTTTCCATATAATGCGGAAAGGACTTTCTTATTATTACTATTTTAAAACATGAATTGGAGTGCCCATTGCTACTTCAGCGGCTTCCATTGTAATTTCTCCTAATGTTGGATGAGCATGAATGGTCAATGCTAAGTCTTCTACTGTCATTCCTGCTTCAAGAGCCAACCCTAGTTCAGCAATCATATCAGATGCACTTGCACCGGCAATTTGCGCACCGATCAAGACACCATCTTCTTTGCGTGAAACTAATTTAACAAAACCGTCTCCACTGTCTAGTGATAAAGCACGTCCATTTGCTGCAAATGGGAATTTTGCTGAATTAACTTCAATACCCTCTTCTTTTGCCTGCGCTTCGGTATAACCTACGCTAGCTAATTCTGGATCTGAGAATACTACTGCAGGGATACCTAAGTAGTCAATTACAGCATTATGACCTGCTATCGTCTCAGCAGCAATTTTCCCTTCATAGGAAGCTTTGTGAGCTAATTGAGGACCTGCAACAACATCACCAATCGCATAAATATTAGAGACACTAGTTCTGCATTGATTGTCAATTTCAATCAATCCTCGGTCAGTGACCTTAACACCAATTTGGTCAAGTCCCATTTCATCCGTATTTGGACGGCGGCCAACCATAACAAATACGTAATCTGCTTCAATTTTCTTTTCTTCACCTTTAACTTCAAAGGTTACTACTACACCATTTTCAGTTTCTTCTACACCTTTAGCCATAGCCTTCGTATAGAATTCTGCACCTTTTTTCTTCATTGTTTTCTTAACTAGGGCAGCCATTTGCTTTTCAAATACTCCTAGACCTAAGATATCATCCGCACCCTCTAAGATTGTAACTTGAGTACCAAAATTTGCATAGGCACCTCCAAGTTCTATCCCAATAACACCGCCGCCGATTACAACGATTTTCTCAGGAACTTCTTGCAGATTCAATGCACCAGTTGAATTAAGTACTCGTTTTGAGTATTTAAAAGTTGGCAGCTCAATTGGACGAGAGCCTGATGCAATAATTGCATTTTTGAAGTTGTATGTTTGGGCAGAATTTTCGCCAATCACTCGTAATGAATTACCATCAACAAAGTAAGCTTCGCCGCGAACAATGTCAACTTTATTTCCTTTTAATAACCCCTCGACACCGCCAGTTAATTTCTTTACAATTCCAGCTTTCCATTCTTGAACCTTTGAAAAGTCAACTTTTACATTTTCAGCTGTAATTCCAAATGAATCCGAGTGCTTCGCCACTTCATAACGGTGCCCAGCTGCAATTACTGCTTTTGACGGAATACAACCTACGTTTAAACAAACTCCGCCAATATATTCCTTTTCAACAATCGTAACTTTTTGTCCTAACTGTGCTGCACGAATAGCTGCCACATATCCGCCGGGACCAGCGCCAATGACTATAGTGTCTGTATCTATTGGAAAATCTCCTACTACCATTTGTTACGCCTCCATTAACAATAGTTCTGGATCGTTTAATAATCTCTTAATGTGATTTAAAGCATTTTGAGCAGTCGCTCCATCAATCATTCTGTGGTCAAAGCTTAATGACAATGCTAATACAGGAGCAGCTACGATTTCACCATCACGTACAATTGGTTTTTCAGCAATTCTACCTACACCAAGAATAGCTACTTCAGGATGATTAATTACAGGTGTAAACCATTGTCCGCCAGCAGAACCAATATTAGAAATCGTACAAGATGCCCCTTTCATTTCATTAGGAGCCAGTTTTCCATCACGTGCTTTACCAGCTAATTCATTGATTTCATTAGAAATCGTAAATACGGATTTGCGGTCTGCATCTTTAACAACAGGTACCAATAAACCTTTTTCTGTATCAGCTGCAATTCCAATATTATAGTAATGCTTATGAATTACTTCACTTGTTGCATCATCAAGTGATGTATTTAATGCAGGGAATTCGCGTAAAGCACTAGTTAATGCTTTTACGATGTATGGTAAGAAGGTAAGCTTAATACCCTTTGCTGCAGCCACTTCTTTGAACTTTTTACGATGTGCAACAAGTTTAGTTACATCGATTTCATCCATAAGCGTTACGTGAGGGGCAGTATGTTTTGAATTTACCATCGCTTTTGCAATTGCTTTTCTGATTCCGCTCATTTTCTCACGGGTTTCAGGATATTCACCTTGTGGAATTGGAGCAGCTTTAGCTGCGGCCTCCGCCTGAGCAGCTGCTGGTGCTGAAGTTTCTGCCGCTACTGCAGCTTGTGGTGCTCCTGCAGCTGCACCGCCGCTTAAGAATGCATCAATATCATTTTTTACGATTCGGCCATTTTTACCAGAGCCAGGAACTTGTGTAATTCCCACACCTTTATCACGAGCATATTTCCGAACAGATGGCATAGCAATAATTCTGCGATTAGGGTCTACTTCCACTTGTACCTGTGGTTGTGTTTCACCTATACCATATGCAGGTGGTGCTGGCGGTGGTGTTACAGGAGCATCTTGCACTGCAGCAGGAGCTGGTGCTGCTGGTGCTGCTGTTTCTTGCTTCGGCGCTTCTTCAGCAGGCTCATCACCTTTAAATTGCAGGTTTTCATATCCTGGAGCATCAAATGTTACAAGAACCTGTCCTACAGTAGCTACCGTTCCTTCTGCTACTTTCACTTCAATAACAGTTCCTTCAACAGGAGATGGTATTTCTACGACTGCTTTATCATTTTGGATTTCGCAAAGGATATCATCTTCTTGGACTTTATCACCTGGCTTTATGAACCATTTAACAATCTCGCCTTCATGAATACCTTCACCAATGTCAGGCATTTTAAATTGGAATGTGGTTGCGGTTGCGCTCACTGCGATTCATCCTCCTATTATGCATATTTTCAAACGTTCAATCAAAAGAAAAAGCGGGAAACAGGAATCCTATTCCCCATCTTTCATTAAGGCTGTTTTCTCAAAAAGAGCCTTTATTAGAATGTTAATACTTTTTTAGCTGTTTCAATTACGTCTTTGTAGTTTGGAAGCCAAGCTGCTTCAGCTTGTGGGAATGGGTAAATAGTGTCCGGTGCTGCTACACGCAATACAGGTGCTTCTAAACTTAAAATCGCACGATCACTAATTTCAGCCACAACATTTGCCCCAACACCAGCTTGCTTTTGTGCTTCTTGTACCACAATCGCACGACCTGTCTTTTCAACAGAGGCAATAATTGTTTCAATATCGATTGGGCTAACCGTACGCAAGTCAATAACTTCAGCAGAAAAACCTTCTTTTTCTAATTCTTCAGCTGCTTTCAATGACTCATGAACCATCGCACCATAAGTAATAATTGAAATGTCCGTACCTTCACGTTTCACATCCGCTTTTCCTAGTGGAATAGTATACTCACCTTCAGGAACTTCTTGACGGAAAGAACGATATAATTTCATATGCTCAAGAAAAATAACTGGATCATTATCGCGAATGGATGAAATCAGAAGACCTTTCGCATCATAAGGTGTTGATGGAATAACTACCTTTAAGCCAGGTTGCTGCGCCATTAAGCCTTCTAAACTGTCTGCGTGCATATCTGGAGTATGTACGCCTCCTCCGAATGGTGAACGGAATGTTATTGGAGCATTAAATTTTCCTCCAGTACGATAACGAAGACGAGCCGCTTGACCAGAAATAGAATCCATTACTTCATAAACAAACCCAAAGAACTGGATTTCCGGTACGGGACGGAAGCCCTGTAAGCTTAGACCAACTGCCAAACCGCCAATTCCTGATTCTGCAAGTGGTGTATCGAATACACGATCTTCACCAAATTCATTTTGCAGCCCTTCTGTTGCACGGAAAACACCGCCGTTTACGCCAACATCTTCACCGAACACTAATACATTCGGATCATTTTTCAGTTCTACACGCATTGCATCTGTAATTGCTTGAATCATAGTCATTTGAGCCATGGCTTACTTCGACTCCTTTGCTTTATATATTTCATATTGTTCTTCTAAGTTATAAGGTAAGTCTGTATTTGTAATTGTGATTAGATCAGTCACCTTTTGTTTAGGGGCAGCATCTGCCTTTTTAAGTGCTTCTTTAATATCTTCTTTTGCCTGCTCAATTACTTCGTTTTCTTTTTCCTCATTCCAAAGGCCTTTCTTTTCAAGGAATTTACGGAAACGTACAAGTGGATCTTTCTTTTCCCATTCATTATCGAGCTCAGCTGTACGATAACGTGTTGGATCATCTCCGGCCATTGTATGTGGACCATATCTATATGTTAAAGTTTCAATAAACGTAGGTCCTTCTCCGTTAACTGCACGCTCACGTGCCTCTCTAACTGCTGCATACACTGCTAATGGATCCATACCATCTACTTGGATACCAGGAATACCGGCTGCAACCGCTTTTTGAGCAAGTGTTTTAGCTGCAGTTTGCTTTTCAACAGGAGTCGAGATAGCAAAACGGTTATTTTGTGCAATAAAGATGGCTGGCGCTTTGTATGCACCTGCAAAGTTCATTCCTTCATAGAAATCACCTTGAGAAGTACCGCCATCACCTGTATATGTAAGAGCAACAGCTTTAACTCCACGTTTTTTAAAGCCTAAAGCAACACCTGCTGTTTGTACGTACTGAGCACCAATAATAATCTGAGGGATCGCAATATTTACTCCATCAGGAATTTGTCCACCTTCGAAATGACCTCTGGACCATAAAAATGCTTGGTATAACGGAAGACCATGCCATACGATTGGTGGTACATCTCGATAACCAGGTAAAATAAAATCCTCTTTTTCAAGCGCAAATTGTGAAGCTAATTGTGATGCTTCCTGTCCTGCAGTTGGTGCATAAAAACCAAGACGTCCTTGGCGATTCAATGAAATCGAACGTTGGTCCAAAATTCGGGTATAAACCATTCGGCGCATTAATTCCTGCAGCTGCTCGTCACTTAGGTTTGGCATTGCTGCTTCATTAACAACTTCGCCTTCTTCATTTAAAATTTGAAGCGTTGTAAATTGATCTTCTACTACTTCAAGTACTTTTTTAGCATCGACTTGAGCGTTCTGAGTTTTAGAAGCCATTCGTCACATCTTCCTTTCTTTCATTACAAAAATGTAAAAATAAATTCACTCATATTAGATTACCCAAAAACCTTAAACAACATAAACGATTATTCACTTTAATCGCCCGTTGTTCTGTACTATTATTTTCAAAAAAATTAATGGTACAATAAATAATTCCATATTGAGTTTACATCATCTAAATTCGCTCGTCAAATACTATGTTTCATAAATTTACAACATACAAATATTATTAACTTCCTATTAATACAAAGTTCTGTATCACTCTATACTTCATCCTGTTATATTAATATATTTTCGCTTTTTTTCACAAAAAAAGAAATCAGCCATAACAGCCAATTTCTTACTTTTCTTCTTCAAGATTAAGTCCTGCTAGTTTATAATATTCAAGCTTTTTCTCATTATATTGTGCGGTTAAAACATTGAATTCTTCATTAGCCTCAAATACCTTTTGATAGGCAGTATTTAAATCCGCAACATGTGCTTCAAGCTTGTCGTAAGAAATACTTTCTTCTTTAAGCATTAGATATAATTCTTTATCATGATCTAGTGCACTTGAATATTCCTTTGAAAGCCTGCTATGTAATTGGTATCTATTCTTCATTATTTTTGATAAATCTTCTGCTTTTTTCTTTTGGTCAGGTTCTTTTATATTATTTATTATTTCTTCTGCTCTCTTAAATTCCGTTTTAGAAGCATTTATACTGTCAATTTCCATCTGTAAGTGGTTTTTCCTTTTTTCAATAATGGAAAGTGCTTCATCAGTAAGCGTGACAATCTTTTCATGCTGCTTCATCCCTAAAGTCATAATTTCATTGTATATTTCCTTTTCTTTCCTTTCTAACTTTGCAAGCGGCTCTTGCTGCTCTTCAAATTCTTTCTCTGCATCCACAACTCTTTCTAACACTTGATACAACTTTTCAGCTGAAGACTCCTTGCTAATGCAGCCGGATAATAAAAAACCACTAATTACTACCGCTATAATAATGCCTGTAATTCTAAAAATAGACAAATCGCAACCCCCTTACTGATAACAATTCCTACTATATCCATACTTCTTATTTTTGACAATATCCCCTGGAAATTCTCTATCATTAATCAGAATAATTGTTGATACTTACAATTAACTTTTGTGGAATAGTCTGATAGACTAATGAATATCAATATCTTTAGTTTATAAACAGGAGTGAATCAATCATGTTAATGATGGATGATATCATTCGAGACGGCCATCCTACACTAAGAAAAGTAGCAGTTGAAGTACCTATGCCGCCATCGGAGAAAGACAAAAAAACACTTGAAAGCCTATTAGAATATGTAAAGAATAGTCAAAATCCTGAAATTTCTTCACAATACGGATTACGACCTGGAATCGGTTTAGCTGCACCACAAATTAACGTTTCCAAACGCATGATTGCTATTCACCTTCACGACGACAAAGGAAGCTTGTATAGCTATGCATTGTATAATCCCAAAATTGTCAGCCATTCAGTCGAAAAAGCTTATTTAGTTTCTGGGGAAGGCTGTCTTTCTGTAGATGAAGACATTCCTGGATATGTAGAAAGGTTTGCTCGAATTACTGTGAAAGGAATTTCGCACGAAGGCGAAGAGGTGAAGCTTCGCTTAAAGGGTCTCCCAGCCATTTGCTTTCAACATGAAATTGACCATTTAAACGGAATTATGTTTTATGATCATATTAATAAGAAAGACCCTTTTAAACCAATTGAGGGTGCAATCGCAATAGAAAGATAAAAAAGGCGCAAGTGCTCTGTCTCTTGCGCTTTTTACTATTTATATAAGTTTTACTTCCTTCAATCCATTCCAGATTCCATCTTCCGATACATCTGTAGTAACGAAATTTGCAAGTGCCTTAGCCTCGGGAACACCATTCCCCATTGCAACACCCGTTCCAACGGCTTTAAGCATTTCTAAATCATTTAAGCCATCACCAAATGCATAAACATCCTTCAAGTCAAACCCTAATCTGTCAATCATTTTCTTTATCCCTTCAGCTTTAGATCCACCTTTAGGTAAAATATCAACTGAATAGGGATGCCATCTGATAAAATCAAATTCAGGGAAATTTTCAAAGTAGAACGTCTCCTCGTTCTCTTTACAGAATAGTAAGGATTGATAAATCTCATTTTGGACATAGAAAGATTTGTCCTCATCGGGATGTGGAAATAATAAGCTTCCCATGCTTGTTTCAATAAATGGATGGTAATGAGTAGTTGCCTTCATGGTTAACTCATTCATAAATATCAATGGGTGTTCGTTAGTCTTTGTATCCAGCAGAAATCTTTCTAACTCAGATTGTTCTAGCGGATTCTTATAAATCGCTTCGTTTTCAAATACTACATACTGCCCATTAAAACTTACAAAAGAATCTATATCCAGTTCTTTTTTTAAGCTTGTAAACATAAAAGGCGCTCTTCCTGTTGCAATCGCTACAAATACACCATTTTCCTTTAATAATTGGATTGCTTTTTTTGTGCTCCTAGGGAGTTTCTTTTCTTGATCGAGCAATGTTCCGTCTATATCAAAGAAAACAATTTTTTTCATATAATTCTAACTCCTCTTTGCTTTTTCAATTATGATTAAGCTTTACAATAATTTCTCTATAAACACTAATCATAACAAGAATAATTGTCAATTCATTAAACTTTCATCATTCTACCATGTTTATCCATGAAAGATTTCTTGATTATTCCATATAATATTAGTATAAAAATCCTAAAATAAAAAAAAATCTAGAATATCTGCCATGGCTTGCTTTACATTGGACAAGGATCGTTTAAAATAGGAAGTAAGGAGATGATCCACTATGTTAAAGAAGCTAAGAAAGAAGCTCTTAAAACAGTGGAAAGATTTACTACGAAAAAAATCAATTGCTTAACGACAACTTTTTTCGAGCCCTTCAAACTTGCGAAGGGCTCATTCCTTATTGTAAATTGATTATCAGTGTATTTATTTACATATTTTTCTATAAGTCCATATGCTTACTTTTTAGGCGAAAAGTGAAATTAAATGAAAAAAATGTAATTATTTAATATAATAGAAAAAGTCATGATCGATTAAGGAGCGAATAATTATGGTATTTAAAGTTTATTTTCAAGAAAGAGTTACTGAAGTCCCTGTTAGAGAAAAAACTAAGGTTCTCTATGTGGAGGGAGAATCGGTTAGAGATGTTCGCAAGAAAATTGCAGATCGTGGATACAACGTTGAATTTTTACAAGAAGTGACAGGTGCATTTTTAGAATACGAAAAACAAAATGAAGATTATAAAGTATTGGAGATTTGATAATTTATGAAATTTGTAAAAAATGACCAAACTGCCGTTTTTGCCTTAGGCGGTTTGGGTGAAATCGGAAAAAACACATATGCAGTACAATTTCAGGATGAAATAATACTAATTGATGCCGGGATTAAATTCCCAGAGGACGAGCTATTAGGAATTGATTATGTCATCCCGGATTACACCTATTTAGTTAAAAATGAAGACAAGATCAAAGGATTATTTATTACTCACGGACACGAGGACCACATTGGCGGCATTCCTTATTTATTAAGAGAAGTAAATATTCCAATCTATGGCGGGAAACTCGCTTTAGGGTTAATTAAAAATAAATTAGAAGAGCATGGCCTCTTAAGGACCGCAAAACTAATTCCCATTCAAGAAGACGATGTGATAAAATTCCGCAAAACGTCTGTGACTTTTTTCCGAACAACACACAGTATTCCTGATTCTTATGGGGTTGTCGTGAAGACTCCTCCAGGGCAAGTTGTCCATACAGGGGACTTTAAATTTGACTTTACACCTGTTGGTGAACCGGCAAATTTAACGAAGATGGCAGAAATCGGTAAAGAAGGCGTATTGTGCTTACTTTCAGATAGTACAAACAGCGAAATTCCTGAATTCACAATGTCTGAACGTCTTGTTGGTGAAAGCATTGATGATATCTTCCGAAAGGTCTCTGGCCGGATTATATTCGCAACCTTTGCATCTAATATCTATAGACTGCAACAAGTTGTGGAGGCTGCCGTTGCAAACGGAAGAAAAGTAGCCGTTTTTGGTCGAAGTATGGAATCAGCCATTAATATTGGTCAAGAATTAGGGTATATTGTTGCACCAAAAGAGACATTTATTGAAGCGAACCAAATTAATCGACTTCCTGCAGATAAAGTTACAATTCTATGTACCGGAAGCCAAGGCGAAGCTATGGCTGCTTTATCTAGAATTGCTAATGGCACACATAGACAAATACAAATTATCCCGGGCGATACAGTGGTATTCTCATCTTCCCCTATTCCTGGGAACACAATTAGTGTAAATCGGACGATCAACATGTTATTTAGAGCAGGTGCTGAAGTTGTTCACGGGAAACTAAGCAACATTCATACCTCTGGTCATGGTGGTCAAGAGGAACAAAAATTAATGCTGCGCTTAATAAAGCCAAAATTCTTTATGCCGATTCACGGAGAATATAGAATGCAAAGAATGCATGCCAAACTTGCTGTCGACTGTGGTGTGGAAGAAGAAAATTGTTTTATCATGGATAATGGTGAAGTATTAGCTCTTTCTGAAAACAGTGCGCAAGTAGCCGGGAAAATCCCATCCGGCTCTGTTTATATTGATGGAAGCGGTATTGGCGATATCGGGAATATTGTTTTACGTGACAGGAGAATCCTTTCAGAAGAAGGATTGGTCGTTGTGGTGGTTAGTATTAATATGAAAGACTTTAAAATCGCTTCAGGACCTGACCTTATTTCTAGAGGGTTTGTTTATATGAGAGAATCTGGTGATTTAATTAATGATGCTCAAACTCTAATTACTAAGCATTTAAATAAAGTAATGGAACGCAAAACAAGTCAATGGTCAGAAATTAAAAACGAAATTACTGATACGTTAGCACCATTCCTTTACGAAAAAACAAAACGCAGACCAATGATTTTACCAATCATTATGGAAGTATAAAAAAGGAAGCGCCTAGGCGCTTCTTTTTTATTGTCTAGCGGCAGCGCCTACGCGCTGCCGCATTTCCTATTGCATAACCTTCCGTTCAAAACGATCAATATCTTCGTCTGTACCTATGACTATCAACACATCGTTAGCAAGGATATCTTCATTTGCCTTTGGAGAAACGATGATATCCATTCCCCTTTTAATTGCAACAATATTTAACCCATATTTCTTTCGAATGTCTAAATCAATGATGGTATGACCGCTAATCTTACTGTTTGCTACAATTTCCACAATACTATGTTCATCGGATAACTCTAGATAATCCAACACACTGCTGGAAGCCATATTGTGGGCAATTCTTCTTCCCATATCTCTTTCAGGATGTACAACTTTGTCTGCGCCAATTTTCACAAGCACCTTTTCATGATAATCATTTTGTGCTTTAACCGTAATATGATTTACCCCTAACTCTTTTAATATCAGGGTGGTTAAAATGCTAGATTGAATATCATCACCGATTGCAACGATTACATGGTCGAAGTTACGAATACCTAGGCTCTTTAGAACTGCTTCATCTGTAGTATCACCTACAGCAGCGTGCGAGGCTATCATCGCGTATGCATTAACTCTTTCTTCGTTTTTATCAATTGCGAGCACTTCAAAACCTTCATCAGAAAGAGTTCGGCAAATACTCCCGCCAAATCGTCCTAATCCTATTACCGCAAAATTCTTTCTCATTAAAACTCCCCCAGGAATATCAATTAACCATTTTCATTTTAGCATATCCAATTTAGTTGAATATACTAATTTAATGATTGTCGTTTCTTTTCTGTACTTTTTTGATAAACAAATAAATGAAAACTGTAACCATTGCCAGGATTACTAAAACAGGTAAATTACCAACGATAAAAACAATAAAACCTGAAATAGCTGCTAACAGCATGTTTGTACTTTTCATAAATTGTTTTTTTGTTTTATCCCAGGTATTAAGATCTTCATCTTCAAGATTAGGCACTATGACTTTATTTTCATATAGTGAAATATGGATCGTTGAAAGTGAGGTCTGATTTTCTAGGTATTTCATTCTCCCTTGTATTGTTTCAATTTCCTCTTGTACTGCAGCGAGGTCAGCAGAAATTTTTAAAAGGTCTTCTGTCTTTTGTGCGGAATTCATGAATGAAGTTAACCGTTCTTCCACAACTCTTTTCGACTTTAGTCTTGACTCAAGGTCGACATACTCTTCGGTTACATCAGTTCCAGTAATATTTCTCTGTAGGACCTCTGCTGCCTGACCCTCAGCATCATGTAAAAAGGCTTGGAAATTCTTTTGGGGTATCCGTACGGTGATTTGTCCACTAACTTGCTCTATCCCATCCTTTGATACATTTGACTCAGATATATAGCCGCCATATTTTACTACTTGAGCTTCTATGTTCTGTAAAGTTTGTTCAAATTTCTTAACCCGGAGATGTAAATCTGCTTGATAGATAACCATTTGATTAGGAACCTCTAATTCCGACTGCGCAGCTGCCTCTTGTTTTGTACTATTATCTAATGCTACTTGTGATTTTTCTTCCATACCAGCCTGTCCGGAATCCAATTCCGCACTTTTGTCACTACTCATCTTCGCTTCTTCACTTTTACTGTTAGAACTGCAAGCAGCTAGTAAAAAACACAGTGATATCAAAGCAAGTAATCTCACCATTTTTTTCATGTAACTTACCCCCTTTTGTCTATTATTAATACCGACGATAAAATTTAGGGATGGTTACAAAAAAACAAAAAAAGACTGCTCGTTGATAAAACGAACAACCTCTTGTTTCTCACTTATTCGGTTTTTTCTAATTCATCTAATACCCGGTTAACTCTTTTTTCGAGCATTTTCATGCCGCTGCCGCCGGCTTGGAAATGGCGAAGTTTACCCTCACGGTCAAATACATAATAAGCTGGAACATATTGATTTTCAAATGTATCAGCTAGTTTATGTTCACTATCAACAAAAATAGGCTGATTAATTCCATGTTCTGCTGCAACTTGCTTGATTTGCTCCATATTTAAGTCTTCTTCCGACCTTGGCATATGAACCGCCACTACATTTAATTTGTCTTTGTATTGATCACGGAATTGATTAACTTGCGGCATAGCTTCTTTACATAAGTAACAGCTGACGGACCAGAAATGGATAAGAGTAGGTTTCTCTCCAACTAAATCCTCTCTTGTAACTTCCCCATTTAACCATTCAACTGCACCAGATAATTCTGGCATTGGCTCACGTAATTTCATGACGTATCCCCTTTTTAAAAAAGACCTAACTTAAATTGTTAGGTCTCTTCTTTTTAATAATTTTCAAGATTAAGCATTAAGTGTTGCTTGTCCTGGCTTCCAATTTGCTGGGCAAAGTCCGCCAGTTTGCAGTGCTTGTAGTACACGTAATGTCTCATCTACATCACGGCCGATATTGTTGTGATTAACTACAGAATACATTAATTCACCTTCTGGGCTGATGATGAATAAGCCGCGAAGTGCAATTCCTTCCTCTTCAATTAACACACCGTAATCGCGTGCAACCACATGGTTGGTATCTGCTGCTAATGGATAGTTTAGCTCACCCAGACCATTGTTTTTGCGGTCTGTATTGATCCAAGCAAGGTGGGTATGAATGGTATCGGTAGAAGCACCAATTACAACTGCATCAAGATCATCAAATTCTTCATAACGATCTGAAACTGCTGTGATTTCTGTTGGACAAACAAAAGTAAAGTCCATTGGATAGAAGAACAAAACAGTCCATTTGTCGTTTTTCATGTTCTCTTCAAGGCTTACCTTTCCAAATTCTTTGTTCGGTAAGACTGCATCCATTTCAAATCTAGGCGCTTGCTTAGCTACCATACGTTCTGGCATGTCTAATCCCTCCAAATGATTAATTAGTTCCTTCTTTGGTTTACCCTTTTTTCATAAAGAATAAACGACGATATGTAACAATCTTTTCTAATTTTCAGTTTAACATTTTTAGACAAAAGAATGAAATAATACGCTTTTAATCATCAATATTTATCAATTTCCTTGATATGATAGATAACTGGTAAGTATCTTTATAGCTACTTCTATTGCTTCTTCCTTTGGATTTAATTTAGCATGGTGGAGGCCATACGGGGAATCCACTCCCAGCCAAAACATTAAACCCGGTATTTCCTTTAACATGTAACCGAAATCTTCACCTGTCATGGCTTCTTTGCATTCAATAACATCAATAGTGGTCTGTTCCTTCATAAATTGAATGAAGTTCCTTGTAATATTCTCATCATTGTATACCTGGTGGTACATGGATCCATAATCAATAACGGCTTCACATTCAAAGCTGGTTTCTATCCCTTTTACAACAGCATTGATTCGTTGTTTGACCTTATCCATTGAATCATCAGAAAGGGTTCTAATCGTTCCCTCAAGCCTTGCCTTTTCAGCAATAATATTTTGCACTGTGCCACTAGTAATTTTGCCAATTGTAATCACTGCACTATCTAATGGATTTACATTACGGGAAATGATTGTTTGCAGCTGACCTACAAGTGAACATGCTGCAATTACCATATCATTTGTTAAATGTGGATAGGCAGCATGCCCACCCTTCCCTATTAAATCGATAAAAAGTTCTGAAGTATTTGCAAACAATAACCCCTCTTTTAGGGCAATAGATCCGACAGGATATTCTGGGGCGATATGCAGGGCAAAAATAATATCTGGCTTCCATTCCTGCATGGTGTCAGTTTTTAGCATTGGTTCTGCACCGCCTGGCCCCTCTTCAGCAGGTTGAAAAATAAATAAAAGATCATCCTCAATTGGATTTTGTACAAAGTGTGTTAAAACACCAAGAGCGATACTCATATGAAAGTCGTGACCACATGCATGCATTTGTTCCTGATGGGTTGAAGAGAATTCTAATCCTGTTTCTTCAACAATCGGCAGACCATCAATATCGGCACGATAGCCAATTATTTTTCTAGGATGTAAACCGTTAACCTTAACAAAAAGTCCTGTTTTCCATTTTTTTATGGTAACTCGCTCTAGTGATAAGGTTTCTATATATGATAACAAATATGCTTGTGTTTTATATTCTTGAAATCCTAATTCAGGAATAAGATGCAGGTCACGTCTTATTTTAACAAACGGGTTCATTCATTTTTGCTCCTTTACTAGAGAGAAAGCGTGGATGCTGTCCACGCTTTCCTTTTTCTTACATTTATAATTGGCGAAGTTCTTGCATGATTTCGGTTTTTGATTTTGTCTTCTCATCAATATCCTTAATTTTTCTTGCAGGGGTTCCGGCAACAACTGTATACGGAGGAACATCTTTCGTAACTACCGCACCAGCAGCAACTACTGAGCCTTGTCCCACTCTGACACCTTCTAATACCACTGCATTTGCACCAATTAGAACATCATCTTCGATAATAACAGGCTGTGCGGATGGCGGTTCGATAACACCAGCTAAGACAGTACCTGCTCCAATATGACAGTTCTTCCCAACAGTTGCTCTGCCACCAAGTACAACACCCATATCGATCATCGTTTTTTCACCAATAACAGCGCCAATATTAATGACAGCACCCATCATGATAACAGCATTATCACCAATTTCAACTTGGTCTCGAATCGTTACACCTGGTTCGATACGAGCATTAATATTTTTAGTATTTAATAATGGAATCGCTGAATTGCGGCGATCATTTTCAACTACGTAATCTTCTATTTTTTCCTGGTTTGATTCTAACGCAGGGTTAATATCAGACCATTCTCCAAAAACAACCCCAGTGTTTCCATTAATAAAAGTTTTAGAATTGCTTCCAAAATCGATACCTTCTAAATCACCTTTTACATAAACCTTTACCGGCGTTGATTTTTTGCTGTTTTGAATAAAAGAAATAATTTCATTTGCATCCATCATTTTCATATTAGTACCTCCAAATTTAATTAAAATTTACTTTACCAAACAAAGGTTTGGAAAACAAGGAAAATGTTATCAAGTATTAGCTGCTAATGACCGCTATGTTCTTTAATAAGGTCCACAAATGCCTGTACCTGTTTAAGTTGAAAGGATGACTCATAGGCTAATAACCATGTATCACGTATTAGGGAATCACCATTTTCATCAAGTAACGGAATCTTGTAAATTTCCTTTTCGGTGTTATTTAACGTAATGCCCGGTAAGATGGAATATCCTAAACCATTGAAGGTTAATTGCTTACATGTCTCAATTTGATCAACAATGATTGTTCTTTTAGGTGAAGTTTTGAATTGACGCATCCACCAATCTTGGATTTCTTGATAATAATTAGAATCACTTTTAAACTGGATGAAAGGTCTATCCGTTTCTAACAGCTGGTCAGGTCTGGTAATGTCTCGATCCACCAAGAAAAGCGGGTCGCTAAAAAGTTTTATTTTAACCCCTTTCCAATCTGGCAATCCTCGAATGATTCCGATATGTACTTGATCATCGTAAAGACTTTTCAGTATTTCACTGCTCCACCCCGTAATGAGTGAAATTTTTGCTTGCGGATATGTATCACTATATTTTTTTAAAACGGGTGGCAGCCAATTTTGACCTACAATCGAAGCAACTGCAATCTTTAAGGTACCTGATACCCCCGATTGAAGAGAATGGATACTTTCCCTGACCTTTTCTTCTTTAACCAGCACCTCATTGACAAATTGAATAATATGTTCTCCAGCTGGAGTAAGTGAAAGTCCTTTTTGAGAACGGATAAAAATTCTCGTTCCCCATTCTTTCTCTATCGTTTGCAGACGCTGCGAAAGCGCAGGCTGAGATACGAATAGCCTTTCAGAAGCTTTTCGCATATTCATTTCTTGAGCTAAAATAGATAATAAATGAAATTCAGATATTGAGGACAAAACCATCCACCTTTATGCTTTATTAAACAACCGCATTACTTATTATATATAGAATATTAAAACATTTCATTAGTAAGGTTTCTTTTTTTTCAGAAAAATACTCTGCAGCATTATACAGAGCCTTTTTTATATTTAGGAATAAATGAAATCAGAATTAAACTAACTATTGCAAAGGTAAGAACCACATAATATACCCAATGTAATGATTGAGTCAGCCCTTCCTGAAGTAGTTCTCTAGCTGATTCAGATAAAGTAGAGCCCTCATCTTCCTTTAATAAAAGGTTTGCAGAATCCACAGTAAGTTTTTCCTCAGATTGTTTGGAGTTATCACTAAGAAAATTGCCCAGCCGATTATTGAGAATTCCGCCAAGTAAGGCTGCACCAATTGTGTTTCCTAAATTCCTCATAAACATATTGGCCGCGGTTGCGATTCCTCTTTGCTGCCAGCTTACTGTTGCTTGAATGGAGACAATAAAAGCCGTTGAGGTTAAACCCATACCTACGCCAACAATAAGAGACCCTAATGCAGCCCAGAGCGGCCCAGAGGAGCCTGTCATCGTGACAAATACTATACTGCCGATAATTAAGGCTCCACCTCCAATAAGGGAGGTTTTACGGTATCCCAATGAAATAAGCATCCTTCCAGAAAGCGTCGAAGCAATTGGCCAGCCAATGGACATTGCTGTTAATGTAAATCCTGCAACGATTGGTGTTTGTTCCATTACCCCTTGAACAAATGTAGGAAGAAAACTTGAAATTCCTATCAACATTATACCGGTTGTTAAAGAGGTTACATTCGCAATAAAAATAGATCTTTCCTTCCAAATATTAAAGGGCATTACAGGTTCTTTTGCCCGTCCTTCGTGATAGACAAACAGACTAATCGTAATAATAAATAAGACAATTAAGCTGACAATTTGCCAGGATCCCCATGACCAACGTCCTCCACCCTCCACTAACAAAAACATTAAGGAGGAAATAGACAGTGTTAATAAGAATGCACCTATGTAATCAATTTTATGCTTTTTCTTTTCAACGTTCTCGTGAAGGTAAAATCCTATACCAATCAAAGAAAGCATCCCAAGTGGGATGTTTATCCAAAAAATATAATTCCAGCTTACGTATTGGACGAGTAATCCACCTACTGCTGGTCCTGTAACAGCAGAGATTCCCCATACACTTGCTAAATACCCCTGAACTTTTGCTCTTTCCTCAGCAGAGTAAATATCACCAACAATAGTGGTTGCAATCGGAGTAACCGCACCTGCACCAAACCCTTGGATTAATCGAAAAATAATAAGTGCTTCCATCGATGTTGCAAAACCGCAGAGGATGGATCCAATTAAAAAGATAATGATTCCAATAAAGAGAATAGGTTTTCTGCCGAATAAATCAGATAATTTTCCATAAATCAGGACCGTTACCGCATTCATTAATAAATACGCTGAAAAAACCCAGCTGTAAAGAGTAAAGCCACCTAAGTCAGCAACAATAGCTGGCATGGCCGTTGAAACGATCGTTGCTTCAATCGCTCCCATAAACATCGCTAGCATTACGGCTGCCAAAACAAGCGGTCTATTCGTCTTTCCACTCTTTGATTTAGAAATTGGATTAGCCATCACTACACCTCATGTTTCTCAATAAAATAATACAGCCCCCATATGGGAGCCTTATTTTTCACTTTTATTCATCTTGTTTACGTCCAAATTCAACTGCATTAACACTGTACTTCGAGGCAATATTCCTTCAAAATAACCATCTTCCGTATCAACACAAAGAAAAGGATGGTTAACTAAGAGCCTCAGACAGGTTTTGATTGAAGCAGTAATCTTTACTCGTGGAACAGATATATTCATAACCTCTTCCACTCTTTTTTTTTCTAATTGTTCAAATTCAATCCTTTCAAGTCCAAGAATTGAATCCATAATAATAGGTGTACTAATAAGACCATGTAGTTTATAATGCGGATCTAGTACGGGTATAGCCGTATATCCACTTTTAGTTAGGACTAATAATGCATGCTCAAGATTATTTCCAACCTGTACATGAGCAACACGCTCAGAAGGTATCATTAATTTTCGTATATCTATTTCTAAAAATTCACCACTGTGAAGACTAATCATCGCCGAAAACTCCTCAATGTTTGTTTTACCACATGTATATTCTACCATAGTTTTCGGAGAACTGGTTTTTTTTATGAAAAAGTAATAAACAAGAAATTTCGTTATAAAAGAAAAAAATTAGGAACCGTTGCCGGCTCCTATTGAATTAAATCAAAAATTTCAATTGTAATCATGTCTACATTATCAAATTGATAGCGTTTTGGCTTTTCCTTTTCATTATATATTTCTAATTCAAATGTTTCTGTTTTTGGATGAAATGTTACTTGACACTTTCTTTCGCCATTTACTTCAAAATAGCGTTGTGCCGGCTCACCTCCATTAGACTGTTCCTGAAGGTTTTTTAACCGTGTTAATATCCCTTGAAGCTGTGACATATGCTCCGTCTCCTTTCAAACACAAGCAAACTTTCTACTGTTATGTTTCTCTTTTCGCATATTTCTATCCTTATGGATTTTTTCCAGCATAATTTCATCTGGTGAATATGCCAATATTAAAAGAATAAAATAACAGACAGCATCTGTCCATGTAAAAGTGAAAAAAGTGGAAACTTTTTTTTATTTATTTGAATTAGCTTTCTTCAAAATAGAATCAGGTATATTATTATACAAAAATTCATCCACCTTCCAGCCTCCATCGACTTTTCTTAATAAAACCCCCTCAAAATGATCTTCATAGCCAACTGGACCATCTGTAGAGGCAGGAAAAAATTCAAAAACATAAATGCTATCAGGAGAAAAGATTACTTTTGTCTTATCAGAATAGTGGAAAAAGGGAATATAAAAAAGTGCAAAATCTGAACCATATGTAACAAATTTCCCTTCTTCTTCAAAAACGTTCTCTTTCCAAAATAACTTTTGATAACCTTCAGAAAAGTAGGGATGTAATAAATCATTAATTTCTTCTTTTGTTCTAACCTGTTCACTCAAAGAGACCTGAACTTGAAAGGCTTCCTGAAGCATGCTAAAAATCTCTTTTTTAGTACTTAGATTTTCTTTTGCTGTTGGAGACAAAGGTATTAATAATAAAACGACAAGAAGTAATAGTAAAGTTTTCTTCATTTTCCTTTTCCTCCTCCCGGTAAAAGATTTAGGTTATTATTCATTTTAACAACAAATATTCCTGATAATTGCAAAAATAAATCGCAAAAAAACATCAGAAATAGACATTAACCCACAAATTATTAAAATTTCTAAGGAAACTCCCCGAAAAATCTTTATAAAAAATAGGCCTCAATGAGGCCCTATCGAAAAAAAGTGATTGCAACAAAAAGGATGATAAATAGAACTAGGGTAAAAAATATTCCATATGCCCAAAAAATCGGATTGCTCAAATAAATATGTCTTTGTATTGGCTCAGCTATTTTTGTATCCATTTCTCCTTCAACTGCTTTTTTCTGTCTGGCCACTGACAATGTATAAATAAGCGAAACCGCAAGAATTCCAACAATAACTATTGAAAGAGCATTAACAAACAGATTCATGAGCGATTTCTCCTTTAATAATATTTCTATTAAAATTCCACCGTATGAATTATTTTATACTCGTAAAGTTATAACAATTGGTCATTCTCGAATAAATACTGATAGGTAATATCAATAAACAAGTAATCACTTCCGTTTATAGGAATAGAGAAAGTTCGTATCGTCTCCCCAGTCTCGATATCACTGTATAAATCAGATAATATCCCCTTACGTTCATTTCTCATTTTAATGATATTTTCTAAAAAATAGGGACGCCAGCTCCAATTCTTTTCAAAATATTCTTTTTGGGAATACCAGCCGCTCTCACCCTTAAAAATATTCGAGGATTTCTGAAAACCATCTTCATCACATACATACATCCGAAATGCAATTTGATCCATTTCTTTAATGAGCGAAGAAAACAACTCTTCATAATTAGCCTTTTTGTTCTTAATTAATATATCTTGTACTTTATTTTGAAAAAATTCTGCTGCTGAATATATTGCTTCCAGTTTCCTTTTCTCATATGCGATAAATTCATGGAATTTCCCTTTTAAACGCTGTTTTAGTAATTCACGCTCTATAAACTCCCGGGCAGGGGGATGCAGATAAAATCCTTGATAATATCTCCCGCCATTTTTCCATGCAAATTGAAGCTGATAACTCATTTCTATATTTTCAAAAAGTAATGTGGCTCCAATTTTCCTTGCTAATAATGATAAAGAAAACAATACATCCGTAAAGCTTGCAGCCGTTGCATTTGATTTTAAAGCACGTAAATTTATTTTTATGATTTCAGGACCTAATTGGCCAATACGTTCAAAGAAATTTGTGTCACTATTTATACTTGCAATAGCAACTTTTATCCCATACGTTCGATAATATTGTAATAAATGATCTAGCTGACCAAAATCACCCTTATAATTACCTTCAGAAATTTCAAGGACTATTCTCTTTAAATTCAAGCCTCTTTTTTCAAAAGCCAGCAGTTCTTGTAAAAATGGCTCTCCATGTCGATACATGAGTAAATCGGCATCACGATTCAAATAGATACTAACATCATCCTCAAGATCAAATGCACGTTCTAACGCTTTTTGAACTAATAATTGGTCAACTTCGAATTTGTATTCGTCTGGAATACTATCATCATGGAAAAAGCTGCCCAAGCTGATGATGCTGCCCTCTGATTGATATCTACCTAATACCTCATAAGCAATTACACGCTGCTCATCGGCACTAAAAATTGGTTGAAAATAAGGAATGACATTTTCAAGATCCGTTAGGATATCCAATGCATCCATTTATGCACCCTCCGCAAAAAAGATTTTCCTCATTATACCATAACCTTATATACAATACGCTCAACTTGCACATCATGTTCTTTTCCAAAAGAATACCATCATAGGCATTTCGAAAATGCCGAATGATAGTACCAAGTCCATAGAATGGAGGCTAACAATTGAAAAAACTTTGCTTGTTAGTATCAATCCTTCCACTGTTTGGATGTAATAATGCAGATGAAACAGTTTCTAAACAGCCAGATTCGCAAAACTACACAGAAATATATGAACAAGTACCAAGACCTGAAATTCAAAAAACTAGAAATACCACCACTAATAGTGAAAATAAACCGAAGCCTATTACAAAAACAAACCAGCCAGTATCACAACCAGCTAAAAAAAATTCAATGATGCTGGATGTTGTCTTGATTAAACAAAATCCTGAGTTAAGATATGGATGTGAAGTAACAAGCCTTGCGATGGTTTTAAACTTTGCTGGTGTGAAAACAGACAAAATGGATTTGTATCGCTCTATTCAGAAAGATCCTGACCCTATCAAAAGATCTTCTAATGGTGATATATTAAATTGGGGCAACCCTGCGGATGGTTTTGTAGGAGATATGACCGGTAAGCAGGCAGGTTATGCAGTATTTGATAAGCCAATGGAAGCACTTGTTAATCAAAAACTCCCAGGCAGAGCTGTTAACTTAACAAACCAGCCCTTTGAACGAGTTCTAGAGCATGTCTCTGCTGGTTATCCGGTAGTGGTATGGACAACAGGAGATTATCGATTACCCGATCGCTGGGAGTCTTGGTATCATGGACAGCAAGTTATTAAAACACCATTGGATTTGCATGCCGTTGTACTAGTGGGTTATGATGCAAATTATGTTTATTTGAATGACCCGCTTTCTGGCAGAAAACAAGTAAGAGTTGGAAAAGAAAATTTTATCGCTTCCTGGAAAGCACTCCAAAGCAGGGCGGTAAGTTATAAATAGAAAAGCAGCCAAAAGGCTGCTTTTTATTTGGAATTTTTTATATATTTTAGAATATGAACTATTGTATACCTTTTTATCAATAAATTCATTCTGCCTTTTCGCTTGCAAAATTGTCCATTTTTAAAGAAAATACGAATGACTCTATTTTTACTCAGAAAAAAATCGTAGATAGGTTGGTAATTAAATTATGCCTAAAAAAATGAAAAGGAGATCTTTCCTAAAAAGTACCTTTGGTACACTTCTTACAGTTTTCGGTCTTGGTTCAGGCGGTTACTTCTATGCCAATCGAATTGAACCTTCACTTCTTGAAATAAATCACCTTGAAATCAAGCACTCGTTAATTCCTGCAAGTTTTACTGGAGTAAAAATTGTTCAATTTAGCGACACACATTTAGGTTTTCATTACAATATAAACCAATTAAAGAAATTAGTTGACAAAATTAATCAACTACAGCCTGATTTGATTTTTTTTACAGGAGACTTATTGGACGAGCCAAATAAATATAATGAAATAAATAAAGTTCCTCCAATTTTGCAGCAATTAAAAGCAACAATCGGTAAATATTGTATTTATGGAAACCATGACCATGGTGGCTATGGTTCAGAAATTTATAAAAATCTTATGGAAATGTCTAATTTCACCCTCCTGTTAAACGAATCCCTCCCTATTAAGCAAATGGATGGAAGTTATTTTTCTCTATTAGGTATAGACGATCGAATGCTGGGCAAACCTGATTTACAACTAGCAATGAAAAATGTACATGAGAGCTCGTTTAAACTTCTTTTATCTCACGCCCCTGATGTTGCCGATGAAGCCTCCGCCTATCAAATACATTGGCAGTTAAGTGGACATAGTCATGGAGGACAGGTGAAAATCCCTTTTGTTGGGGCTCTCGTCATTCCACCTTTTGCACAAAATTATCCCGAAGGGTACTATTCCATTGGTGAAATTAATCCATTGTCGTTATATGTTAATCGGGGTATCGGCACAACACGACTCCCATTTCGGTTCATGGCAAAACCAGAATTAACTGTATTTACCTTGATTTCAATGGAAACAGATTAAAAAATCCTTACCCAATAATCGGCAAGGATTTTTTAATTGCTTCTGCTATTTCCTTTAAGATTTTTTCTTGATAAAAACTTTTCCTCTAGCCCGATTAGGCATTTTTCTCATCCTTTAAACGTAAAAAGTTCTCATTTTTTACAATAATGTTTTTACTTTCTTGTATTTCTATTTTACAATTAAATCATAATAAAGATAAATAATTTAAAGAAAATAAAGACTATTTCACTAAAACTTCTAAATTGTCAATTATATCTTAAGTTGACCGTAAAAACCTAAAAGAATATATAGAAATTATAGGAAATAGGTTTACTCTGTTTTTAATTAGAAAGGAGTACATATCTTGACTCACGAAAGGGAAATCCCCCATCCAAAAGGAAAGCTAACGATAGATAACCTCTCACAAGCTCTTTTTATTGTTAATCGCCATGCAAAAACAGCACCAAACCCCAAATATTTATATAAACTAAAGCATGAATCATTAAAAAAATTAATAGATGAAGGTAAGGCAAAAAAAATAGGACTTCATTTTTCGGAAAATCCTCGTAATAGCAAACAGCAGTCGGATGTCCTCGTTCAGTGCGGCCATTATACTTTTCATATTCCACCTTCTAAGTCTGATTTTGCTGAGCTTCCTCATTTGGGGAAATTAGATGGAAGTGTGAGAAATCCAAAAACCTCACTTTCTCTTAACCAAGCAAAAGGCATATTACAGCTATATACCGGCATAACAGAAATGGAACAGCCACCTTCAAATCATCGAAAAAACCGTCCATATCAAAAACCGATTTTTAAAAAGTTAGGAGAACGATATACGTAAAAAGGCCAAATTTAACTGGCTCTTTTACGTATTTTTATTTTGTACATAATTTCGCTACAGCTTATTGATAATTTTGTGAACTCACTCACAAGTTATAGACCCTTTTAACCAACAGGTTTACAATACAATCATAAGAAGACTAAATCATAAAGAGGTGCCTTAGACATGAAAGGGACAGCGATTCTTTATCAAGAGCAGAGGATTACATTTATTGAAGATGTTGAGCAGACAGTATTCGAAGAAATAAAAAACCAGTGTGGCTGTGATCAATGCAGCTGCAAGGTAGATAATAAAATTGTTACTTTCGATTCCGTCTCTCCCGTTTTCTGGCATGAAGATGAAGTTGATTGGGACTATGGTTATTAATAATACTCTATAATTTGATATAAACTCCCCCCCCCCCCTTTAAGAACAGCCTGATTATTATTCAGGCTGTTTTTATATTCTCACTGCACTCCCTTGTCCATTATTGTAGAATATTTCTATAAATCTGTTTATAATCAGAGTATTCATGAAAGCAATGGAAGGATGAACAAGGGTGGAGCATTTAATTAATACCAAAGTTCAAGGCATAGAAGTTTCAGGAATTAGAAAATTTTATAATATGGTAGCACACATAGACGATGTTATTTCATTTACAATTGGTCAGCCAGATTTTCAAACACCAGAGCATGTCAAACTAGCCGGCATCCATGCAATTGAGGAAAATTTCACTTCCTATACACCTAATGCTGGAATCCCAGAATTACGAACTGCCGCATGCGATTTTGTTAATAAGAAATATCGTCTTTCCTACGAACCAGATTCCGAAGTAATTGTCACAATGGGTGCAAGTGAGGCAATAGATATATCGTTTAGAACCATTCTAACGGAAGGTACGGAAGTTATCCTGCCAGGACCTATTTATCCAGGATATGAACCGATTATTCGGCTGTGTGGAGCACTTCCGGTTCATGTCGATATTAGGAAGAATCAGTTCCGATTTACGTTAGAAATGATTAAGCCTTATATTACCGACAAGACACGCTGCATTGTTTTGCCATACCCATCAAATCCAACAGGAGTAAGCCTCACTGAGATAGAGTTAAAAGAAATCGCTGATTACTTGAAAGAGAGAGAAATCTTTGTCCTCGCAGACGAAATATACAGCGAGCTCACTTATGATCAGCACCATCTTTCGATTGCATCCTTTTTAAAAGAGAAAACAATCGTAATTAATGGGTTGTCAAAATCTCATTCGATGACCGGGTGGAGAATTGGCTTCCTATTTGCTCCTAAAGATATTACCAAGCATATATTAAAGGTACATCAATACAATGTATCCTGTGCAAATTCAATTGCTCAGAAAGCAGCTTTAGCAGCATTAACCACGGGAATGGATGATGCCATCCCGATGAAAAGGGAATATATCCAAAGACGCGCCTATGTTTACAATCGTCTTACCGATATGGGGCTAAGTGTAGTCAAGCCAGACGGTGCATTCTATTTCTTTGTTAAAATCCCTGATTCAATCCCTTTGAATAGTTTTGACTTTTCTCTTGAGATGGTCCATCAAGCAAAGGTAGCAGTAGTTCCTGGAAGTGCATTCTCAGAATTCGGCGAAGGTTATTTTAGACTTTCTTTTGCCTGTTCACTTGAAACGCTGGAAATTGGGTTAAATCGAATGGAGCAATTTTTAAATGATAAAAAACACCCTCACTGTTAAAAAGTGAGGGTATTTCTGCTATTGACCTTTGTATTGTCCATTATTTTTGGACGCCTTTTCTTTTTTTGCTTTTTCTTTATGAATTTTATTTGTTGCTGCTGATCCCATTTCATGAGCAAATTCTTCATTTAAGACAGCAGAATCAAATCCTTTTTTATTTTTTTGCTGCGGGTCATTCTTCTTTGTTCTTTTAGCCATATATAGTTTCCTCCTATTTCAGCTTCTAGCTTATTTTTTGAAAACAGGAGGAATTTATACAACTCGTATTAGGACTTCCAATATTTATATAATGCCTGTGTCCCACTATTCTCCTCGCCCATTACAACAAGTTGATCATACAGGGATTTTGCCAAAGCTAAACCAGGAACTTTCATTTCCATTTGCTCTGCTTCATCTAAGGCGATTTTCATATCCTTAATGAAATGTTTTATGTAAAATCCTGGTTCAAAATTCCCATTCAGCATTCTTGGAGCAAGATTGCTTAATGACCAGCTTCCAGCAGCGCCAGTGGTAATACTTTTTAACACTGATTCTGGATTTAATCCTGCTTTTTCGGCATAAATGATGGCCTCGCAAACACCAATCATATTTGAAGCTATCGCAATTTGATTACACATTTTTGTATGCTGTCCTGCACCTGCTTTTCCCTGATAAACAATATTTGTTCCCAGGAGACTTAGAAGTGGTCTTATCGCTTCAACGTCTAATTCTTCTCCGCCTACCATAATGGACAGTTTCGCTTCCTGTGCACCAACATCACCGCCAGAGACAGGGGCATCAATGGTATGAATACCTTTTTCATTTGCAGCCTCATATATTCTCCTTGCAAGTGATGGGGCTGAAGTCGTCATATCGATGAGATAACTATCTGGTCTTGCATGATTAACTAAGCCATTTTCACCTAAATAGATTTCTTCCACATCAGAAGGATAGCCAACCATTGTAATAATAACATTAGCCTTCTCTGCCATTTCTTTTGGCGAATCTACCCAAATAGCGCCTTTTTCTACTAGTTCATCTGACTTTTCCTTAGTCCTTGAAAAAACAATTAAGTGATACCCAGCTGCCATTAAATGCCCAGCCATACTTTTTCCCATAACACCTGTCCCAATAAAACCAATTACAGTATTTTCTGGAGTTAACAAAATAAATCAATCCTCCGATCACGAATTTTCACCTTTTATTATATATGTAATAACGCAAAAAAACCGGAACTAAGTACTTTCCGGTTATCGTGCTCAATCTCCAAATTTATGCACCTACATAGTTTCTCCTAGTTCAAATCATGATAAACACAAATTCAAAGCTCTGATGAAAAATTTGTTAAGTAGACACGTCCAAAAACTTCCTGATTATTGTATATTTCAATCGAAACTGCTTGGTTTTTCTCAATCATATTCTCTATTTCATGAATGTGTAAGTCTTCCTTTAGGGGGAGCGGATCCATAAAAATATACTTTTCACTTTTTCCCTTTACCTCTAAATATTCTCCATTTAAAACTTGCTCTTCTCCGTATATGATTTCACGTTTACCAATTGCAGCAACAAGCTGATCATCATGTATCGTAACCTTTACTTTATATAACTCATGTCTATCTAAAATTTCATTATTAATTCTAAAACGGAATTGAAGTTCATTATTCTTCGTTAACAAGGCATCGGCGTAACGATTTACAATTAGTTCTTTTGATAGGGGTAATCCACAACCAGTAAGGATAGTTCCAATAAACATGATACACACTAGAACAAAAACCATTTTTCTACTTCTCCGCATGTTTAAACACTCCTTTATGTTTTTACCTTAACCAAATATTTTTGGTAATAAACGTAAAATGAGGTTGATTATTGGAATAATAACTATGAGGTTAAATAGCTTTAATCATGCCCCCATCAACTAAAAACGAACTCCCTGTCATATAGGTATTAGCATCCGATAGAAGAAAAGCTGCTACGTTGGCAAATTCCTCAGGTGTTCCATATCTCTTAAGAGGAATTGTCTCTTTCATTGATAATTCAACCGTTTTTATGTCGACTCCTTGTTTATCCGCATTAATTTGATCTAAATGCTTAACACGATCAGTTGCTATGCGACCTGGCGCGATTGTATTGATTAAGATATTGTAGGAAGCAAATTCAGATGCTAATGACTTAGATAGTCCAACAATACCGGTTCGAAAGGTATTAGAGAGTATTAAGCCTGGTATTGGCTCTTTAATTGAAGATGAAGCGATGTTAAGAATCTTTCCTCCATCCTTTTTTAGGTAGGGCAATGCTTCACGAATGACACGTACATATGATAATAAATTTAATTCAAATGCACTTTGCCACTCATCATCTGTTAAGTCCTCAAAAGTTCCAGCAGGCGGCCCCCCTGCATTATTAACAAGTAGTTGAAGACCTCCAAATGTTTCTATTGTTTTTGATACAAGTAGTTTAATATCTTCTGTCTTTGTTATATCTGCTTTTTGGAAATCAACACTGCCCTTCCCGATAGATGCTAATTCCTCAGCCTTCTTTTTAAGTTTTTCCTCATCTCTGCCTGAAATCATTACGTTGGCTCCTTCTTTTACTAACGCTTGTGCGATAGCATATCCCAGCCCTTGGCTGGAAGCAATTATGAGCGCTGTTTTCCCGCTAAGATTTAAATCCATCATACATCCCCCTTTAACTTGTCTATTTCTATTATACTAAAATTTTCCTCGTATTCCTAAAACATGTACGACAAAAAGAGACAGAATCATTCTGCCTCTTTGAAATAAAGTATTATTTTGTTGCAGCATTAACTGCTTCAATTACTTGTGAAGTTGTTTGCATATTTAAAACCTGAGTGGCAAGCTTCTCCATTTCGGCTTTACTTAACTTTTTAATTTGAGACCTTGCTTTTAGGATAGACGTTGCACTCATTGAAAATTCGTCTAATCCTAGACCTAGAAGAAGTGGGATCGCTGTTTCGTCTCCAGCCATTTCACCGCACATCCCAGCCCATTTACCTTCTGCATGTGCAGCATCAATAACCATCTTCACCAATCGCAGAATAGACGGGCTATATGGCTGGTAAAGGTAGGATACACGCTGATTCATCCTATCTGCCGCCATTGTATATTGGATTAAATCATTCGTTCCAATACTAAAGAAGTCAACCTCCTTAGCGAATTGATCAGCTAAAACAGCAGTTGAAGGAATTTCAACCATAATCCCTAGCTCAATATCTTCGGAAACCTTTTGGCCAGCAGAAATAAGCTTTTGTTTTTCCTCTTCAAGGATTGCCTTCGCTTCACGGAATTCATCCAAGGTTGCAATCATCGGGAACATTACTTTTAAGTTACCATAACTGCTTGCACGAAGAAGTGCACGAAGCTGGGTACGGAAAATATCCTGCTCCTCCAAGCATAAACGAATTGCCCGGAATCCTAAAAAGGGATTAAGCTCCTTTGGTAATTGAAGGTATGGAAGCTCTTTATCGCCGCCGATATCTAATGTACGAACAACCACTGGCTTACCATTCATACCTTCTAAAACAGCCTTATAAGCCTCAAATTGTTCTTCTTCAGTAGGAAGCTGGTCCCTTCCCATATAAAGGAATTCAGTTCTGTAAAGTCCTACACCTTCTCCACCGTTTTCGATTACTCCCTTTAAGTCATTAGGAGTACCAATATTAGCGGCTAATTCAACATGATGATCGTCCGCTGATACCGTTTTTTCATTAACAAGCTTTGCCCATTCTGTCTTCTGAGCTTCATATTGCTGATGAATGTTACGGTATTCCTCCACCAGCTCAGGAGTAGGATTAATATGTACTTCACCTTTTAGACCATCAACAATGACTAAATCACCATTGTTAATATCTTCTGTAGCACTTTTTGTTCCTACTACTGCTGGAATTTCCATGGATCGAGCCATAATCGCAGAATGAGAAGTACGTCCGCCAATATCAGTTGTAAACCCTAATACGTATTGTCGGTTTAATTGAGCAGTATCGGATGGTGTTAAATCCTCGGCTACAATAATTACTTCTTCAGCGATCATACTTGGATTTACTAATTGTACGCCTAGTAAATGTGATAGAACGCGCTTTGTAACATCACGAATATCAGCAGCACGTTCCTTCATGTACTCATTGTCCATTTGTTCAAACATCATAACAAACATGTCTGCTGTATCTTTTAATGCAGCTTCTGCATTTACTTTTTCTGACTTAATCTTATCTTCAATTGGTCCATTTAGTTCTGGGTCAGTTAGCACAAGTAAATGTGCCTCAAAGATAGCTGCTTTATCTGCACCAAGTTCAACCTGAGCGCGATCTCGAATTGCCTCAAGTTCTGCTTTAGATTTCTCTATAGCTTCCTTAAAACGAGATACCTCTGAATCTGCATCCTCTATTGTCTGTTTATCAAATGATAAATTTGGTTCCACTAGCCGATATGCTTTTGCAATGGCAATGCCATTGGAAGCAGCAATTCCCTGTAAAAATGTCATTACTCAGCCAGTCCTTCTTTTTTCAATAATTCATCAAGGCTTCTTATTGCTTCTTCACTGTCACTGCCCTCTGCACTAATTGAGATATCTGCTCCTTGGCCAATTCCAAGAGACATGACACCCATAATAGATTTTAAGTTAACTTTTTTACCCTTATATTCTAAATTGATTTCTGAATCAAATTTGCTCGCGGTTTGTACAAGCAGGGTTGCAGGTCTTGCGTGGATCCCTGTATCAGCTGTTACTTTAAATTGTTTTTCTGCCATGTTAAATCAAACTCCTTCTCGTTAATGTAAAATGACACTCGCTATTACATATCTAACAACATTTAGTCAGATAAGTTTAACTGAACTAATTGTTATATTATCTCCAAAAGAATATGAAGTATGTAAACAGCACGTCCCATTTATTTTTTGAAATTCATACAATTGCTAGGATAACATTTTCGAACAATACAGACAACATAAAACCATTTATGTAAGCGCATTTAAAAATCGACATCTTGTTTTTTTGAAAAAGTTCACTATTTTGCCATAAATAATAGCCTAATTTTGTAAAAAATGAAATAAGCTGACCTTTTAGGCAGCTCATTGTCTTCGTTTAGCTTTTTAATTTTTTGTCCTGCTATCAATCGACAGTACCAGTTGCAATTTTCAGGGCTGTTTCTAATTCTTCTGTGTATTTTTCTTTGGCTGTATCATCCCATTTTAATTTTTCGGCCATATATTCTATTACTTGTTTTTTATAGCTGTGGACATCACTAATATTGAAAAGAACCGAACCAGTTCTCCTTGTAAAGAAATCTATTGGTGTTGCAGCCATTTCACATTGAATTGAATACACTAGCTTTGCAAACAACTGGTTTGGAATGCCGTATTTTAACGCATCATTTTTATTCTCCAATAGTAAATCATAAGCCTCATCAACATTGGAACCATACATGAGAGCTAACTGTTCTGACTCTAATGAAGTAAGTCCTTTTTCGATACCCTTAGCTGTTTTTTCAATGGTATAAGCAGGATAATTGTCCGATCCTCCTACATGGCCACCAGAGATAGGCAAATTCTTTGTTTTACAGTTTTGATAACTGATACTTTGTTCCTTCCCTAGACTTACTGATATTCGATCAACAATGGCCTCTGCCATTTTTCGATAACCCGTTAATTTTCCTCCAGCTATCGTAAGCAAACCAGTTTTAGACTCCCAAATTTCATCCTTACGTGATATTTCCGATGCAGCCTTTCCTTCCTCATAAATGAGCGGTCGTAACCCAGCCCAGCTTGACTCAATGTCATCTTCGGTGATTGCCACCTTAGGAAACATATATTGAATTGATTTGATTAAGTATTCTCGATCGTTATTAGTAATGAAAGGCTGGAGCTTATCTTGATTATAAAAAGTATCCGTTGTGCCAACATAAGTTTTTCCTTCACGAGGGATAGCGAATACCATCCTTCCATCAGGGGTGTCAAAATAAATGGATTGCTTCAAGGGAAAACGGCTTTGATCTATTACAAGATGGACACCTTTGGTTAATTGCAGGGTTTTCCCATTTTTAGAATGATCGAGTTCACGCACTTCTTCCACCCATGGACCCGCAGCATTAATAATTTTTTTAGCACAAATCTGATATTTTTCTCCTGTTAACTGATCCTCAACAATGACACCGGCAACCATTTGATTTTTATAAACAAAGTTAACGACCTTTGTATAATTTATTGGAGCTGCGCCGAATCGATATGCCTCTTTTATTATTTCAACTGTCAAACGAGCGTCATCCGTACGATATTCAACATAGCAGCCGCTCCCCATTAAGCCTTCCTTCTTCAATAATGGTGCTTTTTCTAATGTTTGTTCTTTTGTTAACATGGTTCTTCGCTCAATACTTTTTACCCCTGCTAGAAAATCATAAAGTCTTAACCCTATCGATGTGCTCAGCCTTCCAAAGGTTCCTCCTCTATAAATCGGAAGTAACATCCATACAGGTTCTGTTACATGAGGACCGTTTTCATAAACAATTGCTCTTTCTTTACCAACTTCAGCTACCATTTTCACTTCAAATTGTTTTAAATAACGAAGTCCGCCATGAATCAATTTGGTTGAACGGCTTGATGTACCAGCAGCAAAATCCTGCATTTCAACTAGTGCTGTTTTCATACCTCTAGTTGCTGCATCTAGTGTAATCCCTGCACCAGTAATCCCCCCGCCAATAACTAGAACATCAAATTCCATATTTTTCAGGTTATCAATCATTTCATTTCTATTTATGTTAGAAAATTTCATCACTTTTCCTCCTAAATAGAAAAAGACTACCAATTTTATTTAAATGTCATCGCAGCCTTCACGGCCTTTCTCCAGCCATTGTATAGGCAGTCACGCTGGTCTACTGCCATTTTCGGTATGAATTTTCTATCGATTTCCCATTGCTTTGATATTTCTTCCTGACTTTCCCAGAATCCTACTGCAAGGCCAGCTAAATAGGCTGCTCCAAGCGCTGTTGTTTCACTTACTTTCGTCCTTTCAACTGGTACATTTAAAATATCACTTTGGAATTGCATTAACAAATTATTTTTTACGGCACCACCGTCTACGCGAAGTGTTTTCAGTTGTATTAAGGAATCTGATTCCATAGCTGAAAGTACGTCTTTGGTTTGATAGGCTAATGATTCAAGAGTGGCCCTGATAAAATGCTCCTTCGTTGTGCCTCTTGTTAAGCCAAAAACAGCACCTCGTACATCACTATCCCAGTAGGGTGTCCCCAAGCCAACAAATGCAGGAACGTCTCCAAAGAAATCCCCCTATTCACTATATGGTTTATTTTCTATTAATAAAACTAGATGGGTAATTCTAATTTTAGCTTCTAGGCTCTTCCAAATATTGAAATAATACATCTCCACCCCGCTGGCCTATGCCGCGAAAATGTTTAAAGTCATCCCTTTTAACAAGGAACTGACGAAATTCCATAAAGTCTTCCTTCTTAACATAGTATTCTGAAATTTCACCTGATTTAAGTTTTTCTAAAATATCGATCACATATTGTTCCTGCATATTCTTCATCACCTCTTTTTACATTTTATAGTAAGATTCATGATAATAGTCAACAATTGCACCTTATTCCCATGAAAATAAGGCTAGAAATGAAAACGATTGCAATTTTTACAAATAATTAACTAAATTGTCAAATAAAATCCTTTACGAAACTATAAAAGTAGTGCAAACTGTTATGTAAATAAGTATATACAATTTGTCAAGTAAAGGGAGAGAGACTTATGAAAAAAGCAGAAGTTGGAAATATCATTGAATTCCGTGGCGGATTAAAAGGGATTGTAGAAAAGGTAAATGAAAATTCTGTCATAGTCGACCTGACATTAATGGATAATTATCGTGATCTAGAATTGGATCAGCGGACAGTTGTCAACCATAAAAATTATAAGATAGTAAAAGAAAGCGCTTATTAATTTCATAACTTTGTAGATTAGGCAGCCAATGGCTGCCTTTTATTTACTTATCCTGTCCAGCTTCTTTTAATAACTGGTCTTTTGATTTTACTTTTCCATGAGGATTTTGGTCTTGTTTACGAACAGTCCATTCCCGCTCTTGTTGACTTTTAGATTTGCTCATCGTCCTGCCTCCTTTCCATTTCACCTTACTATTTTTTTCAATTTCTTCATTCTTATTAGTGGAATCATTCAAAAGTGTGAATGTAATCATTTCCTTTCATAATTCTTTTTTGTTAAAATAAATTTTATTGTTAGAAAGGAGGTAATCGATACTTGATAAATCGTTATTTTGATCCTCGGCTGATTACTGGGTTAATCATTTCCCATGCTCTTATGTATTTCACTTTTTATGACCGGGCAATATTCTGGTATATATTCACTGGCTCACTCCTTGTTTTAATCACTTATGCGATGTTTCAAGAAGCTGTTGATGATGAAGCATCATTTTTTAAATATCTCTCTATAGGTACAGTAACAGGATTAATCCTCTATTTAGTATTTTGGATGGGGATTCAAGCCTTTGACCTTCTAAATCTGCCTTTTGGAAATAGTGTTAATAAACTTTATCGCTGGTTTGCTCCTGAATTATTTTGGCAATACCTCGCACTAATTTTAGTGGCAGCTCCTGGTGAAGAACTCTTTTGGCGCGGGTTTGTTCAAAAAAGACTGCTTCACTACTTCGGACCATTACCGAGTATTTTTATTGGTTCAATGCTTTATGCTTCCGTTCATGTTTATTCAGGTACACTAATGTTAATGCTTGCAGCATTCCTGTCAGGGCTTATGTGGGGTGCACTATATTTATGGAAGAGAAGTATGCCATTAGTCATTGTTTCCCATATTGTTTTTGACATTATGATTTTTATTATTTTACCGTTAAAATAGGAAAAGCACCTGTCTAAAGTAATGGACAATGCTTTTCCTATTTTTATGATTTATTTACCTTATCGTTTAGAGGTTTCATCCATAAAAGGACAAAAAAGATAAGACTAATATAGCCAAACAATGGGTAAAGATTAGACAAAAGTTTACTATAGTCAATAAGACTGATGATATAAGAAACGATAAAGATAAAAGAAATCGTTATGAAAGTAGGAACATTAACAAATTGTTTTAACTGACGATCGAGTCCAAAAACATTTCCAATGACTGAAGTGAAGATTTCCCCATAAATAACAAGGACAAATATCCAATAAAAAAAAGGTGCTATCTGCTTCATAATTATCGCCATTGGTATCTCATAAATTTCTAAGTTTGGCAGCATAATCAATGTAAAATGGCTTGAAATTAAAATGACAGTTAATGCTGTCCCTCCTAAAATCCCTCCCCATTTGATGGTCCAATCATCCTTAATTTCATTTGCAATCGGAACTAGCACAGCTTGTGCCAAAGCAAGGTTTAAAGCTGTATAAGAAAAAGGTGCTAAGATACTTTTCCAACCATCTTCTGCATGGGGTACAAATAATAAGTGATTTAAAAAATCTGGCTGTTTAATAGAAAGTGTCATTAACATAAGACTGAAGCAAATCATAATGGGAACCACAAATGAATTGACTGCAAATAGCCCCTTTGTACCAACAAGCATAACTAAAAAAGATAAAAAAATAGTTATAAACACTCCTAAATTCTTAGAGAAACCTAATTGTTCCTCAAACACCGCTCCTGCACCTGCAAGCATTACTGCACTTACTCCTAATAACATAAAAAGCATGATTATATTAATACCCCTGCCTGCCCATTTCCCAAACAAGTGTACATTAAATTCCTGATACGAAACGGCATTAATCCGAGCAGCAATTCTCATCAACTTTGACCCTAATACGATAAGGAGGTAGCCGCTCAATAAAATACTTAAAAACCCAATGAAGCCAAACCGTGAGAAAAACTCAACGATTTCTCTTCCTGTAGCAAATCCCGCACCGACAACTGTACCAACGTAGACTGCGGCGATTTGGAAAGCTGCTGACCAATTTCTTTTCACCTCATCTCCCCCTTAAATACAATATATGAGCGAGGGGACAAACAAAGACGAGCTTTTTTATAATGAGTACAAATTCTCCTTTGAAGATATTACCATAAGCAGACTACTTGAAAGTCAAAAAAGGTCAAAGTATACTATTTGCATAAGGTCAAATATAGTCAAAGTCAAAAATATCTATTTTATTTTAGGAGGGTTTATTTTATGCTTTGTCAATTGTGTAAAGAAAACCAAGCCACTGTTCAATTAAAACTAAACTTTAACGGATCTCACAGTGATATGAAGCTGTGTCATGAATGTTATGCTGCTAATAAAAATAAAATCAATCCTGGGTTTGTACCTAAAATGAGTTACTTCCCTGGTTTTCCTTTAGAAGATTTATTTTTGAATATGAAGCCTAATGAAACGATCCAGCCAAAGAGCCAGCAGCAGGCTGGCGAGCGTAAGGGAGGTGGCCTTATTGATCAATTTGGGCGAAATCTAACCCATATGGCCAAAGCCGGTCTGATTGACCCCGTGATTGGCCGTGATGAAGAGGTTAAAAGGATTATTGAAATATTGAATCGCCGTAATAAAAATAATCCGGTGTTAATTGGTGAACCTGGTGTCGGGAAAACCGCTATCGCTGAAGGTCTAGCAATGAAAATTGTCGATGGACTAGTGCCAGCTAAATTAAAAAATAAAGAAGTTTATTTGCTAGATGTTGCTTCTTTAGTCACCAACACAGGTATTCGCGGTCAGTTTGAAGAAAGAATGAAGCAATTGATTGCAGAATTACAGGAGCGTAAAAATATTATCCTGTTCATTGATGAAATTCATCTACTAGTGGGGGCTGGTTCAGCTGAAGGGTCTATGGACGCCGGTAATATCTTAAAACCAGCTCTCGCACGAGGTGAACTTCAGCTAGTAGGTGCAACTACTTTGAAGGAATACCGTCAAATTGAAAAAGATGCTGCTTTAGAACGTCGTTTCCAGCCCGTTCAGGTTACAGAACCAACAGCCGAGGAAGCCATTGAAATTTTAAAAGGAATAAAGAAAAAATATGAGGACTTTCATGAAGTAAGCTATTCTGATGCTGCACTAAAAGCATGTGTTCAGTTGTCACACCGTTATATCCAAGATCGTTTCCTGCCGGATAAAGCTATTGACTTACTGGATGAAGCAGGTTCTAAATTAAACCTATCTTCAGATGGTAATGGCAAGGAGCAGATTGAGAACCGAATAAAAGAAATATCCCTTCAAAAAGAATCGGCTCTTAAAAATGAAAACTATGAACTAGCAGCAACACTTCGTGACGAAGAAGCTAAGCTAGAAAAGTCATTAAATGAAACATCTGAATTCAGTAGACCTGTTATCGAGATATCACATATCCAAGAAATTATTGAACAAAAGACCGGTATTCCTGTTGGTAAATTACAAGAAGATGAGCAGCAAAAGATGAAATACCTTGAAGAAAGTCTAAATATAAAAGTCATCGGTCAGAAAAAAGCTGTTGAAAAGGTGGCAAAGGCCATAAGGAGAAGCCGTGCCGGCTTGAAATCAAAGAATCGTCCGATTGGCTCTTTCCTTTTTGTCGGTCCAACGGGGGTTGGTAAAACAGAGCTCTCCAAAACACTCGCCGAAGAATTGTTTGGTTCAACTGAAGCAATGATTCGACTCGATATGAGTGAGTACATGGAAAAACACAGCATTTCGAAACTAATCGGTTCACCGCCAGGCTATGTAGGTCATGACGAAGCTGGGCAACTAACTGAAAAAGTACGAAGGAATCCATACAGTATTATTTTATTAGATGAAATTGAGAAAGCCCATCCAGATGTCCAGCATATGTTTTTGCAGATTCTCGAGGACGGGCGTCTAACAGACAGTCAAGGAAGAACCGTTAGCTTTAAGGACTCTGTTATTATCATGACTAGCAATGCTGGGGTAGGACACAAAACCGTTCATGTTGGTTTCGGTACGAATGAGGCAATAGCAGAAACTTCTATCTTAGATTCACTGGGCAGCTTCTTCAAGCCAGAGTTTTTAAACCGTTTTGATAGTATTATAGAATTTAACTCCCTTAATAAAGAACATATCATGCAAATAGTTGATTTAATGATAAATGATTTACAGGAAACCCTAAAAGAACAAAATATTGAATTTACTATTACCCTAGAAGCAAAAGAAAAACTAGCAGAGTTAGGCTATCATCCAGCATTTGGTGCACGTCCGCTTCGCAGAGTGATTCAAGAGCATATAGAGGATAGAATCGCAGACTTTATTCTAGATCAGCCTGGGGAAGATCATTTATCCGCTATCGTCGAAGATGGTCATCTGAAAGTAACTTCAGGAAATATAGAAGTTTATTAATAAGGAAAGCGAAGCCTTTGTGGCTTCGCTTTTCATTTATGATTATAACTTTTGGTCCTCAACAGAATTTAACCAAACCTCTATTTCGCCAACAACAGATTGTACACAGCCATCCTCAAAAGGTGAGATTAGATTAGCTTCTTTCACAAGTCTTGTAAATGACATACTGCCACCAAGCTTGCAAAGATTTACATAATCAATCCAAGCCTCTTTTTGGTTTTCTCTCGAACGTTTCCAAAATTGGAAGGCACAGATTTGTGCTAAGGTATAATCAATATAATAGAAAGGTGAGTTGAAAATATGTCCTTGACGCTGCCAGAAACCACCATTCTCTAAATAAGTATTCCCGTCATACTCTTTATGAGGTAAATATTTCTTTTCAATTTCGCGCCATTGCTGCTTTCGTTCCTGCGGTGACGCTTCCCAATTTTCATATACCCAGTGTTGGAATTCGTCAACAGAAACACCATACGGCAGGAATAATAAAGCATCACTTAAATGTGAAAATTTATATTTATCGGTATCTTCCTTAAAGAATAAATCCATCCATGGCCAAGTAAAAAATTCCATACTCATCGAATGAATTTCACAAGCCTCGTAAGTTGGCCAATAATATTCAGGGATTTCAAAATTCCTGCTTGAATAAATCTGGAAGGCATGCCCTGCTTCATGTGTAAGCACATCAATATCCCCAGAAGTCCCATTAAAATTTGAAAAAATAAACGGAGCTTTGTAGTTTTCAATGAATGTACAATAACCTCCACCAGCTTTACCCTTCTTTGCCACAAGGTCCATTAGGTTGTTATCCTGCATAAATTGGAAGAACTCTCCTGTTTCCTTTGAAAGATCTTCATACATTTTTTGTCCGTTTTCAATAATCCATTCAGGACTGCCCTTTGGTACTGCATTGCCTGTTTGATATTTGAAGCCTTCATCATAATATTTTAATTTATCCACGCCAATTCGTTCCTGTTGCCGCGCTTTTAAAGAGGTTGCAATTGGAACAATAAAATCCTTCACCTGCTGACGGAAATTCGCCACCATCTCAGAATTGTAGTCTGTTCTCATCATTCGGTTGTAGCCAAGCTCAACAAAATTTTCATACCCCAACGCATGGGCAATTTCCGTTCTTACTTTAACAAGATCATCATAAATTCGGTCGAAATCTGCCTCATGCTCAGCTAAAAATCCAAATTTCGCTTCATTTGCACGCTTTCTCATTTCCCTATCAGTTGATTCAGTAAAAGGCTCTAATTGCGCAAGGGTGCGTTCTTCCCCTTCAAAAATAATTTTTGCTGATGCAATAAGTTTTGTATACTGTGTTGAAAGTCGATTTTCTTTTTGTAATAAAGGAACTATCTCCGGTTTAAAGGTCTTTAATTGTCCTTCAGCTAAGGCAAATAATTGTTTGCCCCATTTAGCTTCTAATTCGTTGCGAAACTTGGACAGAACAAGTGCCTGATAATATTTAGTAACCAGCCCCTCAATTTCCGGCTGCATTTCATCCATATAATCTTGCTCTGCTTTATAAAATTCATCGTTAGTGTCAACTGAATGGCGAATATAGCAGAGATTGAACATTGTGCCAATATCATTTCTAATTTCATTTACTTCGTTCATCGCCAAGCTTTGCTCTTCTACTGAATTTGCATTTTTAAATTTTTCTATTGCACCCTCAAATCGCCCTGTAATACTTTCTAGGTTGGGACGGGTATATGTATACTCTTCAAATCTCATTGAAACATCCCCTTTAGCTATAAATTTCAACTATATTCAATTCAACACTATCCATTAATATTCCTTTAAAAAGAAAAAAATACGGCATGAGCCGTATTAAAATTTCCCTGCTGGCAATCCAAGTTTTTTCAACAATTCAATCGCATCCTGTTTTTCAGAATCTGTCAAACTAGACATTAGTGAATGGATCTGCTGCGCATGTTCTGGGAAAACCTCTTGAATAAAGTCTTTCCCTTTATCTGTAATTTGTGCAAATGTAACACGTCGGTCATTTGGACAAGCTATCCTAATCAACAGTCCCTTTTGTTCCAATTTATCAACAACATAGGTGATACTGCCGCTTGCAAGTAAAATTTTCCCGCCAATCTGCTGCATTGGCTGATCACCTTTGTGATATAAAAGCTCTAATACGGCAAATTCAGTCGGGTTCAAGCCACTTGCTTGAATCACTTTATTAACATGTTCATTAATCGCCTTATATGCTCTTGAGAGAACAATAAATAGCTTCAACGATTGAGATACTGAATCATTTTCCATAAAAACTCATCCTTTTTATTAAGCTTCCGCTTTTCTTATTGTCTAGCTGCAGCGCCAAGGCGCTTCCGCTTTTCTTATTATCTCGACTTCAAGATTATTATAAGAAAATTTTGAGTTGATGTCAATTTAACCTATTCTTACAATCGGTACTGTCCACTTAATTATATTTAATTATTCCGAACTTTGAAACAATCCGTTTCTCATTTTTACAGATTTTATGTAAGATAAGGTTATTAAAAGATTGATATAATATAAACGAGGTGAAATATGAGTCAACCAGCAGCAGTAACAGCAAAAGCACCAAAAACATCAGACGCAACAATGTTTAATATTCTTTTTATCATCGGGCTTTGTCATTTACTTAATGATGCCATACAAGCTGTTGTCCCAGCTATGTTTCCAATTCTAGAAAAATCAATGGGGTTATCCTTTACTCAACTTGGAATTATTGCCTTTTCCTTAAATATGGTTTCGTCTGTGCTACAGCCAGTAGTTGGATTCGTCACAGATAAAAGACCAATGCCCTTCGTACTACCAATAGGACTTACCTTAACATTGGGTGGTGTTCTTGGAATGGCGTTTGCCCCTTCCTTCGGTATGATCGTTCTTTCAGTCATTTTTATTGGACTTGGGTCAGCTGTTTTCCATCCTGAAGGATCAAGGGTAGCCTATATGGCCGCAGGGAAGCGAAGAGGACTGGCACAATCCATTTATCAAGTGGGCGGTAATACGGGGCAGGCATTAGCTCCACTAATCACAGCACTCATCCTTGTCCCACTCGGACAGCAAGGTGCTTCATGGTTTTCGCTTGTTGCTGCATTGGCAGTATTGTTATTAATCTACATCGCTAATTGGTATAAACAGAGATTAGTTGAAAACCTGCCTTTAATAAAAAAGAAAAATTCAATGTCATCTAATAAAACTGGTCTTTCAAAAAAGGTTAAACAATCACTATTTTTAATTCTATTACTGATATTTGCAAGATCATGGTATATATCGGGAATGACTAATTTTTACGCTTTTTTTGCTATAGAAGAATACTCCCTGACGATTAAGGAATCACAGCTTTTCCTATTTGCGTTTTTAATTGCTGGCGCCTTTGGTACTTTTTTTGGCGGCCCGCTGGCTGACCGATTCGGGAAGAAAAAATTAATATCTATTTCCATGTTACTGACTATACCATTTTCTATTCTTATTCCTTTTGTACCATCTTTTATTGCATTTATCTTTCTTACGCTTACAGGATTTATTTTAATGACCAATTTTTCAGTTACGGTGGTGTTTGCACAAGAGCTTGTACCTGGGAAAATCGGGACAATGTCTGGACTAACCGTTGGACTCGCCTTTGGTATGGGGGCTATCGGTTCCGTAGGACTTGGATTTATAGCAGATTTATTTAGTATGTCTGCCATGGTTTCTTCGATTGGTTTTCTGCCATTGCTTGGATTATTGGCCTTCCTTCTTCCAAGTGATCAAATGGTCCAAAAATGGAATCATGAGAATTAGAAAAAGGATGGGTTGGCCCCATCCTTATTTTATTTCTTGAATTTTTTGGTAAAGCTCTTCTTTTTCATCATCTGATAGCATACGCTCTGCCATAGGGAAGAGGACATTTTCTTCTTTAGCAAAGTGCTCCGTTAAAATGGAGTAAGCATTCTTAACTAATTCAGCTAAGTTTTTCTTTTCCTCCACTGTTTGGTTGCTATCAGCTTTTTCTAGAAATTCGTGAATTTTTGCCTTCGCTTGATCATGTTCATATTCCATAACAGCAATCGGTCCAGAGGTTGTGCCTATATATACACCCATCATTGGAAATAGAACTCCTTCTTCCCGTTCTGAATGTGGATCGAGTGCTGCCTTAAATTCATTAACCTTCATGATCAATTCTGCAAAGGTATTATCACTAGTAGAATCCTCTTCGATTTGCTTGGTTAATTTGAATAATCCCTCTAATTGTGTTATTAACGGAGGATGCTCTGACTTTAATTGATTTAGTCCTTTACTTAGTTCTACAGGAGCCATTCCTCCAAAACTGCTCATACAGCCACTCATCTGCATACACCTCTTATTCATTAACTTGTTTTTAGTATAAAAGTATGTCATTTAAAATGTTGTGACACCGGTCACATCTATACAAATTAAGGAAAATGATATGAAGGCGCTTTTAATTTTCGAAAAATTTTAACATTTACCATCAAAAAATCTCATAAACTAGCATATAATATAGTTAGAACTAAAAAGGGAGGGCAAGAACATGAAAACCCCTAATTATCATGACTTTTATCAAAAGGCGTTGATACCAATCGGTTTCAATGACCTACTGGCAATAAAGGAATACGAATCTTATGATATTGATTCACCTTCTACACATTGGCTCATTGCTGTTGAAGGAGTGCAGCTCCCACAGGCAAAGATATACTATCATTGGAAGGTAAGTATCTATCACTCTAATTATGATGGTGATTTTAATTGGAAGAGACCTTTCTATTGTTCTCCAATTATGAATTCTATGGATCGTGCACATGAGCTTGCATGCTCATTGGCTGCAACAAGTAAACTAGATCAGCTTTCCACCTTAAACCTACAAGAAAAAATTAGTTAAGCCTCAAAAAAATATCCCCTTCTGCTTCACCTTCTTTTTACCCTCACTTGTGAATAAACCTACAAATAGTGAAATCAAATTACATATGAATAAAAACAGGTGCTGCTCGCAACCGCAAGCAACACCTTTAATATTATGCTAGACGGAACACAATTCCATGTCCACCCTTTGGATATTCCCATTTGATATTTTGGTACGGGCAGCCTATACGGCAGCTGCCGCATTCGTGACAGCCCTCATAACCGACCTGCATCCTTAAACCTTCCCACTTGTATACTTCAGCTGGACAGAAAATGGTACAAATTTTATCTGGGCATTTTGTGGCACAAATATCATCATCCATTACGGTTAAATGTGACTTCGTATCAGCTTTAAAACGAAGAAGGTACTGTTTTTCTTCGATATTCTTAGTTGACATTATTTCACCGCCTTCCAAGCTCGATAAATATCTTGAATTACCTTAATCGTTCCTCTTTCTGATGTTACACTCTTCATAATTTCCTTTTGTTTATCCCGTTTCGGTGTTCCATCTACAGTGAAGAATTTGCTCATCGCTTTATTCATCATCGGAACATACTCTTTAAAATATTGCGGATTATTCTCAAATGTATGTGTTGCGTCTTTATATTTCTCTAAATCTTTGATTATGAAGCTATCATAAAGCTTTTGACGGTAGAGATTTAAGCTGGATTCCGAGAAATCTCCACGGTACTTCGCCTCAATTACAGTTTCAGCGGCCAATAAGCCGGAGTGCATCGCCATGTTTGAACCTTCACGATGAATCGCATTAACAAGCTGTGCAGCGTCTCCTACAACCACTACACCATTACCAGCTACTTTTGGTACCGAGCGATATCCACCTTCAGGAATCAGGTGTGCTAGATACTCTGCAGACTCCCCACCTGCGAGCATTGGTTTTACCATTGGGTGTGTTTTTAAGTAGTCTAATAGGTCATAAGGCTTCAATTTTGCTTTTATCATACTGGATAGGGTTGTACCTACCCCGATATTCAAACTGTCCTTATTCGTGTATAGAAACGCTGTCCCTAGATTTCCTTTTGTTGAATCACCAAAAATCTCAATTGTACAACCTTGGTTATCTTCTAAGTTAAAACGATCATTAATTTTTTCTTTAGGTAAATTGATTACTTCCATTACCGTTAAGGCCACTTCATCGGGACGGAATTCTTTATGGAAGCCCAACTGCTTGGAGAGCAGGGAGTTTACTCCATCCGCAAGGACAACAACATCCGCATAAACTTCGCCATTTGGACGGTCAGTGCGAATGCCAATTACCTTTCCGTTCTCAACAATACACTCCGTTACAACGGTTTCATTGATTAAAAGAGCACCTGCTTCAACAGCTTTTTTTGCAAACCATTGGTCAAATTGCGCTCGTAATACCGTAAAGTTATTATATGGTTCAACACCCCATTCAAGACCTTTGTAACCAAATTGTACGACAGATTCCTTATCCATCATCCAAAAACGCTGCTCAATAACTGGTCTCTCAAGTGGAGCTTCTTTCCAAAACTCTGGAATCAACTCTTCCATTTGCTTCCGATATAGTACACCGCCCATTACGTTTTTGCTTCCAGGATATTCTCCTCTTTCAATAAGCAATACGTTTAAGCCTTTTTGGGCGCAAACTAGTGCACATGAAGTCCCAGCAGGACCTGCCCCTACGACAATAACATCAAATTTTTCTGGCATAGCTCATTTCACCGCCCTTTTCATTCCGTAGCTGTTTAAATTGCTCGATAAGTTTAGGTACAATTTCCAATGCATCTCCTACTATTCCATATGTTGCCACATCAAAAATTGGAGCATTTGGATCCTTGTTAATGGCGATGATTAAATCAGAGTTTTTCATACCGACCACATGCTGGATTGCTCCTGACAAGGCAATCGCGAAATAAATTTTAGGCGTTACCGTCTCACCTGTCTGACCAATTTGAAGCTCGTGAGGCAGCCAGCCTGCTTCAACCACATCACGTGTACCTCCAACTGTTGCACCAATTGTATCTGCAAGTTCATAGAGGATCTGGAAATTCTGCACGTCTCCCATCCCTTTTCCTCCGCAGACAATCACATGTGCATCAGCCAAATTCGCCTTTTTTGTTACGTCATTCACAATTTGCAGCACTTTTGTCCGCATATTTTCTTCTTTGAGATCTATGCTTTCTTCGATAATCTTCCCTGCTTTGCCTGAATCTGGCTCAAGTGCCTTCATTACTTTCGGTCTAACGGTTGCCATTTGCGGGCGATGCTTTTTACAGAGAATCGTTGCCATGATATTACCGCCAAATGCTGGACGGCTCGCTTCTAGCAAACGGCTATCTACATCCACATCGAGCATAGTTGTATCAGCTGTCAAACCGGTGACTAAATCTGTCGCCACAGCACTTGCTAAATCTTTGCCATTGGGTGTTGCTCCGTATAAAATAATTTCCGGCTTATATTTTTCTACTAGCAGCATAACCCCCTGCATATACGATTCTGTCCGATATTGCTTTAACACAGGATGGTCTACCATGTAAACTTCATCTGCACCGTAAGCAATCACTTGCTTTGCTAATGGTTTAACTTCACTTCCTAGTAAAAAACCTGCCAGTGGAACTTGTAATTTGTCAGCAAGCTTTCGTCCTGCTCCAAGGAGCTCTAAAGAAACTCCCTCAATTTTTCCGTCATTTTGCTCAATGAAAATCCAGACACCACGGTATTCATCAAAATTCATGTAAACCCCTCCCACGTCAAAAAAAATAATCTTTATTGTTTAGATGCCTGTAATGTTAATACCTCTTTTTTCTCCATCAAGATATCCACGAGTTGTTTAACTTGCTCATCCGCAGAACCTTCGATTTTTTTCCCGCCTTCAGGACGTGGAGGTGTAAACATTTTTCCAACAATGGTTGGCGAGCCTTTAAGGCCAAGCTGGGAACGATCAACATTTTCAAAATCATTTACAGTCCAAATTACTGGTTCATATCTAGCTGCTTGTATCATATTTGGCATTGGTGAATATTCTATGTGATTAATTTCTTTTTCAACCGTTAACAAACAAGGTAATTCAGCCTGTATTAGTTCATAGCCGCTCGATAATTTTCTTTTGATTAAGACTGTTTTTTCTTTTAAATTGACTTCAGAGACTTCAATTACATTCGTTATAGGCGGAATATCCAACCTTCTAGCAATACCTGGTCCAACTTGGCCTGTATCTCCATCGATTGCGTGCTTACCGCAAATGACCATATCGACTGGGAGTTCCTTATTGATTTTTTCTAATGCTTTAGATAGGGCATAACTCGTCGCAAGTGTATCAGCACCTGCAAAGGCACGATCGGTAATCAAATATCCGCGATCTGCACCAATCTCAATACTTTTTTTAATAACAGCTGTTGCCTGCGGTGGCCCCATCGACAAAACTGAGATTGTACCTCCATTCTTATCCCTTATGCTTACTGCTTCTTGTACAGCATGAGCATCGTATGGATTTAAAATGGCTGGTGCGCTGCGTCGGTCGAGTGTGTTTGTTTTCGGATTAATCTTTATGATTTTTGTATCTGGTACTTGTTTGACACATACGACAATGTGCATGTAGGACATTCCCTCCCCCATATTGGCTATGTTTGTTTGAAAGCGTTTGCCTTCCTTGGTTATAAAAAATGCCATATTACGATATATGACTCGTAACACAAGCATATTACCAAACAATGATAGATTTCTTTTTTCAAAATTGATAAATTATAGGATTGAGGTAAATTCTAGAAGTATAAGATTTGATGGATATCGTGATGTGAGTGAGTATTTTTAAAAAATAGTGTTAATTTAACTATAAGAAATATTCAAAAATAAACAATGATAAAAATCACAGTTTCTGTCTAATCATGTAGATAATTTAATTTACACTATTCATACAGATGAAAGTTGAGGCTAGAGAATTGTGGAAGTGTTTGTAGGAAGCGTACTTTCTGCTTTATCAACAGGTGCAGGAGCTCTAATCATTCTTTTTATTAATCAATCAGTCACACACCGGTGGATGGATATGTTATTAGCATTTAGTGCTGGAATTATGATGGCTGCCTCAACAATAGGGCTAATCCCTGAGGCATTAAAATTGGGTGGTTTTGTCTCACTTGCAATGGGAGTATTCTTGGGGGTTTTGGCATTAACAACTCTGGAAAAAAGGATTCCTCATATAGACTTGGAACATAATCAGTATGGAATTCATTTTGATGAAAAGGCATTGTTGATCATTGCAGCCATTACTCTGCATAATATTCCTGAAGGCTTGTCAGTCGGTGTCAGCTATGCTTCACAAACAGAGGATACGGGGAATTTGATCGCGCTGGCAATTGGTTTTCAGAATGCGCCAGAAGGCCTTCTTGTTGCTCTCTTTTTAGTTAATCAAAAAATCAGCAAATTTAAGGCCTTCTTTCTTGCAACCCTAACAGGTGCAATTGAGATTGTTACATCCTTCATGGGATTTTATTTAACCTCATTTGTTCAAGGGCTTGTCCCATATGGTCTTTCATTTGCAGCCGGTGCGATGTTGTTTATTATTTATAAAGAGTTAATCCCAGAAAGCCATGGTGATGGCAATGAGAGGGTCTCTACTTATGCTTTTATTACCGGTCTTTTAGTGATGGTTCTCATCATTGATATCTTCTAAGACTTTATTCAGGTGATTTCCTTAAACACATACCTTCGGCCAAATCATAATCATTTGATTAAAAGCAAGCTTTATTTCTTCATTTGGTCTTGAGAAATGCTGGGAAGCTTTTTGATACTCATTTATTAAGATATCAAGCTCCTGGCTGTATTTAATTGTTTCTTCACTTGTAAATCCTTGTGTATTCGCACAATTTATCATCATTGCACGTTTAATTTTTATTGCATTAAGCATCTCAGAAGGGCTATTACCTGACATATACAATTTCTCCACCTACTCCTACTCTTTTGCACTAAACCGCTAAAAAAATTGGTTACTTGATGAATTATGACAAGATTTAAGGCAAAAGTAAACACTTTCGCAAAAGTAGACAAAACAAGCATTTTACCCTATTTTTCGACAAAATTCATGTCTTTTTTTCTACTTTTACGACAATTTCCATACCTTTTTAGTGGAGTTTTAGTAAATATATTTACTAAAACTCCACTAAAAAACTGGCTGTCTAATCAGCCAGTTTAAATATATTATTAATGAATTTCTTCTTTCTCGTAGATTGGTACCCAGCCCTCTGTTGTAACAAAAATTCGAAGCGCTACTACTTTACGATCTTCTTCTAATGTAAAATAATGTCTTGTATTTTCAGGTACAGAAATTAAGTCTCCTGGATTTAGATGAACTTCGAAAAATTCTCCGTCTTTGCCTTGAATAACAAAAACTCCGTGGCCGCTCACAATAAAACGAACTTCATCGTCTGTATGGTGATGTTCATTTTTGAAGTTTGTTAGCAGTGTATCAAGATTTGGAGTATTATCAGATAATGAAATAACATCTTGAGCTTTGTACCCTCGGCGTGCTGAAATATCTGATATTTCTACTGAAAATACCTTTAGGATTTCTTCTTTCTCTTCATCACTCAAAAGATACTTCTCCACTAGTGATTGAGGAAGTTTTGTAATATCCCAATATTCATAAATAACCTCTTGTGACGCTAAAAAACTCGCTACTTCTTCTTTATTAAGAATTTGTTCTTCTCTACTTTGAAATGTAATGTATGCCATTATAAATCCATCCTCTCCTAAGAAATTTAAACTACTTTATTTAATTGGTATTGCTTATGTTCTAATAGTCGTAATTGATATTTAAATAAGAACTCAGAAGCTTCTAGAAATTTTTTTGCCTCGAAAGCATTTCTTCCCCAAACAGTTATTCCGTGATTACGAATTAATACAGCGCCTGAATCTTCATTGATATACTCCGAAAATGCATCTGCGAGGGTAGGAATATGAGCATAGTTTTTGATGATTGGAATCGTCAACACTGCGTCCTCTTCCCACATATTAAAAGCCTTAATCAGTTCCTGACCCTTAAATGTTACCTCCCCTTGGTTCCCATATAGCTCAGAAATCACGTTATTATCAATAGTGTGTACATGAAGACTACAGCCTGCATTCGTTCTTCGGTATATTTCGACGTGAAGCAGCGTTTCTGCAGATGGTCTCAAGTGTGTTTCTTCAACTGCATGCCCAAATTCATTAACCAGCAAAAAGTCCTCTTCTGTTCGTTTGCGTTTATCCTTACCACTTGCAGTTACCAGAAACTGTAGAGGATCATCACTAACCTTAATAGCAAGGTTACCGCTAGTTCCCATAAACCAATCCCGCTCAGCCAGTTCATCTTTTATGTCAGCTAACTCCAGCCATTTTTCCTTTATCATGATGTCCTCTGCACCTCAATTCGATTTTTAATTTCTTCTATACAGTCATGAAAAGTAGTAAATCCTTTATAATTTAAATCCCATTCAGAACATTTTTCTTCTAGGAGATCTCTAGCCAACACAAAATCAGCATGTTTAGCTGCTTCAAGATCGGTGACCGAGTCACCAATTACGATCGTAAAGCATTCTTCATCCTGGTTTATCTTCCGAATAATACTAGGTTTGCAGCAGCCGCATTCGTTTTGACAGTAAGAATCACAAGTATATGGCCAAAGTATTTTTATGTTTTCCCCTGAAAAGTCACTGTGGTTACAATAAATCCCTTCAAAAGGGCCGAACTTTTCAAGAATGGGATATACAAAGAAATCAATTCCACCGCTGACAACATAAAGGGGTATATCTTCGGTTCTAGCAAATTCAACAAATTCAGAAAACCCATCACGAATCTTAGCATTTTCGATCGCAAATTTTGTAATTTCATCTCTTTGGTTACTTGGTAATTCAGAGAATAATTTCCCTACACCCTCACTAATTGAAATTTTCTGCGATAAAATTTGGTCTTTAATTTCAACCCAATTAGCAGGTGCAAATTTTTTCATGATTGCGATGATATTATCACTTTCAGTAATCGTTCCATCAAAATCACAGTAAATGACTGGCCTCATCATTTATACTGACACCTCAGCATTTCCCCATAACTGCAGTGCAGTCTTTAGCTCAGGATACATTTCTGCCCCTTCCACTAATGTCTTTCCTTGAAGATTCACTTCAATAGCTTGTCGGAATGCTAAACCGCCGCCACGCGCACCATTAGGATGACCGTGAACTCCGCCTCCAGCGTTGATCACTGAGTCTATACCGAAATCCCGAATCAGGAGTGGTACCAACCCTGGATGTATTCCTGCAGAAGGGACAGGAAATGAATTTTTTATTGTATCTTTTTTTGTTAATTCTTCTGCAATTGATATTGCTGATGATTTCTCCAATGCCACAGTTCCATATGGTGATGGAAATAATGACAAGTCCGCACCAGCAAGCCGGAGCAGTTTACCTAATAACAAAGAATGTGAAAGACCATAAAACGCAGAGGATGTTAATGCACCACTTACAGCAGGATGAGCCATTAATGGTAAAGCAATTTGGTCGTCTTCACGCAGCTCCTGTAATACATCCAATCCATAAGCAAACACATTAAATAATAACAGGTCCGCTCCAAGCTCCTTCGCTTTCCTCGCTTTGTCCTTTAGCTGGGATGTTCGGCCTGTTAGGTTTACTGCGTACAAAGTACGATGTCCTGTTTGTTCATAGACTTCCTGTAATATTTTATTGCCTGCTGTTATTCTTTTTTCAAAAGGGGTTAATTCATTTTCAAAGAGAATTTCATCATCCTTAACAAAATCAACACCGCCTAGAGCCTGTTGCTTTAGCTGTTCAGTTAGGAAATTCAAGTCCTTACCAAGTACCCCTTTAAAGATGCTCATTAATAACGGACGATTATAAATACCGAGCTTTTCTCTTAATCCTCCAATACCAAATCTAGGACCAGGAAATTTATTTTTTAGTTCATCCTTAAACTGTAAGTCAAGTAATTTTATTTTTCCATCTAATGAAAGTTTTCCAAAAACAGTAGTCAGAATCGCAGGAATATCATCTGAAAAATTGATGGCTGGATAGGCAATATGTATGAGTGACTGTTCCTCTGTTAAACCTTCAGTCGACACCACCCTGCCTTTGTGCTTACGTAATTGACTCTGTTCTAGTTCTGGCAAGTTCGTCCATGAACCGACAGTCAAACCTAAAGCTATTTCCTCTGCTTTTTTTTCAAGATTTTTTTCACCGTGTACTAGGTATGTGGCAATTATTTCAGACAATTTTAATCTTCCTTTCTTCGAAAAACATAAAAAACCTCTTCGCAAAAGAAGAGGTTAGCATCGCAAACTAACATCTTCTCATCTTTCAGCCTTTTTGCTGCAAGATTTAGCACCGTGCTTAACATTGTGTTAAGTCGGTTGCCGGGCTTCATCGGGCTTTTCCCTCCGCCTGCTCTTGATAAGAAAACGATCGTATTATTTACTATTATCACGTTAATAAACTATATTTTGGATTATCCCAAGAATTATATTTTTTGTCAATCTATTTTTTAAAAATTTCCAACTTACTAATTCTTCTCACTGCTTCTTCTAAACGTTCCTCACTTGTGAGTAAACCGACTCGGACATAGCCTTCACCTAGTTCACCAAATGCAATCCCAGGTGCCACTGCAATATGTGCTTGTTCTAGCAGGATGTCAGCAAATTCAGTAGAGGTTAGTCCCTCAGGAACTTTTAGCCAAGCAAAAAACGATCCCTTTGGAGCCGTAACATCCCAGCCCAGCGAACAGAGCCCCTCAATCAAGACATTTCTTCTGCGCTCATAAAGATTATTTAAATCTCGAACACAATCCTGCGGACCTGTTAATGCTTCAGCGGCAGCTTCCTGAATACCGCCAAAAATACTGCAATAGAGATGGTCTTGAATAAGCTCAATCGCTGAAATAACACTGCTATTGCCTACAGCGAAGCCGACACGCCAGCCTGCCATGTTATAGGTTTTAGACAGAGTATATATTTCAATACCAACTTCTTTTGCCCCATCAATTTGTAAAAAGCTCAATGGCTTTTCCTCATCAAATCCTATTGCACCGTAAGCAAAATCATGAACAACACAAATATCATGCTGGTTTGCAAGATGAACAGTTTCCTCAAAGAACTCCTTAGTTGCTGCTGCCCCTGTTGGGTTGTTAGGATAATTAAGGAACATTAATTTTGCCTTTTCTATTGCCTCAGAAGGTAATTCACTAAAGTCAGGCAGAAAATTATTTGTTTCACGGAGAGGCATCGTTACCATTTCCGCCTTTGCCAGCGCTACCCCAGATAAGTAATCTGGATATCCTGGATCTGGTACAAGAATTGTATCACCAGGATTTAAAAGGCATTGTGGTATTTCCACCAATCCAGCCTTACCGCCAAACAAAATCGCCACTTCGTTATCAGGATTAAGGGTAACACCATACTCTCTTTGATAAAAGTCAGCTGCAGCCTGTTTTAAGTAGGTATGACCTTGAAAAGGAGAATACTTATGATTCACAGGATTAGCCGCTGCTTCCTGCATTTTTTTTACAATATGATTTGGAGTGGCCTGATCAGGGTTCCCTTGACCTAAATTAATAACATCATAGCCCTCTTCAATGTATTTCCCTACCTTTTTTACTAAAGAAGCAAAAAACTGCTTCGGAAGATTATTTAATATTTGCGATGTTGGAAATTGTTTCATCTTGTCACCTGCTTAATTTATTTCATTTTGTTGTTGAATTCTAGTCACAAATGATATAACTTTTAATACATCTTGTAAAGAAAAAATTCTAAAAAATTAAAATGAGGTGAATATTAGTGAAATTTAAAATATCTTGTTTGCAGATGGACATTGCCTTTGGTAATCCAACTGAAAACTATCAAAAGGCAGAAAGATTAATTAAAGAAGCAATGAAAGAAAATCCTGATATCATTGTTTTTCCAGAGCTGTGGACAACAGGCTATGATTTGACACGACTTGAAACGATCGCTGATAAGGGTGCAGCCAATACCATTGATTTTTTAAAAAAGGCAGCAATAAAATATCAGGTTCACTTTGTAGGCGGTTCTGTGGCAAATCAGGGTGAACAGGGAGTAAAGAATACCCTTCTTATCATCAATAATAAAGGGCACCTCGTCCATTCATATAGCAAACTACATCTTTTCAAATTGATGGACGAACATCTTTACCTCGAAGCTGGAGAGGAGATAGGGTTATTCGATTTGGATAATAGCACTTTTGGCGGAGTAATCTGTTATGATATTCGTTTTCCAGAGTGGATTCGTGCGCATACCTCTAAAGGAGCTGAAGCCCTTTTCGTTGTTGCAGAATGGCCTGCCCCCCGTTTAACGCATTGGAGGTCGCTGCTCATTGCCAGAGCAATTGAAAACCAATGTTTCGTTATTGCATGTAATCGCTCAGGCAATGATCCAAATAATGAATTTGCAGGTCATTCTATGATTATCGACCCATGGGGAGACGTAATAGCAGAAGCAGGAGCGACTGAGGAAATACTGTCTTCGGTAATTGAGTTAGATTTAGTTAAAGATATTCGTAAACAAATACCAATTTTTGAAGATAGAAGACCTGATTTGTACTAATCTAAAAAACCACTTCCTTATATAGAAAGTGGTTTTTCTATTTATTTAAAAAATGATTTATTGGTAACGTAATCTTAAATATTGTTCCCTTTCTCTCTTCACTTTCAACTTGAATATTCCCAGTATGTTCCTCAATAATTCGGTAACTGACCATTAAACCTAAACCCGTACCTTTTTCTTTTGTGGTATAAAAGGGTTCTCCAAGTTTTTTTATTTTATCCTTTGGAATCCCCATTCCTTCATCTTGAATACATATTTGTACATTTTGTTCCTCAGTTTTATTTATCGTAATTGTAATTTGTCCACCGTTCGGCATGACTTCAATAGCATTTTTTATTAGATTAATAAAAACCTTTTTCAGTTGATTGGGCTCGCAGTAAACGAATGGCAAATTGGCTTCATAGTCTGTATTAAATTGAACATTGTAAAGCACCGCTTGAGGACTTAATAAATCAACTGTCTCCCTCATAATTTGACAGACGTCTTTCTCCTGAAATCTAATTTCCTGAGGTTTTGCCAGGATTAGAAACTCATTAATAATCGAATCAATTCTTGCTAACTCGGAGGTAATGACATCGTAATACATAGAATGTTCAGGTTTAATACTAGGCTTTAGTAATTGAATAAACCCCTTTAATGCAGTCATTGGATTTCTTATTTCGTGTGCAATTCCAGCAGCAAGCTCACCAACAATACTTAATCGATCAGACATTCTCAACTGTTCCTGCATTTTAGCTTTTTCCGTTACATCAATAATAACAGTTAGATTTAGACCATCAATAATTCGGCGCTTGGTCGAGTAATCAAAATGTTTAACTGTCCCGTCAATCATTTCCATTACCATTGTGGAACATTGCCTGCCAATTTGCGTAGCTTGTTCGATATGATTCATAATTTCCTGCTTTTTCTCTTCTACAGTATTAAATAAATCTAACAGGGACTTTCCTAACAGTCTATCTTTTGAAAGACCAAAGATTCTTTCTCCAGAGTAATTGATATCGACAATTTGATACTTGTCATTCCATAATATCAGTCCGTCCATCGAATCTTCAAAAATTCTTTGGAATTTTTGTTCACTAGGCAATGCCTCGTTCTGTTTCGCTGTATTTCCCACTAACTCACCCGCCTCACGAAACCCAAAATAAGGTAATATCATACTATACCTATATTCTACATTATTAAATAAAATCCTTTTTTACTTGACAAATTTATTACAATGAAAAACATAAAAAAGGTAAAGCGCAAAATTCCCGCTTTACCTATACCATTTAAAGGAATGGATTTTCGTGCTTTGCTTTTAAACGCTGCCATCTTTTTTCAACTTCTGCTTCAAATTCCTCTAAGATTGATTTGTTTTCTTCTTTAAGTAGGTGTTTTGTTTTACCCATGTATTTAAGCCACTCAGAAATAGTCACACGTTTGTTTTTATCTTCTGGGTTATAGGTAATGCTGGTAACACCTTGCTCGACCTCATACAGAGGGAAGAAACAAGAATTTACAGCTTGCTCCAAAATCGTTGCCCCATAACGGTCCTCGGATTTCCAGTTAAGTGGACAGGTAATAAGGATTTTCCCATAAACCGTACCAACGTTTTGTGCATACCATTGAGCTTTTGCACCCTTTTTAATTAAGTCTTGAGGGAAAGCTTCCGCCCCTGTAAATACATAAGGAATATTGGTGGCCGCCATAATTTGCGCGGTGTCTTTATGGTGGAATCCTTTTCCTTTCTGTGCCTTACCAACTCCCGATGTGCTAGTCATATGACCTAACGGAGTAGAATAAGACATTTGTGAGCCTGTATTCATATAACCTTCATTATCATATTCAAGCATAATGAGCTTATGTCCACGAAGAGCTGTACCAATAGCAGAACCCATACCAATGTCCATACCGCCATCTCCGGTAATCATGACAAACGTCGCATCATCAGATACTTCTACTTCACCACGGCGTTTTAATTCAAGGAATGCTTCAAGTGTTCCTGATAGTGTAGCAGCACCATTTTGGAAAAGGTTATGAATCATGGTTTGTTTATGAGAGCTATGCGGATATGAAGTTGTCGTAACATAGGCACATCCTGTTTGGAATAATGTGACGATATCACCTTCAATCCCTTTAAAGAAAAGTTCCAATCCTGCAAAAATCCCACAGCCTGGACATGCTCCGTGTCCTGAAGCAATTCGCTTAGGTTTACCAGTTAGTGCACGAAGAGGCGGGATTTTAACCTTAAGTTTATTTGTTTCTTCATCCATTTTCACATCAATTAAACCAGATTTGTATACATCACCATGCTGTGGTGTGATAACCGGCTTAAGAACTTTTTCCGGGTTGCCTGGTACATGACCATAATAATCAAATGGCTTTTCGGCAAATCCTTTTTCCATCGCCTCAATCGTCATTTCAAAGAATTTTTGTGCATCGGAAGCGTAGAAATCTTTACCCCCTAAACCGAAAACTCGACTTAAAACGATTGTTTGATTTTCCCGGTCTTCTTGAAGGGCAGATTTCACTTCATGGGTTAAATTCGGTCCATTTGCTCCATAGGAATCTGCACGTTCACCAACCAATAATGCTTTTACATTTTTAAGGGCTTCACGAATTTCCTTCGCTGGGAAAGGACGGATAACATTTGGACTGATTACTCCAGCTTTAATTCCTTTAGCACGTAATTCATCAACTACATCTTTCGCTGATTCACCAGCAGAGTTTAAGAGGAATAATGCAACATCAGCATCTTCCATTTTATATAAATCAAGTACTGAATATTCACGGCCGGAAATACGGGCATATTCAGCTGCAACCTCTTTATAAACCTCACCCGCGGCGTAAATGGCTTCAGATTGCTGGAAATTGTTATTGATTAGGTCATCACCATTCATATGAGCACCAATTGTTACTGGATACTTTGGATCTCTCGCAAAATGATAGTCTGTTGGACATTCACCTACAAATTTCTGCACAACACTACGGTCCTTGAAATACTCAACTCTTCGCTTTTGATGTGAAGTGAAGAATCCATCGTAGGCAACGATAACCGGCAGACGGACCTTAGAATGTTCAGCAATTTTCAGAGCCATAATATTCATATCATAAACAGCTTGCGGCGTACTAGCTGTTAAGATAACCCAGCCAGTATTTAACGCAAAGTAAAGGTCAGAGTGATCACCTCTTATATCAAGAGGTCCACTGACTGCACGTGTTACAAGATTCATGACCATTGGAAAGCGGGTTCCAGATTGAACGGGCAGCTGTTCTATCATATAAAGAAGGCCATTTGCACTTGTTGCATTGAATACTCTAGCACCAGTAGCAGAAGCACCGTAGCAAATACCTGCAGAACCATGTTCACCATCTGCTGGAATCAGCTTAATATCATGCTCACCGCGGGCTTTCATTTGGTCCAAAAATTGTGCTACTTCTGTAGAAGGTGTAATTGGGAAATACCCCATAATATGATAATTAATTTGCGCAGCTGCCATAGCAGCCATTTCATTTCCGGACTCAAAGGTTGAAAGCTGCTCAGCGACCCCTTGAATCTTTAACTTTTCTTCTAACATTGCCATTATGAAATCCCCCCTGCTAAATACGGAAAGTTCTGTTTTACACGGTTAGCATCTGCATATCCAATCATTTCACGAAGATCACCTAACGCATCTGTTGGACAAGCTTCAACACATTTTAAACAGCCCTTACAATATTGATAATCAATCCCTTTAAGGAACATTTGTTTTCTGCCCTTCTTATCTTCGCCAGCTTCCCATACGAAGCAATAATCTGGACAGACATTATCGCAGGCAGCACAGTGGATACATTTATCCTGTTCAAACTGTGGAAGAAATCCTTGTCGTGAACCACTTAAATCTTTTAATATACTATTACCTTGAGTGGTCATTACCCCGCCGATTTCCTGGGTCATGTAACCTAATTGCGGCAATGCCCGCGAAAAACTTTTACCTTCTGCCCCTTCTGGCACATCATAGGTTTTAAATTGAACTTCATTATAACCACGGTCAAACGTGCGAATATTTGGCTCCACTAAATGCGGGTATTTTTTTTCAAATGTTTTACGAATAACGTTTCTCATAGAATCTGGATCTAGGAATTCACAAATACGATATAACGCACCGAGCATCGCTGTATTGACTTTTGTTTTTTCTTCAACTGCGATCGTTAAAGCGTCAACAATAGCAAGTGTGCCATATTCTAACTTTAGATCACTTCTCACTTCATCAAACTCTCTAGCTGTATTTACAAGTGCGATTCCATCAGCATTTAATCCGCTTACGACATCGACTGTTCTATATAGTGCTTCATGAAAAACCGCCACAATATGTGGCTGCTCTATTGGGCTGTGATCTCTTATTTCAACATCTGGATCACAATAACGGATAAAACTTTTAACAGGTGAACCTTTCTTTTCTGAGCCATATGATGAGAAATTAGATCCGTTCAAACCTAGACCTAGTACTCCGGCTTCAGCTAACATTTTTCCAGCTAAATTTGCACCAAGACCCCCAATTGATTCAAGACGAATCTCAAAGAAACCAAGCTCATTTTTCTTTGGCAATATTGACATAATGTCCCTCCCCTTCTTGTACAAAAAAACACAAAATATAAATTCCCCAAATTCATTGTAGGATAGATCTTTTTATTACGCTGTGACAAAAATCAAACATCAGCAAAAAAATTCTATAACACCTTTTAAAAATTTATTTAAAACGTTAATTTAAATGGTTTTTATTTAGCATTTTATGTATATAACAGCTTCCCTCCTGTAATATAACAGGATTTTTTTATTTCGATTTTGGATTTTTTCAAAAGTAGGATATAATATACTATTGTTTTTAATTTGCCGAAGGAGTTTTACGATGAACGTTATTTGCTGTACCTTAAATGCTAAATATATACATACAAATTTAGCGATTCGCTGCTTAAAGGCTTTCGCTGCTCCGGAATTTAACATCCAATTAAAGGAATATACGATAAAGGATCCGGTTATGAATATCGTGTCAGACCTCTATCAGCAAAAACCAACAATTATTGGATTTAGTTGTTACATCTGGAACATTGAAGAAACCATTAAGGTTGTCAACATGATTAAAAAAATTGATCCTTCTATTAAGATTGTATTTGGTGGTCCTGAAGTATCTTATGATACGGTAGAATGGATGGAAAAACTCCCAAGTGTCGACTTTATAGTGATGGGTGAAGGTGAACGTTCATTTAAGCAGCTGCTTTCTGAATTGAACGGAGCGGGCAGCTATAAAAATGTACATGGAATTGCCTATCGCAAAAATGGAAAAGTAAAAGTGACACCCCAAATGAATAAGCTTGACCTAAAGGAACTCCCATCACCCTATCGATTTCCTGAAGATAAAGCTCATTTGGGTAAACGTGTCACCTATATTGAAACCAGCAGAGGCTGTCCATTCAGCTGTCAATTTTGCCTTTCTTCCATTGAAGTAGGGGTCCGTTATTTCGATAGGGAGAAAATTAAGGAAGATATTCGTTATCTTATGGCTAATGGGGCAAAGACGATTAAATTTGTTGACCGTACATTTAATATTAGCAGAAGCTATGCGATGGAAATGTTCCGATTTTTAATTGATGAGCATCTACCAGGAACAGTTTTTCAGTTTGAAATTACTGCTGACATCATGAGACCTGAGGTTATTGAATTTTTAAATAATGAAGCACCAAAAGGCTTATTTCGCTTTGAAATCGGCGTTCAATCGACAAATGATTATACAAATGAGCTTGTCATGCGGAAACAGAATTTTGCAAAACTAACAAGAACCGTTACCATGGTGAAGGATGGCGGAAAAATTGACCAGCACCTTGATTTAATCGCCGGTCTGCCTGAGGAAGATTACGCATCCTTTCGGAAAACGTTTAATGATGTTTTTGAACTTCGTCCTGAAGAACTGCAGTTAGGTTTTTTGAAAATGCTTCGGGGAACTGGGCTAAGACTTCGCGCTGCTGAACATGAGTATGTTTATATGGATCATTCTCCATATGAAATTTTGGGGAATAATGTCCTTCCCTTTGATGATATTCTCAGAATTAAACAGGTGGAGGATGTGTTAGAAAAATATTGGAATGACCATCGCATGAATCACACAATAGAGTATTTGGTTACAAACGTGTTTCCTTCACCTTTCGACTTTTTCCAGGAGTTTGGGACCTATTGGGATGAGCAAGGCTGGTCAAGGATTGGTCACCAGTTAGAGGATTTATTTCGAAGATTGTTCTCGTTTCTTCAATACCGGAAGCTGAGTGACCTTGACATTATTGAAGGCCTGATGAAATATGATTATTTAATAAACCATAAGTACAAGCCGCGAAAGCCATGGTGGGAACAAAGCTTCAATAAACAAACAAGAACCGAAATTTATAAACAAATAGTCGATACCCCATCGCTGCTAGGGCAAATCTATGTGGAACTAGAACTTGATGAGAAAGATTTATATAAGCATACAATGATTGAGGAACTTTCCTTTAATCTTGATGAATACTTATCATCTGGAAAAATCTTAAAGCAGTCTTCTAATTTAATCGCTTATTTTGATCCTGCAAACAAAGGAACACTAATCTTTTCATATAAAGGATAAAGATAGCCGGCATAAAGCCGGCTTATTTCTTTTTCGATGACTTTTTATTATCCTGATTATTCTGAAGTACTTCATATAGCTTAATTCCATTCACGTCACCAAATTCAATGCTAAATTCTTCACGTGTGTTTTGCACGCTTTTCTTATCTTTCATTAACTTCTTCCTTTTTTCCCAAGCTTTGAATTACGGTTTGCAAATCTGATTGCGTTGTTATTATCGGTAAATTCTGCTGAGAATTCACTTTCCTGTACATTCTTATGCGGCGTTTTAGAATATTTTTTTACTGCATCAAATTCTGCTTTTCGTTTAGCCATTTTTTCGTCCTCCCATCTTTATGTTACATCTTTAGTTTCTTCAAAATCAGGGATTCAATCACTTCCTTATTTTTCATAAATAAATTTGTTCATTAAGTGAAAAATAAAGAAAAATAGGAGTGAGTATGATGACCAATAAGAAAAAGCAAAAACTAGATAATCCAACGATGAATCAAACAATTCCACATCAAATTAATGCACCAAGTTTCGAAGGAACAGGAATTAAAATGCAGCCTCCATTTATAAATGAACATGGCGTTGTAATCGGAGATAGCTTATATTCTTCACCAAACTCTCCTTTAGAAAATTGGACTGAGAATACCGACCCTGAAATTATGGCCGGGGACGAGTGGGTTCACCCAACAAATGATATTGGCTGGAATACAGCAGAAAACCGTGAATTGCTAGAGAGCAAGAAAAAACCACAAGCCTATCCCTTCATGCACCCTGACAAGGATGTTAGTAAGGGCAGTGATTAAAACAAATTTGTATCCATTTCCGCAAAACATTACCACTTATTAAAAAACAGAATTGAATCATAATACAATTACAGAGAAAAGAAATTTATCTCTGTATAGATACTAAGGAGTTGAAGAAAATGGCTAACAGCAGCAATAAATTATTAGTTCCAGGAATAGAGCAATATCTTGATCAGGTTAAATATGAAATCGCACAAGAGTTTGGTGTGAATTTAGGCTCCGATACAGTTTCCCGAGCAAATGGGTCTGTTGGCGGCGAAATTACAAAAAGGCTAGTACAACAAGCACAAGCACAAATGGCTGGTCAGCAACAATAATCTTAACTAAATAAACATGGAAAAAGTCCGGCAAATTTGCCGGACTTACTTTTTCCCATTATTCTCGTGTTTTATTGCTTTATTTTCATTATTTGTCTTTGGTCTTTCTTGTTTATTGACATTTTTATTCTCTTTTTGTTTACCTTGATTACTAGTTCGATGTTCATTACCATGGCTGTTTTTATCCGATGGTGAATTTTGCATACCATCCCCATGTTCTTGTGCAATTTGATTGTTATCTTCACTTTGATTTTGATTTAGATTACTATTATTCTGCTCTAGCTTTTTGACCTGACCCGGCGGCATGGTTGAATTTGTTGCAGGTACAAGGGGAGCATTATCTTTTTGCTTTATTTTTTCCTTGTTTTGTACCGAGTTATTTTTATTTTTATGATATACCCCAACTGGAACACCTAAGTCCTGTGCTTTCTCTAATTCTGCTTCAGTGGTTGTATACATTTTTATTTCAACTAGATGTTTATGAACGGTTTGTTTAATTTCAGCAATATTCTCCTGCAGTTTTATTGCCGCTTTATCTTTAAGTTGATGTGTCTTTACTGTTGAAATCACAACTGTTTCTGATTGGGAAATATATCCTTCATCTTTTAATTCTTCAACAATAATTGCAGTTAATTCCGAAGCATCTTTTTTCTCCCAATCATCCAACTGAGAAATGATTTGTTCTGCTTCTTTATTAAACCCGTTGAGTTCAACTACCTGCATGTTTTTATTTAGTCCCATTTCAATACTAGTGTTAGCGTCAATAGACATATAGGCATATGCCTTATTATTTTGATACACTGGAATAATAGATCCTAAAGATATGATTAGAACAGCCATTGACATCCAAACCGTTTTTAAAGTTAAAAAGTTATTAAATACAATTTTCTCTTTCCTTTTTTGATAATCAGTAACAGGATAAAAATCTATTTCTTCACCTATTGAATAAAGCCTATCCATTTTACGGGCACGTAAGAATTCTCCGTCTGAAGTTAATAGTGTCAAATAAGGATCATCAACTTCCATGATAATTCCCTTTCTCATGTCTCAAGCACCCCCCTTAAATAATCATTTAAATATACATAATCAGTCGATAATATTAGTGCAATCGCAATAATATATTTTCGGTTTCGCTCAATCGTCTTTCTACTGACATTCACTTTTTTTTCTAACTGTTTTATCGGAAGGCGTTTTTTTTCAAATAGAGAACTTTTTAATTCCTTATCATCCACTAAAAGTTTAGCTACTAATATGGCATTCTCCCTTGCATCTGCATGTTTAGGTGAATTCTCAACTAAATCGCTAAAGCTTAAATCGAATGAAGTTAATAATGCTTGAAATTGTATAATTTCGTCTTTTCTTAACTCTTCATCAGATTTTTTCTTATATTCCTCGAGGGACAGCTCGTTCACAATTACCATGCCTGCTGAATCATCCTCAAGTGATGAATAGGTTAAGTCGATACTGACGTGTTGATTTTTCGTTTGTTTCCGAATATAATCAATAACTCTCCTCTTGATTATGACTTCAGCAAAACTAAGCAGAGAGCTTCCTCTATCAGGTAAATATTTTTCAATAGCCTCATTAAAGGCAATCAGACCAATACTAAATTCATCATCGGTTTCATAAATATATCGTTTACAAACTGTAGAAACATTTTTCGCAATAAAGGGTTTATAAGAATCTATTATTTCATTTAGTAGTAAGCGGTCCCCTTGTTGAATTAAAAGAACCGACTCTTCTAACGTTCGTTTTTTATTCTTGGTTAAAAACAATAAACCTAGCATTGCCTCACCTCACAATAACCCAATTATACCATACGGCGCACGCCTTGGATTTTATGGGGGTAAAGCGCATGAGAAAAATTAGCCCCAAGAAAGGCTATCTTTTCCTGTTTATAATCCTAGATTCTATTAATTTCCTTTGCCGTTATTCTCTTTTTTCTTTTCCTTAGTAGAATTCTTTGATTCTGCCTTTGCTTCTTTTGCTGCCGCCTTTGCTTCCTGCTTATTTTGTAGAATTGCCTGTTTTGCTTGTTTTTTCTCCTGTACCGCCGATTGTTGAATTTCCTTCTTAGTTGGTTGTGGTGCTGCTGATTCAGTTACTTCAGGAATAACTTTGTCTGAACTAGACTCTACAAGTGTCTCTGGAGAAGCTTCCGTGTCTTCTAGTTTATTTTTTTTTGTTATTTTTTCATTTTTCTTTTCCCATTTTTTTATTTTCTTCGAGACCTTTACATAGCTTTTTTCTATATTCTTTTGTAATGAAGCTTTCACAACGGGGTTTTTCACCTTTTTCATGGCTGCGGTAAGGGCGATGATATTTTGGGATAAAACTTCTTTTACATCTCCAATTTCTTTATTCTCTTCACCTATTTCATCAGATGCACCATCATCTACAGCGGTCACTTGATCATCTGCACTTTCCATATTCTCAATTGCTTTTTCCATTGTTTCTATGGCTGCTTCTTCATCTCCATCAGCAAACAGCGCTTCCGCCTCTACAAGGCGCTCCGCTGCATAATCTGCAAATAACTTTGCTTCTTTAACATCATCTATCGTTAAAGCAAGGCGTATTTTTTCTATTAATATCTTCGAAAAATAGAAGAAGTCCCCTGGTAATAATGATGGTGTTTCTACTTTATCACTTTCAGAGTTTGAATCTTCTTGAAGATCTATTATAGCTGTCTCACTAGTTGTTTCATCAGCGAAAACATTTGCACCTGGAAATACTATTGTACTTGCAAGAATAATTGCTAGCGCACCTTTTGTGATTTTGTTTACTGACTTATGATCTGTTTTTTTCTCCAATTCATTCACCTCATTGTTTTTGACACCCTTTTTCCACTAAAGATGTACGTTTAATTAGCATCCTTTTATGGGGGCATACAGAAAATTCTCAACAAAAAAAGCTACTAATCAGATTCTGATAGGCAGCTAATTTCGAGATTTTAATATCCACTTTATCAAAAATCCAATAAGTAACCCCGGAATGACAAATATCATGGGTAAAAAGACAGGACCTGGATGAACATTAAAAATGGTAACCTTTGGTGAAATCATTAATCCAACTGTGACAAAATAGGCAGAAAATACAAATGGTAAATAAGAATACTTTTCCTCAAGCGGCATTGCATGACGATATCCATCCCACATTGAAAACATATAAACACACGGATAAAACATCAGCCATTGATAATTTACGACCGATTCAGCCCTTTTAATTTCACCCAGGAAACTGTACATGATTGCACTATTAAAATGACTGTTCACATTTATAATAAATTCTAGTATCACAAACAAAATACCTTTGATGTACTGGCCGCTTAATAGCTGACTGAATCCCGGAAAGGCTATACTCCATAAGACTGCTTCTAATTTACTTATTTTTTTCATTTCTCTATCTCGCTTCTGATGTAAGTTACTTCCAAATTAGTTTTACCAGTAACAGACTGAATAAACGAGTTATGAAGAAATATTTTAACTCATGCTACTATCATAAAATGGGAATTTGATAATTAGGATTATCCTTTTGTTTTAGGTAAAAGGCAGTCATTGGCTTTAGACCATCTTTAAAGTCCGGACATATGATTCCTGATTCCTTCAAATCTTTCTCTGCCTGCGTGCAATCAAAATGACCCATCCAAGTAAAATAATCTAGGGCTTCTTTTTCAACCCTCAGATACTTTCTCATCGGCTTTATGGAAAGAAACCATTTTCCCACTGTTAATGGGAGGGTACCCATTGGTTTCTTGTTTATCAATTCCTCCATCATAAAGGTGTAAATTTCAGAAGCACGATAGGGGTGAGGATCCGTTAAATGATAGGTTTTACCAATCCCTTTTTCCAAAAAGCTAAGATAAGCAGCTGCCTGAATGATATAGTCTATTGGAACTAAATTTACATATGCTTCTCCCTTACCCAATTTCGGCAGCAGAGGAAGAAATTTTAATCGATCTAAAAAATTCATCATAAAATAGGGGCCATCAAATTTAATCGTCTCACCGGTTTGAGAATGACCTTTGACGATTCCAGGGCGAATAATCGTAATTGGAATTTCCCTTTTTAGTTTTTCCACCAAAACTTCAGCCTCATACTTTGTTTCCTCATAATGATTTTTAAAACTTGTCGGTCGAATAAGCTCTGTCTCGTATAGAGTTCCTTCACGGTCACCTACAACATATGCCGTACTAAAATATACATAACGTTTCAATTGCGGCAATCCTCTTACCCAGTTATTCACATTTTCTGTGCCATTTACATTGATTTTGCAGGCAGTATCCCTTGGTACTGCCAAATCATAAATGGCTGCAAGATGAAATACATGTGTTATCTTTCCAATTAGGATTTCATGGTTATCGGTAGAAATCATGAGTGATGGCTGGGTGATATCACCTTCTATAATGACAAATGCTTCATTCTTTAGACCTAGCTCTGTCATAATAGCTTGACGTTCTTTCCTTGCCTTATCCATCATCCCTTGAAGGACAAGAACATATATGACTCCTTTTAAATCATTCTTTTTTAAAACTTCTCGAATTAATTGGTTGCAGATAAAACCCGGAAACCCTGTAAAAAAGTACCCATTTACCATCTTAATCCCTCCTAAAAAATGTTAAATACATTTGTACTAATTGTATGTCGTTCCCAAAAATATAGTCAAGTTATTAGTCTGAATTTTCAGTAATTTATTTTCAAAAAAATGACGGGAATTAGTCCCGTCATTTTTAGTCCTGCTGATCCATTGGGTTATAAAGCTTCACACTTGGATTTTTTTCTTGGAACCAGCGAAGTGCAAAATCATTTTCAAATAAAAAGACATACTGATCAAAGCGATCCTTAACAAGGAGACTTCTAGAGCTTGAGAGATTTTCATCTACGATATCTCCTTCAACCCATCTTCCTATTTTCGATCCCATACGTTCCATCAATACCTCAGCATTGTATTCATTTCTCATCCGATGTTCAAAAACCTCGAATTGTAACTGCCCAACAGCACCTAACAAGTAATCATCTGTTTTCACTGTTTTATAAAGCTGAATGGCGCCTTCCTGAACTAGCTGCTGGATTCCTTTATAAAAAGATTTTTGTTTCATTACATTCTTAGCAGAAACCCTAACAAAGAGCTCAGGTGTAAATTGCGGTAGCCTTTCAAATTGGAAATTTTCTTTACCGGATGTAATGGTATCCCCAATTTGGTAAGTACCCGTATCGTAAAGGCCGATAATGTCCCCGCTGACAGCTTCATCAACCGTGCTTCTTTCTTCCGCCATAAAGGAAGTGGATTGAGAAAGCTTTATTTGTTTACTTAATCGTGGAATATTAACGGTCATTCCCCGCTCAAATTTACCCGAACAAATTCGAACAAACGCAATCCTGTCACGATGGGCTGGATTCATATTTGCTTGAATTTTAAAGACGAAACCCGAAAATTGCTCAGCGAGTGGATTAATTTCCCCAATGGATGAATTTCGAGCCATAGGAGCTGGAGCAAATTGCAGGTACGTCTCTAAAAAGGTTTGGACCCCAAAAGTTGTTAATGCACTGCCAAAGAAAACGGGGATAATCTTTCCATCAGCCACTTTTTCAGCAGAGAAATCATTACCAGCTTCGTTTAACAGCATTATCTCTTCCAGCGTTTGGTCATACAATCCAGAAACCTTTAAAGGATGGTCACCTTCTATTTCCCCATCACCATTCAATGGAATGAAACGATCTTCCTCATTTACTCTAAATTGTTCGATTCGTTTGTAATATCGGTCGTAGATACCCAAAAATTCTTTACCCATCCCGATTGGCCAGTTCATGGGATAGGTCTCAATACCCAGCACTTCCTCTAATTCAGCAAGCAGCTCTAATGGTGCTTTCCCTTGACGGTCCAGCTTATTAATAAATGTGAAGATAGGAATACCACGCATCCGGCACACTTTAAATAGCTTTAAGGTTTGCTCCTCAATCCCTTTTGCAGAGTCGATAATCATTACCGCACTATCTACAGCCATTAGGGTACGATAGGTATCTTCACTAAAATCCTGGTGTCCTGGTGTATCCAAAATGTTGACACGAAAATCATTATAGTCAAATTGCATAACGCTGGATGTTACTGAGATTCCACGTTGTTTTTCAATTTCCATCCAGTCACTTGTCGCAAACTTACCAGTTTTTTTTGCTTTTACTGTTCCAGCGTCGCGTATAGCTCCGCCAAACAATAATAATTTTTCTGTAAGTGTTGTTTTCCCGGCATCCGGGTGAGAAATAATCGCAAAGGTTCTGCGTGATAGTACTTCTTCTTTAAGTTTGTTACTCATTTCAAATTCCTCTCTTTTAACAATCAAAAAATTTTTCTCGTACCCTTAATCTTATAGTCTCGCGGTAAAATTTGCAATCCTTTAATGCTGCTCATCTGGAAATCCATTTCCACCCATTCCCACATCCTCTTTTGTTATTTTCCTTTTATAATAGAGTTAGACTCTTTATAAGGAGATGACTAGAATTGAATCAAAGTAAAAAACTAGTTTCAAAGATCATTCCGCTCATCGCAGCGATACTAATATTAATGGTAGGTATTACTTGGGTTATCCAAACTACAAAAGAAAAAATAGAAATTCCTTTTTCTTCAGTAGAAAATACAATTCAAAACCAAAATGGCAAATTAGTTACACTAACTGAGTATTCAGATGGCAGCCTTCAACTTGAAGCTGGTGACCAAAAATACGCATCAAATGTCCCTCCAAATAGCCAAATGGTTGACAAGCTGGTTGAAAAATATAATATAAATTACTCATTTTCAAATAGCAGCACCTTTGGAAAGTGGATAATGGCTGTTATTTTACTTGCCCTTGTTGCAGCAGCTTTAGTACTTCAAAAAACAAAAGGTGGTTTCGGGCTTTCAAACTCGATGAAGAGCAGTGTTTCACAGGCACGCCCGCTTCCTTCCATTAGTTTAGAAGACGTTGGTGGGATTGGTGAAGAAATGAAGGAAGAAATACTACAAACACTTTCAACGCTTAAAGAACCTGAAAGGGCTATAAAACTGGGGATTAAACCACCAAAAGGTATTCTTTTATATGGACCTCCAGGTACAGGAAAAACATTACTTGCTCAAGCCATTGCCCGTGAACTAAATGCAGCTTTCTTCTCAGCCAGCGGTTCTGCTTTTAATGAATTATTCGTTGGTGTTGGCGCGAGCAGGGTACGCTCTTTATTCCAGACAGCAAGAAAACAAGGTCCTGCTGTCATTTTCATTGATGAAGTAGATGCCTTAGCCGGCAGAAGAAAAGCACATGGCGGTGAAGAAGCAGAAAAAACGTTAACAGAACTGCTCGTTCAGCTTGATGGCGGGCATTCAAATGATGGAATATTGTTTATTGCCGCCACAAACAGAAAAGATATGCTGGATGAAGCATTTTTAAGGCCAGGGAGAATAGATTTCACCTTCCAGGTCCCACTCCCTGATACAAAAGGCAGAAGAGAAATTATTGATATTCATACAAAAGGGAAAGCACTCAGCAATGAAGTATTAGCCTCTTTAGATGAACTTGCTGAAAGTACCTCCGGCTTTTCTGGAGCGGAGCTGCAGTCATTATTTGAAACTGCCAGCAGACGTGCCGTACGAAACGGGCAGGATGCATTAACAAAAGGGGATCTTGATTATGCTCTTGACCGAACCATTTTAGGAAGTACTTCTCGTTCTTTACAGGATCTAGACACGAAGCGTCGGGTGGCCATCCATGAAGCGGGACATGCTATTGTCGCTTCGTTAACAAAGCCAGGTTCTGTAAGAAAAGCTACCATTATCCCACGTGGTGAGGCACTCGGTTATGTGGCACCAATACCAAAAGAACTTCATTTATCAACAACAAGTGACTTATTAGACAGAGTCGCCATGGTGCTAGCTGGCGGCGTCGCGGAAAGAATGCTTCTTGGCGAACATAGTATTGGTGTCAGTGGCGACGTACAGCAAGCTAAGCAGATTATCGAACAAATGGTAGATACCGGTATGCTTCAAGGAGGTTTCACCCTCACATTTAACAAACAGGACAAGGAAGTAAAGATGCAAGAACTGTTTGAAAAAGGGATAGAAAAAGCAGAGAATCTTATTAAGGGTCATTATCATCAGTATCAACATTTAGTTGAAAACTTATTAAAAAAAGAAACACTTGAAGGCTTTGAGGTTGAAGAAATTGTCTGTGGGAAGAATTCAAAAATAAATGATGATGTTTCTGCATAAATGAAATGGATGTTTCTGAGGTACACTAACTTTATGTATTTCACATAAGGAAGTGTATGTAAATGATCGACTCAAAAATAGATTTCGAAGCGAAAAAACACCAAGAAGGTGCACTAGGATACCTCGATAACCCCAAAAAGACCGAGGGCTTACTCAAGAAGGCTATCCTTAAGGCGAGAAATAACAAAGGTACTTTAGGAGAGGCCTGGGAAAAACTACAACTATTTATTGATTTAGTTCAATCTTATTCAAAAGGCGAATATCGAAACGTTTCTCCTGCTACAATTTTAACGATTATTGGGGCAATCTTATATTTCGTTTCTCCATTAGACGTAGTCCCTGATTTCCTTGTAGGACTAGGGATACTCGATGACGCCGCCGTGATTACCTTTACGTTAAAAAAATTATCTGTAGAAATTGATGAATTTAAAGTTTGGAAAACAGCAACAGAAAGCCCTCTTGATTAACAAGAGGGCTTCCGCTTTTCGTTTTGTCTAGCTGCAGCGCCTAGGGGCTCGGGGTCATAAGCCAATCAGTCTAGAAGGTTAAATAGCAACCTTCCAGCCTGCTCGTCTTATGCCTGTCGCCCCTAGGAAAAATTGAACTGCATTTTTCCCTGTGCAAGACGCTTCCGCTTTTCGTTTTATCTAAAACAAGCTGCTCCTACGATGATCAATAGGATAAATAATACTACGATTAGCGCAAAGCCGCCGCCAAATCCAGTACCACAGCCACAGCCCCCATGACCAAATCCGCCTCCGTAACCATATCCATAAGGCATATTTATAACCCCCTTTTTAATTTAATAGTATTTTCAGCACCAAGAAGCCCCGATAATAATTAACAAAATGAACAATACAACTAGAAGGGCAAAGCCGCCGCCATACCCGCCATGTGAACCAGACATTTACATTACCTCCTTTTTTAATTCCATATATCCTATTCATATCTCTAAAAATGTGCGATAGACACATATATAAATAACCCGCTTTTCAAAAAAAAGAATAAGCCCATTCTATATGGGCTAATTTATCATTTTGGATCAATAATCGGCAGTAAACGATTTACTAATCTAGGTGATAACGGCTGTAAAGAAGTAAAGCAGGAGAGGTCTACAATAATACAATTTGTTGTAGTTCTTAACGAAAAGATATTGTCGCACATATCTACTGGATAGCCGTCTATGTCTACCGGTTCAAGCAGAGTTATTGTTGCACAACATCTCCTTACGTCTATTGCCTCTAATCTAAAAACATTTGTTATAAAAAAATCTCCATTATTTGTCCAACCCCAAGCCTCAAATTGACATTTCCCGGTTGAAAGTATAAACGGAATCGTGTCATATCCGAAATCACCATTTACAAAGCGAAAATCTTCAAATGATAATTTTTTTTGTTCTTCTAACAGTTGCTGCAGGTCGTGACAGACACATGTATCCTTCTGATGTTCCCCCATAATCAATCCTCCTTTCCATTATTTATATAGGCTGTAAGTAAAATTGAATTTGTTGCGCACCATTTATGGCACACTCCCTTGCTGAACTTTTTGATTCAGCGGCAGCTATTACATATCCATAACGTTGTCCCATTGAGCGAGGAGGTGTGACAATTTGACCGGTTGCTGCTTTCGTGTAAACCTCTATTACTCCAGTTTGTTCTTCGGCAGAATCACACCCCGATACTTTAAGTAATCTCCCAATAGAGCTAACGATTAAATAATGTGCATAGATAGCTTTTTCTTGCCTTCTTATTAAATCTGGCTCTTTTCCTGCATACAACTTTATCGTCTGTTCTGCAAGATTAACACCAAACGCTTCCTCAATCATCCGATTCATAGCACCCCCTGCCATTCTCGGATTAATCTCAATCAGCTTCCAGCCTTTATTTGTTAATTTCATTTCCAAATGGCAAGTACCATTTCTAAATTGAAAATCCTCAATTATAGAATAGACAGTTTCTTTTAATCCTGAAAGTTGTTCCAATAACAACTTAGGACAGATAGAATAACCGGTAATAATAAAACGTTCGCCCTTTGTTACTTCCTGTTCAACAATTGCCACAATTGTGATGGTTGAATGAAAAACCATCACTTCAATTAAATATTGTGGACCCTCAAGATATTCCTCTACTAATATAGGAAATTCAGAATTTTTTCTGAGAAGTTGTTTTACACCCCTCTTACATTCCCAGATATTTTCGACCAATATTACATCCTTTGAACCATTTGATTGAGGCGATTTAATAATTAGTGGAAATTGGTCATTTACCTCATTTTCGATAGTTTCGGGTGAACTCAGCACCTTAAAAAAAGGGGTATAATTCTTTCCACTCAAGAATTCCCTGGTTAAAATTTTATCAATCATAATTTCCAATGGTTCATACGTGAGTGGCGTATTACAAATAACATTTGTGAGCAAGGCAGCCAAATAAACATACTCATCTAAAAAGCTAATAAAACAGTCGACAATTTTCCCCTCATTCATAAGGTCTGTTATCGCTAAGAATATTTCATCAGTATCTGACATATCAATGAGCCGTGCATCATCTATTTCTTTATAACCCTCCTTTTCCTCTATAAAAATAGTGCGATTCGTTAAAAGGATTGTCTCGTAACCTAGTCTTTTTGCTGCTTTTATTCCTTCATAACTTGACCCTGTTTTGTTGGTCCCTAAAAAAACAATTGATTTCATTATGTGCACCCACCAAAGATTTTCATCACCTTTTTCAGAAAGTTTATCTGTTACAATAAAATATTCTTTTACTGATAGTTGGTGCAGGCTAGTTCATTATGTATGAGCAGTTATTTGACCAGTAAATTTAAAGTGTTACAGATGCCTGCAAAAAAAACCATGGACAAGTGTTTAGAAAGAAAAAAAACCATATTCCTTAAGGTTTTAATCCTTAAAGTATGGTTTAATATCATTACTTTTTTTCACTAAAAGGGCTCTTTGTCCGGATTCCGGATCTTCTTATTTTGACATCTACATCGACATTGACGATGGCATCCTTAAAATATTCATCCCACTACTTTTCAATTCGTTTGAAATTATTATAATCTTGGCGGTAAAGTATTTCTCCAAAACCAAATATATCGGCCTCATATTTTTGTTGAAGCTTTTTTATGGTTGCTTCAAGATCCTTTTTGATTTGTTTTTCCGTTAACTTTCCGAATTTCTTAAAAGTATTGATTTTTATTAGATCATCTTTACATTGGGAGCTGTCTAAATAGGCTTCAGCCCTTACCTTAAGATTAATTACTGCTCTACCCTTAACGAGACTTGCTTTTGATTTTGTCACAGTATTGAATATACGAACACCAAGGAATTTATCTTTACTACAGCCCACGGTTACTACCGTTTTATCTAATTTATTTATAATCCACAAATAACTTCGTGCATCCTTAAGAGGCAGGAAATCTTGGAGCCTATCCTCTTTAATAATGGCCAATGAATCAACCACTACCATAGCATCTGGAGCACCCTTTTTCATATTATCAACACTGATCCCTTTTTCAGGGTGACCTTTTATAGTTAATGCCGCCATCACTCCTCTTCTTCCAGCTGAGGTAAAGGCCTGAATGAAATCGTTTAAACGGATATCCGGGTCTCCCCCCCAACTTTCAACAAAAGAGTTTAATTGTGTATGAAGTTTGAGAGAAGATGATTTTTGCACATGATAAGTTACCTTTAAGACATCTGCTGCTTTTACATTCCTAGCTGTTACAATGTTAAAGTCATCCCTAATTTCACGATTTCTTTCCAAAAAATCTATAAAATCTAATATACCTTCTCTTAGAACACTTTCCCCAATGACAAGTACCTTCATATGTGAGAATATTAAATGTTTGGAAATACCAAATTTCAGAATATATAATATTTATCATTGCTTCAAAAAAGGTGAATTCAAATAGGCTCATATCAAAAAGTGCAATAAGTATAGTTAATAGAAGTATGAGTAAAAAATAGGCCAATGTTACCATATTTGGAAAACCCCATCACTGTCTTTACCTTATTTTTCCAAAATTATCCGTTTTTATCCAACAAAAAACCAACAACTTTTTGTTGTTGGTTTAATACATTTGATTACTTCCCGATACTGCCCATTTTGGGAAATAGACGCTAAAAACTGTTCCCATATTCGGTTTTGATTCTACTTCCACCCTGCCACCCATCGACTCAGCTATTTTAAAGGTTGAGGCTAGTCCCAGACCTGTTCCATTTACTTTTCCCGAAGTAAGTGGTTTACCTAACTGTTCTAGAATATGTCGCGGTATTCCCATCCCATTATCCTCTATCACAATATAAACCTCTTTTAACATTTCATGGAGGCAAACATTTACTTGTCCTCTAGGTGAACATGCTTCAATCCCATTTTTTATGATATTCAAGAGAGCAAACCTCAACATGGACGGTTCCCCTTTAATAAATATATCCTCTTGAGCAGTAGTAGTAAAAAAAAGTTCCACTTTATGCAATTCAGCATATGGTCTCATTAATTCAACTACCTCATTTAATTCCCTAACAAAACTCATCTCCTTTTGCTCGTTACCTTTCGTATCCATAAAAGCCAAATAGTTATCTAAGCTGCGCTCGGCCTGAGTTAATTCGTTTTTCGTTTGCAGCAGATTAAATGCCTGTTGCTTCGTTAAAGTCCCCTCCTCAATAAGTTGAAGATAACACTGAGATGTTCTAATCGGTGCTAACATTTGCTGCGATATAAAAACCAGCAAATGATTTTTAGTATGGTCTTTCTCAAATTGAATAACCTTTTCATTCATTAACTGGATTTCACTTATAGAATATTGAAGATGAAGCACCATCCAAAGAGTAATATAGTTTAATATTGAAAACCAAAACCAAAGATTGATTTCTGAAAGTGTAAACGTATAGTCATCTAAAAATTGAGTCCCCAGTGCAAAAAAGAGCAGGGAAAAGGTCAACAGCATATAGGGATATTTTTGGCGAAACTTTTCACCCCAAAGTTCTAAACGAGGGAGCGTAAAATAAAATACGGTGACGAAAAAGGTCGTCATCCAAAGTCCTCCGAGATAAATGCCTGTTCCCCCCATCCTGAGACGATAAATAATCAGGATAATAGATAGTATTACCCCACTTCTAAATCCCCCATAGAGGAATGCCAAGATTAAGGGAATAAAGCGAAAATCCAACATTGTTTCCTCATTTATGGATACAGGAAAGGTCATACATATAATGATTGAAAGACCACATAAGGCACTTAATACTATTTTATTTTGAAACCTCTTCCGAAAATAAGATTGATAAATTAATATCGGCAATAAAATGCAGAAAATCTGCAGTAACCATAAGCCTAGATATGATGGTATTATTAACAATTAGCATTCCCCCTGTCCCTACTATCTCTAGTTTAGAGCCTACTAAAAAAACTTACTATTAAATATGTCACATTTTAGACACAAACATAAAACGTAATCAAAAAAACAGCTCACCATAACGGTGCAGCTGCCTGAAATTTAATTTAATTTAATTTAATTTAATTAAAAATACACAAGAAAAATTATGAAAGCTAACAGGATTCGATATATCGCAAATGGTACAAGTTTAATTTTATCTATTAATTTTAAGAAAAAGCGAATAGAAATTAATGCAAAAACAAAGGCACTAATAAATCCTGCAATAAAAAACGGGAGTGCATCCATCGTCATATACTGCCAATTTTTCAATAAGGAAAGGAAACTAGCACCCGCCATAATAGGCACTGCCATAATAAAAGTAAAATCAGCGGCTGCTCGATGGCTCAATCCTAAAAGAACGCCACCTGATATAGTCGAACCGGAACGTGAGAAACCTGGCCACAATGATAAACATTGAATGAGACCAATCATTAGTGCTTGTTTATATGTAATTTGGTCAACGGTTTGGATTTTTGGTATTTTTGGGCCAAAGCGATCTGCAATTATCATGAAAATAGCACCAATCACTAAACCTATTAAAACAGTTTCAGTCGAAAATAAATACTCATCTATATAGTCTTCAAGTAGTACCCCAAAGATTCCAGCAGGAATTAACCCAACAATTACTTGTGTTAATTTTAAACGACCGCCACTTTGGTTAGATAGGTTACTTTTTATTCGACCCATTCCTAATAAATCGATAAATCTATCCTTAAATGTCACCACAACCGCTAAAATGGAACCTAGCTGGATGACTACTTTAAAGGTATTCGCTCCATACTTTCCTAAGAAATCTTCTGATTGCAGCCACATATCATCAACGATAATCATATGCCCCGTCGAAGATACGGGAGCAAATTCTGTTAACCCCTCAACTAACCCTAAAATAATTGCTTTAATAATCAATAATAATTCCATTTACATAACTACTCCTAACTTTATCTTCTGTTTTAAATTCAAGGATATGGAATAACTTTTTAATTGTACTCAATTTCCATTGAATTTAGCAAATAATATCTAACAAAAATAGAAGCGAGGCTAAGCTAGCCTCGCTTTTTAATTATAAAATAATGCGATTAACACGCCCATTGAATTTCTCTAACCAGTAACCAGTTGTCATATCTGCAATTGCAACGCCTGTAGAACTTTGTGATCCCAAGAACTTACCTGCACCTAGATAAATTCCGACATGACCATCTTTTTTATAGGTATCAAAAAATACAAGGTCTCCAGGAAGCATTTCCTCTACCTTGACAGGTGTACCAGTATTTTTCAAGACTTCGGTACTAGCACCGATTTTAATATCTACCTGAGCGTACGCCCAACTGACAAAAGCTGAACAATCAAATCTTCCATTTGCAATATCATGTTCGTTTCGACCTCCGCCAAATACATAAACCGAATTCCCAATATACGTAATCCCTTCAGAAATTAGACCTTTAACGGTTTCATTCGTTAACAACATTGAATCAGTTAGAATTTGGTTCGGATCCATATCGGTAAGATTATACATGGTTGTAAGTGCAGAATCCTGTTGCAATAATCCTGCCTGTTCTGCAAGTGTAACTTGCTCTTTTTTCTTTAATTCTAATCTTAACCATTCATTTTGTTGTTTTTGTTCTAGAATTTGTGCCTGCATTCCTTCTAATTCTACTTTCATACTCTGAAGCTCAAATAATTTATCTTGTACCTGATCTTGTTTCTCCTTAATACTCTCTTTGTCGATTTCATGCTGCTCTATAAGAGATTGATCTGCTTCAACAAAAGATGCTACAGCACCAACGCGTCCCACAAAATCCTTAAAACTTGAGGCACCCAGCAAAACATCAAGATAATTTACCTTTCCACCCGTTTCCTGAAAAGTAAGAGCACGTTTTTTTAAGATTTCATTACGCTTTTTTACTTTTTCATTTAACGATTCAATCTCGGACTCTAGTTTCTGTATTTCCATTTGAGAAACTTTTATTTTGTTCTCTGTATCGATAATAATATTATTATTATCAATGATTGCTTGCTCTACCCGGCTGATTTGTTCATTAATTTGTTTAATTTCTTCTTTTACTTGATTAAGCTCTACATTCCCTTTTATAATTTCTAATTGAATTCTTGAACGTTGTTCGTCTATAACCTCATGGTTTTTATTTTCCTCTGTTTCAACTTGCTGATTTTCATTTTCCTCGGCTCCTACTTGAAGTAATACAGTTGGACTTCCAAACGTGATTATTGAACAAAAAGCTATAATCTTCTTTTTCAATTCTTTTCCCCTGCTTTCCTTCATCGCAAATCGCAACACAGTAAATTTTTTCAGCTATGTAAAACTAGATATTTATCAATTTATGAAATTACTAAAATAAACCTATATACCCATTTTTACCCTATTCAGTTGCAATTAGAAGTATAGCACGAAATCTTGTCAAATCAATAATAGTAATATTAAATTTATGTTTCAAGGAATGACTATATCACATGTTCAATGATAAACATAAAGAAGCAGACCAATCCAGTTGGTCTGCTAATCAATTACATTGAACTCCTTAATTTGTTTTAAAAAGTTCTTTAACACTATTTGTTCCACGATTTACAATTTCATTATGAGTATTTCTAGCCATTTTTACATACTCATTCGTAACTTGCTGCCAAGCATTTCTGCGCTCACGTGCGTAGTCAATGTTAGCTTCAGTACTCTTTTCAAAATTATCTTCTAACTGGTCAATAATTTGGAATACAGATTTGATAGGAGTGAGAGCTAGGTTTTCTAATTGATTAGAAACCTCTTTAAGCTGCTCTTTAAGCTCTACCCTTTCATTCATCATTTCTGCTTCAATTTTTTCTTCGTCTTTGAAAAGCTGTTCCCTGCGTGCATTCATTTGCTGCATCAATCCAGAGACAACTTCTTTGTTTGTTTTTTTAGATTGCTCAAAGAGGTTACCAATTGACTTTCTATATTGCTTGTTGAACTTAATAACTTCTTTTAGAGCGTTCATATAAGCATCTTCACGGCTTTCACGCAATTGTCTTGCACGTTCCAGTGATTGTTCATACTGATTCCATAGTGTATCCACAAATAAACCTTCATTCTTAGGTTCTTCGGCTGCTGGTATCATTTTTTCTTCAACAGCAAGAACACTTTCACTCTTTTTCTGTGCCATCGTCCTTCCTCCTCTTTTTACTGTTTACTTTCTCTATCGAATCCTTCTTTTGAAATGAAGGAATATAGAGCTCAAGGAAACTTGAATACATTTTAAAGAATTGGTCTAGCATCGATTGGTACGACTCTAGTTGATTGGCATAGCCTTTTAAGTATGTAATACCAGCTTTTGTTATGGAATATCTTCTTTTGGCAGGACCACTGCCATTTGTATCCCACTCAGATGACACTAGTTCTTCCTTCTCTAGCTGTCTTAACAGTCTGTAAAGATTTCCCTGATCAATCGTTTTAAACCCAAATGTTTGTAATTTCTGGCTTAGCTCATATCCGTGAAGAGACATTCTGCTAAGAAGCAATAGAATAAATGGCAGAACAAAGTTTTTTGATGGATTGACAGATTGATTCTCTTGATTTACCATTTTTATATCACCTCACCTATATGTATTTTACACCTATGAGTAATATTTTGTCAACTCGACAAATAAATGTTATTATACGGTGTATCAACACGTTTACAATTTTCGTATGTTGGTAATAAAGTTTAATAAAAAATTGAAGGTGGTGTCAAATTGAAACAATCGAAGTTAAGTATGTTAGGGATGCCATATTTACATTTTGGCAAGGGTGAACCATTAGTTCTCATTCATGGATTAGGTGAAGTAAAGGAAGGGTGGCAATCACAATTTGAACTAGCTGATCAGTATGAGTTAATAATTCCTGATTTGCGCGGTCATGGTGAATGTACCAAAACAGAAGGAATTTCTATTCCACATTTTGCTTCAGATGTTATTGCTTTATTAAACGAGTTAAAAATTGAAAACGCTAACATTTTAGGCTTGTCAATGGGCGGTGCTGTCGCTCAAGAAATTTATCGTCAAGCCCCCCACCTAGTACGCTCTCTCATGTTGATAAGTACATTCCACTTTTTCCCAAAGAAACTCAGAAAACCATTACTGAATTTTAAGAAAATGAGATTAGGTGTTGCTGCAACGGATAATGACCTTAAAGAAACAGCTGCACATATGAGCCTTTATTCATGGTCAGAGGAGAATATGAATCACTTTAAACAATATTTTCAGCCGAAACGTAACATCTTTTTAAAATCTCTAAAAGCTTGTTTCCAGGTTGATAATATTTCTTTATTACCGACGATAAAAGTTCCAACTCTTATTATTGGCTGTCAATATGACTCTGTTTTACCAGTTTGGATACAATATTGTATGCACAAGCTGATTCCTCATTCAGAATTTATCATTATGCGAAATTCGGGGCATTTAGCAAAATTAGAAGCAACAAACCGGTTTAATCTTCTGCTAAGAAAGTTCTTAAACCGGCAAAAAGCTGCTGCTTAATTTATATAAGTGGGAAGGATGGGGGTCCTTCCCACTTATAACACGTTTTCGGTTAAACAGTTGGCACTAATTCCTTATCTTTCGCCTTTCCTTTTAGACTTTCTTTACCCACAATACCTTTTATAGAAGCTAATTCATTTTTTATTTCAGTTAATTGACCTAATCCCAGTTTCACTTCCTCTAAATCGGTGTGAATGTTTTTTTCCTGATTATGTTCTTTCTTTTTCAAAATTTCCTTCTGTGTTTCTTTTATTTCCTCAAGTTCCTCTCTAACATCACGAAGGTTAACTTGAATAATTTTAATGTCTACAAGATCCTTACGTATTTCCTGAATGTCATCCTTCATTCTTTTCATTTCAGATACTTCTTGAACGATTCTTTGGAATTCAACCTGCATTTGTTTAACCATCATAACCATTTCTTGAAACAATGCTAGATTTTCTTTATTTATTTCACTAAGACCATCCTGTAATTTCCAAACCTGTTCTTCTAAGATATCGATTTTCCCTTCAGCTTGTATTGAAAGATTGGCCACATTAGCAACATCTTTTTTGGTAGGAATATTCATAATACCAAGCATAAGCTCTTGATTTTTCCTTAACAGTTCCATGTACCGTGAGTGAACACCTAGGCCGGTATTGGCTAAACGAACAAATTCATTCTTATCTGCAGCCATAAACAATAGTCCATTTATTTGTTTTTCCCACATCTCACTAATCTGTTTAAAGCCCTCGTACGGATCATACATCTTTTCTTTTGTCATCCTTCATCATCCTTATTGTTATGATTTTGTGACTTCTTCAGCTTGTTCCATGTATTTATTTAAAGGGAATATGAACGTTTTTAATTGACCTGTCAAAAGGTTAACGAAACCTTTTTGACTCTCATAAATAAGAGAGGCAGCTTGTTTTAAGGTTTTTATATATTGCAATCGTGCATTCTTCCTAAGATCAATATATTGTTCTAGCATTTGAAAATATTGATCCATCATTTGAATATTTACCACCATCTTCAGTGGTGCATTTAAAATCGAAGCTGTTCTACTTTGAATTTGGTCAATCTGCTGATTAATTTCTTCATAGGATCTTTTTGGTAAAATATGCTGAAGGACTGTAGTTGACATTAAAAATTCCTCTCTGGCGGTTCTCTCCCAATTACCAAATTCTTTGTTGAACTGTTCTCTGACAGATTTAATATTCTCCTGATTTCGTTTTATACTTTCAGAAAAAAACATGGCTTCTTTCAAAAACACATCATCACGAAAATCGGCTTTCTTTGCCCATTGGTCTAACTCACGAAATGCATGGTTCCAGAGAAGGTCCAGGGATGAAAATTGTTCCTGAACATCTTCCTTATTCAGGATTGGTTCTTGTTCCTTTGATTCTAAGACAGGTTCAGGTAATTCGGTTTCTATGACTTCATTTTCACCTGTTAGATCATCCACAGAGTTTCGTCTCCTTTTAGTCGTTTTTGGTGTTTCAGTATCCTTTGGTTTGGTTTCTTTTTTTTCAGGCATTTATTTCTCCCCCTTTTTATTGTAAAATTTCTTAAGAATGAATCTTTTCATTTTCTTCTTGACGAAGCATTCTCCTTAAAAGCTTTCCAACAGATGATTTAGGAAGCTCTGCAAGAAATTCAATCTCTTTTGGTACTTTATATGGAGCTAGATTTTGCTTTAGATATTCTATCAATTGCTCTGGTGTAACACTTACACCGGCTTTTACTTTTACATATGCCTTGACTGTTTCTCCTCGATAGGAATCGGGTTTTCCAACTACAATTGCTTCTTCAACTGCAGCATGCTGATAGATAATTTCCTCAATTTCACGAGGGTATACATTGTATCCGCTTGCAATAATCATGTCCTTTTTGCGATCTAATATATAGAAATAACCATCTTCATCCATTTTGGCGATATCACCTGTAAAGAGCCAGCCATCTCTAATTACTAATTGAGTGTCACTAGGACGTTTCCAGTAACCCTTCATTACTTGTGGCCCGCGTAGAATTAATTCACCCGCTTCACCGACCGGTACATTTACATATCCCTCTTCAGTTTCCTTAACAATCCGTGCTTCTGTCCCTGGGATAGGAATTCCTACACTTCCTAGTTTACGAGGAAGAAACGGCGGCGTAGAAATAGCTGAAGGAGCTGTTTCTGAGAGTCCATAGCCATCTGCAAGTCTTATCCCCACACGTTTTTCAAAATATTTTACTTGTTCTACAGGGAGTGGTGCACCACCGCTGCTAAAGTAGAATATATCCTTAATTGCACTTTCTTCCAATTGCGGATGACTGTTTAATGCAAATATCATCGTTGGAACTGCAGTCACCTGGAATGGTTTCTCTCTATTAATTATTTCAATTAATTCATTCACATCGAAACGAGGAAGAATTAATTGGTTACAACCAATTCGGATCGCTGAGAGAGCATTGCAAGATAATCCATAGACGTGAAACATTGGGAGGACACTGATGATTTTAAAATTTTCTGGTTTCTCATCAACGGCATTATAGGTAAAATCACATACTTGAATAATATTAGCAAGAAGATTCTGATGGGTAAGCATTACACCTTTGGATACACCCGTTGTTCCGCCAGTATATTGTAGAATGGCCACATCTTCTTCTATGTTTATTGGGATATCAGGAATCACATTATCATGAGTAAGAAAGTCATCAAAGTAAATATCATCATCTGCAAGACTAACCCTGCTTTCACCAAAACCAACAACTATAATTTTTTTCAAAGAAGTTTTTGGCTGAACTTCTTTTACCTTTTGATAAAATGCTTTAAATACCACCATATAGTTTGCCTCAGAATCATTTAGGGCATATTCAATTTCTCTTTCAACATACATGGGATTGACTTGTACAGCAATGCCACCCAGGCGGAATACTGCAAATAAGCTAAAAATATAATGAGGACAGTTAGGCAGCATGATTCCTAGTCTATCTCCTTTTTTGAAACCAATGCGGTACATGGAAGCAGCTAGCCATTCTGATATAGTTCTTGTTTCTTTGTAACTCCATGACCTTTCATAAAAAGTAAGAGCTGGTTTTTCCCCGTGAATATTGGCCGCCTGCTGCAAAAGATCAAATAACGAAACATAGTCCACTGATACCTCTTTATTAATTCTTGGATCATAAAACTTTAACCACGGCATTTGCGAATAAACCATACAATCCTCTCCTAATTCAATCAAGTTATTAACCAATTAAATTATTGTTTTAAAAAAGGTTTTTGTAAACGTACCCAAATCGACATTATTCCACATTTTTCAAATGGTGACTGGTATTAACAAAGAGTCTTTAAAGGCTTTAACATAAATACACACAGAAGATTGATGGTTTTTGTCGAAGGATTCACTCTTGTTCACACAATTTTCGAAATGAAGACAAATATTTAGAAGCCCTTATATGCCTGACGATAGATATTCGCAAGCTCCGTTACAAGAGGTTGTTTTGGGTTTGCAATCGTATCTTGATCATCAAAGGCATGTTCTGCTAAACTATTAATTTTTTCTTCGAATACACTTTTGCATACACCCGCCTCTTCTATGCCCGTTGGCAATTCCAACTCAACAATAAGCTTCATGATTGCTTGTACTAGACTCTCTACCCCTTCTTCTGTTGTCTTCGCAGGAAGACCAAGCATTTTGGCAATTTCAGCATAGCGTTGATCTGCTATAAAGTGTTCATATTTTGGATATGTCATGAATTTATTCGGCTTTTGTGCATTGTACCGAATCACATGCGGCAGCATGATTGCGTTAGCACGACCATGAGCGATGTTAAATTCAGCACCAAGTGCATGTGCCAGGCTATGGTTAATCCCTAAAAATGAGTTAGCAAAAGCCATGCCGGCAATGGTTGACGCATTGTGCATTTTTTCTCGGGCAAGCTCATCCTTACCATTACGGTAAGCCTTTGGCAGGTACTCAAAAACTAATTGAATTGCTTTTAAAGCCAATCCATCTGTAAAATCATTGGCTAACACAGAAACATATGCCTCAATTGCATGTGTTAAAACATCTATCCCCGTATCTGCCGTAACATGCTTAGGAACGGTCATAACAAACTGGGAGTCGACAATAGCCAAATCTGGTGTTAATTGAAAGTCTGCCAGCGGATATTTGATATTGGCCTTTTTATCCGAAATAACCGAGAAGGAGGTTACCTCAGAACCTGTTCCGGATGTGGTAGGGATTGCAACAAGAATAGCCTTCCCACGAAGTGATGGGAATTTCACCACTCTTTTACTAGGATCGAAGAATTTTTGCTTTAAGCTATTAAAATCTGCTTCTGGATGCTCATAGAATAGCCACATCGCTTTTACAGCGTCCATGACAGAGCCTCCTCCAAGAGCGACTAAACAGTCAGGCTGGAATTTTCTCATCCTTTCTGCACCTCTGTGAACCACATCAATGTCTGGTTCAGCTTCAATATCATACAACACCTCATATTGGATATTGGAAGGATTCCTTTCCAACTGATAAAGTACTTTATCAACCGATCCATTTTTCATTTGACTTGAGCTTGTTACAATAAATATTTTTGAAATCCCTGGAATCGAAGAGAGTACTTGAATGGAGTTTCTTTCAAAAAATATTTGTGATGGAACTTTAAACCATTGTGTCATGTTTCTCCTTTTTGCAACTTTTTTAATGTTAATTAGATTAGCTGCTCCGACATTCTGAGACACCGAGTTCCCTCCATATGTTCCGCACCCTATTGTTAATGACGGTAAAGATGTGTTATAGATATCACCAATAGCACCATGAGTAGATGGTGTATTAACCATAATTCTTCCAGCCTTCATTCGAAGGGCAAAGGTATCGATGACATTTTGGTCTACTGTATGAATTGCCGCAGAGTGGCCAAGCCCCCCGTATTCAAGTGTTTCTTCAGCGATTAGCAGCCCTTCAGCTAGACTATTTACTTTATAACAGGCAAGAATAGGACTTAATTTTTCACATGAAAGCGGGTAATTAGCTCCTACACCTTTTAATTCTGCAATTAAAATTTTAGTATTTACAGGCACATTCACGCCTGCCATTTTTGCAATCATAAATGCTGGCAATCCAACAATCATCGGATTTAAAGAGGCATTCTTTTCGTCTATTACTGCCTTTTCGATCATTAGTTTTTCTTCATTATTTAAGAAATAACAATGGTTATCGATCATTTCCCTTTTTACTTCATCATAAATCTCATTGTCGATAATAAGTGCTTGTTCAGAGGCACAAATCATTCCGTTATCGAAGGTTTTGGATAGAATAATGTCGTTTACTGCACGTTTAATATTGGCGCTTTTTTCAATATAACAAGGAACATTTCCTGCCCCTACACCAAGTGCTGGTTTACCTGAACTGTACGCAGCTTTCACCAAATTAGGTCCCCCAGTAGCCAATATGAGAGAAATTTTTGGATGTTTCATCAAAGTCTGAAATGCTTCATGAGAGGGAGTATCAATCCATTGGATGCAATTCTCAGGTGCCCCTGCCTTTAATGCAGCTGCCCGAAGGAGTTTTGCAGTTTCAACACAGCATTTTTGTGCATATTTAGGAAAAGCAAAGATAATTGGATTTCTGGTTTTAAGGGAAATCAATGATTTAAAAATGACAGTGGATGTTGGATTCGTGATAGGTATGATACCAGCTATGACCCCCACTGGCTCAGCCATCTCTACCATGCCCTCATGCTCATTTTCACTTATGACTCCCACTGTTTTCATTTCTCTTATGTTGTTGTAAATAAATTCTGTCGCGAACATATTTTTGAAAACCTTATCCTCATATACGCCTCTTCTTGTTTCTTCAACCGCAAGCTTTGCCAGGTCTTTGTGATGTTCAAGTGCAGTATATGCCATTTGCTTAACGATTTCATCGACCATTTCCTGGTTGTAGCAGCGAAATTCAGCTAATGCCTTTGCACCATTTCTTGCTAAGATATCAATCCCCGCTTCAACATTTTGTTTTTCCTGAACTACTTTTTCTTCAACTGCCATTGCATATCCCTCCAAATCAATCTTTTCAAATGGGAATGATTTCTACTCCAAATTTCCCCCTTAACCTTTTCTGGCTAAAATATATCATGTTGAACAATGAAGAATTTGTCGAATTGCGCTATAAAATGAATGAATACCCATTCATTTTTTAAAAATTCACAAATTGTTCAATAGTAACTTCACCCTACTATTATGAAAATAAAAACCGCACCCCCTTTGTTTGGGGTGCGGCCTGCAATTAAATCAACCAGTATTACGTAATCCAGCTGATATTCCACTTATGGTAAGAAGTACTTCGGTGATTAATTCTTCAGTAGGCTCGTCCTGCTTCCTTAATTGTTTAATTAATTCAACCTGTAAAAAGTTTAATGGATCAACATAAGGATTTCGACGATAGACCGAGTCTTTAATGTTTGGTGTATGATCAAGCAATTCTTTATCTCCTGTTATTTTTAGAAGAATAGCTTTCGTTCTTTCATATTCTTCAAGGATATTCGAAAAAATTCGCTCAGCGATTTTCTGATCCTCCACCAGTGATAAATATTCCTTAGCAGTTGTGATATCTGCTTTCATTAGAGCCATTTGGAGATTATCAATCGTTGATCGGAAAAATGGCCATTTTTCATACATTTCCTGTAATTGTTGTAAATTTTGTTCACTTTGTGAAGCAAAGCTTTCTAAACCAGTTCCTGCTGCATACCATGCTGGAAGCAGCTGCCGGCTTTGTGTCCAAGCAAAAACCCAAGGAATGGCTCTCAAATCCTCAAATCGACCACGATTCTTTCTACTCATTGGTCTTGAACCTATATTTAAATCACCAAGTTCTCTTAATGGGGTTGCTTCATTAAAATAGGTTAAAAAGTCTGAATCTCCAAAAACAAGCGATTGATACTTCTTTAGCGATATGCTGGAAATCTCTTCAATAGCTAACTCCCACGATTCATCCCTCAAGTTTCCATGCTCTGCTTCTTTTGATACACGGGCTGTTGACAGCATTAGTGTAGAAGTTGCCTGTTCTAAGCTCCGATAAGCGATATCTTCAAGCAAATATCGAGATGATAACACTTCACCCTGCTCGGTAATTTTCACTCCATCACCAATCGTTTCTGCCGGCTGTGAAAGCAGACTTTTGTTTAATGGGCCGCCTCCACGTCCTAGAGATCCTCCTCGTCCATGGAAAAACTTCAATCCAATGTGGTACTTGTTTGCCATTTCATGAATTTCGAGCTGAGCTTTATATAGCTTCCAATTCGCTGTTAACGTACCGCCGTCTTTACTGCCGTCTGAGTACCCCAGCATAATTTCCTGTTGATCATTCATTACTTCCAAATGATTACGATATACAGGCATTTTAAACAAGGTTTCCATTATTTTAGGTCCGGCAGTTAAGTCTTCAATCGTTTCAAGTAATGGTGCGACATTTAATTGATTTTCAATCGTCCCATCAGCATGTAATCGATATATCCCAGCTTCTTTTGCCAAAACAAGTACTTCAAGTAAGTCACTAGGCGATTTAGTCATACTGACAAGATAAACGGATATCGAACGTACGCCAAATTCTTTTTGAGCATTTTTTATCATTTGAAACACCTGAATCATTTGTTGTGTTTCAGGTGTATAATCTTCATTTAGCAGAAGAAGGGGTCGAGGATCCATTAAAGAATTTTCTAAAATTCTTACTTTTTCGTCTTCAGATAGTTCCGCATAATTATCAGAAATTCGAACTTTACGTAAAATTTCTGTAATGGCTGCCTCATGCTCACCGCTATGATTGCGAATATCAAGTGTTGCTAGATGGAACCCGAAAAGTTGTACCTGACGAATCAACTTTTGGATCGTTTTTAGCTCATGCGCGGCCGGATGATGTTTATTTAAACTTCTTTTAACTAAAAACAATTCTTCTAATAATTCTTCCGAGGAACGATAACCTAAATCAGATTTACCAACTTGTTTTAAACGTTCGATGATAATAGCAAATTTCCGACGATATACTTCCGTTGTAATTGGCCATTTCTTATCTTCAGTTAAGTATTTGTTTTCTTCTTCCTCTAAAGTTTGGATTAGTTCTTGACTGACTTCCACTCTAGTTGTGGAATGACTATAACGTTTCATTAAATCGACAAGAACATTTTTATATTTTTTTAAGACAAGCTTCCGCTGCTTATGTAACGTCTCCCATGTAACCTCTGGAGTAACGTTTGGATTACCGTCCCTGTCACCGCCAATCCATGATCCAAATTTAAGGAAATTAGGTACATCCCAATTATTAGTAGAAAAGTTTTTCTCTAAACAATCTTCTACTTCTCGATGGATTTCTGGAAGAACTTCAAATAATGTCTGATCAAAATAATAAAGTCCATTTCGTACCTCATCCAGTACCGTCGGCTTAGTATGGCGGAGTTCATCGGTCTGCCATAGAATTGTTACCTCGTTAAACAAACTCTCTTCTAACTTTCGACGTTCTCTTGTTGTTAATAATGGATGATCAAGCTTCTTTAATATAACCGCAATACGTTGTTGAATTTCTAATATGGAACGCTTTGCTGCTTCTGTAGGATGTGCTGTAATAACCAACTCAAGTGACAATTTGTTTAGAACTTCCTGAATCATTTTTTCATCAATATTGTTTTCCTTTAGAGAAAGAATTGCACTCTCAATGGAATCGGGTTGAACAATAGAATCATCTTGTAGATGATATTGTCTTTTTCTGCGAATTCGGTGATTTTGTTCCGCAATGTTTATCAAATGAAAATACATCGAAAATGCTCGAATGACTTGTTTTCTCATTGGACTGCTGAGGTTTGTAATCTCATGTTTTAATTCAGCATAAATGTCTTGGTCGAAATGGATTCTAAGTGTTTTACACGTCATTCTTATTTTTTCCACTTTATCTAATAGTTCAGTTCCACCATGATTGACAAGGATTTCACCAAGTATTTGCCCAAGTAATTTAACATCGCGGCGAAGTGGAAGACTGCTATCATTCATCTTCAATTCTGTATTCATGCTTTCACCTTCCCTGTACTAGTTAATTGACTAAATTTTTTATTTATTAATATAACATATCTTTTAGCCCCATGTTAGAAATTTTTTAAATAATTAAAAAAACAACCCGAATTTTCTTCGGATTGTTCGTGAAACTTATCACCTTTTGTTGAATTCTTCAAGTTTTAAAGAGATGGCCGAGGCTACTTCATCCGTTGATTTCGGAATCACATTTTTAAAAAGCGAATTTGCCAATGAACCTAGTGCCCCACTCGCATTAATTTCAAGAAATCCTGTTAACAATGTTTTATTCGTATTAAGTGCTTGGGCTTCAAAATAACCTTCACCAATATACTTTTCATTCATACGCCTTAATTCAAAGCTTACTCTAGTCGGTTCGTTCCACTCTTTAATATCAATAACCAAATTTACCTTTTTCCTCATTATGCCAAGGTCACTTTTAAATTCCCATGTTATAATACTGTCATTAATTTGCTCATGCTGTATATAACCAGGCACAAGTGGCGCCCAATTATTTGCATCTCTAATGAAGTCCCAAATTACGTTTATGGGGATAGCTAATTCTATTTGTTGCATTTCGCTAGGCATTGGTATCCCTCTTTCATATAAAATGTAAAAGACCTTCAATGTGCTGAAGGTCTTTTTATTATTTATATGATTAATTGTGTCTTTATAGAAGAATGAAATTAATTTGCTGGAATGTTCCTAACGAGCATATTCCATTAGGAATTCATGTATCCTCCCTGCTGCTTCTGACAGTCTCTCTGCGGGCTGTACTAATGCAATTCGAACATATCCTTCTCCTTGTTTTCCGAACGCGTCACCAGGGATTACAGCTACGCCAGTGTGATTGATTAATTCAAAGGCGAATTGTCTTGATTTCCATCCGGCAGGGATTTTGGCCCAAAGAAACATAGTTGCGGGGGAACTAGACAGCTGCCACCCGCTTTTTTCTAGTCCAGCTATAAGGGTATCTCTGCGAAACTCGTACTCTTTCACCTGTTCTTGCAGTATCGCGAAATCCGATGTAAGCGCAGTAACAGCTGCTTTTTGAATAGGATAAAATACCCCATAATCAATTTGTGATTTAAAGGTCCCTAGGATATTTAGCGCTTGTTCATTACCGACAGCGTATCCAATTCGGCAGCCTGCTAAATTAAAGGTTTTTGATAAAGAATTAAATTCAATCCCAACCTCCTTAGCACCTGGAACTGACATGAAGCTAATTTGTGGATGGTTATCATAGATTAATTCAGAGTAAGCGAAATCATGAACGACCAAAATATTATGACGTTTTGCAAAATCAATCACCTTTTCGAAAAAGCTTTTGTCAGCTAGTGCTGTTACAGGATTACCTGGATAACTAAGAATCATCATCTTTGTCTTTTCCAAGACAGGCAGCGGAATATCATCTAGAACTGGCAAAAAGTTATTTTCTGCTAATAAAGGCATAGTGTACAGGACACCACCAGCAATGGTAACACTCGCTTCGTAAATAGGGTAACCTGGGTCTGGTACTAAGACATAATCCCCTGGGTTGATCATCGCAGTTGCTAGATGAGCCAGGCCATCCTGTGACCCCATTAATTGGAGTACTTCTTTCTCTGGATCAATGTCTGCTGCATAACGCTGCTGATAAAAGAAAGATACAGCCTCATGAAATTCTGGTATTCCCTTTAAGGTGTATCCATAATTGGCAGGATTACTTGCATATTTTACAAGTTCTTCAACAACAAATGCAGAAGGCGGTAAATCAGGACTGCCTACACTTAAATCTATAACATCAAGACCCCTGTTTAGTGCTTGCCGCTTAAGATCAGCTACCTCTTGAAAAATACTGGCTGTTAATTTTTGAACTTTATTCGAAGCAACAAGATTCATAGATTTGACCCCCTCAATCATTTACATAACTCAAATATATTTATTTTATTGATACATTTTAGCAAAATTTCATCTATTAATAAAATTCTTTTACCTTTAAAATTCTAAAAATGGTTGATTATCAAATCTACATCTTTTAAGATTTAGGATAATTGACAGTTTATTATTCGGAGGTAACGTGCAGGTGAAAGCGATTCAATATGTAATATTTTTATTGGGATTGACCTTCTTTGGCTTGGGTAATGCGATAGCAGTTAAGGTGCAACATGTTGGTTTACATCCCTGGGAGGTCTTAAATGTGGCTTTATATCAACATTTTGGACTTACTATAGGGACTTGGGGAGTAGTATGCGGGCTATTACTGGTTATCATCTCTTTTTTTACAGCAAGAAAGTATATTAGAATTGGGACTTTCTTAAACGCCCTTTTAATTGGGCCCATTATGGACTTTTTTCTTTGGTTAGATTTTTTACCTAAGTCAACTAATTCTTGGGTTGATTATCTTATATTATTCTGTGCCATTGTCATTGCTGGTATTGGCGGGGGGATGTATGTTGCGGCAGGTCTTGGTGCCGGACCACGAGATGGTTTTATGCTTTCCATTTCAAATAAAACTAAATTATCCGTAAGTCAAGCACGTATTCTTGTTGAGAGTTTTATCTTGATTATTGGTTTTATATTAGGAGGACCTGTATTTATTGCGACCTTCCTCTATACATTTATCCAAAGTCCAGTATTCCAACGGTCTTTAAGCCTTTTTAATAGCTTAATTGAATTGTTAAAAAATAAGAATAAACAAATTAGAGAAGACGTGTATTTATGACACGTCTTCTCTAATTAACTAGATAACTTCTACTCTTTCAGTACTGAAATCGTGATAATATTTTTGATGAGATAAATCGTTTATATCATGTTCATTTTCCTCTTCAAAATAAGCGGACAATTTTCCTTCATAGACTAATTCTAATGAGGCTGATTCTTTTATATCATCTGGAGTAACAAGTGAAAGTGGCTTTTGTTTATTGATTTTCACTCCTGATTCCTCAAGAAGAGCGGCAACAAAATGGGAACAAAAGAATGCATTTTTCCGATCTAATTCCCAATTGAACATAACAGCGAATAGACCTAAAAGATTATAGCGATATTCACCCTTATTTTTCTCAATCTCCTCAATTTTACGACAAATTGCATCATACTGTTTTTCTGATATTATACAAGAATAGATAGCACAATCAGCATTGCGAAATATGCCGCCACGGATGTTTTCTCTGACAAAACCAGCTAGGAAAGGATTGCGGGGTCTTTTTCTTCCAAAACTATAGACGTCCCATAATTGGTCATCTAATGCGATGGAAGCATGATTATGCGGCTTCTTCGTATATAGTTTAATCATCTTTGTTAATACCGTCCCAGTATCAGTAAGAAGTACGTAAACCTTCCTCATCCTATATTCCCCCTTAAATTTTCTATAGGAAGGGATTTCTCTTACTATATCCCTTTATGATTATCTTTTATTTTATTTTAACGTGTATGTCTACAGACTTACACAATCCCGAGAATTATTTTTATCTAAGACTTAAGTCTTATCCACTTTATGCTCTTATATTATAATTTACTAAATTAAATTCCTCATAGAAACACATTTTTCCTGTTTTTATTATAAAAATTTCCCATTTTTAACATTTCATACATAGAATAATATATTCATTGATGATTAGGGGTGCAATAGATGGGATTATATATTAACAAAGGGAAACATCCGAAAGTATATAAAAATAAAAAGAAAATACATGAACCACACCAAAAGATGGTGAGAAGAGACTATCTTGCAGAAGTAATAGACGAACAGTACCACGCAAATGTTTCATTACTTCGTGAAATCCATGAGATGAAACATCAGTTTCTTAACCAAGAGGTTGTACAAGCAAAAAATTGGGATAAAGTTGCAAATCAATTAAATGAACTTAGTTCTAATAATCAACAACACACAGAACATGAAGAATTAATAATCCATTTATTGAAAACACAAGAAGAACTGCAAAAACAATTATCTGAAAAAATTAGTAAACAAGAAGAGTTTCAAACTGGGGTATTAAACCGGCTGGACCGGCAAGAAGCATTAACTGAGAAAATCTTTCGTCAAATAAATCATATTCGCTCAATCCTTTTTGAACGGACCAACTACCTTGCAGAAAAAATTGATGAAGGATATAAAATTACCTCTTCTTATGTCTATAATCTAATGACCGGTTCAGACCAGCCCATTACCTTTTATTTAATGAACAATAAAAAAGGAGACAAACAAAGGTAGATCCCGGTGCCATAAAAAAAATGGCGCCGGTTTTCTATGTTCCATTTCTAAACTTAAAAAGCTTTTACTTTTCTATAGTATTGGACAAAGTTATTTAGCATCTCTTTTCCACCTGTCGTTAATATCGATTCGGGGTGAAATTGAACACCTTCAAGTGGAAGTTCTTTATGACGTATCGCCATAATTTCCCCATTCTTCGTCCAAGCGGATATCTCAAAACAGTCTGGCAGCGTATCCCTTTTCACTATCAAGGAGTGGTACCTCGTTGCTTGAAATGGATTCGGTAAGCCTCTAAATAGTGTTTTTTCATCATGGTAAATATCAGAGGTTTTTCCATGCATTAATTGCTCAGCAGGAACAACATCACCCAAATAAGCTTGAGCAATAGCTTGGTGCCCAAGGCAGACACCCAAGATTGGAATAACCCCTGAGAATGCCTTTATGGCCTCAAGACTAATTCCTGCTTCATTAGGATTACCTGGACCTGGAGATATCATTAAAAACTCAGGATCTGCCGTTTTTATTTCATCTAAGGTTGTTTGGTCGTTCCGCTTTACGACTAACTCCTCTCCTAATTCCCCTAGGTATTGAACTAAGTTAAAGGTAAAAGAATCATAATTATCCACCATGAAAATCACTGATGTTCACCCATTTCCCTTCAGACAATTCATTTATATATTAGTTTCAGCTTTTTATCCATCATACATGAATTTTAAAAACAAAAGAAGCCCTTTCAAGTGAGAAAAGGGCTTCCAATATCAATAAAGTCTGTTAGATAACTTTTGCTATGAAATTTTCTTTAGTTCCTCAGATAACTTGAGGAAAGCTTCCTGATTTCTTTCTTGTAAGGAGAGGTCGATTTCCTTACGGAGCACATTTCTTCTAAATTCAATCAAGGCATGGTTTAAAAACATTTCAGCAATTACAGAATCGTTGTTTTCATCTGTTTGTTGTGGTGAATTTAATAATCTCTTTTCCATGGAAATCAACTCCTTGAGCTTTTTTTTATTATACTGTTAATTATCTAAAAATTCAAACATTTTATTTGTCATTATTAAAAGAAATTTTTTCCTCCCCTTTGTACTGCGTTTATTTAAGAAAAATTTAATAGTTTGTTTAGATTGCTTTTATAACTCCCGATTACACTAAGCTTGTAACAAAATAATGAATGGAGGAAAAGAATATGAATAAGAAGCTTTTAGCGGTTATCGGGATAAGCGGAACGCTTATGTTGGGCAGTGTTTATTCGATTTCTGCAAATACATCTGGTTACGATCTATACAAGGAAGCCTTAAAGAAAACCCATTCGGCAGGGAGCGCAACGTTAAATATTAATCTTAAAATCGAGGATAACAAAAAGTCTATATTATCATCTAAATCCATTTTCAAGTCTGATTCTGTAAATCAGGTAAACTCCATCTCTACTCGTTTAGCTAATGAAACTGAAGTTAGCAATATGAATATGTACAAGCAGGATGGAAATTGGTTTCTGATGAAGGACGGACTGGATACAATTTACAAAATGGAAACCTCTAATAATCCACATCACAGTAATAGTGCTGAGTTAAGAGATGATGTAGAAAATCTAATCGATGTCATGACTAAAAATCTTCAACAACAAATTACAGTGGCTGATAAGCAAAATGGAAATCATGTAATTGAACTGGATTTAACAGGTAAAGAAATCCCTCTCACTGCGAATGCTCTAAGTACGCTGATGATTAAACATGCTGCTATGATTCAAGACAAAAATGAATCTGAAAGCTCAGGCTTTCACATTAAGGCAAAGGTTCCTGAATTAGATCATGATATTACGGTTAAGCAAGTCAAACTTACTGCTCAAGTGAACAAAGAAAATTATATTGAACAACAGACTGTCAAAGTTGTCGTAACAGGAAAAGATAAACAGGGTGCCAGCCATGAATTAGTTATAGGTATTCATTTAAATGCTTCTGCCTACAACCAAACTACGGTGACACCCGTTGAAATTCCAGCTGACAAGGTAGTCGGATTCAATCATGGTAAAAAGTAAATTGAAATAAGAAATGGATAGAGGTGACAATTTTGGAAAAGGCAGTGGTTATTACTGGAATGACGAAGCAATACTCAAACGGCAGAGGAATACAGAATATCGGTCTAACCATTGACCAAGGGGAAATAGTAGGGATCCTTGGTCCAAATGGAGCGGGTAAAACAACCTTATTAAAATGCATGACCGGTCTAACTTCACCAGATAGTGGAAAAGTTGAATTATTTGGTGTTGACCTTCAAGGTAATTACAAAGAAGCAATACGACCTGTGGGTGCGTTAATTGGGCCAGTTGTTGCTTATGAAAATCTATCACCCTATAAAAATCTGAAAATGATTTCTCGCTTGTATTCTGGTATTACTGATACAGATATTGAATTGGTATTGCAACAGACCGGTTTAACTCCTTTTAAAGACGAGAAAATATCCTCCTTTTCTATGGGTATGAAGCAGCGTTTTGGGATAGCCTCAGCACTCATATCTAAGCCGCGATTAATCATTCTAGATGAACCGACGAACGGCTTAGATATTGATGGATTGCTTTTGTTAAGGAAGACAATTCAGGAGATATCAAGCCATTACAGTGTAACCTTTGTGATTTCCAGTCACCATATTTCAGAATTAGAAAAATTATGTAATCGTTTTTGTTTTCTTATCCAGGGTGCTGCCTCATTTTATGAAGCCGGCAGCGACCCATTAGAGGATGTTTATGTCAAGAAGATGGAGGTGGCAGGGAGATGAACACAATAAAAGCAAATAGTTTAAATGAAATACAAAAGCTGCTGACAAAAAAAAGCACCAAACTGTTTCTACTTGCTGCTGTCCTTATTCCTGTCCTGACTAAGCTTCTCGTAAATAATCTTTTTTTAACTGATTGGATGGCTTTACCGACTGAAAATATAAATTTTACCTTATTAGATTTATTTGTCACCATTTTCATTCCTTTATTTATTTTTATCAGTGCAACAGATTTATTTACAGGAGAAGGTGAACGCGGAACTTTACTTCAAGTAAGACCCATCAGTCGAATGGAGCTTTTCCTTTCCAAAGTCATTGCTATTAGTATTTTTAACTTAATTGTTCTTTTATTAGAATGGCTGGCCGTGATGATTAGCAGTGCAGTTTTTGATAGAGCCTTCAACCTGATTACTATTCCTTCTAGTCTTGGAGCTTTTATTGTATCCTGGTTGCCCCTAATCGCTCTGACGGCATTTGCTATAATGTTGGCACTTCTGGTCCATTCTAGTGTTCTTGCAATATCTAGCATGATTGTTCTTTATCTAATCATGATGTTTATTCCTTATGTTTTCCCTTCTTCCTTATACTTACTGCCATCTACATATTTAGATTGGTATATGCATTGGCTTAGCGATGTTTCACTTCGATGGATTTTGCAAACTGTCACGTATTTGTGCTCATCTTTCGCATTGTTTTTTTCAGTAGGCTATTATATGTTTAATAGGAAAGAAGCCTAACCGAAGGGTGCTAATCCTATGTCTATCAAACTTCGTCTGATATTATCAAATATTGCGATGATCACCGTACCAATCATTATGTTTATGCTTACCTCCTTTCTGTTAATGATGGTGTTTCTCGGTGATATCCGTGAAATGACCAATTTCTTACCAGAAAGCCACAATTACCACAAAACAAAACAAGAGGATACATTGCTGTTTTTAGAATTAAAAGAAAAGTCTGCCGCCAACCCGATGGAATTGATGAGTAAGAATTATTTGGAATCCCTAAACTCTGAACTTAGTAAAATCGATTCTGGTTTAATAATCCGTAAAAATGATGAGATATTCTATCTTACAAGAGAGCTAGAAAAAGTCGATACAGAGGAGCTGCCGGAATTTGGAACAGAAAAAAGCTTCCGCAGCTTAGAAGAAATTGGTGAGCAGACGTTTGCCATGAAGCAGCATGATTTCTACCTGCAGGATGGCAGCGAAATCACACTCTTTTTAATGAGAGACGCTAGCCCGTGGAATCAGTTTGTGAGAACCTTTTTCCCAATACTATTCGGCTTATGTTTATTGATATTAATTGCGACCAATGGATTATTAACCTACTTTGTGTCTAAAAGTATTATCAACCCAATTAATCAACTAAAAAAAGCAGCTCATTTTATAAAAAGCGGCAACCTCCAGCATTCCATTACAGCGACTAGGAATGATGAGATTGGTCAGTTAACACAAGCATTTGAAGAAATGCGGATTCAATTAAAGGAGTCACACGAAATCCAAAAACAATATGAGGATAACCGGAAGGAATTAATTGCCCATATTTCTCATGATTTAAAAACGCCGATTACCTCCATTAAAGGATATATTGAAGGAATCCGTGATGGAGTGGCAGATACACCTGAAAGAAGAGCACGCTATATTCAAACCATCTATACAAACGCAGTGGACATGGACCATTTAATTGATGAATTATTCTTATTCTCAAAGCTGGATTTAGGGAAGGTTCCCTTTGAATTTGAAAAAATTGATATAAAAGATTATCTAAGTGATTATTTTGAAGAATTAAGCTTTGACCTTAGAAAACAGAATGTAGAGTTAAATTTCCAATTTGCCCCTCAGGGACATTATCATGTTTTAGCTGATCGTGAAAAGTTTAAACGAGTACTGGCAAATATTATTAACAATAGCTTGAAGTACATGGATAAGGATAAAAAGGAATTAATAATATCGATGCATTCTACCGACGAAACTATAGAGGTTTCCATTGCAGATAATGGACCAGGTATAGCTGAAGAGTCGATTCCCTTCATCTTTAATCAGTTTTACCGAGCTGAACAATCCAGAAATAAATTAACAGGGGGCAGCGGTTTAGGACTTTCGATCGCCAAAATGATTATCGAAGAACATAACGGTAAGATAAAATTAGAAAGTACTTTAACAGTAGGAACAAAAATCACCATTATCTTGCCGCACCATTCCTGTTTAGAGGAGGCCACATCATGAAAAAGATTCTGATTATTGAAGATGAAAAAAGTATCGCCGAACTAGAACAGGATTATTTAGAAATCAACGGCTTCCTTACAGAAATGGTCCATACAGGAGATATTGGTCTTCAAAAGGCAATAACACAAGATTACGATTTAATTCTCCTAGACGTTATGCTTCCGAACATTGACGGTTTTGAAATTTGCAAGAAAATAAGAAGTATAAAAGATATTCCAATCATTATGGTGACAGCAAAAAAAGAAGAAATTGATAAGATTCGAGGGCTAGGGCTGGGAGCAGATGATTATTTAGTCAAGCCCTTCAGTCCGAATGAAATGGTTGCGAGAGTGAAAGCACATCTATCCAGGTATGAGAGATTATCAATGAAACAAACTTCTGAATCGCAAGGAATATACATCCGTGGTTTATTCATTGATCGACCCTCAAGGCGTGTCTTTGTAAATAACAAAGAAATTACCTTAACCACCAAAGAATTTGATGTTCTCACCTTTTTATCACTAAACCCAGACCAGGTTTTCAGCAAAGATCATCTATTTGAAAGAATATGGGGCTACGACAGCAATGGAGACGTTTCAACCGTCACCGTTCATATCCGCAAAATAAGAGAAAAAATCGAACATGACCCCTCCAACCCTGAATACATAGAAACCGTATGGGGATCGGGCTATCGTTTTCACTAATTTTGTGAACACCTTTAGGTGTCACCTTGGTGAACATCTTTTAAATGTCACCTTGGTGAACATCTTTTAAATGTCACCTTGGTGACAGGCACCACAAAAAGACAATGTCCACCTCAGGCGGACATTGTCTTTTTGTGTTAGTGGATTTGGCTTTGGAATAATGTGTTTCGGTTACTAAATTTTGTGACTAGTTTTATTAAGAAAAGGTTGCCTATTAGTAAAGCAGCGCCTATTAGGAATAGTGTTAATGGGCTTAAGAAGAATATTCCACTTGCTTGGCTTATGAGGATGCCAACGATTGGTAACACAAGCAGTCCACCAAATTGCTGGGCTTCCTGGAACGTTTTGACTTTGGCCGAAATCAAAACATTCAAGATGATATTAAACAGGACTAATATTGGAATAACCCAAAACATTAAGATCATCCAGGTAGAGTTAAAATATAATAATACTTTAAAATACGGATACGTGATTACATTAACAACAATAAAACTAATGATAAAAGCTGCAAAGGAAATACCTAAAGTTGGAATTATGGATGCAACTAATTTACCAAGAAACAAGTCTTTAATTGAAATAGGTGCAAACAACAATGTCTCTAACGTATTTCTTTCCTTCTCCCCTACAAAACTATTTGATGAAGTAACCATTGAGTTAATAATGGCTACCATTAAGAAAAAAGGTATCATCATAAAGGTTAAGAAAAAATAAACAAACTTTAAGCCAAGTGTCGGCAATGCGATTAGATTATTCCGTATCTCCTCGTTTGGAAAGTCTTTAATAAATGCATTTATAGGTTTCTCTATTTCTTTTGACGAAGTTCCAACTAAATCAAAGTGAATTCCAAAATATGCCATGCAAACTGGAACAACAATACATAAGAGGAAGGCCAGGATTATCATCGGAACACACACCTTTTTAGAAGAAAAAGTAGCCTTCATATCTTTCTGGGCAATGGTTAAAATCGTCTGTTTATTCAACCCGTTTACCTCCCCTAATATAAAAATAAATCGCCTCGAGGCTTCTATTGGTTATTTCACAATTATGAACCCAAGATTCACTAAGAATTTTGGCTAATAAAGGAGATATCTCTTCCTTCGAGGTAAGTATAAATTCCAAATGATTGGTCTCTTTTCTTATGTATCTATGCTCCTTATAGGTTTGGCTATTAAGCGGCTTAAGACCCGTTTCTACTACTAACTTAATTTCTTTTAAGTATTTCTCTTCTAATTCCATCATCGTTCCTTTTTCAACGATTCTGCCCTCATTTAAGAACAAATAAGAATCACAGATTGATTCAAGCTGGTGCAGAACATGTGAGCAAATTAAGATCGTTACCCCTTCCTCTTGATTTACTTTACGTAAATAATGGATTACTTCATTAATCCCTTCAGGGTCTAACCCATTGGTCGGTTCATCGAGAAAAAGAAGTTTTGGATTATGCAATAAAGCTTTGGCTAGTGAGATTCTTTTCTTCATTCCTGTTGAAAAGCTCCCCACTAATTGATCCTTAAAGCCCAGCATATCGAATTGCTCAAGCAAATGTGTAATTCTCTTTGTATCGCAGCCTCCATATATTTTTGAAAAGAAGACAAGATTGTCCCATGCGGTCATATCATGATAAATACTTGCACTTTCGGTTACAATTCCAACTCTTTTTCTGATTTCATCTCCGTGCAGCTGCGGGTCAAACCCCATCACTTTCATCGTTCCATTGGCGGCATCAATGACTCCATTTAATAATCGGATAATTGTGGTTTTCCCTGCCCCATTTGGCCCAAGCAGACCATTTATTGTTCCTTCTTTAATTGTAAAAGAGACATCTATTAATATCATACGATCATTAAATTGTTTGCTTACTTGTTCAACCTCTATAATATTTGTCATAAATTTCTCCCCCCTAAAGTTTCAACCCTCTTTATTACGATTAATAAGGAGTATTCGTTCACAAAAAATTATCCTTTTTTTGATAGACTAGAAATAAAGATTAACTATATGTTCGAAAGGTTTTTATCTATAGGGAGCCGAATAGTATGAAGATATGAAAATAGAGGAGAGTCGAAATGACAACTAAAAAAGGAACCATTCTGGTTGTTGAGGATGAAGAAAAGATTGCGAGAGTTTTAGAGCTTGAACTTGAATATGAGGGCTATTCAGTAACAAAAGTAATGGACGGCCTCGAGGCATTAGAGGCTTATCGAACCGGCAGTTGGGATTTAATCTTATTGGATGTCATGCTGCCAGGATTAAGCGGGATTGAACTTCTTCGGCGGATTCGTAAAAATGACCTCAATACGCCAGTCATTCTCTTAACAGCAAAAAGCTCTGTTGAAGACAAAGTGTCCGGTCTCGACCTAGGGGCGAATGATTATATTACAAAGCCCTTTCAAATAGAAGAACTTTTAGCAAGAATTCGAGCTGCATTAAGAATTAAGCAAGTTGAACAACCCCAGGTTGAAGACAGTATCCTGTTACGTTTTGCTGATCTTAGTATTGATCAAAAATCTAGAGAAGTGTTAAGAGCTGGAGAACCTATCGAATTAACTCCAAGAGAATTTGATTTACTAGTCTATCTTATGGTTCATAAACGACAGGTGTTGAGCAGAGATCAAATTTTAGAGGCAGTATGGGGTTATGACTTTTTTGGAGATACAAATGTAGTAGATGTTTATATTCGTTATGTGCGAAAGAAATTAGACCTCCCGCACTTACCCGCATTAATTCATACTGTTCGTGGCATTGGGTATGTCATGAAGGATGCCAAATGAAGCTGAGAAATAAAATTAACCTTTATACAGCTTTTTTGTTTGCCCTGCTGCTGCTGATCTTAAATATTACGGTGTATTATACATTCAGCACTTTACTTCTCGACAGCGAGCTTACCACTGCGCATAAGGAGATGAAGAATATATCCGAAAATTTTGGAGAATCTCTTGGCAAAATCCCCAGTGACTCCTTACTTAGATCCTACGTTCCTGTAAACGGTATGATTGAAATTGTAACTGAGGATAACAACAATCCCCCTGCGTTTACCAGCGCTGACGAGCAAAACCTAAGTAAGAGAAAATCAGTATTTTATAGAAGTGAAGTCAGCAAAACGATAGAATATCAGGAACGTTCCTATACCTTTGAATCAATGCCCATTATCATGCAAGATGGCAGTGTTGCCAATCTTCAAATAACCAAAAGTATGGAGACAGCAACTGAGATATTATCTATTCTTCGTCTAGTTTTAATCTTGGTTACACTGCTTGCGCTGATTCCCGTCATAATTTCCAGCCGGTTACTTAGTAACTTTATTACCAAGCCTGTCACATCTATGATTAAGACAATGACAGAAATAAGGAAAAGTGGAACGTTTAAAACTATAAAACTAGAAGGTAAATCGAAGGATGAGCTCTTTCAAATGGGTCAAACCTTTAATCATATGATTGATCTTTTAGAAATGAACTTTGAAAAACAGGAGCAGTTTGTTTCAAATGCTTCACATGAACTTAAAACCCCATTGACCATAATAGAGAGTTACGCCAGCCTATTAAAAAGAAGGGGCTTAACAGAGCCAGAGTTATTCACGGAATCGATTGAAGCCATCCACTCTGAAGCACTCCGTATGAAGGAAATGACTGAGCAGCTGTTAATGTTAGCAAGACACCATGAACAGTGGAATATCGAGCTTAATCAGGTGAATCTTAATCAATTAATAGACCAAACAGTAAATGCATTCAAGAACGCCTATAAACGTGAAATTAAATTTGAAGCGTTGAATGAAGCTTCCCTATTCATTGAAAGTGATGATAAAAAGCTTAAGCAGCTTTTATTTATTTTTTTAGACAATGCAAGGAAATATAGTGACGACATCATTTCAGTCGAACTAGGGAAAGAGAATGATAAAATTTATATCAAAATTATCGATCGTGGAATAGGCATCATAGAAAGCGAACTCCCAAAGGTGTTTGACAGGTTTTATCGTGTGGATAAAGCAAGAAGCAGAAAACAAGGCGGTTCTGGTCTTGGGTTATCGCTTGCCAAGGAGATTGCCGATGCTATCGGAATAGATGTACAACTGGACAGTGCTGCTGGTATTGGAACTACAGCCACCCTTCTAATAAAAAATTTTGAAAAATTATAGGAAGTCTCATCACTTTCTCATTTTTATATAGGAAAATAATTGTATATAAGGTGGTGAATGTAAATGAAAAAGATATCTTGGTTTTGGGTGGCGATTTGCTCCATAATCCTTGTTATTATCTTTGTCAGCTTTCAGCAATTTGGAAAACTTACTCCTTCAGCTAACATGTTAACAGAAGAGGAAGCCGAGAAGCTTGTTAAAGAGCGCTATCAAGGTAATATATCATCAATAAAATTAGCCAATCAACAGTATCATATAGAACTAGAAAGACAAAATCATCTTTACAGCATTAAGCTGGATTCTTCTAGCGGTAAAGTTTTATCTTTCACACAAACTGATACAATAACATCAGAGCCAACGCCATCCCAACCACCCCCTCAACAAGGTGAAATCTCAGAAGACTCTCCAAAGAGATTGACCGATAAAGAGGCTGTGGAAATTGCACGGACACAGGTTCAGGGAGAGGTTGAAGATATCTGGCTGGAAACTGAAAATAATCAAACCTATTACTTTATAAAAATAGAAACAAATGATGATCGTGAAGCAACCGTGCATATTCATGCTATTACAGGAGCTGTAACGGTAGCATGGGATGACCATGAAAATAAACAGAAAGAAAACAACGATGACGATGATTGATTCGCAGGAAACTATTATTTTTCTCATTAAATTCTAATGATTCTATCCCTATCCTCTCATTTTTACTGGATATACTGAAAGTGTAGAAAGTAATAACAAAAGGAGGAAGACAAAATGAGAAAAAAAGTATTAATAGGCCTCGTATCTTCTTTACTAGTTTTAGGAGGAGCAATTGCGGTAGGTGCATCTAAAAATGATACTCCTCAAGATAATCCCGTTCAAGTTGAGGATAAAAATTCAGTCATTAATCTTGGTACACAAAACCTGCCTGAAATTAAACCAGGTCAGGAAATCGAGTTAGAAACAGAGCATGGGCAAACATTTTACAAAGTAGAATCAGATGATGACGACAGTAATTCTTCATCTGCCCAATCAACAACCTCTTCCACCATATCCATTGAAGAAGCAGCAAAAATCGCAACCAATGAAGTTAACGGCAAAATTACAGAGGTTGAAAAGGAAATGGAATTTGGCAGACTTGAATATAAATTTGAGATTCAGTCGGACCAGGGAGAAGTTGATATTCACGTAGACGCTGAAACAGGAAAAATCACAAGAGTAAAGTTTGATGATGACAGCAGAGATGATCGATATCATGAAGATGATAATGATGATGATGACAAAGGTAGAGGCAGTGATGACAGCGGAATTGATGGATAGAATATTAGAGAGGACAATCGATTATTCGGTTGTCCTTTTTTATGTCCCATATATGTAATTTACACCTATTGGTAATAATAACCAAGAAAGTTATATATAATGTGTTAAATACGACATTATACCTGTTTACACTATCCGAATTATGGCAAAAAAGATTATTATGTTAAACCATAGGAGGTAGTTTATTTGGGTGAGTTATTTTCTGGAATTCCCTATTTACGAATGGGTGCTGGTGAACCGTTGGTTTTTATTCATGGGCTTGGTGAAATAAAGGAAGGTTGGTCCAGCCAGTTTGAGCTTGCAGAAAAATATGATTTGATTATTCCAGATTTACGGGGGCACGGTGAGTATCTTACAAATGAGGAAATTAGCATTCCAAACTTTGCACGCGATGTTATTTGCTTGTTGAAGGGTCTTGGGTTTAAAAGTGCACATATCTGTGGGTTATCGATGGGCGGGATGGTTGCACAAGAAATCTATCGTCAGGCACCAGATATGTGCAGGTCCCTCGTGCTCGTAAGCACATTTCATTATGCACCGAAACATTTCGGAGAGGCATTTTTAAAATTCCGCAAGATAAAATCAGAATCACGGTCACTCGAGGAACAAAAAAATTTCGCAGCACGAGTTTGTCTCTACTCATGGACAGAAGAAAACGTTGAGAATTTCAAAAAATTCTATCATCCCAATCGTGAATTTTACCTTCCTTCAATGCAAGCATGTCTAGAGGTTAATAATTTATGTCTGTTATCAAAGATAAAAGTTCCAACTTTAATTATTGGCGGTCAATATGACTCGGTTACTCCTCCTTGGATACAATTAATGATGCATAAACAGATTAGATACTCTGAATTTGTGATTTTTAGAAATACAGGACATGTAGCTAAACTCGAGGCAAAAGAATCCTTTAATGAGGTACTTCGCAGTTTTTTAAATAAACACAAAAAGGCAAGTTAAGGGAAGGACACTCCTTCCCTTTCTTCCTTTCTTATTATATAATCTTGTACTCACCTTTAGTACAAAATCTAAAGTGGATTCGAACGAGCTGAAGCCCATTCATCGACAACTACTGCGAACAATCCTGTTAAAGCTAAGGAAACATGGCCTGCTTCAACCAGCTTGTAAGTCTTATCCTCGCTCGAAACTAAATTCATAATCGGCAAGCTTTGGTGTTCTAAAACTAAATTATCATTCGTTGAGGAAATAACGAACAAATTTGATTTAATATTTTTCAAATCTACATTTTTATTTCCTATCATTAATTCGCCTTTAACAAGCTTGTTCCCCTTAAAAAGGTCATTCAATAATTGTCTAAATGCCTCACCTGCAAATGGGACCTGATCAGTAGTCCATTTGTTCATTCGACGCCATTTATCAACATATTTAGGATCATGTGCCCGATTTAAAAGCATCGTATAGTGACTAAAATAAACTGGAGCAGATACTGCACGAAACATTGCTTGCACATAGGATGACGGGATTGTCCCATAAACATCTATAAAGCGATCAACATTAAAATCACCATTCTTAAGACCTTCCGCCCATTTATCCGGCCCAACAAGTGTAGAAAAGTCTATTGGTACTGTTGCCACAATCAAGTTTTTAATGTTCTCTTCAGCAATCGCAGCGTATATAGAAGCGATCGTCCCACCTAGGCAATAACCGATAAGTGTTAACTCCTCCGCACCAGAATGGCGAATAGCACGCTTAACAGCTGTTCTTAAATACTTTTGAATATATGTATCCAGACCAATATTCTTATCTTCGTAACCTGGTGTACCCCAGTCTAGCAAATACACATCATAACCACGGTTTGTAAGTCCCTCAATTACACTTGCCTTTGGGGCGATATCAAGTATATAAGGTTTGTTAAATAAAGAATAAACGAAAAATAAAGGAATACCATACTTTTTTTGTTTTGCGGGGTAATGCCATAAAACTGATTTATTTTTTCTCCAAACCTCTGTCCTAGGTGTATGACCAATCTCCGGCTCCGGCTCATTTAATACTTGAAAAACGTGCTTCCAACGTTTCATTTCTTTCTCATAATCTAACGGTGGAATTAGATCCGTAAAAGGTGATTCGACTGCCACTTCTCTAGCCCCCCTTTTTTAATTATTTTGTTGGATCAGCACCTGTTAAGACGGGTTCTTTTTGATCGTCTTTTTGATCGTCTTTTTGATCGTCTTTTTGATCGTCTTTTTGGACGTCTTTTTGATTGTCTTTTTCGACGTGACCTTTAAGTATCTCTATTTCATCTTTAAGATTATTTAATTTATTTAGCTCGAACCTAATCTCTTGTAGTTCACTTTGTAGATTCTTGGAATCTGCTAGTTCCTTTTTCGTTTTCACTAACTCTGTTTTAAGTTGTTTGGTTAATTTGATTATTTCTTTTGAAATCTCAACAACAGCTTCAATTTCCGTGCTTTGAGACTTCAATGAATCCTGTAAGTCCCAAATTTGTTCCTCAAGGGATACAACTTTTTCTTCCGTTTGAATGGTTAAAGAAGCTATATTAGCCAAGTCATTTTTAGTTGGAATATTGAGTACACCTGCAAGTGCCTCTTGATTCTTTCTAAATGCTTCAAGGTATCGGGAGTTTGCCTCTGATCCTGTATTTGACATTTTGACAAATTCATTGTTATTTGACCAAAGAAAAATAAAATCATTTATCTGTTTTTCCAAAACTTCACTGTACTTTTTGAAAGAATCAAATGGGTCGTACGGTTTTTTTGTCGACATCTTGTTCACCTCAATAAAGTTATGATTTATTTGACTCCGTAGTATTCTTCATATATTGCTGAAAGGGTAAAAGTGCAGACTTGACCTGATTTTCAAAAAGATTCACGAATATTTTTTGATTTTCATATAAGACATTGGAGGTACTCTTAACACCTTCAATATATTTCTCTCTACCTTTCTTTCTAAAAGAAATATATTGTTGGACACTGTCTAAGTACTTATCAAGACCTTGCCCAGTCGTTAGTGCACGAATTGGTGTAGATAATAGAGAGGTAGTTTTATTCTGAATGTCATCAACAACTTGGTTGATCTCTTCAAAAGATTTAACAGGGAAAAAATGTTGAATGGTGGTTGTGGTCATGAGTAATTCCTCACGAGCATATTTTTCCCACTCAAGAAGCTCTTTCTTAAATTGCTCCGTAATGGCTTTACTATTTTCCTGATTTCTTTTAATACTCTCAACATATTGTTTAGTAGCATTTAAGAATAAATCATCATGATGGTTTAAGCGCCCTGCCCATTCATCTACTTCTTCAAAGGCAGCTTTCCACATTAATTCAAAACTTGAAAGCTGATTATCCTGGTTAGATTGATTTTCCACTTTTGATTCATTTCTAATAGACATATTTTTTCTCCTCCAAATGTTTAGTTATTAAATAACTTTTTTAAATCTTCTAGTTCGGTATTTAATGTTTTTATTTTGTTAGCCTTTAAGTCCTTCACTTCATTTTCAATTAAACAAAGCAAGTCACTTAAAGATTTATTAAGCTCTTTTAACTCGAAATTGTCCTTTTTCATTCCCCTGTTTAACATAAAAAGCGTTTCATCCAGTTGATCTAACTTATCCTCACACTCTACTTTTCTTTGTGCTAGAATAGCAAAATCATCTTTCAGTGGAATATCAAGTAAAGTTAAGCAATTGTTGATTACCTTTTGTTGAATCACAACAAGATCTAAGTGGTTTTCGATTGCTTTTCCAAAAGCATGTGTAAAGGTTAGACAATTGGTATATGAATGAATCCGCTTATTACACTCTTTTTCTAGGTATTTGTAAAAAGATCCAGGATCCTGATGTCTTGATTCCATAAATGCCCCTTTATCTAACCGGATAGTATGTTAGAATCTATCTGTAACTACTTTAATCCTTGTCCATTATATTATAGCAATTTGTAACGACAATTTACTAGTTTATTATTCGACTTTTCCATTTAATCAAAATAAATAATATTTTCATATATAAGAGTTGGACATTTTTGGGTGAATCTTTAAGTTCTTTAGTTTTATTAATAATCATATAAATGGCAATATCTAGTAAAAAAGGAGTTGTTGAGAATGCCTATAACGAAGGCAAATGGAATTGATTTATATTATGAAGTCCATGGTGAGGGTGAACCACTGCTATTAATCATGGGATTATCACTTACTTCTAAATCGTGGTTTCGAACAATCCCGGCTTTAAGTGAACAATATAAAGTAATAGTATTTGATAATCGTGGTGTTGGACTAAGCGGTAAACCAAATTCTTCCTATTCAATTGAATTAATGGCTGAAGATGCAAGAGCCGTTCTAGATTCAGCCGGTGTAGAGTCTGCACATGTATACGGTATTTCAATGGGGGGAATGATCGCTCAAAGACTTGCGTTGAAATATCCAGAACGGATTAAGTCCCTCATCCTCGGCTGTACAACATCAGGCGGGGAAAAACATGTTCAACCTAGTGCTGATGTGTCCATGCTGATGCTGTCTAGAGCCTCTTCTACAGCCACACCGGAACAAATCGCTTGGGCAACTGCTCCAATCCTTTATAGTCAATCTTTCATTGAAAATCATAGGGACCAAGTCGCTGAAGATATTCAAAAGAGAATCGAGATACCTGTCCTTCCATATGCCTATATGCTGCAGCTTCAAGCGTGTCTTGCTCATGACACCTATGATGAAATTGACGAAATAAAGGTACCTGTTTTGGTGATTCACGGTGATGCGGATAAATTAGTTCCATATGATAATGGTGTAACTTTGGCTGAAAAAATACCAAATGCCGAATTCCTTACCATTAATGGCGCAGGTCACATTTATGTTACTGAAGCGAATGATATAGTGAATAATCGAGTACTTGAGTTTTTAAACAACCTATAAAATTCATAAAGAATGCCCAATTAAAAACTGGGCATTTTTTATGTTATTGAACACTAGCACTTGTCCCGCCATCTACAACAAGAACATGACCGTATACATAATTAGAAGCGTCAGAAGCTAAAAATAATGCCGGTCCTTTCATATCATCATCTGACCCGAATCTTCCTGCAGGGGTTCTCTCGAGAATTTTTTCTCCTGAATAATCGATGACCACTTTTGCCATCTTTGTTGGGAAAAATCCGGGAGCAATGGCATTGACATGAATGTTATAGGGTGCTAGTTTTACAGCCAAATCCTTTGTAAATGTAATGACTGCTCCTTTGCTAGTTGAATAGCCAATTGCATCCATCACAGTTGGATCTTGTCCTCCAAATCCAGCTATGGAAGCAATATTTATGATCTTACCAGAACGCTGCTCCTTCATAATCTTTCCGACTGCCTGCGAAAATAAAAATACGGCTTTAAGGTTAATATTCATAACCTTATCCCATTTATCTTCTGGCATTTCTAGTGCAGGAGCCCCCCAGCTTACACCACTATTATTGACTAAAATATCAATCCTTCCAAACTCTTTCATGGTCTGGTCTACTACATATTGAATTTCTTCTGGGTTAGAAACGTCACATTTTAAGGCAAGTGAACGAACACCTTTTGCCGTTAGGACATCACTAATTTGCTGGCAAGCTTCTAGATTTCTTGAGCAAATGACTACATTTGCTCCCGCATCACCATAGGCCTCTGCAATTTGTTCACCAAGTCCTCTTCCCCCACCTGTTACAATAGCTGTTTTCCCCTGCAAGCTAAATAGATCTCTAGTATTCATCTTCATTCCCCCGAAAAAATGATATTACCTATTTGAATCTTAATACATTTAAATTTATTAAAACACGAATCTATAATAATATTCACAAAAATGTTAAGAATCAAAAATATTATATCAAATAAGGAACCCACTGATATGGATTCCTTCGCTATATTACTTAATTAAAAGATCAATTGTTTTATAGGCTATGAAAAACGCAGCTAATGAAAAAACAGCCTCCTTAAAGCCAAATATAAAAATGGAACTGCTAAAAATAAATAGGTTAAAAAACATAACAATTTGTCCAATTGAAAAAGGGGTCCGTTTACTTAATAAAATGGCCAAAACCTCCGTACCATCTAAGGACCCTCCATATCGAATGACTATTCCTACACCCAATCCTAAAATTACGCCTCCTAAGACTATTACTAGAAATGGATTATTTGTAACGGAAGGAAATGGTTCTAGAACATGGGTACCTATTGAAAGCACAGAAATAGCAAAAAGACTTAGAATTAGAAATCTTTTTCCCAGATAAGAATAACCTAAAAAGAAAAAGGGAGTATTCAGCAGTAAAAGAGACAGGCCAATCTCCATACTAGAAATATGCGAGAGAATGATGCTTACTCCTACGATTCCGCCATCAATTACATTATTTTTCACTAAAAACAACTGCAGTGAAATAGCAACGAGCGAAGCGCCGCAGAAGATATATAATAATCTTTTGGTGATAGATATATTAGCAGATCTGTAATAACTCAGATAATAATTTACTCTCCTCTTATACATAATCCGCCCCTTTTGTTTCAATTATCTCTCCAGTGTACGGTTTATTATATTCTTCTTCATAAGAAAAATACCCGGCCTATTGGTCAGGTATTCTACTAGACACAATGTTTAATTTCTTTGTCAAAACCTTCCTGATTTAAAGATAGAATATAAAAGCAATAGGAACAATGTTGTAGCAATACCAAAACCTATTTCTATTACTGGCAGGCTGTCTAACAGTATGGATGTTTGTCCTGATAACGAGGCACCAATAATTACACCTACCAAAATAATACTAAAGGACAGCAATACAAGACTAAAGGACAGCCTGTTACTTATACGATTAAGTTTATGAAGGACTGGCTCCATTTCAGAAGTGGATATTTCAATCTTCATTTTCCCTTTTTTCATAACGGATGTAAAATCTTTAATCGTTTTTGGGAATTCATGAAGGATATCCCCATATTCTGTGAAATTTGACCATGCAAATTCTGCCACGTTTTTTGGCTTAAAGCGATCAATAAGTAATTGCTTACCAAATGGTTCGGCAACTGCTAAAATACTTATTTCGTGGTTTAGCTTTTCAACGGTCCCCTCTAATGTCAGCAGCGTTTTACCTAATATCGTTAAATCTGTCGGAATCATAATTTTATGACGGTAAGCAACAGAAAAGAGTTCATTAACAGCATTTCCAATACTCATCTGACTAAAAGGAACATCGAGGTACTTTTCCCGAAGCTTATCTACATCTGAATGTAATTGTTTTACATTTACTTCATCTGGAACAAGCCCCATGTTCGTGATTGCCTTTACTACTTCTGAAGTGTTTTTCCGCATTAATGCAATGACAAAAGAGGCAATGTGCGATCTCATTTCATGAGTTATTCGGCCCACCATACCGAAATCCATAAATGCAATCACTTGTCCTGGCAGGGCAACGATATTTCCTGGATGAGGATCCCCATGGAAAAATCCATTAATTAGGATTTGATGAAAAATAGCATTTACTATTTTCTCACCTAATACTTTTGTGTCGTATCCCTCTTGCTGCAGCTTTTCAATCTCATTTAGTTTAACCCCATCAATAAACTCCATCGTCAGAATCCTCTTAGTACTGTATTCCCAATATACCTTGGGAATATGGACCTTGGAATCATGAATAAATTGTTTAGCAATCTTTTCAGCGTTTCTGCCTTCATTTTCATAATCCAATTCTTCACGAAGCGACCTTGATAATTCTTCTATAATTGTCCGAATTTGATACCTTTCAACCCATTCGATTCTACTTTCCGCTAATCTGGCAAGATCCTGAAGGATTTCTAAATCTGTATCAATTACACTCATAATATTGGGACGTTGAATTTTAACAGCAACACGCTCTCCTGATAGCAAAACTGCATGGTGGACTTGCCCAATAGATGCTGCAGCTAATGGAGTCTCACAAAATTCTGCAAAAGAATTTTCGAGAGAATCAGCCAATTCCTCTTCTACTATTCTTTTCACCTCATCAAATGAAAAAAGAGAAACATTGTCCTGAAGCTTTACTAGTTCTTGAAGGATATCGGCTGGGATAATATCAGGTCTAGTGCTGGCAATTTGGCCAATTTTCACAAAAGTTGGACCAAGTTCCTCGAGGAACATCCGAATTCGTTCACCTGTTGTTCTGCTATTTCGTGATTGGTTTCCTTCAACAAATACTCTCTTTGGAACTGATAACAAATCAAGAAGCCCTAACTCTTTCATAACAAACCCAAAACCATACTTAGTAAAAGCATAAACGATATCTCGATAACGGTGAATATGGCGAATTTTTTTCTTAATCATTCTCTCCACTCCTGTTGGGAGTATTTTAAATATCTATTTCCTCGAATCAAGATTCTCACTTTCACGAGGGATTTACAAGCTCATCCTGCTATTGTTCGATTAAAAAACAAAAAGACGCATCATTATCGATACGTCTCTTTACCATATTACTTATTTAACATTTTAAATACTTGCTCGACATCTTTGTCACCGCGACCTGACAGGTTGACAATTAAGACATCATCTTTCGGTAATTCCTTTGCTAGTTTTATAGCATAAGCAACGGCGTGGGAGCTTTCTAACGCGGGGATAATCCCCTCCGTTTTACTTAGCAGCAGAAATGCGTCTAATGCTTCCTGCCCTGTAACCGTAACATATTCAGCTCTTCCGCTTGTTTTCAATTGACTATGCTCTGGACCAACTCCTGGGTAATCTAATCCGGCAGCAATTGAATAGGTTGGCTGTGGATTACCTTCTTCATCTAATAACGTCAAACATTTAAAACCATGAATAACTGCCGGGGTTCCTTTTGTTAAGGTTGGTGCTTCTTCCGGCTCTACTCCAATTAAACGTACAAATTTTTCATCAATATAATGGGCAAAGGCACCAATAGCATTACTGCCACCGCCTGTGCAGGCAATAACCGCAGTTGGCAGCCTTCCTTCTTTTTCAATGATTTGACGCTTTGATTCTTCACTAATAATGCTCTGAAAATGTTTAACCATAGATGGATATGGATGCGGTCCAACAGCTGAACCCAATAAATAAAAGGTAGTTTCATAGTTTTGAACTAAGTCAGCCAATGCTTCATCCACGGCGTCCTTCAAACGTCCCTGCCCTTTCTCGACTGGAATAACTTTTGCCCCTAATAGTTCCATTCTAAAGACGTTTAGAGCTTGACGCTCCGTATCGAGTTTCCCCATATAAATAATACATTCCATTCCAAACATGGCACATGCAGTTGCGGTTGCAACACCATGCTGGCCAGCACCCGTTTCAGCAATGATTCGTTTTGCACCCATTCTTTTTGCCAATAAAATTTGACCGATTGCATTATTGATCTTGTGAGCACCAGTATGGTTTAAATCTTCTCGTTTTAGATAGATTTTTGCTCCACCCATTTGTTTCGTTAAATTTTCTGCATAGGTCAGCGGGTTTTCACGCCCAACATATTCCTTGAGGTAATAGTTGAATTCCTCGATAAAATCCGGATCATCCTTATACTGTAAAAATTGTGCTTCTATCTCGTTTAGTACCAGCTGAAGCTCCTCAGGAACAAAACTACCTCCAAACTCACCAAAATAGCCTCTACTATCTACACTAACTTTTTCCATTCTCAGCTCGTCTCCCTACTACTATTAATTTACTCATACCTTGAGTTGAAATTATTATAGTATAAGTTTACTGAGTATTCAAACTAAATATTTATTCATACCTTAGTATTCGATTAAGTTAAAACCTGGCCTCTTGCAGCACCAAGAGCCATTCGAATTCCGATTTCTCTCGTACGCGCTGTTACGGAAACGAGCATATTATTCCTAACCCCAATACCGCCAACGAACAACGAAATACCAGCAATGCTTCCTATAATTAAGATCATGATTCTTTTAATCTGCCCAATCCCTGCTGCTATTTCATTTTTTCTAATACTTTGTCACTAGTACGTTTTCCCCGAGCCTCTGAATATGAATTACAATCATTTTAGTGATAATATTTATACTGACATGAAAGGAGAGATATGTGTGAAAATCGTAGCACTTGTAGGTAGTAATCGGAAGGAATCATTTAACAAAAAATTAGCATTATACATGCAAAATCGTTATCAGATGACTGCAGAGATTGAAATTCTGCCTATAGAAAAACTGCCGATGTATAATCAAGATGATGAGCTTACACCGCCAGAAGTCGTAACGGAGATTAAGCAAAAGGTGGGTGAAAGTGACGGAGTCCTATTTGTTACACCTGAGTACAACCATTCTATTCCTGCTTTTTTAAAAAATGCGATTGATTGGTTTTCCCGTGTTGATAAAGTTATGGTGAACAAACCTGTCATGATTGTCGGCAGTTCCCCTGGCGTATTAGGAACCGCCCGTGCACAAATGCATTTACGACAGATTTTAAATTCTCCTGGCATATCTGCGCTGACTTTACCAGGAAATGAAGTATTTATAGGAGCTGTTCATGAAAAGCTTGATGAATCTGGAAAACTCATTCACGAGCCAACTGTTCAGTTCATTGATACGGTTATGGATAACTACATAAAGTGGATAAATAAACAAAGTCATTAATTGTAAAAACGCATGGAGTAATTATATCCATGCGTTTAATAGTTTTTTATTTCATTCCATTGTTTTTCAAAATTTACAAATGGGTCAGCTTCTTCTTTTACTATAGAGTGTTTGCTGGAATTCCAGTTTTTATAGACTAGGTAAAGAATGTAAGCAGCAACTACACCGATAATGGCAGGTGCATTTGAGATAGAAGCCATTAGAAAGATGACTCCAATAATACCTAGTGCAATTTTTCCACCTGTTGATTCTGCTTTTAAAAACTGTTTGTAGATGAAATATAAAGCTGCCAGACTTATTAGTAACCCCACCATCGGACCAAGTGTTGAAAGTAAGATGATGGCTGCAATTCCTCCTGCTAAACATAAACCAAATTTTTTCAATTTGTTTTCCTCCTTTGCTTTCTTGATATCATCTTACCTTTTTTCGAGGCTGCATATAATTGAGCCTGAGCTTGATTTTCGAATAGGTCTAGAGACGTAGAAAGGGTCAGCCACCAAAAAATACTAACAATAAAATGGAAAAATCCTAGCACTATTTAGATGTTAGGATTTTTTTTTGCTACAGAATGTTTGTTTTTTATTCAAATTTAGGTTAAGAACACCTTTACCCTATAAGGTATAATAAGAAAAACTAGCACTTAATGGAGGACATAAAATGAATCGATTCAAGCACTTATTAATAATATTATTAGTAGTAACCCTTACTTCATGTGGAATTAGTTCCGAAGGATATAGAAATGTATCTTCAGAGGAAGCAAAGCAACTCATCGACAACAAGGAAGTAGTTGTGCTAGATGTCAGAACCCCTGAAGAGTATCAAGAAGGGCACATCCCTAATGCAATATTGCTGCCATTACAAGAATTAGAAAATAAATTGAACGATTTAGATAAAGAAGAAACCTATATAGTGGTTTGCCGCAGCGGAAATCGCTCTACTCAAGCTAGTGAAATATTAATAAATAATAAATTTACTAATATTAATAACATGACCGGCGGTATGAATAACTGGTCATATGAAATTGAAAATTAAATATATTAGAGATAAGTAAAAGAACCCAGCAATGATGGGTTCTTTTTTTCTATAGAATATCCATCCAAATCTTTATAGCTGTTGCTAAAATTAAAAAGGCTAATACCACTTGTAAAACCTTGGTGTTTACCTTTTTACCAGCCATCGCACCTAATGGTGAGGCAATTAAACTGGCAAAAATCATAATTACGGAAGGTAAAAATTCTACTTGTCCCGTGGTAATTTTCCCTACAGTGGCACCAATTGAAGATAAAAATGTAATAGCTAATGAAGAAGCAATCGTCATACGTGTTGGTATTTTTAATACAACTAGCATGATTGGAACTAATAAAAATGCTCCTGCCGCCCCAACAATTCCAGAACCAATTCCAACAATTAATGCTAGAGATGCTGCAAGCCATTTATTAAACGTAACTTGATCCAGTGGAATATCATCAATTCCTTTTTTCGGAACAAACATCATGACAGCTGCGATTAATGCTAAAATCCCATAAACTAAATTGATTCCACCCTCAGTCATTAACTTTGAACCAAAACCGCCAACAAAACTACCAATTAAAATGCTTACTCCCATATAGCCAATTAATGTTTTATTTAAATAGCCGCCTTTACGGTACGCCCAAACACCACCGATCGTCGCAAAAAACACCTGAACAGCGCTTATCCCTGATACCTCGTGGGCACTAAATGCTGCTAAACCAAATATAGGCGGAATATATAAAAGCATCGGATATTTAATAATAGAACCGCCTATTCCTAACATTCCAGATATATATGAACCAATAAAACCAATTAAGAAAATAGTAATAATAAAGCCAATATCCATGCTGCTGCCTCCCCTCTTAAGAAAAGGGAACCCCATTCGGTTCCCTATTTCTTAACCTTTTTTTATCCAGAACTTTAAAACATCGTTCTCCACTTCGTGTTTCACTACCTCGTGACCGCCTGATTTTGCCCATGCCGCAAGGTCATTTTTTGCCCCTTTATCCGTCGCATGGATTTCTAACACTTGACCACTTTCTAAATCATTCATTCCCTTTTTTGTCTTTACAATCGGCATCGGACATGCCAACCCTTTTGCATCTATAATCTTATTTGCTTCCATTTCTTTTACCTCCTAGATATTGTGTTTTATCGAACGGCACAGCGATTTGGTCCAATTTCCATTTCACGTTGCATTTCTTCATCAGGATTTATTTTCCCCATATTCGTTTCACGAATTTCTTGATACGCATTAGGTTGTGGTGGTAAATTTTCCGTTACCAATTTTCTAAACTCATTTTCGTCTTCAATGTTCAAGCCATGGTTTTTAGCATACAGTGTTCCTAATTTTTCTGATACACTACCATCATCATTCAATTCTTCAATGATCATAAAGTGAGCTGGGAGGACGATTAAACCCTCTGATAATTCTCTGTAGCGTTTATAAAGACTTTCTCTCAAATCTCCAACCCAATCTTGTGCCAAGCCGGCTAAATCAGGTCTTCCGATTGAGTCAATAAACAAGATATCTCCAGATAGTAAAAACTTTTCATCCACAATAAATGAAGTAGACCCAATAGTATGACCTGGAGAATATAGGGCATGAATATTGATTTTCACGTTCCCGATTTCTACGTCATTACCGTCTTCTAATGGCTGATAAGAAAAAGTTACTTCAGTTGCATCCTTTGGAGGCAGCCAATAGGTTGCACCTGTTTTTTCTGCAATGTTTCTGCCACCGGAAATGTGGTCAGCATGTAAATGTGTGTCAAAAACATGAGTAATTTTTGCACCAATACTTTCAGCAAATTCCAAATAAATGTCAGTCATACGAGTGGCATCAATAATCGCGGCATCTCCGTTCGATACGACCATGTAAGATAAACAGCCTTTACCAATGCGTACAAACTGATAAATTTCGCCACCATCTTTCAAATCACCGACTTTTACAGGTTCTAAATGTTCACTCCAGGCTTTCATACCACCCTTTAGGTAAGAAACAGTAATACCTTCGGCAGAGAGCATTTCAGCAATCATAATAGATGAACCTTCCTTTGCACACACCACCAAAACTTCTTTATCAGAAGGAATCTTATCCATAATCCCTTCAACACCATCTAGCAATTCAAAATAAGGGATATTAAAATACTTGAAGTTTTCTCCTTCAATTTTCCAATCCTGAAAGTCACTCTCATTTCGAACATCTAGAATAAATAATTCTTCCTTATTAAGTAACTTTCTCGTTACCTCCTTAGAACTCATTACATTAACAGTCATGCAGTTTTACCCCCTATGGTATATTTTATTTTAAAAAAATATAACTAATTTACGATAATATCCTATAGTGTAGTTGTTTTCCCTGACCATTGACACATTCCTGGTATTACGTTAATAACTTTAGTAAATCCCTTTTCTGCTAGCTTTTGTGCAGCAAGGTCGCTGCGGCTTCCTGTACGGCATACAACATATATTTCTCCTTCTTTATCTAAATCACCTAAACGTTGTTCTAGTTCACCTAAAGGAATCGAGATAGCATTAGGTATATGATTAAACGCATATTCTGCTGTTTCTCTAACATCCAGAACCACAATATTTTCACTTGCAGCAAATTTCATTTCGAGTTCGTTATTATTAACGACATTCGGATGTTTTCTTTCCATTATTTCATCGTTAGAAGACTTTCTTATATAATGCTTTAATACTTCTCCATCCTCCAACGTGCCTAAATACTGATGACCTGTACTTTCAGACCAAGCCTTGATATCAGCTTTGGACCCCTTATCTGTTGCTTGGACTTCCAATACCTGACCAGCCTCTAATCCACTCATTGTCTTCTTTGTTTTAACAATTGGCATTGGACATGCTAATCCCTTTGCGTCTAAAATTACATTAGCTTTCATGTTATCCATTTAATATCCTCCTGATTTAATACCTATAAGGGTATTATTGTAGTTAAAAAAATTTATTCTACTTTTCCTTCCCATGACATCATTCCACCTGTCATATTAATCACATTAAATCCTTGATACTCAAGAAATTGTGATGCCTGGCCACTTCTAGCTCCAGACCGGCAAACCATGATATATTCTTTTGATTTATCTAATTCATGCATACGAAACTCCATAAATCCTAACCTAATATTTACAGCGCCAGGTATCTTTCCACTCGCTACCTCATCTACTTCACGAACATCAATAATATTTAATTCTTTTCCTTCATTTAGTAATTGTTCAACTTCCTTTGCAGTTATTGCTTTCATTTTATAATCCTCCTCTTATTTCTTTTATGACCAAGCATTCATGCCGCCTTTGACGTTTATTACTTTCGTATAGCCTAATTTTTTTAATATCTTACTTGCTTGTCCGCTTCTCATTCCGCTTTGACAAATAACAATTACTTCTTTGTCCTTTGAGAGTTCATGTTCCGCTTTTTGTGCAAGTAAATTAAGGGGAATATTCTTAAATTGCCTAATGTGATTTCCTTTAAATTCTCCTGGTGTTCTTACATCTACAAACAATTTATTCTTATCCTTTAACTCATTTTTTAAATCTGCAGTTGAAATATTTCGTACACCTTTAATTGGAATGAAACGATAACCAATAAATAATATGAAGAGTCCAATTAATACGTAATTTATATACTCCAAGTATAGTCCCTCCTATAGTTTAGGGGATAATATTCCCCCCATATTAATTAAATGAACAGATTGACATTCCCATCTTCAGCTTCCGCTAAATATGCTGCAACACCTGCATATTCGATATTATCTAAAAGCTCTTCGTTTTGAAGACCTAGTAAATCCATCGTCATGGTACATGCAATTAATTTTACATCCTGCTCTTGAGCCATTTCGATTAGCTGAGGCAGGGGAAGTGCATTGTGTTTATTCATTACCTTCTTAATCAGCTTTGGTCCGAAACCTGCAAAATTCATTCTTGAAAGTCCCATGTTATCAGCGCCTCTAGGCATCATTTTTGCAAACATTTTTTCCAAAAATCCTTTTTCAACAGCAATACTTTCATCTTTTCGTAGAGCATTTAATCCCCAGAAAGTGTGAAAGATCGTTACTTCATGATCATAGGCTGCAGCACCATTTGCTATTATATAAGCTGCCATTGCTTTATCATAATCACCGCTCAATAAGACGATTGTTGTTTTTTTCTTCTCTGTCATTTTTAATGACCTCCTATATTACAATTACCCATATGGGTATAAAATAATGTAATTTTTTATTACCATTACCCCTATGGGTATCATAGTAACGAAAATAAAAGAGGGTGTCAACCCTTTTTTATCGACTTTTTACTAATAGGTCTACTGCTTCTTTGATTAATTCTTCTGCACTTCTTTCATGCGTTTCCTCTGCTTTTTTAACACACTCGACTAAATTTGAACTTACAATTACCCCTATTGTACGATCAATCGCTGTTCTAGCTGCAGATAACTGAGTAATAACATCTTTACAATCCTTATCTTCTTCCATCAATCGTAATATGCCTCTTAACTGCCCTTCAATACGTTTTACCCTATTTTTAATTTGATCATTATACTCCATGACCTTACCTCCATCGAACAAATATAAATGACACGATCAATATTATACCCATATAGGTATAATGTCAATAATTGTTCTAATTTATACTTGTTATCTAATTTATTTTGTTTATATTACTTCCAAATACAGAGGAATAGGTTTTCCAGCCGCCATCCACATTTTTAACATAGTAACCATTAATATCAATTTTACAAATAAAAATTACAAAAAAAATCCTAACATCAAATAGATGATAGGATTTTGATTATGACCTGTGAGGGATTCGAACCCACGACCCCTTCCCTGTCAAGCTTGTTTCATAAAACCAAACTAATAAAATTGAAAAAAATGAGTATAAATAAGTCTGATTTAAGGGGGTTTTGAAAGGGTTAAAGGTCAACTGGGAAAAATATATTAATTAAAAAAATTAATTATGTTAGCAAATGTGTTAGCAAGATGGTTTGCAGGTGGTCTGTATGCCATTATCGATAAGCCCTTTTTAAATCGACTACTTTTTTAGCAACAAACTTAAGTACATACAAATATTCTTAATATTACTTTTTGGTGGCTTTTTAGTTCAAATACCATTTCCCTTTATTAAGCAAATGAACTTATTTATCATTTCATCAGCCATTTTAAATTCATCGATGGAAGATTAATAAATATCAATACAATAAACTTCTCTTCTATCCCCAGACATTTCTGCATTTAAAACAGTGTGTTTGTGGACAAAAAGTAGCGAAATGCTCTGTCTTACCATTAAGCACATTGAATCAATATCTTGGGTTAAAAATAGAAGGTCTTCGCAACAACCTAAAATTACTATTTCATGTCTGATTAGTTATTTCAATATGCCAGAATTGTCAATAAAACTTTTTAGTTCATTAAGAGCACTAATAGAAATCGGTGTGCTGTTAAATGCAGACTTTATATCTCTTATTGGTACTCCTTGGTTGCAACTAAGAATTTGTTCCGTTATATCCCGAAGTGTCACATACCCTGCACGCCCCGTACGTTCCATCCAATATGAAAAACCACTAAAGTCTGTTGCCACCCACTTTACATCTGAACCAGGAATCCCTTTTTTAGCAAAGTTAGAAAAATCAAAAGCATCACTGGTCCAAGCACATGTTGCACCGTTCAATTTAAAGTTTGGATGATTTTTAACACTCTTGCCAACTGGGTTTGCATTTATATAAAGGGAAAACTTTATAAAATCATTACTCAGATTACTCTGATTTACAAGTTGTGTATGATAGTGTGATATCCCTAGAGATGTATCAGTGGTGTCTATTTTTTGTCTAGCAAGTCCATTTGAATCTATTAACCATTTTGCTTCAATCAAACAAACCTTATAACTATAATATCCGTTAATATCCCAATATTTAACTATTATCATTGCATCTGCCCCAAAAGCAGTTTCAATTTCGGGCGGATTTACTCTACAAACCCATTTAAATAATTTTTTATTTACTCTTAATAATCCATTTCTTCCAGAACCAATACCACCAGAATATGTTATGTGGCTTATTAACCTTGAAACATAATCACGTTCTGAAGTAATAAATCCTGTATTTATATCTATTCTACATTGTTTATCAACATCATCAATGAATTGAAGTATTTTGTTTTTGGTTCCAACATCAATATTTTGCCACGGCATAATTTGTCCCTCTTAATATTAATAATAAGCCGAATATATGATTTATGTATAGAAATTGAATATAATTGGCTTGTTTAGGGTATTTGCTTTCTGTTATAAAGCACCACATTACTTAAATAAGAAATAGGCTTTACACATAAACGAAACAAAAAGAAAAATTGAGTATTTTTCAAGTAATATATAAATACCATTTTTAGTTCAGAAGCCTCCAAATTAAAACTGGATTTCTATATTATATAATTCTTTTATTTTCTCTGGACTAATGAATTCCTTCATAAGTGTAGTATTGTAATATTCATAGTCTCCGTTTGTTATTTTGGACATTTTGTACTTATCCCCAATTTTAGCGAATTGTTCATATCTCAATTTACTTTCTTCGAGATACAAATCAAGCGCCATTTTTATCATTCCTGACTGTTTCAATGAATTGGGAGTTAAATATTCTTTATCAAGTAATTCTTTAATAGTATTGATACGACTGTAGAATACGTTTATTTTGACTGGTTGATTTTCTTCTCCTCTTGGGGATTTCACATTACGAAATACGAAAGGTGAATCGAGTAATTCCTTTTCAGTAAACTCTTTTGTATTAGAGTTGTATTGATAATAAGTTTTTTCGCTACGAGTCTTCTCTAAAAACTCAATACATTTATCATCTACTACAATATGATAATCCCGTTCTTTTACATAAATAGTTTTGTTTTCAAAATCTACTTCTGAATATTTTAATTCCCTTATTTGACTAAATCGTTCCCCAATTATTCCTTCCCACATTAGAAATAGTAATGCTTGATCCTGAGTATTTTCTAATCCGTCCAGTAACTCAAGAAATTCTGAGAAGCTATAATGTACTTTTTTATTTTTGTCAACTAAAACATCATAATAAGACTCCTCAATACCTTTCATTGGGTTTAATTTATTAGTTCTCAATCCTTCTTCAATTGCCCATGATATGTAGCTGGCAATAAATCTCCCATTTGTACGCGCCACGGTTAAGTTATGAGGGTTCATATTCTTTATGATTTTACTGACTTCTGTAGAATTGAAGTTATATAAATCCTTCTCCAGTAAATCTTCCGCTGGAAATGCCTTATAAAATACATATCTAATTGTATTTCGAGTTTGCTCATTTTCGTATGTTGAAAGAAAATTTTCTTTGATATCTTTATTATATAGTTTGTATTTATTAATATTTTCCACCATATGGTCTGTATTTTCATTTGAATTTTCTATTGATTTTTGTATGGTTTCTTTTTTCACCTCTATGTTCCAAGCATTTTTTAATAAATCAATCAATTTCTTTTGTCTTTTTTCAAGCACCTCCTGTGTCCACTCATTTTCTTGAATCACCTGAGTTGTTAAAGCAAATGAAGTAACCCCGTTTTTGATTTGAAAATAAGAGGACTTTTTCTTTTGAAAGTCGTAATTTTTGGCAATAGAATTTTTAGCACGGGTCAATAAAACTAAGTTACCTAACTTATGAACAAATTGTTCATGCTCTTGAAAATGTTTTAACCAATCACTTTCTTCTTGTGGCTTCTGCGGAAGGACGTGCTCAACTGTGATTACAGAATAATCATAATATGGCTGACCAACAGTTAATAAGGAATCAAGTTTAAGTAGTACATATCTCTTGGCAGAATCTTTTAAATCTAAATAAACATCCCCGTTTAGTTTTTCAATAACTGCTTCTTTATCTTCACTTGTTACTTCTAAAGAAGATTCCGTTGAAAATAAATCTACTTCTTTTTCAAATTCCCTTAAAATTTGAGAATACTTTGACATTCTCCAGTTAAAGTTTTTCCTTAATATCATGCTTATTCCAGCGAATTTCTCTAAACGATATAGAAATTCTTCTAAACACTCATTATAATTTTTCATATAATACATAGCCAAAGGAATCCAATCACTATTATCAATTCTATTTAACAAACTTAAGACTTTTATCATTTGTGGCTGATTTGTATAAAATGAATGAAACTCCACGAGTTTTAGATAAATTTCACTATAAGGAATTAAGATTTCATCAATAAATTGTTTACCACTAATAGCTAAAAAAATTTTATCATACTCATCTTTATTATTAGCGCTGCCCTTGCGTTTTTGAATTATCATTCTTAAATGATCAAATAATTTATTAAATCGGTCCCTGCCTAAAGACAATTCAACATCTTCCCATTTCAGAGTGTAATCTTCTTGTTCTCCTACAGGTATGTCCCCTATAACACGCGCTTTAAATATATCGCTTGGCATTAAATCTAAACCTCGTGTAACCGTCAAGTAGTTTTGAACACTTTTTGCTAATTAAGTTTGAACACTTTTTATGATGATTTTATATTCCCCCA